>JBFFIE010000005.1:0-85033 GCA_041556555.1 Gammaproteobacteria bacterium
AGACGGATAACAGGAATGAAGTAAACCGGAAACTGGATTCTGCAAAACATGCGTTCAGTGACTGGAAAACAAAATCATTCAGCGAGCGGGCCAAGTTGCTACACAGTTTCGCGAACTCATTGCGTGATGACAAGGTCCGCCTGGGTGAACTTATGACCCGTGAAATGGGGAAACCGGTCAAGGAAGCGCTGCCCGAGGTTGAAAAATGTGCCATGTGTTTTGATCACTATGCCACGCATGCAGAAGCTTATCTTGCTGATGAAATTATTGAGTCCGATGCCACCCGTAGCTGGGTACATTACCAGCCTTTGGGAACAGTGCTCGGTATCCTGCCGTGGAATGCGCCACTGTGGTTGATGTCCCGTGTTGCGGCTCCGGCACTGATGGCGGGCAATACGGTGATAATCAAACATGATCCACATCTGCCTGGGTGTGCCAGCGCACTCGCTGAACATGCCGGAAAGATACTTCCACCCGGCGTCTTGCAATTTATATTTATTGAAACAGAAGAAGTCGAGGCTGTAATCCGGGACGATCGTGTCCAGGCAGTGTCTTTTACGGGCTCGTCCAAAGGCGGCAGCAAGGTAGCAGAAATTGCCGGCAGTGAAATAAAACCTTCAGTACTTGAATTGGGTGGTTCAGATCCCGCTATCGTCCTTGCCGACGCTGATCTGGACAAGGCCGCAGAGGTTATCACCACTATGCGGATTATCAATGCGGGCCAGTCCTGTATTGCAGCCAAGCGTATCCTGGTCGAAGAATCGATTTACGATCAGTTTATTGAGAAGTTCAAGGAGCGACTGTCTGCACTGAAAGTGGGTGATCCCTCAGAGGAATCAACTGACGTTGGTCCGATTGCACGTGCGGACCTGAGAGATACCCTGGATGAACAGGTCAAGAATACGGTGGATTCCGGTGCCCGCTGTTTGTTAGGCGGTATCGTCCCGGATGGCCCGGGATATTTTTACCCGGTGACATTGCTGGTTGATGTTCCCCATGACAGCAAGGCATTTTGCGAAGAAACTTTTGGTCCGGTTGCCGCAGTGATGCCGGTTAGGGATGCCGAGCAGGCCATCACCGTTGCCAACCAAAGTAATTATGGTCTCGCCGGTAGTGTCTGGACCACGACCGAGCGTGGTATCGAGATTGCTAACAGGTTGGAAACCGGTCAGGTGGCCATCAATGGTCTGGTGAAGACTGATCCCCGCTTACCCAGCGGCGGGATCAAGCACTCTGGTTATGGCCGGGAACTCGGACCGCATGGCATCAAGGAGTTTGTGAACGCCAAGCAAATCTGGCTGGGGCCTGCGAAACCGGTTACTTGATGACGAAGTGTCTGTCGAGAGTGAAGAAGGACTGACAACCATCTTCTGTAATGTAAATGGTATCGGAGATACCTGCCGTCTTGTTGCCGTCGATCCCCCACATCCAGGGAATGAGATGGATAGTCATGCCGGTCTTCAATACGGCTGCATCACCCTGTTTCAGACTGAGCATGTAACCTTCGTCCCAGCTCGGGGCAAAGGCAATGCCGATGGAATAACCGGCACGGGTGATGAGGTAGGCCCCGGTATTGTTTTCATTGATCATGTTCCGGGCGAGGTTATCGACATCAGACACGGTAACGCCTGGTTTGATAAAGGTATGGAGTTCATCCAGGGTATTCAGCATGACATGTTCGGCCTCACGCATGGAGGCATTGGGTTTCCCCACACAAATGGTACGCATCATCGCGGTATGATAGCGCCGGAAACAGCCGCCGACCTCGATGAACACATGATCACCGTCCAGGATTTCACGACCTTCCCAGGTTGCGTGTCCTATCATGGACCGTGGGCCTGATGTCACATAAGGCATTACGGCCGGATATTCCCCGCCAGCACGAAACATGGCGTCGCTGATGGCAGCAGCGACATCGTTTTCAGTAACCCCTGCTTCTATTGAATCAATTCCTGCACGCACACCAGCTTCAGTGGCGGTTGCTGCTTTCTTCATTACATCAATTTCGAGTTCCGATTTGCAGATACGGCCTTCCTCGACAATACCGAAACAGTCAATCAGGTTATGGTGATCCAGAGCCGTGCGGACACGGTCCTGTTGGTAGGCCGGAAAGAAATAGCTATTACGTTCGTAACCAATACGCTTGTTATCCAGTCCGCATTTCTTCAGGCTGGAATAAAGTGTTTGTATTGCATCACCGGTGTCCGGGTAATATTCAATTTCCTCGACCCAGCTGCGGGCGTAGACATTGGAAGACTCTATCTGACGCATGACCATAAAGGGATCGCCTACGAGCGGTACGACCACACACTGGAAATAACTGTATCCGGTAGTCTGGTATTCGGTCAGGTAAAACAGGTTTTCCGGATCGGAAATGATGACAGCATCCAGCAATCGTTCCTCCATGCGTTTTCGCAATTCGGATAATCGCCGTTCGTGCTCTACCATGGGGAAGGTCATGTCATCGCGCTGCCTCATTACTTGCATACCTCGTCTACAGCTGACTCGAATATTTTCAGACCTTCTTCCAATACCTCATCTTCTATAGTTAATGGTGGAATGAGTTTGAGTATGCGACCCTCCGGACCACAACTTGCCACGATCAGTTTGTTTTCAAAACAGGTTTTGACGATTGCCGCAGCCAGTTTGCCATTACCCACACATAAGCCATGAATCATACCGCGGCCACGATGTTGCATTGGAGGTCTGCCAGGGCACTTGCATTTATCCGCTGTACAAAAACTTCCTGAATGTTTTTTAACAATCTTTGCAAGATTGTTTTCAATTATCTTGCCTTTTCTGGTGACCTCATCAAGGAACTTATCATTTTCGAAATAGCGGAGTGCTTCAGTTCCGGCAACAAACGACAGGTTTTGACCACGGAATGTCCCGGTGTGTTCACCGGGATTCCAGGCATCATGTTCCGGTTTGATTAACATCATGGCCATAGGAGTCCCGTAACCACCGATGCCTTTTGCCAGGCAAATCAGATCCGGATCAAGATCCAAACCTTCAAAACTGAAATAGCGTCCAGTACGTCCACAACCAACCTGGATATCATCTATGATTAACAGACTGCCGAATTCCCTGGCTAATGACTGCAAGGCCTGGAGCCATTCCTTGCTGGCCAGGTTAACACCACCTTCAGCCTGTATGGTTTCAACCAGGAAAGCAGCGGGGGGCGTCATGCCACTGGAAGGATCATTATAGAGCGTTCTTAACTGGTCGAGTGACTCGGTGCCGTTGTTGGCATAGCCCTCGAAGGCTACCCGTGTTACATGTTCCAGTGGAACGCCAGCCGCGTTGCGAAATAACTGGTTGCCTGTGCAGGCGAGGGAACCCAGGGTCATGCCATGAAAGCCATCAGTGAATGCGACTACCTGGCGGCGGCCGGTAATTTTGCGCGCCAGTTTCAGGGCTGCTTCGACAACGTTTGTGCCCGTGGGCCCGGTAAACTGCATCTTGTAATCCATCTTGCGTGGTTTCAAGATGATGGATTCAAAAGCTTCCATGTAGATTTTCTTTGCCGTGGTACACATGTCCAGGCTGTGTGTGACCCCGTCTTCAGAGAGATAGTCAATCAGGGCACGTTTCATTTGCTCGTTGTTGTGGCCGAAATTCAGAACGCCTGCACCAGCGAAGAAATCAATGTAGCGATTGCCGGCCTCATCAAACTGGTGGGCGTTCTTGGCCTTGTCAAAAATGACAGGGAAGACCCGGGAATAGGCACGTACGTTTGATTCGAGACGCTCGAAAAGCTCCATGTTTTCCTCCGCAAGAGATTGATTTAATTATTCAAACGTATTATCACAACATACCCGCCCGGTACTTGCAAACCATAAAGAGGGGCTTTCAGGCAAACTTTTTGGGCTGCAGGGACTCGACCTGAAACATGGTTTCATCCTCCAGACGCATCGCGGTTAACTTGCCACCCCAGGTGCAACCTGTATCGAGAGGAAAAACATTGTATATCCTGAAATCGCTGATATTACCGAGAAAGATGGTTGACCAGTGACCGAAAATGATTTTTTCACCTGCTGTTTTTCTTGTCTCTATCATGAACCAGGGCAGGCAAGGCTCGGGTTGTGTGCCCGGCGGACCAGCTTCACCCAAACAGAAGTTACCGTCCTGATCACAATATCGGAGCCGTGTCAGTGCATTGGTAATAAATCGCAGTCGCTTATTTCCCGAGAGCGCCTCTGACCAGCGTCGTGGCTCATTGCCATACATGGAATGCAAGTAATCACAAATATGATCGCTCACCAGGGTACGTTCAACTTCTTCAGCCATTTGCTCAGTCTGGGTAATGTCCCACTGCGGCGGCAGGCCGGCATGGATCAAGGCAAATCCCTGGTCCTGGTGAAACAAGGGTAATGTTCTCAGCCAGTCCAGAAGCTGCTTGCTGTCCGGGGCGCCCAGGACTGCCTCAAGAGTATCCTTTTTACGCAGCGAGGTATTGTTAAATGCCACTGCCAAAAGGTGCAGATCATGGTTGCCCAGCACCGTAATAGCAGAATCGCCCAATTGTTTTACAAATCGCAGGACTTCAAGTGATTTTGGTCCACGATTAACCAGATCACCAGTAAACCAGAGTTGATCATTTTGTGGATTGAAATTGATTTTATTAAGGAGCTGCAAGAGTTCATCGTAGCAACCCTGTACATCACCAATCGCGTATGTGCTCATAATAAAACCAGGATTATGTACTGCGTGGCGCAGTTTGTTTCTAGTGAAGAATATTGGGTGTAGAGAGATTAAAAACAGGAATCAAGGCGTCAAATTCTACGCCGTCCTCAGCCACCATCTGGTATTCACCTTCCATGCAACCTACAGGGGTTTCAAGCATTGCTGCACTGGTATAGCGAAATGTCTCACCCGGTGGCAGGTAGGGTTGTTCACCTACCACGCCTTCACCCCTTACTTCCTGGACCTTGTTGTTGGCATCGGTTATCACCCAGTGCCTGCTCATAAGTTGTGCCGGCACCGAGCCCTGATTGGTTATAGTAATGGTATAAGCAAAGACGTAACGATTATCTTCAGGACTCGACTGGTCCTGGACATAAGTGGTTTCGACATCTATTGCAAATTTGTAGCGGTCCATGTTTTCCATATTTTTATTTCACATGAATATTGTATCTCAGGCAAGCCCGATAACCGCCACTGTCAACTGATTTCACGATCCAGTCGGCGATAACCAGCTGCTTCGGCCAGGTGTTGTACCCGAATATTGTCTTCAGCCTGTAAATCTGAAATCGTCCGGGCCACCTTGATGATTCGATGCATGGCACGCGCAGAAAGTTGCAATTGCCTCATGACCTCATCCAGGAAATTCCGGCACGCTTTATCCAGGACACAAAATCGTGCCACTTCCCTGTTACTCAGGGACTGGTTGCTTTTACCACTGCGAGCCAGCTGACGGTCCCATGCCGCTAACACACGTTGTCGGACATCATGACTGCTTTCGGATTCTGATTTGCTTGCCTGCAGGATCTCCCGGGTGATATTCGGGACCTCGATGTGGATATCGATCCGATCCAGTAATGGCCCGGAAATGCGTTGCCGGTAACGTCTGACCCGGTCTTCCGAACAATGGCAGCGGCCGGAAGCATCCCCGAGATAACCGCAGGGGCAAGGGTTCATGGCAGCCACCAGTTGAAAACTCGCAGGAAATTCTGCCTGCTGAACCGCACGGGAAATGGTAATACGCCCGGATTCCAGGGGTTCACGCAAGACTTCAAGGACTCGCCGGTCAAACTCGGGCAACTCATCCAGAAACAGGACACCGTGGTGGGCCAGTGATATCTCTCCCGGCCGGGGTTGACTACCGCCGCCGACCAGGGCCACACCGGATGCGGTGTGGTGTGGGTGGCGAAATGGGCGGATTCGCCAGAGTTCTTTCCGGAAACCCTGACTACTGATGGATGCCAGTGCGGCTGATTCCAGTGCCTCTTCCTCGCTCATCGGTGGCAGTATTCCCGGCAGGCGTTCTGCAAGCATGGTTTTGCCCGTGCCCGGCGGTCCGAGCATCAGCAAGTTGTGGCGTCCGGCCGCAGCAATTTCCAGTGCTCGCCGTGCGTGCGCCTGGCCGTGGACATCGGCCAGGTCTTTTTCATTGCGGGATTGGCAATCTGTTCGGGTGGGTAATGTATATTCAATTGCTGTTTTTCCACTCAGGTGGGCACATATCTGCAACAGGTGATCAGCGGGCAATAGCCGGGCAGCGTCAACCAGGCTGGCCTCTGCGGAATTTTCCCCAGGTAAAACCAGTTCCCGTCCCGCCGCGCGTGCCGCCCGTGCCACGGGAATCAGGCCTCGCACTGGACGTAACTTACCAGTCAGTGCGAGTTCACCTATGAATTCGAAATGCTTCAATGAACTACTTGGCAATTGTCCTGATGCGGCCAGTATGCCGATAGCGATGGCCAGATCAAAACGACCACCATCCTTGGGCAGGTCCGCCGGGGCCAGGTTGATAGTGATTCGTCGCAACGGAAATTCGAACTGATTATTGATAATGGCACTGCGAACGCGGTCCTTGCTTTCCCTGACGGCCATCTCAGGTAACCCGACGATAGAAAGACTGGGCAGGCCACGACTGAGATGGACTTCGACAGTAACGAGTGGGGCTTGAATGCCGACCTGGGCCCGGCTGTAGACTATCGCGATACTCATCTTCCCTGATTTCTCCCGGCCATCATGGCCTAATATTTATTGTTACAGTCCCGGTGGAGTAGTTTCCGAAATTAATACCCGCAGTATTTTACTGACCGCCACACATTATATATACAACTGTCGGGTTTATTGTCTTTTCAGTTGATCTTCCAGATCGGTTAATTTTTTTTCCAGGTTCTCCAGCTTTTCCCTGGTCCTTTGCAGAAGTGCGAGTTGGATATCGTATTCTTCGCGGGTCACCAGGTCCATCCGGGCAAGGCCAGCACTGATAGCGGACTTCAGGTTTTTCTCGATGTCCTTTCTGGCGAGTTCAAGGTCTCGCGGCAGGCCCGAGATGATTCGATTAACCAATTCATCCAGCTTTTCAGTATTAATGACCATAACCGTCTTTTCAGCAGCCCATATGATGTTAAAGGGACAACAGTCTAACACTCATCCTGTGGAGATATGAATCCCGGTTCCTCTTGCACAAGTATGGTGCCAAACGGGCGGATAACGCACTTTTAAAGTGCCGATTCCGGCCTGACATTCCCAGTGAGTGTCTCAGAAAAACTACAGGCTCTGCATAAGTATATGATTACCAGATTCTTTTTCAAGCTGGCACGGAACGTGCGCACAACTTGGCATAAGTAAATGGCCATTGACTGATGTGCTTTTTATTTAGTCATCACTTTTTACGTTTCTTTAATGCAAATATGCAAAAGGGGAAAACACAATGTTGAAAAAGAGCTTTAAGAAAATCATACCTGCCTTTTTAGCGGCTATGGTCATAACCACACCTGCGGTTCAGGCTGAATCACCACACGAATTCAGTGCCAATGTGGCGATTACTACAGACTACCGCTTCCGTGGTATCAGTCAGACCAACGAAGACCCGGCTATTCAGGGTGGTTTCGATTACGGTTATGCACCCTACGGCTTTTATGCCGGGGTCTGGGCTTCCAGTCTTGAATTTGGTCTGGGTGAGCCGGATAACGCCTCTATGGAGATCGATTACTATGCCGGCCTTACCGGTGAGATTCTCAACGGTATTGGTTGGGATGTCGGTGGTCTCTACTATTACTATCCAGGACATGACAGTGGTCCTGGCGGAAATGATTTCGACTACTTCGAAGTCTATGGCTCATTGAGCTATGACTTTGGGATGTTCGATGTTACCGGTGGTCTGAATTACAGCCCGGACTATTTCAATGAGTCAGACACCTTTTTCTACTATTACGGTGATGTCGGTGTGCCATTGAACGTCTGGGGCCTCTCACTTAGCGCCCATGTGGGTTATAACGATATTGATGACGAACCGACATTTGGCGTTCCTTCATACACCGATTACAGCGTTGGTGTATCCAAAGACATGGGCATGTTCACATTCGATCTTAGTTATGTCGATACGGACCTGGATGATAATGAGTGTGGAGATATCTGTGATTCAACTGCAGTCTTCACGGTATCCAGTAGTTTCTAATTCGTAATTAACTAATTACTTAAAGCCCCCCGCCATCTGGCGGGGGTCACTAAACGGGAGGAGTTATCCATGAAGTTGGTCACAGCAATCATAAAGCCATTCAAACTCGACGATGTTCGAGAGGCATTGTCTGAGATTGGCATTCAGGGCATGACCGTGACAGAAATCAAGGGATTTGGTCGTCAGAAAGGCCATACCGAGCTCTATCGTGGGGCGGAGTATGTCGTCGATTTTCTGCCAAAGATCAAACTTGAAGTCGCTGTCGCCGATGATCAGACAGACAAGGTAATCGAAGCGATCACCAGTGCCGCCAACAGCGGCAAGATTGGTGATGGAAAGATTTTCGTCTACGACCTTGAACAGGTTATCAGGATCCGCACAGGTGAATCCGGTAACGAAGCCTTGTAATCATGCGGCTATTTAATCAAAGACAAACTTAATTTACAGGAGTCTTAAGGTGGAAAATCAAATTTTCGAACTACAGTATGCAATTGACACTTTTTACTTTCTGGTAATGGGTGCTTTTGTGATGTGGATGGCCGCCGGCTTCTCGATGCTTGAAGCAGGATTGGTTCGATCCAAAAACACAACCGAGATACTGACGAAAAATGTTGCGCTATATTCCGTCGCTTGCACAATGTACATGATCTGCGGTTATAACATCATGTACGGCGGCGGCTGGTTCCTCTCCGGTGTGGAAACCGTGGCAAATCTCGATGTTGCCGGTGCGCTGGCAGCGTCTGCGGAAAACGGCTTTGACGGTGATTCTGTTTACGCCGGGGCCTCGGACTTTTTCTTCCAAGTCGTCTTCGTGGCAACCGCCATGTCGATCGTATCCGGTGCAGTGGCCGAGCGTATGAAGCTCTGGGCCTTCTTTATTTTTGCAATCGTCATGACCGGTTTCATCTATCCGATGGAAGGTGGCTGGACCTGGGGCGGCAATTCCGTATTCGGCATGTATGAACTGAGTTACAGTGACTATGCCGGTTCCGGCATTGTTCACCTGGCAGGTGCAACAGCGGCTCTGGCCGGTGTTCTTCTGCTGGGCCCACGTAAAGGCAAGTACACTGCCGATGGCAAATCCAGGGCCATACCCGGAGCCAACCTGCCGTTGGCTACCCTGGGTACGTTCATCCTCTGGATGGGCTGGTTCGGTTTCAACGGCGGCTCGACCCTGAAACTGGGTGGCATCGCTGTGGCTAACGAGGTGGCCTATGTGTTCCTGAATACCAACGCAGCTGCTGCCGGTGGTTTGATTGCCGCGCTGCTGACTGCGAAGTTACTGTTTGGCAGGGCTGACCTGACCATGGCGCTGAACGGTGCTCTGGCCGGTCTGGTTGCAATCACAGCTGAACCTGCCGACCCGACTGCCCTGCAGGCCACCCTGATTGGTGCCGCCGGCGGTGTTCTGGTGGTCTTCAGTATTCTGGCCATGGACAAGATGAAGATCGACGACCCCGTCGGTGCTATCTCTGTCCACGGTACAGTCGGTATCTGGGGTATCCTGGCGGTTCTCCTGACCGATGCTGATGCTACCCTCAGCGGTCAGCTGGTTGGTTTGTTAACCATCTTTGTCTGGGTATTTGTCGTCAGCCTGGTAACCTGGTTTATCCTCAAGATGGTCATGGGGATCCGGGTCAGCGAGGAAGAGGAATACGAAGGTGTCGATATCTCTGAATGTGGTGTCGAGGCTTATCCCGAGTTTACCGCTGCCAGATCACCCAACGTATAGACAGTAAAAGTCATTAACAACAAAAACGGGCGCTGCGGCGCCCGTTTTTTTATGTGTCTGGCAAAACAACTTCCTTGTGAGGAGATTGACCGCGTGCACCTGCCCGAATTAATTGCTATTCTTCTTTCCGCACAAAAACAGTGCGTTTATAACAAACAATCGAAAAAATCAATCCTAGACAACGGGGGTAGCTCCTATGAAGTTACTTACTGCAATCATCAAGCCCTTCAAACTGGAGGAAGTGCGGGATGAATTATCCAAACTGGGCGTTGCCGGCCTGACAGTCACCGAGGTCAAGGGTTTTGGGCGTCAGAAAGGGCATACCGAACTTTACCGTGGTGCGGAATATGTCATCGATTTCCTGCCCAAAACCAAGCTGGAAATTGCTATCAATGATGACCAGGTGGATTCTGTGATCGAGGCTATCAGCAAGGCTGCCAGTACTGGCAAGATCGGCGACGGCAAAATTTTCGTCTATGACCTTGAGCAGGTGATCCGGATCAGGACCGGTGAGACCGGCCCGGATGCTTTATAAAATTGGGGGGCTTGGAAAATGCAATCGAAATTGGGGAAAAGCTTATTATTGTTGGGCCTTGCGCTGACATCCGCGGGGGTGTGTGCTGCGGAGGAGGCGATTAATGGCGCCAACACATCCTGGATTCTGACATCCACGGCGCTGGTTCTGTTTATGACAATCCCGGGTCTGGCCCTGTTTTATTCCGGGTTGGTCAGGCACAAGAATGTGCTGTCGGTATTAATGCAATGTTTTACCATCACCTGCCTAGTGTCGATCCTGTGGATGGTTTTTGCTTACGGTCTGGCCTTCGGCGATGGCGGCAGCGCGAACAGCATGGTCGGGGGTGGCAAGCTGTTCATGGACGGGATCGGTCTGAACAGTGTCAGTGGCGACATACCCGAAACTGTCTTTTTCATGTTCCAGATGACCTTTGCGATCATCACACCGGCCCTGATTGTGGGTGGGTTTGCCGAGCGCATGAAATTCTCGGCAGTCATCTGGTTCACCACTTTGTGGCTGGCCCTGGTCTATGCGCCGATCTGTCACTGGGTCTGGGGCGGTGGCTGGCTGGCTGACCGCGGTTTCATGGACTTTGCCGGTGGTTCCGTGGTGCATATTAATGCTGGTGTCGCTGCCGTGGTTGCTGCGGTTTATATTGGCCGACGCCGGGGTTTTCCGGAAACTGCTATGCCACCGCATAACATGACGTTGACCGTGGCCGGGGCCTCCATGCTCTGGGTCGGCTGGTTCGGTTTTAATGCCGGCAGTGCGCTTGCCGCTGGAACCAGTGCCGGGATGGCCATGGTGGTTACACACATTTCAGCAGCCGCGGGTTCGCTGGCCTGGATGGCCTGTGAATGGATTCGTTACGGCAAACCCAGTGTCCTGGGAATCGTAACCGGTATGGTTGCCGGACTGGGCACCATTACTCCGGCGTCCGGTTTTGTTGGTCCAGTAGGTGGTCTGATCATCGGGATATCAGCCGGTGTAATCTGCTACTTCGCTACCCAGTTTATGAAGCGGGCACTGAAGATCGACGATTCACTTGATGTCTTCCCGGTCCACGGTGTGGGCGGGATGCTAGGTACGTTACTCACGGCTGTATTTGCTGCGGAATCACTGGGTGGACTGGGTCTGGAAACCAGCATCTCCGCGCAACTGGCTACCCAGTTCACTGGTGTTATTGCCACCGTGGTCTGGTGCGGGGCTATAACTCTGTTGATACTGTTCCTTATCGACAAGGTGCTTGGTATCCGTGTGACCCCGGATCAGGAGACTGAGGGCCTGGATGTGACCCAGCACAATGAACGGGGCTATATTCTTTAAATAGTCTCATTACGCTGGTATAAACGGGCACTTCGGTGCCCGTTTTTTTGATGGGTTTGCAAGCATGCAAAGTTGATCCAGTCCAGTGGGACACGACTATTCAGTGATTTCCCGGAGTGCTGTATCATTTGTTACTGCTTGAATCGTCAGGCAGTATCCCTCGTGGATCAATTTAAATGACTGACTGAATAATAATTTCATGGCAGAACTCGTTGAAAGGTCCATTCTAAAACAGCTGATCCCGGTCAATTCGTTGCAAGGCGAAAATTTTCAGGAATTGGCCAGCAAAGCCAGGATAGAGACTGTACCAGCAGGTAGGGTACTGTTTAAGGAAGGGCAACTGGACAAAAACAAGGTGTATCTTATTGATGGCCAGGTTGAATTAATGACTGCGTCTGGCGACTCCACCATTATTGATGCCGGGACCAAGACAGCCAGAAATCCGCTGGATAACCACATTCCCAAGCGGCACACTGCAAAAACAAAAGTTACTTCCAAGATCACACGTATAGATGCCGATCTGCTTGACGTATTACTGACCTGGGACCAGTTGGCCGGTATTGAAGTTGATGAAATCCAGTCAGATAAGCAGGGTAAACGTGAAGGGGGTTCCGACTGGATGACCCAAATCCTGCAGTCCAAGGCCTTCCTCCAGGTTCCTCCCGCCAATATCCAGGCCATGTTCATGCGCATCAAGGAGATACCGGTTGCTGCCGGACAAACTATCGTCAGGCAGGGAGACGAAGGGGAATACTATTACATTATTCAGCGCGGCGAATGCAAGGTTACCCGAAGTTCCAAGGCAAAAACCGAATTAACACTGGCCACGCTGAAAGAAGGAGATGCCTTCGGTGAAGAGGCTCTCCTGTCAGATGCCAAGCGCAATGCCAGTGTTACCATGAAGACAGATGGCGTGCTCATGCGACTGTCCAAGGATGATTTCAATGAATTACTGAAGGAGCCAATGTTGAGCTGGGTTGATTTCCCGCAGGCAGAGGAAATGGTTAAAAATGGCGCTGTCTGGCTCGATGTTCGTCTTGAGAGTGAACATAAAAATTCCGCATTACCGGGCAGTATGAACATGCCGCTATTTACCCTTCGTATCAAGGCAGACAAACTCGAGCCTGACAAAAAGTATATCCTTTACTGTGATACCGGACGGCGCAGTTCAGCAGGCGCCTTTCTTCTGAGTGAACGAGGTGTCCAGGCCTATTGCCTTCAGGGTGGTTTACAGGCCCGCGGCTCCTGAATCGCCAGATCAATTCTTACGGATTGATGACAACTTATAATATTAATCCAGACATCGATAATTACTGTGTCATGGGGAACCCCGTTTCTCACAGTAAATCACCTTTAATCCATTCAGAATTTGCGAAACAAACCGGGCAGGAACTTTACTACCAGGCAATCGAAGTTGATACTGATGGGTTTGCCCGCGCTGTCAATGAATTTAGAACGGAGGGAGGTATGGGACTCAATGTCACCGTCCCATTCAAGGAAGAAGCCTGCCGGATTTCAGACAAGCTGACTCCAAGAGCAAATCATGCCGGCGCTGTAAACACTATTTGGTTTGAACAGAATAACACCATCTGTTTCGGCGATAATACTGATGGCATTGGTTTAATCCGGGACCTGACCATTAATAATGACATTGATCTGGCAGGACTGGATATTCTTGTTCTGGGAGCAGGTGGCGCAGTACGCGGCATACTTGGGCCGTTGTTGAATGAATCTCCTTCCCGAGTAGTGATAGCCAATCGCACCCTGGCGCGTGCGCAAACCCTCGTTGAACTTTTTTTAACGCACGGCGATATCAGCGCAGTTGAATATTCCTCCCTGCCAGGGCAATCATTTGATCTTGTTATCAACGGCACATCTCTGGGACTGAAAGGTGAAATACCACCATTGCCTGAGGGCCTTCTCAAAGATCAAGCCAGTTGCTATGACCTTGCCTATGCAAAAGGTGATACGGCCTTTGTCAGTTGGGCCTTGCAGCAGGGAGCAGGCAAGGCAGTGGATGGCATTGGGATGCTGGTAGAGCAGGCCGCGGAGTCATTTTACATCTGGCGCGGAGTTATGCCTAAAACAGTCCCCGTGATCAGTCTGCTCAAGATGAAGATGGCCTGAATCAGTTCGCCTGTATTTTTTGCTATTTCAGGCCATGCATCCTGTCCATGATGTCCGGCAACCACAGTACAAAATCAGGGAAAGTAATCAGAATCAGGATCCCGATTAACTGGAGTATGACAAACGGAATGATGCCGCGGTAAATGTGGTGAATATTGACTGCGGGTGGTGCAACGGCTTTCAGGTAAAATAATGAAAACCCGAATGGCGGTGTCAGGAATGACGTTTGCAGATTGATGGCTATCAAGATTGCAAACCACAACAGGTCAACCTGCATGTGCTGGGCGATCGGGGAAAGAATGGGAACGACGATAAAACAGATTTGCAGAAAATCGAGAAAGAATCCCAGCACGAACACCAGCAACATACTGATCAGCAAAAATCCCCAGATCCCGCCGGGCAGGTTGGTCATTAGCTCCAGTACCATGATATCACCGCCCATTCCCCTGAAGACAAGACCAAAGGCATTGGCACCGATCAAAATCAGGAACACCATGCTGGTTAGCCGTGTGGTCAGGCGCATGGAATCTTTCAGGTTCGCCATTGTAAGTTTTCTATGACTCGCTGCCAGGCACATGGCACCGAGTGCGCCTACGGCAGCAGATTCCGTTGGTGAAGCAATTCCGAAAAAGATAGAACCCAATACGGCAACGACCAGAACCAGGGGTGGTAACAGTGAGAAGATAACCCGGGTAAAGAGGTGATTTGATTTGTCCTGTTTCAAGGCCGGCGCTGATTGGGGAAAAAACCAGGCCACACCGCCCAGATAGATACAAAACAAGACCACCAGTAACAGCCCAGGGATAACCGCTGCCATGAACAGACGACCGACAGGAACACCCATTACATCGCCCAGCAGGATCAGGATGATGCTTGGTGGAATGATTTGTCCCAGGGTACCGGATGCCGCGATGGTGCCACTGGCCAGTTGTGGTGAGTAAGCATGCTTGAGCATGGTGGGCAGGGCAATGATGCCCATGGTAACGACCGTGGCACCAACAACACCGGTAGTGGCAGCCAACAGTGCACCGACGATCACCACCGAGAGAGCGAGGCCGCCACGCAGACGACCAAATAACAAGGCCATGGTCTCCAGCAGTTCCTCGGCCAGTCCGGATTTGTCGAGAATTACGCCCATAAAGATAAACAGTGGTACAGCCAACAGGCTGAAATTGGTCATAACTCCCCAGATGTTCAAAGGCAGCAGATCAAAGAATGCAAATTCCAGAAAGATGCTGCCAAACAGCAGGGCAACAGCACCCAGGGTGAGGGCAACGGGGTAGCCCAGCAGCAAGAGGACGATCAAGGCGAGGAACATGACACCGATCCAGAGGCTCATGACCGGTCCTCACAAAGCAAGACGATATTTTTAAGCAGGTCGGCAATTCCCTGCAGCATCAGCAGGATAAAACCCAGTGGAATGGTACCCTTGAGTACCCAGCGCCAGGGCAGGCCGCCCGGGTCCGGTGATGCTTCTGCATGTATGAACGCCTGTGATACAAACGGCCAGGAACTGATGATGATCAGCAGGCAAAACGGGATTAACAGGAACAGGTCACCAAAGATGTTTACCAGGGCCCGGCGCCGATCAGACATAAAGCGGCTTTGGTAAAAAAGATCAAGCCGCACATGGCCGTCGTGATGGAAGGTATAGGCTGCACCGAGTAAAAAAATAAATGAAAACAGGTGCCATTCAAGTTCCTGCAGAGCAATCGAACCACTGTTAAAGAGGTAGCGCATGGTCACGTCGTAACTGACGAGCAGGACCAGCAGTAGCACCAGCCAGGCAACAGCCCGGCCAGTGAATTCATTGAAGTCGTGAAGAATCTGCGAGGTTTTTTTTATCCAGTACAAGGGTGTACCTGCCATCTGCTGGTTAATTATTGTTATGGGCTGCTTTCACTGACAAACAAAGGCGGCAGTATAAACCAATTTTGCCGTGAGCCAGGCAGCCGCCTGGCCGCCAAGGGTTATACACAAGCCGGCAAAGGGGCTTGATCAGTCCGAAGTTATGCGAGTTAACTCCGGTAAGTATTAATTTTTATTCTATAACTACTTGTTAATAAGAGAGAATAAACGGTAAATAGCCATTTCTCCTGTTTGCACCCGGATAACGGGTGGTGACTTGCCTGAATAACTAGCCACCGAGTTATACACAGGCTGAATCAGCCGTTTTGAGCTTCAAAACAGTGGTTTGAGAGTGTTATGTACTGTTCAACCGTGAGGTTTTCGGGGCGGAGATCCGGTGCTATCCCCAGTGCCTGGATCTCTTTAGCTGCAAGCTGCCTGTGTATTGCATTACGCAGTGTCTTGCGGCGCTGGTTAAATGCATCCCTGACCAGCTCACGGAACAGGATCGGATCCCTGATACGTGATGACAACTTGCTGTCGGGGACCAGCCGTACAACCGAGGATTCTACCCGGGGTGGTGGAGAAAAGGAGCCGGGACCAACATCAAACAATTTTTCGATCCGGCAAACGGACTGCATCATTACCGAGAGTCTCCCGTATTGCTTGTTACCCTCACTGGCTGCCAAGCGGTCCACCACCTCTTTTTGTAACATGAAATGCATATCGCGGATTACGTCGGCATTTTCCAGCAGGTGAAACAGCAAAGGTGTGGAAATGTTATAGGGCAGGTTCCCGACGATCCGCAGCGCCGTGTCGCCAATGCTGGTAATGTCAAACTTGAGCGCATCGACGCAATGAATGGTCACGTTTGTGTGCTTCAGGGTTTTCTCCAGGGCAGCCACAAGGTCACGGTCAATTTCAACAACGTGCAGGTGTTCAACCTGATTTAGTAATTCCCGGGTCAGGGCCCCATGACCCGGGCCTATCTCTACCAGTGTGTCATCGGGCCGGGGATCGATTGCCCGGATTAAACGTTCTATTACCCCGGGGTCATGCAGGAAATGCTGACCAAAGCGTTTCCGGGGCCGATGAACCGGGTTCATTTACCTGACACTGACGGGGATGCTGGTTTTATCTTCCTGGTTTCCTGTCTGCTGGTTTATCAGCAAGGTCGCCTGGTAGATTGCCGCCAGCAGGCTCGACTCATTTGCCTTGCCGGTGCCGGCAAGTTCCAGGGCGGTCCCGTGGTCGACGGAAGTACGGATGATCGGCAGGCCGAGGGTGATATTGACGGTTTCACCGAATCCCTGTGCCTTGAGTACCGGCAGTCCCTGATCATGGTACATGCTTACTACGACATCAGTATGTTTGAGGTTTTCCGGAGTAAAGGCCGTGTCCGCGGGCAAGGGCCCGGTGAGTTTTATGCCTTCCTTTCTGCAATGTTCCAGGGCAGGGATGATGATGTCGATTTCTTCCGTACCCAGGTGACCATTTTCTCCGGCATGCGGATTCAGACCACAGACCAGGATTCGAGGATCAGCAATACCGAACCGGGATTGCAAATCGTGAAAGACTGTTCGTATCACTTTCATGACCAGTTCCCCGGTGATGTGCTGGCTGACACGGGAAAGTGGAACATGTGTCGTGACCAGGGCGACCCGGAGTTTTTCATTGGCCAGCATCATGACGGGAAAAGCGTCGCCGCAAAGATTAGCCAGGTACTCGGTATGTCCAATGAAGTGGTAACCGGCATCATTGATGTTTGCTTTGTGCACCGGTGCAGTGACCATGGCGTCGAAAACTCCATCAAGGCAAGCCCTGCAGGCTGTCTTCAGGGTTTCCAGTACATAAGCGGCATCCCTGAAATCCAGCTTGCCGGGGCATGAAGTAAACTTATGTATTACCGGCAGGATATTAAGCTGACCGGCGCGCTGGGGAATAGCAGGGTTAGCGGCTGAGAATTCCAGTAAATGCAATGGCAGGCCCAGTTTCCGGGCCCGGTTTATCAGCAGGTCCGGATCGGCAACAACGATGATTTCAGCAGGCAGGTCATTTTGCAGGGCCTGGACAACAATATCAGGACCGATACCTGCTGGTTCCCCGGGGGTCAGTGCTATCCTGGGACAGTTTCGATCAGTTCTCATCCAGCCGATATTCGACATAAGCCTCATCCCTGAGGGTGCGTAACCAGTTTTGCTGGGCCTCTTCGATCTTTCTTGCGCGGATGGCTTCCCGGGCTCGGGTGCGTTGCAGGTCTTCACTGTTGTCGTATTGTCTGCGTTCCAGGACCTGGATGATATGCCAGCCGAACCTGGTCCTGAAGGGATAGCTGATCTCACCTTCATCCAGGTTTTCCATTTCCTGTTCGAATTTCGGAACCAGATCCCCGGGATTGGCCCAGCTCAGTTCACCGCCATCAACGGCGCTCATAGTATCTTCAGAATGGGCGCGGGCAAGATCCCCGAAGTCTTCGCCGGCCAGAATACGCAAGCGTAACTGGTCCAGCCGTTCCCTGACATCGTCGTCCGTCATTAACTGGTTGGGCGTGATAAGGATGTGGCGTGCCTTGGTCTGGGTGACAATATTTTCCCGCTGTTCACCACGAATGTCAGTTAGTTCGATGATATGGAAACCACTCGGGCTTTCAATGATGTTACTTATATCGCCCTTTTCCATGGTTCTCACTATACCCGCAAACAGGGTGGGTATCTCTTCCGCCTTACGCCAACCGAGGTCGCCACCATCAAGGGCCTGTTGACTGTTTGAAACCTCTATGGCCAGAGTCTGAAAGCTAGTACCAGCTTCGATCTCCTGCAAAACCTTTTCTGCCTTTGCCCTGACCTGTTCAGTTTCCGCTGCGGTCGGGGCCTCAGGCAAGGCAATCAGAATATGCGACAGGCGGTATTCATCCTGGTTTTCCTGGTTTCCCTGGTTTTCAATGAAGTTGTTGATTTCCCTCTCTGTGATGGTGACGCGGTTATCGATCTGTCGTTGTTGCAGCCGGGCAATTGTGATCTCGTTACGAATGTTTTCGCGGAACATTTCATAACTGTAGCCGTCGCGTTCGAGGATGTCCCGAAACTGGGTCAGGCTCACCCCGTTTTCAGCCGCGATGTTAGCAATGGTCGCATTCAAGGTTTCATCGTCTACCTGGATACCGGTATTGGCCGCAAACTGAAGCTGCAGCTTGTTAATGATCAGTCGTTCCAGGACTTGTCGTTCCAGGATGTGGTCTGGCGGTGCCTGGGTACGGTTTTCTGCAATCTGTGCCTTGACGGTCCGAAGCTGGTTTTCCAACTCGCTTTGCATTACCACATCATCATTTACGACTGCAACTATGCGGTCGAGTGGCACGCCTGCCTGGCTGTTGGCAAACAGGGCGATACCAGTAATTAATAACAATCTTTGAATCAAAATCTGAAATCTAGAACTCACTCTTAAACCCGGGAATATTTTCAGTAAGGAATGTTTCTGTGCCTGTGCCCAGCCCGACGAGGCCTTTCAGCTCGAGCTGGAAGAATATACCGGTATTATACTCATCATTGACCCCGGTTAGGAAACGCCTGGCCACTGTTCGGAAGGCCCAGCAACAACTCTCGTATTCAATTCCGGCAAATACGTCGACATTTTTCCTGTCCGGCAGGGCATAGACCCAGCGTGCCAGCGCGTTCCATTTTCTTGTGATGGGCCAGTGGAACGAGAGTTCCGTCTGTTCAATATCGGTAGTCGGGTTTTCCTGTGGCCTGCGGACCCGGTAGGCCAGGTTGATGACCTTGTTATCTGCCGGGTTGTATTGTGCAGCTGCCAGGACTTTTTCAGTCTTGCCCTCATTTGGGTCCCACTGGATGGTGCCCCGCAGGCGAAGTTGGTCAAGGATACTGGTCCCGACCTCTGCAACCAGGGGCGAGCTGCTGTTATCATTCGGCAACGAACCGGGCAGGACGACATCTTGCTCGTCCACGTAATAGATCTGGCCGAGGCTTGCATAGCCCAATTCCCGCCCGCTGTTGCTTTGGATCAGGCGTGATGTCAGTGCCAGGGTAAACTGGTTGGCATCACCGACCCGGTCAACACTGGAGAAGCGGTCTTCGCGGAACAGGGAGTCAAAGGAGAAACTGTATATGCCGGTGTCAAAGACAGGCAAGTCTGACTGGTCCTCGTCCGGTATATACAGGTAATACAAACGGGGCTCCAATGTGTGAATAAAGGATTTTCCCAGCAGGCGAGTATCACGTTCAAAGAAGAGACCCGTATCCACACTGGTAATCGGCAGTGTTAGGCTCGGGCTGGAACTGAACTGGGTGCCCGTATCGTGGAGATCATATTGGGTGTAGCGCACGCCGATTTTCGGTATGAAGAAGCTGGCTGGCGTGTACATCGGTAAGCTCACCGAGGGATAGAGGTGCAAACGTCCGCCATTCACATCTTCTGTCGGAAAACCATCATCGTCCCGGTCGAAATAAGCCACCTGGGAATTGAGTGCCAGGTTGAGTCGCCGGTTTTTGAAGGGACTGGCTGCATTAAACAGGACTTGCGGTAACCGTTGGTATGGACGAGATGTGAGGGGGATGGTGCTGTCAACGGTTTGGAAACCCTGGGCCCTGGCTGTCAGGTTCCACCAGCTACCGCTATACGCTACATCTGCCCGACGTTCCAGATACTGGATGCTAGTCAGGTTGATGGTAGAACCAAAATCATTGAAATATTCACTGTCAGAGACACGGCTGTAGGTTAGATAAAGCCTGCCCCTGTCCGCAAAGGATTGATTATGGGTAAAGTTAAACAAATTCCTGTCTTCATCGTTAAATTCGGAGTCATTAGGCAAATATTCCAGATTTAGTTCGCCATTCCCTCTTTTGAGCAGATAACGATACTCACCCATCATCATCAAGCCACTATCAGTGAGCATACGGGGAGTTATGGTTGCATCCATCTCCGGTGCAATATTCCAGTAATAGGGGGTTTGAACCTCAAAACCATTTCGATTGGTGCTACCAAAGCTAGGCACCAGGAATCCGGATTTGCGGTCCTTGCTTAATGGGAAAGATATATAAGGTGTATAAAACATGGGGACATTCTTGATCCTGAGCACGGCATTGCGTGCTGAACCCCATTTTTCTTCATGATCCAGCCGGATACGGCTGGAGCTGAAACGCCAGAAATTATCCTCCGGTTCGCAGGTTGTATAGGTGACCTGGGTTAATTTCGTCAGCCACGGATTTTCGTGATAGATGGTATTGGCCTTTCCCCGGCCGCGGTTTTCGAGAATGAAATAAAAAGCATCTTGAAGTGTAGTGGTTTCTTTTACGAAGTCGACCTGACCCGAGTCACTCTTGATATAAAGCATGTCGTCCCAGTATTCTACGGCGCCCATCATCGTTGCCGAATCGGATGGCTGATCATAGGTGATGTGATCCGCCTTCAGTTGTTGTAGATTACGGGTAATCTCAACTTCGCCAACCAGTACCGAGAGGCCGTATTCTTCAAGTTCTGCCTCATCAGCTATGATGTACATTTCATCCACTGCGAGTTCCCGGTCGACTTCCGGTCGCTCAGGGATTGGCAAGCTGGCGGGGCAAAGCCCGGGTTCATTTTCCGCCGGCATTACGGTTGGTGACACGCCAGAAAGGAGCATCAAAACTAGCAGGTATTTATACAGGGACCAGTTCAAGCTTTATGATGTTTTTTAGAATTATCTATTGGCGTGATGCTGCTAAAATCTCATAGAATGCCTTTATCTTCAAATTTTTAAGCTTAATTGCTGTCGAACTGGTCTGCTCAATGCATGGGAAAGTGACTACAGAAGTGGATACCGCTTAATGAAACCAAAGTCTGTACTAATTACTGGCTGTTCCAGCGGTATTGGTTTTCATGTAGCCAACACCCTCAAAGACCGTGGCTACCGTATTTTTGCTTCCGCACGGAAATCAAATGATGTCGAGGAGCTTAAACAGCTTGGACTTGAATCCGTGCAACTGGATCTGGCTAATAGCGCATCAATAGATTCTGCACTGGATTTTGTGCTGAAATCTACCGGTGGTGAACTATATGGTCTCTTTAATAATGGTGCATTTGGAATCGTTGGCGCAGTTGAAGACCTCAGTCGGGATGCCATAAGGGACCTGTTCGAGGCGAATCTTTTCGGTACCCATGAATTGACCACACGGGTTATCCCGGTAATGCGACAACAGGGCTTTGGCCGGATAATCCAGAACAGTTCGGTGCTGGGTTTTGTCGCCCTGAAATTCCGCGGCGCCTATAATGCATCCAAGTATGCTTTGGAAGGTTTAACGGATACCCTGCGCATGGAACTTGAAGGTTCCGGTATTCATGTCTCGTTAATTGAACCAGGCCCTATTGAAAGTGAGTTTCGGAAGAACGCGTTTCTTGCTTACAGGAAATACATTGACAAAGAACATAGTTACTTTCGTGATTTATATGATACCCAGGAAATACGCATGCAAACTGAGGGACCGGTGGTGCCATTTACCCTGGGGCCGGAAGCAGTATGCAAAAAAGTTGTTCATGCCCTAGAGAGCAAGCGGCCTAAAGCACGTTACTTTGTGACCTTTCCAACATATTTATTTGGAACCTTGAAACGTTTGCTCCCGGATAGAGTACTGGACAGCATACTTATCCGTATCTAAAACTCACAATACATAATAAAGATTTAACAATTATCTTGTGATAATTTATTAAAAATAATTCAATCGAAATGCCATGAATACGCTGAATAAATCTTTACTCATTTTACTGATTACCCAGTTCACTGCCTGTACCGCTCCGGCAGCCAAGATCTATTCCGATCGCAACCCGGATATAGATATTTCAGGCGCCACGACTTTTGCCTGGTTGAAAGACGAGTATCTATTGGTGAGTTCTGAAGAATCCAATCCCATTGTGGCAGCAAAGGTTGCCAAGGCAATAGAGTTCGAGATGCGAAAAAAAGGTTATGTCCTTGTCAAAGATCCGGAAACGGCCGATCTGGCGGTAGCATTTACTGTTGGTAGCCGTGAAGAGGTCGACATCCGGTCTTTCCCGGTGACCTATGGTGGAGGATTCCGTTGGGGCGGTCCTTATTACGGAGGAAGTTCAGTCTATGTTGGCACGGAGACACGTGCCGTCACCTATACGAAAGGCAGGTTGGCGATAGATGTATTTCACGTCGCATCCAGACAACCGGTCTGGCACGGTCTTGCCACCAAGACCATCACAAGTTCGGATGAGAAAAACATGGATGAACTTATCAAGGATACGGTCGAGCGAATCCTTGCGAAGTTTTAAGCCGAGCAGCCAGTTATGCAGGTAGCGGAATGCGGGGTTTTTCCATATTTCGCCGGAAAAGAGTGACTGTATTTCCAATCTTCTGAACATTTTCGGAAGACGTTTGCCGGCAAATCTCGGAAATGATTCGGTCCCTTTCCTCACGTTTACCGACCCGGACTTTGATCTTGATCAACTCATGGTGTTTCAGGGCATTCTCAATTTCAGAGAGGACCTGATCGGTAAGCCCATGCTGCCCCAGCCAGATTATCGGTTTTTTCTCATGCGCCAGTGTTCGCAGGTATTTTTCCTGGCGTTTGCTTAGAACCATGATTCAAGAAACCTCGGCTTGCTCTATTAGCAAGGCATCTCGATCATAACAAAGTGTCTTGTTGCGACCGCTGTTTTTTGCCATATACAGGGCCTGGTCTGCCTGTTCAACAAAACGGTTCGCTGCTTCGGCAGCATGCTGGATTTCCTCGGCAGAGAGGGTGCTGATACCGATGGATACTGTGAGTGAAATTTCATTTTCATTTTCATCCTCGAATGGTCTGGTGGCGATCATTTGCCGGATTCTTTCGGCGATCTCCATTGCCTTTTCCGAGGCGGTTTGCAGCAAAATGACTGTGAATTCCTCGCCACCATAACGGGCCACCACATCTATCTGCCGGACCTGTTCCTTGATTACCTGGGCTATGTAGCGCAACACCTGATCACCAGTCTGGTGACCATAGGTGTCGTTAATGTTTTTAAAATGGTCGGCATCAATGAATAGGCAACTGCTGGGATTTCCACTGCGGCGGATGCGTGAAATCTCCTCAGTGAGGCGTTGGTCAAAGTAACGGCGATTATTCACACCTGTAAGGTTGTCAATCAGGCCCAGATATTTCAGATGTTCCCGTGCCAGGTTGTTATCCAGGCACACGGCAATGACGGCAGCCAGGTGTTTAAGAAAATCGGCACCGGCATTTTCATCAAAGCGGTCCTTGTCATTGCTGCCGATATTGTAACTGCCGATCAGGCGGCCTTTGTGCAGAAGGGGCAGCAGGGCAATACTGGCTGGTTGTGTATCGGCATCGGGAAACAGGATGGCATGGGTTTCAAGCTGATACCGTGTCAATAGAGGCGAGAGCAGGCCCTGGTAAATCCGGGTCAGGCAGGAATTTTCGTGAATGAAGAATAGATTGGGATTATCGGTGATCTCATGGTCGGATTGCTCAAACAGCCGCTGGATTTCGTAATCGCTGTCTACCAGAACAAGGGTGACATAATCCCAGTTAAATATCTCCTTGCTATGACATATGACCTGATCGAGAAACTCTTCAAGAGATTCGGAATCCATTAACTGTATTTCAAAGTTCTGAAACTTCCTGAGAATAGTCTCATTACGACGCGCACCCTCAAGCAATTCCGAGTACTTTTCTTTCAACTCCGAAATCTGCTCCTGAGATCTCATGGGATACTCATCCGCCTGATATTTATAAAGTAGTATATCCGTTTTAATGGTAAAATTAACCCGGAAAATCAGAAATATTCCGTGATCTACATCGCTTAAACTATTCTTGATAGCCTGGAAAATTCACTACATGCTAAAAATAATTGTTATTGTTTTCTTGCTGTTTAGTCAGTGTTTTTTGCCCTCCGCATTTGCGGATGTAAACGAACTCAGGCTACAACTTGCTGAAATTCAGGATATGATTGAAATTGAAAAGAAAAATAATGAAGATCTGAAGGACACCCTGTTTACCAGGAAGATCGAGCTGGCTGAGCTCAGGAAAAAACTGTCTTCCCTGGAAGAAGAGGTTGCTTTATTGAAAGCAGATCTGGATGTCCAATAAAACACAATAATATGGAGCATATATTATGAAGATAATACCAGGCTTACTTGTTTTACTGGCGCTTGTCTCAATTGTTTCCAGGGCAGAGGAAGAGAACCCTGCAGCAAAGCTTGATGAAATTAATGAGATGGTTGAAGCAGAACAGGAACTGAATATGAAACTCAAAGGTGATGTGGATACCAGGGATGCCGAGCTGGCACGATTAAAACAAAAGCTGGAAGCTCTGGAAGAGGAGCTGAACGAGCAGAACACTAATAACTAGATAATGTTTAACCTGAGGCCCTCAAGTTCATCATTATAACTCACAGAAGATGATAACAAACCGGACTGGATTTTTTTAAGGGCTCTAAAATTTTTCAAACGGATATATCTGTTTCCAGTCGGTCTTCATATTAACGACAGTCCATTTATTTTTACTCGCTTCATCCAGGGCTTTGTCCAGCCTGCCTATATGGGAATCGCGATCATAGGCCCATTCACGTTCAGCATCGGTGTGATGCACGATCAGGCAAAAACCCGTACTTCCTCTCTCGCATGTCCACTGCAACATTTGTAGGTCGCCATCAGAGTTACCGAAGGCAGCCAGTGGACGACGACCGATGTGCTGGTTAATGGCAACCGGTTTACCTTCCTTATCATTGAAGAAATTCAGATCAGGTAGGCGGACTAGGACGGGCCTTCCCTCTCGTATTTCAAATTTTGTCTTGATGCTGGAGCCAATCACCTGTTCGGGCGGAACACCATAAACTTTTTCAGAGAACACTCTCATAAATTCAATACCTCCACCTGAAACTATAAAAACCTTGAATTGGTTGGCACGCAGGTAATCCATGAGTTCCAGCATCGGCTTAAAGACCATCTCTGTATAGCTTCGACCGGTTGCGGGATGCCGGGCCGTCGTTATCCATTCGCTTACATGGTTTGCAAATTTTTCTGTGGTCATACCAGTATGTGTTCCCATGAATAAATCCAAAAGTGCCTCCTCACCATCTGCCAGGGCAGCATTCAGATTACCTTTTAACATCGAAGCAAAGGGTTCCTTGCTCTTCCATTCCGGATTTTGCGGGGCCATTGCTCTGACTCGATCAAACGCATAGACGGCCTGAAAATAAAGAGGCTGTTCACTCCAGAGTGTGCCATCGTTATCGAAGACGGCAATGCGCTCTGCTGGAGCTACATAGTCTGTGCTGTCTTTGCGGGTAACTTTTTCGACAAAACTAATAACATCGTTTTTGGCACTGGTATCGTTCCAGGAGGGTAAAGGTTCATTAGCACAAGCGGTTGTGACTACTGCAAGCAAGATTGCAGAGAGTAGGAATAATAACCTTAATGCAGATGTCCCGGTGCGCGTTTCGGGTCGTGTCATGTTCATGTCGATGTTCTTTTTCGCATTAGAAATCAGAAGTGCAGGGCGCAACGACTGTTGCGCCCTGTAAGATGAAGGCGGATCTTATCTGCCGCTCACGGCACCCTCTATCTGCTTCTGGACCTTTTCCAGATTAAATGAACCCGGGCTCTGGCTCGGTGGATATTCCTTCATTGTAAGGAGGAACTTCGTGGCTAATTCTTGCAGAGGAACAAGCACAAACGGATGGTCGAGGAACCAGTCATGATAGACATTGGCGTTGTGCTGAGCCTTTTCGAACGGGTCACGCCGCAGGTGAAACAGCAGCGGGATACGCAGTTCGGTAAATGGCTCGCGCCACACCCCAAATGCCCGGCCGCGGTTTTCGAGGAATACGGCCTTCCAGGCATCGTAACGAATAGCAACGATCTGACCGTCATCATTGACATAAAAGAACTCCTGGCGAGGCGATTCTTTTACTTTGCCGGTAAGATAATCAAGCATATTATAGCCATCAATGTAGTTACGGTATTTGCGTCCATTCAGCTTCACACCCTTCTTCAGTTGTTCCTTGATATCCGGTGCACCCGCGGCAGCAGCGAAAGTAGGCAACCAGTCCTCGTGGGCGACGATGCCATTTAGTGTCACCCCGGCCGGAAAATGTCCCGGCCAACGCACAAAGGCAGGCACGCGGTATGCACCCTCCCAGTTTGAGTTCTTTTCACCGCGGAATGGTGTAGTACCAGCATCCGGCCAAGTGTTGTAATGCGGGCCATTATCTGTGGAGTAATGAATGATAGTATTGTCAGCAATCCCCAATTCATCGAGCACATCCAGGAACTTGCCAATGTGCATGTCGTGTTCGATCATGCCGTCGGTATATTCATTATTCCCGGGATTTCGCCGTTCTTCCTTTACATGGGTGCGAAAGTGCATACGTGTGCCGTTCCACCAGACAAACCAGGGATTACCAGCCTGATGCTGTTCGCGGATAAACTCGATCGCCCGATCAGAGGTTTCATCATCGACGGTTTCCATGCGTTTCTTGGTCAAGGGACCGGTATCTTCACATGTTTGCTTGCCTATTTTCCCGAAGCGGGGATCTTTCGTGGAGTCAGATTTATCCGTGGCATAACAATGCAACACGCCGCGTGGCCCGTATTTCTCATAAAAGGTCCGCCCATCTTTCAAGACCATGTCACGAGGATAGTCTTCGTTTTCCGGTTCTTCCTCGGCATTCAGGTGGTAGAGGTTGCCAAAAAATTCATCGAAGCCATGAATGGTGGGAAGATGTTCATTGCGATCACCCTGATGGTTTTTTCCAAACTGGCCCGTCGAATAGCCTTGACTTTTCAATACTGTAGCCATGGTTACATCGGTTTTCTGCCAGCCTTCTTTTGCACCAGGCAGGCCAACCTTGGTCATTCCTGAACGGACCGGTACGGAGCCACTGATGAACGCAGCGCGACCGGCAGTGCAGCTTTGCTGACCGTAATAGTCAGTGAATGCCACACCTTCTTTCGCAATGCGATCGATGTTTGGTGTTTTATAACCCATCATACCGCGGTTGTTGTGGCTGATGTTCCAGGTACCAATATCATCGCCCCAGATCACCAGGATGTTAGGCTTCTTGTCGTCAGCCTGTGCAGTTAGTGAACAAACGAGGAACAGCAGAGACATTATAAGTGCTGTTGCAGGTTTGTGCTTTTCATCTGTCAAAGACATTTTCTCTCTCCTTTGGTCAATTATTGGTTATAGATTATACGATTTTGTTTAACTGGTATTACGCAGCGGAAACCAAGGTGATTCGTGCCCGTGGAAATCTCACCCTTACCGCGCGTTCCTACCATATAACGGGAACAATACTGATTAGTACACAGGAACGATCCGCCTCGGTGAACCCGTTTCATCTGATTGGGCTCGACCGGATCATAGGAAGTCTCGGGGCCTTGCGGGTTGTATGCGATCTCTCCGGTAAGCGCCAATCGTGCATAGTAATCGGGCCGGTACCAGTCACTGGTCCATTCCCAGACATTGCCCGCCACGTCATAGAGTCCATAATCGTTTGGCGGGAACTGCGCAACCGGTGAGATACCCAGGTATTGATCCTCCGCAGTATCCTGGTTGGGGAATTGGCCTTGATGCACATTCGCCATCCATTTCCCGTTTTTATGAAAACTATTACCCCAGGGATAAATCTTCCCGCTCAGGCCGCCGCGTGCTGCAAATTCCCATTCGGCCTCGGTTGGTAGTCTTTTCCCGGCCCATCTGGCATAAGCCTCAGCATCTTCATAAGCGATATGGACAACCGGATAATCTGCTCGGCCTTCCAGATTACTGCTGGGACCATATGGCTGGCGCCAGTTTGCACCTTTTACGTAGCTCCACCACTGGAAGTGATTATTGAGTGGTACCGGCTGGTTTGGTGGAGTAAACACCACGGAACCTGCCACCAGGTTTTCCGGTGGTGCACCTGGAAAATCTTCAGGTCTGGGCTTGCGTTCAGCAACAGTGATGTAACCAGTTTCTTCAACAAAGCGTGCAAATTGCTTGTTTGTGACCTCGGTCTTGTCCATCCAGAAGCCATCGACATAAACCGGGTGAATCGGCCGGGAGTCGTGCGTGGCTTGCATACCGACATCGTTCCTGTCATTACCGTAAGGATTGGCTGCACCCATGGAAAAACGACCGCCCGGGATCCAGACCATACCATCCGGTGCGGGTCCGGGCGGTGAGACCTTATTGGGAATGGTTTCCTGGAAGACTTCAAACTGCGGCGGGGGTGCTTCAGTTTTGCTGTCCAACTGTAATTTCCAACCTGCTATACCAATTGCAAAGAACAGGACAGCGATTAGTATGAATTTTGCTGCCTTAATGGGTCCCTTATCCAACGTCTTTTTAACCTTTCTCGCTTGTTATGATTTTCTTTGAGTTCAATTGAACATTACCTTGGGCTCCTTCTCTACTTGGCTGTATAGGGTACGTAGGCAGCTAATATTATGAGGACTGTTAAATACAGTTATCCTTGATCAATATTTATACAGTCAAGGAAAAGCAAGGTAAAAAATAATTATATTTGAACGTGTGTTAAATCTGAATAAGTTAAATATTCTATCATAGTTTTGTCATATTATTTATCAATTAGTTAGTTGTGATAGTTGATGTAAGTAATAAGTAATTTATGAATTTCGTTATTTTCTAAATAGCTTGTAACCTTCGGACATCCATAAAAGGCTGGTTGCCAGTAGCAGGAGAAACAGTCCTTCCTGCAGGCTTACCGGTTTTATTACCAGTATGTCACTGAGTACGGGAAGGTGCATGGCCGTGATATGTAATAACAAGGCTGCTATAACACTTATCACCAGAAAGACATTTTGAAACGGATTATGAAGGAACACGGATCGTCGTTCAGACCGGCTGTTAAAGGCCTGGATATTTTCAAACAATACCATTAATAACAATACAACATTTCGGGCCTCGTCTACTGTATGCCCGTTGGCAAGCAGTGATGCGAACATAACAAAAGAGATGGAACCAATTACCAGTGCGGATGAAAAGACACGTTCGATCATTATCCTGTTGAAAATCGGTTCTCTTGGGGATCGCGGTTTTTGTTTTAATTCATCGCCTTCCCCGGGCTCAAAAGCAAGTGCCACGTCCTGTATGCCATTGGTCACCAGGTTTAACCAGAGCAATTGTACAGCTGTTAAGGGAATAGTGTGGCCGGACAGTAAAGAGAGAATAAATAAAACAATTTCTCCGACGCCGGTCGATAATAATAAAAAGATTACCTTTCTTACATTGGCGTATGCAATACGCCCCTCTTCTATTCCAGAGATGATGGATGCGAAATTATCATCTGTAATAATCATGTCCGAGGTTTCGCGTGCCACATCGGTCCCTTTTTTGCCCATTGCAACACCCACATGAGATGCACGCAGTGCCGGTGCGTCATTGGCACCATCCCCGGTTACTGCAACAAAGTGACCGAGACGCTGTAATGATTGCACAATCTGTAATTTATGGTGTGGTTCAACCCGTGCAAATACTTTTGCATCTTTGACCAGGTCATCAAAAGCTGTTTGATCAAATTCTTTGAGGAGATGATTGATTTGTTGCCCGGTAACGACTTCTTCCAGAGAGTCAGCCATACCCAGATCACGCGCAATCGCCAGTGCTGTATTCGGATGATCTCCCGTAATCATCGCGACTGATATTCCCGCATCCCGGCACTTTTTAACTGCCTCAACGGCCTCCTTGCGGAGTGGATCGATCATCCCCACCAGCCCCAGCAGGCATAATCCCTTCAGATGTTCAGGCGAAAACACCTGCTTACCACGTAAAGGGATTTCTCCATCCGCCACTGCCATGACCCGGAAACCCTGATCTGCCATGCTTTTTGCCTGAGATATGATGTTTTCCCGGTTAATTGGTACCTCACCATCCATCGTTAGCATGTGATCGCACATCATGACGACCTGTTCGAATGCGCCTTTGACATGCGCAATCGTCGATTTATTATTTTTATTTAATGCAGCAGCGTATCTCTGTTCTGATTCATAGGGAATACTGGATATTTCCGGAAACTGATGTAATGACTCCTGTCTGGTAATTCCTGCTTTGTGGGCCATGACCAGGAATGCAATATCGACTGCATCCCCGTGACCAGTCCATAAACCATCATGGCGGCCCAGGAAACCTTCATTTGCCAATACAGATGCTTTTGCGATTCTCTGGATAATTGATTGAAGATTTTTATCCGGGCGATTCCCGTTAAATTTGAACATTCCTTCCGGTATTAACCCTGCGCCGGAGATGTTCAGCTCTTCACCAGCGGGCAGGGCCAGTTTCCTTACCGTTAGTTCGTTTACAGTGAGTGTCCCAGTCTTGTCCGTTGCAATGAAAGTGCACGAACCCAGTGCTTCAACGGTCACCAGTTTTCGTGCAATCACATTTCGTTTTGCCATTCGTCTCATGGCAATTGAAAGTGCAATAGTCATTGCAACAGGCAAGCCTTCGGGAATGGCGGCCACTGCCAGGGCTGCGATAACCATAATGACCTGAATCCAACCCATCCCCTGGGTGTATGCAGCAATGCCGATTAATAGTGACGCCATAAGCACCAGGACGGTGACTCGGAAGGTAAATCTCTCCATGCGGATCAATAGCGGCGGCTTGGTCTTGCGACGGGCAAGTAATGTCTCTGCGATCTGTCCGAGCTGGGTATGGATACCGGTATGGGAAATCACACCTACCGCACGTCCTGTTGTTACCAGTGTGCCTGTAAATGCCATATTGCTTCGGTCGGCGACAGGTGTGTCAGCTTTCAAAATATCTTCATGGTTCTTGCTTACCGGTAATGATTCACCGGTAAGTAAGGATTCATCGATCTGAAGATTTCGGGATTCAAGCAGGCGAAGATCTGCCGGAACCCTGTCACCGGATTCAAGTAGAGTAATATCACCGGGCACGAGCTTGTCGGTTTCAATTTCATAGGCTTCCTGGTCACGTATAACCTTTGCATGTAGATTAATCAGTTGATGCAGGGATTCAGCACTTTTCTGAGCGGAATACTCCTGTATGGCACCGATAATTGAATTCAAAATTAGCACGATCATTATGAAAGAGGCATCCGAGTACTTTTCAATCGCTAATGAAGCCACTGCTGCGACAAGCAGGATATAAATCAATGGATTCAGGAATTGCTTGAAAAAAATGATGATTGGCCCAGGTAGACGAGGTCTGGGGAGTACATTCATGCCGTATGTTGCCAGTCGTTGATTTACTTCATCCAGTGCGAGGCCATGTCGACTGCTGTTTAATGCCTTCAGGACATCCGCCGTGGCTGCGGCATGAGGTTGAATTTGATTTTTATTAAAATTCATAAGGAAGACAGGGGTTGCAACACATATGGAAAGTCATAAAGTCTGTTGTCAGATAGCCCAGCCTCTAATTAACCACCCGGTGTTGAGTTAATGTATAAATACTCTCTGACTGACATAGAGTGTTGTGAGTGAATAAAATACAAGATCTGTTTACCAGATATCCGCCCAGGTATGGCGATGCAACAAAAAGGATTACATCATCAGATGTGGAAGACAAGGAATTTTTTATCAGAAAAAATGTCATAAATATTCTGTCCGATCTTTAAAGAACCTGTAAATATTGTTCACTAATTGAGTGGTCGCTGGCAGTAAGGCAGCAAAGCAAGGCATTTCTTTACGGCTGGATTCCGGCGAATCTGGCTCCAATGGGTTCAGGAAGACGGCTGGTCAAGGGACATCAGCAGGGGTGCGGATACCGCTTTTCTGATATGCGCCCGGTACTATTTCTAATAGTAAAATGGCACCGTGTATCCCCTGGGCCTGAAATATTCAGGCTTTTTAACCTGGGTCTGGATTCGGTAAAAGTAATAGATTTTTTACAAAGAAGTACTAATATATAGACATGCAAAAGCACCATTTTCATATCTTCAGAGCAATTCGCGCAAACGGAAGGCCGTTATCAAGTGGTTTACTTGCGCTCCTGCTCGGTAGCTGGCTATCTGTATTCTGTACATATTGTCTTGCTGCTGTGGATATTAATGATTTCGTTAACCATGCGGCGCACGCTTCTGATCAGCATTGTCCACCGGCTGAGAATATTCAAAACAGCGCCTATGATGATGAATCATGTCGAGGAATATGTGACTGTGATGCGGTTGCTACCATGCCCGTCAAGAAATCTGATATAAAAGCTGTCGTTGTAAAACTCAGCACAGAACATCAGTACGCCACTTTCAATCAGGATATTCAATATACCAGAAAAAATAAGAATACTTCCTGTAATAATCCTTATCAAAATCCGGAACGCTCTTATTTCCTGCCACTCGAAAGATTCTGTGTTCTCCTGAATTAGTTAACTTCTTCAGTATGTAAAACCGTTTGTTAGTGGTTTCACTGAAGGAGTTAGCTATGGATAACAGAAATCAGTTATTTAAAAAAATAGTTTATTTAATAATCTATCAGGCTATAAACCTGTTTTCATTGCCGTTGTACGCTGCTGATGTATTGTCATTAAGCGAGGCGGAACAACTGGCTATCAAGCTTGATCCGATCACAAAAAGTTACGTTGCACGCTCTGAAAGTTTAGCTGAACTGTCAATTTCTGACGGTCAATTGCCTGATCCACGATTAAAACTGGGCGCAGCGAATTTTCCTGTAGATACATTTGATCGTGGACAGGAGCCTATGACGCAATTGCAAGTAGGGATTCAGCAGTCGTTTCCGCCAGGCAACACACTTCAATACCGCAGGGAAAGAACGAAAGCCCTGTCTGATATTGAACAATCACGTTCCTTTGTTCGCACTCTCGAAGTATCGCGTAACGTGCGAATTCGCTTTCTGGAACTTTACTATCAGTCTGCAGCACAGGGCATTCTTGAAGAAAACAGGTTTTTGTTTTCACAATTGCTGAATATAACCCAGCGTCATTATGCAGCAGGGCGTAATAACCAGCACGATGTTCTCCGAGCACAACTGGAACTGTCATTGATTGATAATCGAATACTGGAAACTATCCAGTCCAGGGAAACTGCAATTGCAGAGCTGGGCAAATTCATTGGACAGGAAAACTCAATCAGGCCAGTACAGGATGAGTTCCCAGACCTTGAAAATATACCTTCTTTTTCAATCATTAAGGAAAATCTTGTAAATCACCCGTTAATAAATATTGAGGATGCAGCTTTGCTTGCCAGCGATAAAAAAATCAGTGAAGTTGAGGAGCAATTCAAACCGACTTTCAATATTGATGTGACTTATGGTGAGCGCACCGGTAAGGATTTTGAGGGTGATTCCCGGCCTGATCTTTTATCAGCGATGCTGCTGGTTGATCTGCCGATATTTACTGATAAACGCCAGGACAGGCGATTGGCTGCAGCTAAAAAAGAAAAAGTAGCCTTGCAATTTGAACGTACAGATAAACTTCTGGAGTTGAGGAGTATGGCAGAACGTGAATATGCAAACTGGAGCCGTCTGAATGACAGGCTGGAATTGTTTGAGCAACGGACAATCGCTGATGCAAAAATGAATGTTGATTCCACACTCAGCGCCTATCAGAACGATGTAACGGACTTTACGACACTGATGCGTTCTTATTTGACGGAACTGGAAACCAGACTCGATATGTTACGAGTAAGAGTTGAAAAAGCAAAAGTCCAGTCGAAACTGCTCTACTTGACGGGAGAATGGTAATGAAAAAGGTCTGGTTATTGGTGTTAGTGCTGTTCATTGCTGTTCCGGTCGTTATTTACATGCAGTATAAATCCAATACGTCCCAGAGTCATAAGGAAGATGAAAAGGAGATTTTATACTGGGTGGCGCCTATGGACCCGAATTATCGTCGCGATAAACCCGGCAAATCACCCATGGGAATGGAACTCGTCCCCGTGTATTCAGGTTCTGAAGAGGAGGATGCGGCTGTTGTCCGTATCTCACCCGAAGTAGTCAACAATCTCGGTGTGAGAACAGCCAGAGTGGAAAAAAGCAAATTATCAAGGCGCATTGAAACTGTCGGTTATATTAATTATGACGAGTCCAAGATAAGCCATGTCCACCTGCGTGCGGAAGGGTGGATACATAATCTCGTGGCTGATACCGAGGGAGAAAGAGTCAAAAATGGACAACTCCTGTTTACCCTTTATTCCCCTATGCTGGTCAATGCGCAGGAAGAATACCTGCAGGCTGTTGCCTCAGGTAACAAGACGCTTGCTGCTGCGTCCAGGGAACGATTGCTGGCACTCGGCCTTGTAGATTCACAGATAAAAAAGGCAAGGGAAACAGGGAAACCATCACAATTTGTTGCCAGCTATGCAACCCAATCGGGTGTGATATCAGCCCTGAATGTAAGACAAGGAATGTATGTTAAACCTGAAACAGAAATAATGTCTCTGGCCAGTCTGGATACTATCTGGATTGAGGCCGAAGTTTTTGAACGCCAGGCCAGTTGGGTTGCAAGTGGCCAGCTGGCGGAAGCCCGGATACCGGCCATGCCGGGCCAAGTCTGGAAAGGGAATGTCGATTATGTTTATCCGGAACTTGATGCAACTACACGAACATTGCGTGTTCGACTCAAGTTTAAAAATCCTGATGAATACCTCAAGCCCAATATGTATGCAAATGTATCGATTCTGAATGAACCGGGTGGAGCTGTTATTCATATTCCCCGTGAGGCTTTGATTCATGACGGGAGAATCCCCCGTGTCATTCTTGCGCTCGGTAACGGAAGATTCAAGGCAAGACAGGTAATACCTGGAATGGAGGGTGATGGCCGCATCGAGATTATAGAAGGGCTGGATGAATCAGATGTGGTTGTCGTATCAGCACAGTTCCTGATCGATTCGGAAGCGAGTTTGAACGCAAGTTTCCAAAGAATGGAACCTCAAATGAGGAAAATGGAAACAAATAATCATTTTCATCCATATGGGAAAGGTACAGTCAATTCCATCGATCAAAAGAAACGTTTAATCAATATCAGTCATGAAGCAATTGATTCACTGCAATGGCCGGCGATGACGATGGATTTCAAGGTTGCTGATCATGTAGATCTTGATTCTCTGGATATTGGTGACCACGTTAAATTTTACCTTGCCAAGGCACCGAATGGTGATTTCTTTATAAGTAATATCGTCCCTGTCGTTACAGAGGGAAAAGATCATGATTGAATCTATCATTGACTGGTCGATCCGGAACCGTTTTTTAGTCCTGTTATTATCAGTCCTGCTGGTGTTTGCAGGAATATATACATTAAAAGAGACGCCTGTCGATGCGATTCCGGACCTGTCAGATGTGCAGGTAATCATCAAAACGTCTTATCCAGGCCAGGCACCACAGGTTGTAGAAGATCAGGTTACCTACCCGCTGACCACTGCAATGTTGTCTGTGCCTTATGCCGTAACAGTTCGTGGTTACTCGTTTTTCGGCGATTCATACGTGTACGTTATTTTCAAAGATGGAACCGACTTGTACTGGGCCCGCACACGCGTACTGGAATACCTGAGCCAGATTGCGAATCGTCTCCCGGCAAATGCCAGACCGGCGCTGGGTCCTGACGCCACCGGCGTTGGCTGGATATATGAATATGCATTGGTTGACCGTAGCGGCAAAAATGATCTCTCCATGCTTCGTTCTCTGCAGGACTGGTTTCTAAAATACGAATTGCAAACCGTCCCCGGCGTTGCAGAAGTAGCGACCGTTGGCGGTTTTGTAAAACAATACCAGGTTGTGGTCGATCCCAATCGCCTGCGTGCTTACGATATCCCCATGTCCACTGTAATTCGTGAGATCAAGCGTGCAAACGAAGAAGTGGGTGCATCCGTTATAGAAATGGCGGAAGCGGAATATATGATACGTTCCAGCGGATATATAACGGGTATAGAAGACATACAAAATATACCTTTAAGTGTAACCGAACGTGGTGTTCCCGTCCTCCTGGGTGACATAGCGCATGTCCGTATCGGACCTCAGCTCAGGCGTGGTCTTGCTGAACTAAACGGCGAAGGTGAAGTGGTTGGTGGTGTTGTGATCATGCGTTGGGGCGATAATGCCATGAAAACAATCAATGCAGTCAAGAAACGATTGCAGGAACTCGGTAACAGCCTGCCTGAAGGTGTTGAAATTATAGAAACCTATGACCGTTCGGATCTGATAAAACGGGCAATTGAAAACCTCAGGGGTAAGCTTGTTGAAGAATTTATTATTGTCGCCCTGGTCTGCGCAGTATTCCTGTTCCATTTCCGTTCATCTCTGATAATTGTTTTAAGTCTCCCGCTTGGCATCCTGATTGCCTTTATTATCATGTATCTGCAAGGCATCAATGCCAATATCATGTCGCTTGGCGGAATAGCGATTGCCATAGGTGCCATGGTTGATGCTGCTATTGTAATGATTGAAAATGTCCACAAGCATCTGGAGAAATCTGAAGTCACATCGGAGCAGAGATGGAAGATAATTTCCAATGTGAGCAAGGAGGTTGGCCCACCGCTGTTTTTCTCGCTTCTCATTATCACGCTCAGTTTTTTGCCGGTATTTACACTGGAGGCTCAGGAAGGTCGGTTATTTAAGCCGCTGGCATATACCAAGACCTACGCCATGGCCGCAGCTGCTGGCCTTTCTATTACGTTGATACCTGTATTGATGGGATATCTGATCAGGGGAAAAATAATCAAGGAAAACAAAAATCCTGTAAACAGAGTGTTGATATTTTTTTACCGCCCCTTTATCAGGCTGGCGCTGACAATGCCAAAAACAATTATCTTTGCCGCAATTATAATCACCATAATAGGTTTCTATCCTCTGAAAAATCTTGGTACTGAATTCATGCCGGAACTCGATGAAGGTGATCTGCTGTATATGCCGAGCACGTTCCCGGCGGTCTCGGTAGGTAAGGCACAGGAAATTTTACAACAGACTGATAAATTGATTCGTACAATACCTGAAGTTGAGACAGTATTCGGTAAGATGGGACGAGCAGAAACTGCAACTGACCCTGCTCCATTGTCGATGGTGGAAACCACGATTCAATTGAAACCGAGATCAGAGTGGCGTGAGGGCCTTGACCTGGATGGACTCAAGGCTGAACTTAATCGCCTCATACAATTTCCCGGCCTTGCCAATGTGTTTGTCATGCCAATCAAAAACCGTATTGATATGTTGGCTACGGGGATCAAAACACCGGTGGGCATAAAGATTTCCGGACCCGATTTAAATGTGATCGATAAAATCGGGCTGGCGATCGAACCTGTGGTAAAAGAAATTCCGGGTGCCGTCTCAGTATATTCCGAACGTGTTACCGGTGGGCGTTACATACAAATCGATATTGACCAGCTCAAGGCTGCCAGGTTGGGTCTTAATATCAAGGATGTACAGGAGATTATTCAGGCTGCAATCGGTGGTGTGAATGTAACCGAGACAGTTGAAGGCCTGGAACGTTACCCGGTCAATGTCCGTTATCCCAGGGCATTCAGGGAATCCGTATCGGATCTGCGTCTGTTGCCCGTTGTCACTCCGACAGGTGCACGAATACCGCTTGGTGACATTGCCGATATTGAAATAGTCAGCGGCCCGCCAATGATAAAAAGTGAAAACGCTAGGCTTACCGGTTGGGTATTTGTTGATATTGCAGGCCGTGATATTGCCGGGTTTGTCGAGGAAGCAAAACGTGCAATAACAAACCAGGTAAATCTGCCTTCAGGTTACTCACTCGGCTGGTCCGGCCAGTATGAATACCTGCAGCGCGCCCAGGAACGGTTACGTGTCGTTGTTCCTTTTACACTGATAATTATCGCATTGCTGCTTTACCTGAATTTCCGGAACCTGGCCGAAGTCGCCATCATAATGCTCAGCCTGCCGTTTGCCCTGGTAGGTGGCATATGTTATCTCTATCTTCTGGGTTATCACCTGTCAGTGGCAATTGGAGTGGGCTTTATCGCGCTGGCTGGTGTGGCTGCAGAGACAGGGGTTATCATGCTGGTCTTTCTCAATCAGGCTTACAGGCGCAAACTTGCCATCGCAGAAAGCCACAACCAACCGATGTCAGAATATGAACTGAAAGAGGCAGTCACCGAAGGTGCCTTGCTAAGAGTACGCCCCCTTATCATGACTGTGTCAGCCATTATTGCTGGCCTGGTACCGATTATGTTCGGCACCGGCACTGGTTCTGAGGTTATGCAACGGATAGCCGCTCCCATGTTTGGAGGAATGATCACTGCAACAGTATTGACCCTGATTGTAATTCCGGCAATTTACTATCTATGGCGTAAACGATCAGTTAAATTAGCCAGTGAATAGATATAATAGAGGTTTTTCTAAATTGGTATCCTGTATTTGTGCATTTCACTGTAGCCTTGCTGGTAATTACCGGTTTTTTTCAGTTAGCATTATAGTTACCCCGGTTGAAGATAGATAAAAATTCAGCATTAATATTACATTTTCTGTATTACTTTGCGGAAGTGTTAACCAAAACATATGAACAAGACCCATTGCCATTCACATAAATCCCAAGCACACCATACAAAAAACACAGATGGGAAATATTACTGCCCGATGTGTACTGGTGTGGAGCAGGATAAGCCGGGTGACTGTCCAAAATGCGGGATGACACTGGAAGCGTCTGTTCCGCGAAAATCAGACTCCAAAACCCAATATACCTGTCCAATGCACCCTGAGGTTGTTCAGGATGAGCCGGGAGACTGTCCGCTGTGTGGTATGGCACTGGTGCCGATGGTTGTTTCCGGGGTCAGTGAAGATGATCTTGAACTGCGGTATATGCTCAGGCGGTTCTGGTTAAGTGTTTTATTGGCTCTCCCGGTGCTTTTCAGTGCCATGGGATCCGAATTTTGGCCTGAACAATTTGCTGAAATAATACAACCCCGATTAAGACAATGGCTCGAGATGGTTCTGGCCACGCCGGTTGTACTCTGGGGCGGTTGGTCATTTTTTACGAGAGGCTGGAAATCTGTCATAACACGGCAACTGAATATGTTTACCCTGATCGGTCTTGGTATCGGCGTGGCATGGGCATACAGCGTGGTCGCTATCCTGTTGCCAGGAATATTCCCGGAAACAGTTAAGAATCATAATGGGATTGTGCCGGTGTATTTCGAAGCTGCTGCGGTGATTACAACCCTGGTTCTTTTGGGACAGGTGCTGGAACTGAGGGCGAGAAGCAAGACCAGCGAGGCAATCAAGATGTTACTTGGATTGGCACCCAAAACGGCGCGCGTGGTTCGGGAAGGGGGAGAAGAAGAGGATATACCGATTGGCGATGTGCAAATCGGGGACAAACTTCGTGTCAGGCCCGGTGAGAAAATACCGGTTGATGGGATTGTTATTGAGGGAAGTAGCAGTGTCGATGAATCAATGGTCACCGGTGAACCCATACCGGTCACCAAACGGATCGATGACAAACTGATCGGGGCCACAGTGAATAGTACTGGTGGACTGGTTATGGAAGCGCAACGTGTCGGTAGTGATACCCTGTTATCCCAGATTGTGCATATGGTCTCTGAAGCCCAACGGAGCCGTGCGCCCATTCAGAAGATGGTGGATATTGTCTCCTCGTATTTCGTGCCCACTGTGGTGGTCATTGCAGTAATTACCATGATTGTATGGGGCAGCATCGGGCCTGAACCTCGTCTGGCCCATGCCATCATAAATTCTGTTGCGGTGTTAATCATTGCCTGTCCCTGTGCATTAGGTCTGGCAACACCTATGTCTATCATGGTAGGTACTGGCCGTGGTGCCTTGCTTGGGGTTTTGATAAAAAATGCGGAGTCACTGGAAGTCATGGAACAAATAGACACCCTGGTCGTAGACAAGACCGGAACCCTGACTGAGGGTAAACCCAGTCTCGTGAGTGTCGTTGCTATGACTGGATATGATGAAGATACCGTATTACGGCTGGCGGCCAGTCTCGAACGAAGCAGTGAACATCCATTGGCTATGGCGATTGTCCAAGGTGCGAGAGACAGGGATATTCCACTTCTGGATGTTGCTGACTTTAACTCAATTACGGGCAAGGGTGTTTCTGGAAGAGTAGAGGGTCGCCAGGTTGCGATTGGTAACCGGAAACTGCTTGAAGACAAGGGCGTCAATGTAGATGGATTGACCGATAAGGCCGAAGAATTACGGCGTGATGGCCAGACAGCGATGTTTGTGATTATCGATAACAAATCAGCAGGTATCCTTGGTGTGGCTGATCCCATCAAATCCTCTACGTCTGACGCAATTAATACATTGCATGATGAAGATGTTGAAATAGTGATGTTAACTGGTGACAGTAAAACAACCGCGCAGGCGGTCGCCGGCAAGTTGAATATCGATCAAGTCATTGCCGAGGTCCTGCCTGAGCAGAAAGTTGAAGTGATTAAACGCTTGCAGTCAGAGGGCCGCAAGGTAGCGATGGCTGGTGATGGCATTAATGATGCACCGGCCCTGGCACAGGCCCATGTGGGTATTGCCATGGGGACAGGTACCGATGTCGCCATGGAGAGTGCCGGGGTGACCCTGGTTAAGGGAGATTTGAGAGGAATCGCAAGAGCCCGAAGACTCAGCCGAGCCACCATGCTTAATATCCGGCAGAATCTTTTCTTCGCCTTTATATATAACTCACTTGGTGTGCCTGTGGCTGCCGGTGTCCTGTATCCTTTCTTTGGTTTGTTGTTATCACCCATGATTGCAGCAGCGGCCATGAGTTTCAGTTCACTGTCAGTGGTAGCGAATGCCTTACGCCTGCAAAAAGTAAGTTTGTAAAAGATACAGTTTAATTAATGTATCAAGTTATTTATTTGGGGATTTTAAATAATATGAAAGTTGATCTTAATCAATATATAAAAGCAGGATGCTTTATATAATATTTATATTAAATCTAATTATCTTGTTGATGTTAGTCATCGTGGCAACTGATGTTTTTATTAACAATACAGGAGGAACATGAAATGAAAAAATCAATTTTCATTTTGCTTTTAACCTCGGCACTCTATGCTGGTGCAGCTGACATGGGTAATGATCAACCATTACGTTTAAAGGACGGTTCCTATCTATTCATCAGCGAGGATAACACTATGCGCATGGTTGATAAAGATGGTAGACCTATTCAAATGAAAGATGGTGTCGAGATGGAACTGGAAGATGGTACATTGATTATGATGAAGAATGAAAAGATCTGGCGGCATGATCATAGAAAACATAAAGGTTTGAAATAATAACTATTGATGTGATTTCCAATTTCAGGATTGCAGTACTGCAGAATGGTACTGCAATCTTCATTTATTTCGTTGGTATTCTGATTAATATTACAAAATGTTTAATTAATTTTAATGGGTTATTGTAAATGCTGGTGATAAATATGAACAACAATCTCTTCCAAGAATAATGACGTTTCCAATATTTGTGTATTTCTACATAAGACTTGCAAGAAAGGAAGAGGAAGAAGCACTCCAAGGACTTGGAGAAAAATATAGAAATTATATGAAAACAACACCGGCGTTTATTGCATCATTAACGTAACAGTTTCAGTGATAATAAGATTGATTCATTGTAGAAATATACTTTGGATAAGAAACCAGGGAACCAGGGATTTTCTTTATGACAGACCCACACACAAATTCAAGGGATAAAGACAGAAAAACCATATATAAAACAAATAGCCTTTCACTCACTGGCGCTGTATCAATGGGTACCGGTGTCATGATCGGGGCAGGTATCTTTGCCCTGACCGGGCAAATTGCAGAATTGGCGGGCAGCGCATTCCCTCTGGTCTTTCTAGCAGCGGCTATTGTCACCGCATTCAGTGCCTATTCTTATGTAAAAATGTCAAATGCATATCCTTCTGCAGGTGGAATTGCAATGTTCCTGGAGAAGGCTTATGGCAAGAGCACTGTGACAGCTTCTTGTGGCTTGTTGATGTATTTTTCGATGGTTATTAATGAAAGCCTGGTTGCCAGGACTTTTGGTACCTATTCGTTGCAGTTGTTTGATATTGAACAAACCAGTTGGCTTGTTCCACTTCTTGGTGTTTGTCTTCTTATATTTGCTTTTATTGTAAATATTTCAGGTAATCGATTCATAGGCACTTTTTCCCTGATAATGGCATTGGTCAAAATCGGGGGTATCTCCATTTTTGCCATTGTTGGTTTATGGCTTTCCGGTTTGTCGTTTGAAAGTATTTCAACAGATCCTTCAAGTACTGGAGCTTCAGGATTTCTCGCAGCAATGGCATTGGCAATTTTGTCTTATAAGGGGTTCACAACAATTACCAACAGCGGTTCTGAAATCAGGGATCCCCATCGTAATGTTGGCCGGGCAATTATTATCTCAATTGCAATCTGCGTTGTTATCTATTTTTTGGTAGCACTGGCTGTTGCAGGGAATCTTGAGCTGTCAGAGATTATCAAAGCGAGGGATTTTGCTCTGGCAGAAGCATCACGGCCCGCACTGGGTAATTATGGTTTATGGTTTACGGTTGTGTTGGCAATTATTGCTACCGTTTCCGGAATAATTGCCAGCACCTTCGCTGTATCACGAATGCTTGCCATGCTGACGGATATGAAACTTGTTCCGCACAGTCATTTTGGCATGCCAGGAAGTATTCAAAAACACACGCTTGTTTATACTGTTGTGCTTGCCATCGTCTTAACGGCATTTTTTGATCTCAGCCGCATCGCTTCCCTGGGGGCAATTTTTTATATCATCATGGACATTGCAGTACATTGGGGAGTTCTTAATCACTTAAAAAAAGAGCTTCATGCCAATGTGATCATCTTATTAACAGCAATTATATTTGACATTATTGTTCTGGCCGCTTTTCTATGGATAAAAGCATCTACAGATATATTTATTGTTTATGCATCGCTACTGGCTATAATTTTTATTTTCCTGGGAGAAAAGGTTTTTCTTTGGTTCAGGCCGGGAACCGGTTAGAGTAAGCTTTTTGTAGTCACCATGTTTATAGATTTCCTCATATGAAAATTAGATTTCTTGGCGCCGCAGAGACTGTAACCGGTTCAAGGTTTCTGGTTGAAACCGAAGAGAAACGAATCCTGATCGATTGTGGTCTGTTTCAGGGCTTGAAAAAATTACGTCTGCGAAACTGGGCGCAATTCCCGGTCGATCCCTCCTCGATCGATGCCGTGGTACTCACACATGCACATATTGATCATAGCGGCTACCTGCCCGCACTTGTCAAGCAGGGTTTTGCAGGAAAAATCTATTGCACTCCGGCTACGGATGCCCTCTGCAGGATCTTATTACCTGATTCCGGCTATCTCCAGGAAGAGGAAGCAAATAACGCAAACAAGTATGGTTACAGCAAACATAAACCGGCATTGCCACTTTATACACGGGATGATGCAGAAAATTGCCTTGAGTATTTTGAGACTGTTTCCAGTGAAAAGGAATTTCATCCGGCCAGGGGATTCAGTATTAAATTTAGGCCTGTCGGTCATATACTCGGGGCAGCCAGCGTGTACCTGACATTTAATGATAAAATAGTTCTGTTTACCGGTGATATCGGCAGGCCAAAAGACCCGGTAATGAAGCCGCCTGCAGACATTGAAGAAACTGATTATCTTGTTGTTGAATCAACCTATGGAGACAGGAAGCATCCCCGAACCAGCCCAAAAAAAGAATTGGAGAGGGCAGTAAACTATGCCATTAAAAGGGGAGGGGTCGTACTTATTCCCAGTTTTGCCGTAGGACGTGCCCAGACCATAATGCATTTGATTAGTGAACTCACTGAAGAGGGAAAGCTGCCCAATATCCCGGTTTTTCTGGACAGCCCGATGGCGATTGATGCCACCGAAACTTTTTGTTATTTCAGGGATCAGCATCGCCTTTCAGAAGAACAATGTCGCTTGATGTGTGACAGGATAACCTATACTCGAAGTGTCGAGGAATCTAAAGCTATTGCAACTCAACTTGCGCCCAAGATTATTATTTCAGCAAGTGGAATGCTGACCGGCGGGAGAGTGGTTCATCATTTGAAACACTATCTGGGAAGGAGAGAAAATGTGGTTGTGTTTGCCGGTTACCAGGCAGCCGGCACCCGTGGTGCAGCCATGCAGGCAGGTGCAGAGAGCGTGAAGATTCATGGCGAATATTATCCTGTCAGGGCAAAACTGGTAACAATTGATGCCTTATCAGCACACGCTGATTATTCAGAAATAATTAATTGGTTATCTCATCTTAAACATCCACCCAAAAAAACATTTATTGTTCACGGTGAGGCCCATAGCCAGGATGCGTTTCGGCGGCACATTAAGGATTCACTGGGATGGCAGGCAACGATACCTGAACAGGGTGATAGCGTTAAGCTGGACTAGACAGCACGAAAAATGAGTACACAAGCCACAGAAATCTCCAAAAATACCCTGCGGGTCAGGCGTCTGGGCATTGATACATACAGTAAGCCAGTGATCTATATGCGTCATGATTGTCACATCTGTAAATCCGAGGGCTTTGAGGCATTGTCCAGGGTCTCGGTCTCTACGGATAAAGAAACCATTATCGCCTCACTGAATATTGTTAATAACGAGCTATTAAATCCGGGTGAAATAGGATTATCAGATGCCGCATGGAGAATGTTGGCTCCTGATGATAACCAGGCTGTTTACCTTTCACACCCGGATCCGGTTACATCACACAGTCACGTACGCGCAAAAGTCTATGGCCACTCTTTATCTGATCATCAGCTAACGCAGATTATGCAGGATATAGTCAAAGGTCATTATGATGATATCTATCTTTCGGCATTTATAACCGCCTGTGCGGGCAGTAGGCTGAACTTTGATGAAATTGTTTCGTTGACAAAATCCATGATAAATGTGGGCAGGCAACTTTCCTGGGGCAACGAGATCGTTGTTGATAAGCATTGTATTGGTGGTTTACCCGGTAACAGGACTACCATGATCATAGTTCCCATCGTGACATCGTTCGGACTTGTCATGCCAAAGACCTCGTCCCGTGCCATTACCTCTCCCGCAGGAACAGCAGACGCAATGGAGATGCTCGCACCGGTCAATCTCTCGGTTGAGGAATTGCGTAATGTTATTGAAAAAGAAGGAGGGTGTATTATCTGGGGAGGATCGGTTTATCTGAGTCCTGCTGACGATATTTTAATTACAGTAGAGAGACAACTTGATATTGACAGCGAGGGACAGTTAATAGCATCGGTACTCTCGAAAAAGGTGGCTGCCGGCTCAACTCATGTCCTTATTGATATTCCGGTAGGCCCAACGGCCAAGGTACGTTCATTAAACCTGGCCAATGAACTGTCCAATTTGATGATAACCGTTGGTGAAGAAATCGGGTTGAATGTTCGTACAAAGATTACGGACGGTAGTCAACCGGTCGGGCGTGGTATTGGCCCGGCGTTGGAAGCCCATGATGTCCTGGCAGTGTTACGTAATGATCCAGGCGCACCAGAAGATTTGAGGGAGAGAAGCCTTGAACTTGCCGGTGATATCCTTGAGATATCCGGGAAAGTGCCGGAGGGGAAGGGATATACTGAGGCAATGAAAGTGCTGGACTCAGGCGCCGCCCTGGAAAAATTCCGTTCCATCTGTGAAGCCCAGGGCGAGATTCGGGAACCGGGCAAGGCGAAATATTCCCGTGACGTTTGTGCGAAAGAAGCGGGTATTGTTAGTGATATTGATAACCGCAGACTTTCCTTGACGGCAAAACTTGCCGGCGCGCCTATTGCATCTACCGCTGGTATTTACCTCCATGTAAAATTGGGTTCAGTTGTTTCCAGTGACCAACCGCTATATACCATTTATGCAGAAGCACCGGGTGAACTTGATTACGCACTAGATTACATTTCTGCGCAGGAAGATATAATCACAATCAACCCGGACGGATGATAATGCAAATGGATGCTACTGTTATTTCATTTGCAGATAACAAATCACTTGCCGGCCATATTGCAAACCAGTTAAACGCGGTTTATACAATTGCAATAGTCCATGAATTTCCTGACGGTGAATCCTGTGTACGGATAGATCCTTCAAAGATCTGTGACACGGTTTTTGTAATAAATTCGCTCTATCATCCTGACCGGCTGGTTTTGCCGTTGCTTTTCCTTGCAGAAACCTTGCGTGATTATGGCGGCAAGGAGATTACACTGGTTGCTCCTTATCTTGCCTATATGCGTCAGGACAAGCGTTTCAATGAAGGGGAGGGAATCAGCGCACATTATTTTGCCCGATTGATTTCAGAATATTTTGATGGATTGGTTACTGTTGATCCTCACCTGCATCGGATCAAGTCTCTCGATGAAATTTATACCATCCCTTCGCATGCAATACACGCTGCACCTGTAGTGGCTGACTGGATTCACAATAATATAAAACAGCCCTTGTTAATTGGCCCTGACAGTGAAAGCGAACAATGGGTAAAGGATCTGGCACAAAGGGCACAATCACCTTATGTCGTTCTGGAAAAAATCCGGTATGGTGACAATAAAGTTGAGGTCAGTGTTCCGCAAGTTCAGAAATGGTTAAAACATACCCCTGTGTTATTTGACGATATTATTTCTACCGGCAGGACTATGATTGAAACGATCAAGCATTTGAAACAGCCTGACTTGGCAGCACCGGTTTGCATTGGTGTGCATGGTATTTTTTCAGGCAATGCTTACCAGGAGTTGGTTGCTGCTGGTGCCAGTAAAGTAGTTACCGCAAATACCATTGAGCATCACTCAAACGAGATTAATATTGCTATACCGATCGTCCAGGCAATTAATCAGCTAAAATTTTAGTGAATTCAATGAATAATTATTTTCAGGAATGATCATGATTTGAATATATATCATGGCTTATGTTTCGTTTAATTTATAGACAGCTCCTGTACGATCGTTACCGTACACTTTTGACTGCGCTGGCCATCGGGGCGGTTATCAGCCTGATGCTCATACTTGACGGGTTTCAGCAAGGGTTATACCACCAGCTAGGGATGACTGTAAAAAACAGGGGAGCCGATTTGATTCTTTCCCAGGCTGGTGTATCCAATCTAATTGCCTCACGTTCAATTATTCCCCAGCTTACCCGGCTTGATGTAGAAGAAATTGATGGTGTGAAGAATGCTTATCCTTTGACCAGTATATCGGCTATCTATCGAAAAAATGACAGGAAAAATCCTGTTTATGTATTTGTTTATGATGTAAAAGGCGGCCCCTTGTCATTTGTCGATGGAAATTTCATAGATGGGCCGCGTGAAATCATTATTGATCAGGCTCTGGCGAAGCTATATGACCTGGCACCAGGTGATTCGTTTGTTTTAACTGATTTCGAATTTACTATAGCAGGGATTTCAGAAAATACTTCGGCATTATTTACACCATTTGCCTTTATCAAATTTGATGATTTGATCGATTTTTATCTGGAATCGGATATTGCCGCAGATATTACCACCTTTCCTTTGCTGAGTTACCTGCTGGTAGAGCTTGATGACAACGTAGATAAGGAGGCAGTCAGCCGGGCAATTGAAACCTCTATACCGGATGTAGATGTATTTTTACCGGAAGAACTTGCTAAAAACGATGTACAACTGGGACATGAATTATTTGGGCCTATTCTAAATCTACTTGTTCTAATTGCTTATATTATTGGCCTGTTAGCTATTGGTATTATTATGTTTACAACTGCTCATGAGCGTAAGCGGAGTCTGGCAGTAGTCAGGGCATTGGGTTTCCCTGTTAGTAAAATCGCCATATCAGTTACAATTGAAACGGCAATATTGGTACTAATTGCATTCCCTGTTGGAATGGTTATAGCGCAGATAATCACTGGTTTGATTACCTGGGTTGCCCCGGTTTATCTTGTTTTACCCCTGGATCCATCCACGCTACTCAGGACATTATCAGCCTGCATTGTTCTTTCCTTTTTAGGGGCTTTCATTGCCATATATATCATTTCAAGAATTGAACCTGAGATTGCCTTCAGGAGTTGATCATGTTGCGCTGGGCATTCAAAAGTTTAATTGCTGAACCCCTGAGTTTTTTATTAACTGCATTGGTGGTTGGTGTAGCGTTGGTACTGGTCATTTTTTTCGAGGCAGTATTTGCCGGGGAATCAGAAAATATTATTGCTTATCCCAAAAATATAAATCCTGATGTATGGGTGATGCAACGGGGCATATTTAATATGCATATGGCGACGTCATTCATCTGGGACTGGAAGCGGGACCGTGTTTCCGGAATTGAAGGAGTAGAAAAAGTTACTCCAATTCTTTATATGAATAGTATCGTTGAAGCAGGGAACAAACGTTGGTTTTCATTTGTAGTCGGTTTAGTAGAAAACGATAAAAGGGCAGGTCCCTGGAAAATGGCCAGTGGAAAACCTTATCCGGATGATGGGGAGGCTGTCATACCGAAAATCCTTGCAGATAAGACCGGACTAAAACTGGGTGATGTTGTTCGTATTGCCAATGAAACATTTAAAGTAGTGGGACTCAGTGAAGATACATTTTCAATGGCAAATTCCATTGCCTTTATTACATATTCTGATTTAAGGGAGATCATGTCATTGACAGGTTCAGACAGCTATCTTTTGGTGGATGCTGTACCTGGAACAGATCCGGCACTGTTAGCTGAACGTATTCGAAACGAAGTGGAGAAGATCAATGCCCTTCCGTCAAATGAATTTATTAAAAATGACAGGGAGCTGGCCATGCAAATGGGCGTAGAATTAATCGGTATTATGACTATAATCGGTGCCGCTCTTGCTATCTCGCTTTCCATGTTTATGTTGTATGTTTTTGCAGCCAGGAAACGGCGTGATCTGGCAATCCTCAAGGCTTTGGGTGTTAGTAATGGTGCTGTGTATATTAGCACAATATTTCAGGCATCCTGCTTGGCAATCACGGGGCTGGTGATTGCACTTGTGCTTGTTTATGCTGCCATACCACTAACCAATTCTTTTGCACCAGAGATTACCTTGCAGATCACCGGTTCTTCATTGCTCAGGCTAAGCTTGGTAACAATTTTAGTCGCTATACTGGCCTCACTAATACCAGTACGTCAGGTGATGAAAATTGATCCCCTATTGGCATTCCAGCGTTAACAGACAATATCATGATAAATCATATTCTCAGGGTTGATCATTTGACTAAGGATTTTGGTAGTGGTAATGCTAAGGTTCGAGCAGTTGATGATGTATCTTTAACGGTATTACAAGGGGAACTGGTATTAATTATGGGGCCATCCGGTTCCGGTAAGACAACCTTGTTATCCATGTGTGGTGGTTTATTGCGTCCCACAGCTGGAAATATTTTTCTGGAACAAATCCAGATTACTGGACTGAATGAAAAACAGTTACCAACAATTCGGGCACAGAAAGTGGGTTTTATATTCCAGGCATTTAATCTTCTGGATGCCTTGACAGTTGAAGAAAATATTTTATTACCTGCCAGCCTGGTGAAGCAAAACAGATCATATGTCAGAAGTCGTGCGCAGGAGTTAATATCTACTCTGGGTCTGAAATCCAGAATACACGCCAAGCCGCAAACCTTGTCAGGCGGGGAAAAACAACGAGTGGCTATTGCCCGTGCTCTGATTAATTCTCCACCATTAATCCTGGCAGATGAACCGACTGGTAATCTCGATTCTCACAGTGGACAGGAAGTAATGATGATTTTGCATGATATTGTCCGTGATCAGGGTTGTTCTGTGGTGATGGTGACACATGATCCACGGGTGGAGGAAATGGCAGACAGAATCCTCTGGCTGGAAGATGGCGCACTGCGTGATAGAAAATCTGAAAAACACAACTGGGTTCATGATCCTGTGTGTGGTATGCGAGTGGATGAATGGACAGCCGAAATATTCGAAGAATATGATAATAAGCAATTTGTATTTTGTTCCAATCGATGCCGGGAACGCTTCCGGGAGGACCCATCAAGATACAGTAAACAGGATCCACAAATTTCAAGCGATCCCATCTCATGATATCATTACAATACGTCTGGTTAATATGGTCGCTGGCATTTCTTGTACCGTGGTTATTATTGTATTTATTCTTTCCGGCGCACCGGAAAGCCATGTTGTGGGCAAGCCTGTTCACCATGCCATTTGGCCTGACGGAACCCCTGTTTGTTCCTGAATACTGGGCACCTCCAAGCCTGTTTGATCTGGCGCTTACCACCGGCTTTGATATTGAAAGCCTGATTTTCTGTTTTGGAATAGGGGGGGTTGGGGTTGTCCTGTACAATATACTTACCGGTGCCCGTTTTTCACAGGTATCAGAAACCTACCGCCGTTCACCTTTGCATAGACACCACAGGCTTGCTATTACTGCCCCCTTTATTACATATCCGATACTTTATTTTTTCCCATGGAACCCGATATATCCTGCATTTGTGGCGATGATTGTTGGTACGATAGCCACGATTTTGTGCCGGCCGGATCTCAAAACCAAGACCTGGGTTGGCGGGTTGTTGTTTCTCGGATATTACTGGATATTTATCTCGGGGCTTGAACTGTTATCGCCCGGCTATGTGGAGCGGGTCTGGAACCTGGAAGCCTTATCAGGAATTCTATTTTTCGGGATTCCTGTGGAGGAATTTATTTTTGCATTGACTTTCGGGATGTACTGGGCCGGGGTCTATGAGCATTTTACCTGGTCAAAACCCGGACACTAACATAGTTACTCAAATTAATCATCTAAATTATTAATATTTCTAAATCCATCTTTTTATCCATCCCGTTATTTAGCCATTAATTGATCTAGATCAATTGCATATCCTCTATAGTTAGTATAAATATACTAAGAATGTAACTAAAAGGGGAGATGCCATGAAGTTACCAGCCATTACTTCTTTTTTGTCGTCAGCTTGTTTCCTTTGTGTCCTCACTATCCCAGTTCAGACTTATGGGGCAGAGGAAGATACCGCTGCCATGAAATCCCGTATTGAGGCACTGGAAAGGGAGCTGTCTGCAATAAAAGAAAAACTTGAAGAGCAAACCCAGGAAGCTGCCACCAAGGAAGAGTTAGAGGCTGTAAAAGAAGAAGTTGAAGTGGCAAAAGCTGAAAAAGATGAGTGGAAATATTACGACTCAAAAGTCCACCTGGCAGGTTATGGCGCGGTTGGATTTGTAAATGATGATCCTGAAAACGATCGTTTTAATCAAGTATCTTTTAATCCCATCTTCCACTATCAATACAAGAACTTGATTATGCTCGAGGCAGAATTGGAGATAGCGATAGATGGTGACGAAACGGAATTTGGACTCGAGTATATGACTGTGGACTGGTTTATAAATGACTATATGGCCCTGGTAGCAGGTAAATTTTTAAGCCCTATTGGGCAATTTCGACAGAATCTTCATCCAGCGTGGGTAAATAAACTGCCCTCTGCCCCGTCCGGTTTTGGCCATGAACAGGCTGCCCCGACTGCTGATGTCGGTGTCCAGTTAAGGGGTGGGGTCCCGATCTTCAGAGGATATGGCAATTATGCAGTTTTCGTCACGAATGGGCCGGAATTGGATGAGGACGGGGGTGAAATCCATGCCGTCCATTCCGAAGGTTCTACCAGTAATGAGGATGACAATTATCTTTTCGGGGGGCGCATCGGCATTATACCAATACCTAGACTAGAAATTGGTGGCTCTGTTGCGATTGGAGACGTCGCATTGGAAGGTGAAGATGATCGTGATTATGAGGTATACGGGTTTGATGCCAGCTGGAAATGGCGAGATCTTGATGTCAGGGGTGAATACGTAAAACAGGAGGTTGGTTCTCTGGCAACCAGTGTGGCACCGGAGAAACAGGATTGGGAAGCCTGGTATGCACAAGCTTCTCACAGTATATTATCAACTAATTTCGAGGCCGTAGTACGTTATTCAGATTACACATCGACTCACGCTAGTGTGGAGCAGGAGCAATGGGCACTAGGTCTCAATTATCTTTTTGCACCTCACGCAATAGCTAAATTCTCATATGAATTTAATGATGGGGCAGAAGGTGAGCCTAGCAATGATGATCTTGTATTTTTACAATTTGCATACGGATTTTAAAGGGGCATACGATGATGAATCATATATATAAAGTTATTTTGTATGTATTTAGCCTATTATTAGTTTTTTCGTCACCCATGTCTGCGTTTGCAGCAGATGATCTCGATAGCGCAACATTCGCACGAGGTGCACAGCAATGGGCAAATAATTGTGATCGTTGTCATAATATGCGTGATCCCAGAGAGTTCCGTGATGACCTTTGGGAACCAATCGTTGCCCACATGCGAATCAGGGGAGGATTAACCGGGCAACAGGCACGTGACATTCTCTATTTCCTGCAGTCATCGAATTATAGTGCGTCTGCGCAATCTAAGTGAAATAGTCTGATTGGGGTGCATAACGTAATATTCTTTTTGCCAGATATCCGTCCTGGATATCTGGCTTGTTATTTCATGGATATTACCGGGATTTATAATAGAATTTGAATTCTATATTTAATTTCTTATTGTCGGTAAGTTTTGTTAATTTCATTTTGATATTTTCTGCATCAATCCTTGCGGCAGATATGAGTGAAGGCGAAATGGCGGGCATTATCCGGTCATCAGATCATCCCTGTCACAAGGTCCTGGATTTAATGGATACGGGCGATAATTCCTGGACTGTTCAGTGTAATTCCGGGACGTTTATTGTGAAGCGGGATGCAGAGGGGCAATACACCGTCGAACCGGTCGAGTAACTTATCAATTCTATAAAGAATAAATCAATAAGAAGCCTGTTGTCCGAACTTATTTAATTTGATGGATAAATTCCTGGATCTTGCTGGGATCCATCATTGTGGTCCAGCTTTTGGCACCTGCCTTGATTGAATTGGCTTCCCAATCCTTGAGGCGCCTGCGATAAACCTCAGGATTGGAACTGTCGGCAGTTAGCTTGATGATATTCATAGCCGCAATGTCAATCCCGCTGAATTCACCCTCGCCGAATTTCCGCACAACGCCCTTAGGCAGGTCTTCTTGCATGTCACTGAAGATGAACATTACCTGGGTGCCGGCCTTGGTTTCTTTCAAGTAGTCGGAACAGAGCATCATGGCGCCACTGATATCGGTGTGCCTGGACTCCGTCAAGTTACCTGCAAATTCATCGAGAGTTGAAGAAAATGCCAGCTTCTGAGCGTTGGATTCTGATGGCTTATAATCCAGCACCAGTTTCTTCTGCAGGTTTTCTTCCGAATAACTGTTACTGTCTATAGTAATCAGAAAGATACTGTCACCGGGTATCATCTCCGGCAGGATCCCTGCCTTGATTATTCGGGCGACACTGTGCTTTTCCTGGGCGTAGGTGCCGGAGACATCGGCCAGTGTACAGTAGGCTGTTTCATAGGCGTCATTGTCTGTACAACCCACAGCGCTAAATCCAAAAACGATCAAAATCAAAAGGTGCTTAGTCAGGTATTTCATGATTATTATGTCCTGGCTTGCATGTTTCCAATCAGGTTTGCTATCTGTGACGGGATAATGATGTAGGCGTCAAAAAGATGCGACAAGAGGTTAAACACGGCTTCAATAATATATGCGAAAGCATCGCTGATATGGCCCAGCAGGTTCATTATTAATATGAGAATCCGGGTAAAGGCATGTTGGCTGGCCTCGATGAACATCTCCAGGGGTACAGCAACCATGGCCAGGATCCAGGGCAGCACAAAACCCAGTGTTGCCTGACCGATTACAGTGATTCGTGAGCTGGTTTCATTCAATATCACCCCGGCTGTTTCACCTGCCAGACTGCGGTCCAGAGCAGCATCTGCTTCTGCCAGTGCTTCACGTAATATAGCCAGAGAAGCTTCAACAGAAGCCAGGAATAAAAGACCGAATAAAGAGGCATACAAAAGTATTTTGCGTTTACTCCGCATCATGCCGGCAATCTGTGGGAAGATGTTGGTGATGCCCAGTGATTCCATCAGGAAAATTCCTAACACGATTTCAAGCGTCACGATTACCATTGCCGAGATCTCTGACACCATCATGCCGCCGATACGAGTGCCGGCGGGAACCAGTTCAGACATGGGCAATGCAATCAGCTGGAAGTTGATAATGGCGCCAAAAAAAGCAACGCCAAGAACAAACAGTGAAAAGATAAACAACTTGGTCATCTTGCTTGAAAGCATATCAATGGACTCTGGTCCACCGGCTGCGATCTTTTCAAACTGGGTCATGTACTTGTCAATACGTCCGCTGGTTTCCAGTACCGATCCCACCTTTTTATTTATATCATGACTGAGTTTTTCAAGCCGACGCCACACGGGTGCCATTGATGCCAGGATTTTATGCCGTTTTGCGGCCGTCTCCCTGAATTCCGACAGTGCTTTTTTCTCTCCGGCAACGGCTGATTTATGAATTTCACCCAGCATCTTTTCGATGATTCGATCGCCGTTTGAGGTTTGCGCACGAGCGATGGTTTCGACGACTTCACTCCAGCCCGGTGCTTCCGGCGTTACCTGCCCACATTCCTTGTAGTCAGCTTCTATGTGTGTAATGTTGTCATCCAGTTTCAGTTGCAGTTTTGGGTAGTCTGAAAGGTGTTTGGCATACCCGGCTTCCACTGAGCGGAATTCCTGCATGATTTTTTCCTGGGCACTGGCGACACCGGATTCCAGCAGAACCTTGCGATCTTTTTCGCGCATGGCTTCTGCAACGGATTTTGCCCAGAGTGCAGTTTTCCTCAGGCCTCCCGCAGTACCGGTCATCAGGCCTTCTATGGCCTTGTGCATGGGTACCCGGGCAAAGTAAAAAAAGACCATGCTGATGACAACCCAGATGGCGATGGAAAGACCGGGCATCGATGGAATTAGGTAAAGACTTTCCACGGCGGCAACCTCTCTTGTCTATTGAATTTATATAAATTAATCGGTTAGCTCCAGGAGTTTAGTGCATCTGCGAATTAATTAGTGTGATGCAAGTAACAAAGTAACCGGCAAATTGGTAAATATCTGTAATCTGTCACTCAATATAAAACCTCCCTCGTGGAGGTTTTATAAGCTGGAGAAGGCGGCCAGCGTCGCTTCCGTATCACATTACACAAACAAAAATACCTCCACAAGGGAGGTATTATTGATTTGGTGGAGGCGGCCGGAATCGAACCGGCGTCCGCAAGTCTTCCGCCTTTGGCTCTACATGCTTAGCCGACTCTATTCATTTAACTGCAGGCTACCCGAGCGGCAGGGAAAACCGGCAGCGAGTCCAGTTAAGTTTTAACGAATCCACCCTGAACATGTTTCATCGCGATCTTGTGAGAGTCGACCTCTGGAAAGGGTTGCACAAGCACAATCCCAGTCAAAGGCTAGCAGGGTTTAAGCTGCTAGAGCGTAGTTGTCGTCGTTGGCAACTATTGTTGTTGCAGCTGTGTTTACGAGGTAATCTGCTCCTCGGCATGCACCTCCGGTTTTGTACCCGCGTCGAAGCCAAGTACGCCCCCGAAAGTAAAATCCAGCTTTAACCTGTCCCTGATGCCTGAATGTGGCTTACTATCCATGATTCACGTTAGTCAGACCGCTTAAATTCACTAACAGGCAATATGGGTACAACTGAATCATTCTTCAAGGATTGTACTTAATTATAAGGCAAAATTCAGGCGGATTTGTTCACTACCGCTGTATGCCCGGCCATAATATCCATATTCCCCTTGACAAATTACAAATTCGATTGATCCAGGTCAAATTCGTTCCCATTGGTAATTACTATACTTAACTCAGGGACATTTCCTGGTTAACCAGAAGGAGTCAGAAAGTGAGTGTGCTTACTATTGTAATCATATTGGCGTTGGTATTGACGATTGTCGTACTGTTTACCGGGCTGGGCTCCATGGGGCATGGTGGTGAGTTCGATGAAAAACACGGAACCCAGTTGATGTTTGCCCGTGTGGTGCTACAGGGACTCACGCTTGTGCTGTTACTTGTTGCCCTTTATCTTGCAAACGCATAGCGCCTGAAAGGATATACTGGCAGGTAGATAAAGATGCGCATGGCGTAGTCTAACTATGTTTAAGGAGACGGCGCTCCTGTCGTTGCCAGTCGCGTTCCTTGATGGTCTGGCGTTTGTCATGGGCTTTTTTACCGTGGGCAAGACCAATCTCAAGCTTCACCCGGCCGTGTTTCCAGTACATGGCAGTGGGAATAAGCGCATAGCCCTTACGCTCAACGGCGCCAATGAGTTTATCCAGTTCCTTGCGATGCATGAGAAGTTTCCGATTGCGTTGCGGATCCGGCTGAATGTGTGTAGAGGCTGTTGGCAATGGTGTAATCAACGCGCCAAACAGCCAGGCCTCGTTATCTTTCAATAGAATATAGCTTTCACGCAATTGTACCCGGCCAGCCCGGATACTCTTGACTTCCCAGCCCTCAAGTACCAGACCGGCCTCGAACCTTTCTTCAATGAAGTAATCGAATTTGGCCTTCTTGTTGAGGGCAATGGTGCTGCCAGAATGTTGTTTATTGCTCTTTGACATCACAATGATTCAATTTTCCCAGGACGGATTATAACAGTAGTCAGGTAAGAAATTGGCGTTGTCGAGTTGAGAGAGTATTTAATTTACCGCAGAATAGCCGCTGGAAATTCAGAGGAACAGATCATGACAGGCGTGCGTAAATCAATCCATGGAGAATGGTCATCGCGTTGGGCCTTCATCCTGGCAGCAACCGGTTCAGCCGTGGGACTCGGGAATATCTGGCGCTTCCCTTACATTACCGGGCAGTATGGCGGTGGAGCCTTTGTACTCCTATATATAATGTGTGTATTGCTGATTGCCATGCCTATCATGATTTCCGAAATCATGTTGGGACGCCGCGGCCGGCAAAGCCCAATCAATACCATGTTTTCTCTCGCAGAAGAAGAGGGCCTTAACACGGGCTGGAGATACCTCGGGTGGCTGGGTGTTGTGGCCGGGTTCATGATCCTTTCCTTTTACAGTGTCATTGCCGGCTGGACCCTGGATTATATCTACCGCGCTAGCTCGGGCAGTTTTGCTGGCGTTAGTGATACGGAAATATTGTCTATTTTTAACGGCCTGCTGGGTAACCCGGAATTGCTCATAGTATTACATACCGTGTTCATGTCCTTCACGGTGATTATTGTTTCCATGGGGGTACAGAGCGGACTGGAACGTGCTGTTAAATTCCTGATGCCGGCGCTTTTTATTCTGTTGTTGATCATGGTCGGATATGCTATGTCGACTCCGGCTTTTGATCAGGGATTAAGCTATTTATTCAAACCTGACTTTTCCAGGCTAAGTGGTGAAGGTGTGCTTGCGGCAATGGGGCAGGCATTTTTCAGCCTGAGTCTCGGCATGGGCGCTATTATGGTTTATGGATCCTATCTATCATCCCGCGCATCCATAGTCAGGACATCAATTTCCATAGTCATTATGGATACCAGTGTCGCCATCCTGGCTGGTATGGCCATATTCCCGCTGGTGTTCGCCTATGGTCTGGAACCCGGGAGTGGTCCGGGCCTGATTTTTGTGACCCTTCCCATTGCTTTCGGACAGATGCCCTATGGACAGTTCTTTGGTACTGCATTTTTTGTATTGTTGATGTTTGCCGCCTGGACATCTTCCATATCTTTACTGGAACCCGCCGTGGCCTGGCTGGTGGAAAACCGGAATATGAACCGGGTCAAGGCCGCGGCCCTCGCAGGCCTTCTGGCATGGATACTGGGTATCGGGTCGGTGTTCTCATTTAATATATGGCAGGACGCCAAGCTGTTTGACAAGACCTATTTTGACATCATGGACTATCTGACTTCCAACGTAATGTTGCCACTGGGCGGATTATTGATTGCCATTTTCTCAGCCTGGTTAATGCCACGTCGTTCTTCAGTTGATGAACTCAAACTTGGTGATGGGCTGGCCTATAAAAGCTGGCGTCTCCTTGCCCGGTATCTTGCACCGGTCGGCGTGTTAATCATTTTCCTGAATGCCATCGGTATTTTATAACGGACCGAAGTACCGGTTGTTCTTGCAATGGAAATCAGCCATTCCAAACAGCTTCCTTACAGCGCAGATGAAATGTATGCACTGGTAAATAATATCAACGCTTACCCGGACTTTCTGCCATGGTGTACCAGTGCCGTAGTAACAGAAGAATCGCAATCCCATCTGGTTGCTACAGTTGGAGTTGCCGCTGGAAAGGTGAAACAGAAGTTTACAACCGAAAATTCCATGCGTCCGGGGCGATTTATCGAGATGCGTTTGGTGGAAGGCCCATTCAAATACCTGTACGGTGAATGGAATTTTATACCTATCAGTGAAAATGCCTGTACGATAAGTTTGCGAATCGAATTTGAATTCAAGAGCAAGCTTCTCAAGCTGGCATTAAGCAGCACCTTTAACAAAATTATGAACAGCATGGTGGAATCGTTCACACAACGTGCCCGTGAGATTTATGGCAACCGTTGATCAGATTCAGGTCGAGGTAGTTTATGCACTTCCTGATGAGGTATACCGAAAATCATTGTCGGTGTCTGCCGGTACTACTTTGAAACAGGCAGTAGAACTCTCTGGTGTAAAAACAAAACATCCTGAAATTGATCTGTCAATAAACAAGACTGGTGTCTACAGCAAACCCAGAGACCCGGATTCGATCCTGGTAGATGGTGATCGTGTAGAGATATACCGGGACCTGAAAATTGATCCCAAGGAGGCCCGGCGCAAACGGGCGCAACAAAAAGGAAATCTATAACTCGCTGTCGGCTTCTTTCCTGATTTCTTCGAGAGTTTCGGCCTTTTCCTTGTCTATCTGGATTTTTGGATCACGAACCTTACCTGTTCCAAACAGTCGACTGAAAAATCCCCGTTTCTTCTGTTCCAGAGGCACCATAACAGCCGGTTCCTTCAGTGGTTGATCCTGAGATTGCGGACTGGCACTTGCCTTGACATCACCCGTTATGTATTCGAGCTTGTCATCATTAAAGTGCAGTGTGATATGTCTTTGTGAGCGTTCGTCACCGCCGGGTTCCATGCTGTAAAGATAATCCCAGCGTTCAGGATGAAAAGGATCAGATATCAATGGTGTTCCCAGAATAAATCGGACCTGATTCTTGTCCATACCGGGCCGAAGTTTATCGATCATTTTCTGGTCGACGGAGTTGCCCTGTTGAATATCAATGCGATAGACAAATGGCATTTTCCAGCTCCCGTCGACATTTCGGGAGCAGCCGCTGAGCGATAGCAGTAAAAGGGTGATAAATAATAAGGATCTGTTCATAGGTTTTTCAGCCGGGTGCTGATTGTAACGTATGCCTGTAAAAAGAACACCCTTCGGCCGGGTAAGGACATCACAGGGTCATTTGAGTATACTGATCCGGGCAGGCGTTCCCTAAAAGTGGAGTTCTAGGTGGAATCGAAAGAGCTGAAAGAAGCGGGCTTAAAAGCAACATTACCGAGGATCCGGATACTCCAGATTCTGGAAGAATCCGACCAAAAGCATCTGAGTGCTGAAGATGTATATAAGGCCCTGCTGGATATGAACGAGGAAGTGGGGCTTGCCACGGTATACCGGGTCCTGACCCAGTTTGAATCCGCTGGCCTGGTCACACGACATAATTTTGACAGTGGCCATTCGGTTTTTGAACTCGATCGCGGTGGTCATCACGATCATATGGTGTGTGTAAAGACTGGCAAGGTCATTGAATTCAAGAACGAGGAGATAGAGCGCTTGCAGGAGGAGATTGCCAAAAAGCATGGCTATAGCCTGGAAAGTCACAGCCTGGTGCTCTATGTGAAACCAATCGAGAAGTAGTTCCGATCAACTGGTCTTTTGTTTAGTTGCCCTCCAGCATTTCCCTCGCATGCGCCCGGCTTTGATCCGTGACCTTGAGTCCGCCCAGCATCCTTGCTATTTCCTCGACCCGGTCTTCTTTCGACAGTGGCACTACCTGTGTCAGGGTGGTCTCGGCATGGGTGGATTTATTGACCAAGAGGTGATGATCGCCCAGTGAGGCAACCTGTGGCAGGTGTGTGACACAAAAAACCTGGCGGTTACCGGCGAGACTGTGCAACAGCTTGCCAACAATCTCTGCAACTCCGCCGCCGATTCCCGAATCCACTTCATCGAAAATCAGGGTTGGCAAACTCTTGTCCTTGCTGCCAATGACCTGGATGGCCAGGCTGATGCGTGACAGTTCACCACCGGAGGCAACCTTGCTCAGGGGCTGCATGGATTGTCCCGGGTTGATTGCAACCAGGTATTCGATTCGATCCAGCCCGTCGCGCATCGGGGTGTCTTTGTCCAGCTTGCTGACCTCAATTTGGAATTTGCCACCGGGCATCCCCAACTGCTTGAGTTTTTCTTCAATGGCCAGACTGATCGTTCTGGCAGCCCGTTTGCGCTTGCTATGTAATTTATCTGTGGCCGTGCGGTAATCCTGCAACGCTTTTTCCCGTGCCTGTTCCAGATCAATAACCCGTTGCTGGCTGCCTTCCAGTGTTTCCAGATCACGCCGCAACAGCTCAAGGTGGTCCGCAAGTTCTTCCGGCCGGACTTTATGTTTGCGGGCAATGTCATGCAGGGCACTGATCCGGTCTTCGACTTCACGCAGACGGGCAGGATCCAGATCCATGGTTTCGAGGTAATGGCGTGTTTCATTGACCGCCTCGTTGATTTGTATGGAAGCGTTTTCCAGTAATTCCGCGATTGCTGACAGGCCCTGATCAAAGCGTAACAGGCCCTGCATTTCATGCAGCACATGGTCGATGCCATTGCTTATGGCAGCTTCATCTTCGCTCAGCAGATTCAGGATCTGTTGCGCGGTTTCCATGATCCGGCTGGCATTGGCAAGGCGTTTATGTTCTTCTTCCAGCGCCTCAGTCTCGGAGGGTTCCGGAGCAAGGGCCTCCAGCTCCTGCACCTGGTATTGCAACAGTGCCAGCCGGGCGTCATGGTCCTCTCCGTGACTACTGAGTTCAGCCAACTCACTGTCAGCTTGAGACCAATCCTGGTAACTGTTGCGTACCGTCTCAAGGATATCGCGATAATTTCCGGAGTCATCCAGCAGGCTGCGCTGCACATCACGCTTCAGTAATGACTGGTGCGCATGCTGACCATAGATATCAACCAGATATTCACCGATCTCCCTGAGCAACTGCGCGGGGGAAGGTGTACCGTTGACGTAGGCACGGGATCGACCGTCACGATTGACAACCCGTCGAAGAATAACCTCGTCATTAAACTGGATGCCCTGTTCATCAAGAATTCGGGTAATGGCCGGTATATCAGTGACATCAAATATGGCGGTAATCTCGGTGCTCTCGCAGGGGTGACGAATGATCGAGCTGTCGGCCCGGTCACCCATGACCAGTCCCAGGGCATCGACGATAATAGATTTACCGGCGCCGGTTTCTCCGGTAAACACGGTCATGCCGCTATCAAACTGGACTTCCAATTCTTCAATGACAGCGAAATCGCGGATATGCAGGTGTTTCAGCAAGGCGCTATCCCCAACGTAACTTTGCCCTGAGGATAGTGAAGTGATCGTGACTGACCGGATGAATCAGGCGAATGTATTTATTCTTTTTCTCAACATGCACTCTGTCACCGGCTTCAAGCCCCATGGTGATGTTCCCATCACAGGTGACGCGAGCATGATTTTTCTCACTTGAACCGATAATAATATCCACCTTGCTGTTGCCATTGATAACAATGGGCCGGTTGGTGAGGCTATGTGGGCAGATGGGTACCAGTACCATCGCATCCAGCGAAGGATAAAGAATTGGGCCCCCGCCGGAGAGCGCGTAAGCCGTCGAGCCTGTAGGTGAAGCGACGATCATGCCATCTGAGCGCTGTCGGTGGACAAAGATCCCATCCACATAGGTTTCCAATTCTATCAGACGGGCGACATTCCATTTCTGGACAATGACATCATTAAAGGCGTATTTCACCTGGGCACTCACATCATCTCGGAAGACCTCGCTGTAGAGCAGGAAGCGGGGGTCCTCGACATATTTTCCCTGGAGTATCTCTTCCATATGCTGCTTGACCGAGTCGGCCGCGATATCGGCCAGGAAACCCAGTCGACCCCGGTTGATCCCGAGCAGGGGGATATCGTGTGCGCAGACCAGGTGGGCGGCCTTCAGCATGGTCCCGTCACCTCCTACTGCGATGGCAAGGTCTGAACTGGCACCAATCCGTTCAGCGGTGGCAACCGGGAGGTCCGTCTGTTGCAAAACCCTGGCACTGCATTCATCGAGCTCGATCTCGATGTCCTTTTCCTTCAGAAAATCGATCAGGAACTGCAGGGTCTCCGCGACTTTTTCGGAATCAGAATTGGTGATGAGGGATATTTTCTTGAACATGGTCCTTCGCTTTTTTCTTGCCAACGTTAGCATGACGGCCATAACGCGCCAATCACGGGCTGAAGGTTCCTCGGTAATTTATTCCAGGATTGCTCCAATTACATTCATAAAAAACCTAAGCTACTGAAAACAAAGGTCATAATTAGCACAGAAAAATTGCCTCCCGATATTTTGCACTCTCGCCATGAGAGTGCTAAATTTCAGCAGTTTAAACGATCCTGCGACCGATGCCCGCAAATACAGACATTTACAATCTACCCGAGCGTTCCCTGCGGCTCTTCAAGATCTTGGTCGAACACTTTATCCAGGATGGCCAGCCGGTCGGTTCCCGGACTCTGGCCCGCGATTCTGATCTGGATCTGAGCCCGGCCACCATCCGCAATATCATGGCAGACCTGGAAGACATCGGCCTGTTACAGTCACCGCATACCTCCGCGGGCCGTGTGCCGACTGCCAAAGGCTACCGTTTCTTCGTCGACAGCCTGTTGCGAGTCAGCGAACTCACCCACAACGAAATCCGCCGCATTGAAGAAGAACTCTCTGCCAGCGAGGACACCCAGGCCTTGTTGATGCGAACCTCCAACATGCTGTCCGATATCACCAAGCTGGCAGGAATCGTTATGCTGCCGAAACAGGAGCAGCATGCGCTCAGGCAGGTTGAGTTTGTCTCTCTGTCAGATAACCGGGTGCTGGTGATCCTGGTGTTCAATAACAACGAAATTCAAAACCGGATCATACATACAGCTCGCCGTTTCAGTCCCGGCGAATTGCAGCAGGCTTCGAATTATCTGGTCGAGACCTACGCAGGCAAGGACCTCATTACGGTCCGCAAGGAACTGGTCCGGGAACTTGAACACATGAAACAGAATGTCACCAACATTATGACGTCGGCCATCGAAATAGCCCAACAGGCCTTCACTAAAGAACCGATCCGTGATGATTTCGTGGTCGCGGGCCAGACTAATCTGATGGACATTGCCGAACTCTGTGATGTTGAACGCCTGAAAAAGCTCTTTGACAGTTTCAACCAGAAACGTGACATCCTGCATCTGCTGGAACAGTCGGCCCATGCCAAGGGTGTGCAGATATTCATTGGCGAAGAGGCTGGCTATGATGTGCTGGATAATTGCAGCGTGGTGACCTCTCCCTATGAATCCGAAGGCCAGATCCTTGGCGTCCTTGGGGTGATTGGCCCAACCCGCATGCATTACGAAAGGGTGATCCCGATTGTCGATATCACGGCAAAAATGCTCGGATCAGCCTTGAATTCAAATAACTAACCCCCATCTGGCAGGTATTGCTCTCGCTGATAAGGCGTATGGGGGCTATTTTGACTGAGAGAAAATCGAGGGAAGTATGTCAGGTAATTCAGAAAACAAGATGGTAAAAGAGAAACAGCCGTCATCTGATTCAAATGATCAGGCATCTGTTAATGAGAATGAGACCCCTAGCGAAGGCTCGGCTAATGGCGGGGCCGGCCAGCAAGACACCAGGGCAGATGAGACGCCAGAAGAAAACATTCAGGAAGATGCCGATCAATCAGTGGAGAAACTTATGCAGGAAATCGAAGTACTAAAGAAGCTGGCCGATGAGCACAAGGACAACGCCTTGCGCGCCCGCGCTGATCTCGAGAACATGCGCAAACGCACGATCAGGGATGTTGAAAATGCCCACAAATATGCCCTGGAAAAATTCGTCGATGAGTTATTACCGGTACTCGACAGCCTGGAACTGGGGATTTCAGCCTCGAACACGGCAGAGGATATCGAAAGCCTGAGAGAAGGGATGGACCTGACCTGTAAGAAATTTGCCTCTACTCTGGAAAAATTCGGCGTCAAGGTCATTGATCCCCAGGGAGAGAAATTTAACCCTGAACTCCATGAGGCCGTCTCCATGCAGGAACAGGAAGGCATGGCACCTGGTACTGTGATCAGTGTGATGCAGAAGGGTTATGAACTGAATGGCAGGCTGGTGCGGCCGGCCATGGTTATGGTGGCCAAATAGTTGGAATGCAGTGGCTTGAAAATTCAGCGGCCGTCCCAATATAAATGGCAAATACAGTATTTAATTGTAACTAACTGAATCTCGGAGAATTTAAATGGGAAAGATCATCGGAATTGACCTCGGAACGACCAACTCCTGTGTGGCCGTTCTGGAAGGCGGCAAGGCCAAGGTCATTGAAAACAGCGAAGGTACACGAACGACACCGTCAATCGTGGCCTATACCGAGGACAATGAAGTGCTGGTTGGCCAGGCAGCCAAGCGCCAGGCAGTCACCAATCCGAATAACACCCTGTTTGCCGTCAAGCGATTGATCGGGCGCCGTTTTGACGACGAAGTCGTACAGAAAGACATCAAGATGGTGCCTTACAAGATCACCAAGGCAGACAACGGCGATGCCTGGGTAGAAGTCAACGGCAAGAAAATGGCCCCGCCGGAAGTTTCCGCCCGGGTGCTGATGAAAATGAAGAAGACTGCGGAAGATTACCTGGGTGAAGAAGTCACTGAGGCCGTCGTCACGGTTCCCGCTTATTTTAACGATTCCCAGCGCCAGGCCACCAAGGATGCCGGCAAGATTGCCGGTCTGAACGTCCGCCGTATCATCAACGAGCCGACGGCCGCTGCACTGGCTTACGGTATGGACAAGAAACATGGCGACGTCAAGATTGCCGTGTTTGACCTGGGTGGTGGTACCTTTGATATTTCCATCATCGAGATCGCTGAAGTCGAAGGTGAACACCAGTTTGAAGTGTTATCGACCAACGGTGATACCTTCCTGGGTGGCGAGGATTTTGACCTGCGCATCATTGATTTCCTTTGTGATGATTTCAAGAAATCCCAGGGCGTGGATTTACACAATGATCCACTGGCCCTGCAACGTCTGAAAGAAGCTGCTGAAAAGGCCAAGATTGAACTTTCGTCCAGCCAGCAGACGGACATTAACCTGCCGTACATTACGGCTGATGCCTCCGGCCCCAAGCATCTGAATGTGAAACTGACCCGGGCCAAGCTGGAATCTCTGGTCGAGGAACTTATTGACCGGACGATCGAGCCCTGCCGAATTGCATTGAAGGATGCAGGTGTTGCTGCCTCAGACATTACCGATGTAATCCTGGTGGGCGGCCAGACCCGTATGCCCAAGGTCCAGGAAAAAGTAAAAGACTTCTTCGGCAAGGAGGCACGCAAGGACGTTAACCCGGACGAGGCCGTGGCCGTAGGTGCCGCAATCCAGGCTGGTGTGCTGGGTGGTGATGTCAAGGACGTGCTGTTACTCGACGTTACGCCGCTGTCACTGGGTATTGAAACCCTCGGCGGTGTCATGACCAAGTTGATTGAGAAGAATACCACCATACCTACCAAGGCCAGCCAGGTCTTCTCGACTGCGGAAGATAACCAGACTGCGGTAACCGTGCATGTCCTGCAGGGTGAGCGCGAAGTTGCTTCCGGTAACAAATCACTGGGCCGGTTTGATCTGGCCGACATTCCGACGGCACCGCGTGGCGTACCACAGATCGAGGTCAATTTTGACATCGATGCCAACGGTATCCTGAATGTCTCTGCGAAGGACAAGGCGACCGGCAAAGAACAGTCGATTGTCATCAAGGCCTCCAGTGGTCTGACTGATGAGGAGATTGACAAGATGGTCAAGGATGCCGAAGCACATGCCGAAGAGGACCGCAAGACGAAGGAACTGGTCGAGGCACGCAACATGGCCGAGAACATCATTCATGCCGCGAAAAAATCCACGAGTGAGCTTGGTGACAAGGTTGATGATGCTGAGAAGAAGGACATTGAAGCGGCGATTGCTGACCTGGAAGAAGCCATCAAGGGCGACGACAAGGCAGCCATCGAAGAGAAGACCCAGAAACTTGCAGAAGTGTCCGGTAAGCTGGCTGAGCGCGTTTATCAGGAAAAGGCTGCCGCCGATAATGAAGCTGGCCAGGCAAATGAAACCGGAGCGTCTTCTTCTGATGAAGGCAGCGACAAGGAAGATGTCGTTGACGCAGAATTTGAAGAAGTCGACGACGACAAGAAATAAACTCTGGTAACCGGTACGGCAACATCTGCCGTGCCCGGTAAAAAGCTTCAGCTTCAATAATTTGACGAAGAGGCTCGGAAAAGGCCGCTGGCCTGTTCCGGGCTTGCGCATGTACAGAGAAAATAATGGCGACGAATAAACGAGATTTTTATGAAGTGCTCGGGGTTTCCCGGGATGCCAGTGAGGCCGATATCAAGAAGGCCTATCGTCGTCTTGCCATGAAGCATCACCCGGATCGGAACCCGGACGATAAATCGGCCGAAGATAAGTTCAAGGAAGTCCAAACCGCCTATGATGTGTTGTCGGACGAGCGCAAGCGTGCCGCCTATGATCAGTTTGGTCATGACGGTTTCGACCAGGCAGCCGGAATGGGTGGAGGTGCCGGCGGCTTTGGTGGTTTTGGCGATATCTTTGACAGCGTCTTCGGTGATATTTTTGGTGGCGCGGGCGGACCCGGTCGAGGCAGGGGTCCTGGCGGTGCCCGGGTTTTTCGTGGCGCCGATCTGCGTTATGACCTGGACCTGAAGCTGGAAGAAGCAGTTGCCGGCACCACCATCAAGGTGCGAGTTCCCAAACTGGTCAGCTGTAATGAATGCCGCGGTTCTGGTGCCAAGAAGGGCACTTCGTCAGTAACTTGTCCGACCTGTGGCGGTCAGGGACAAGTACGCATGCAACAGGGCATTTTTTCCCTGCAGCAGACCTGTCCGCAATGTCGCGGTAATGGCAAGATCATCAAGGAACCGTGTCCAGCCTGTCAGGGACAGGGCAGGGTTCGAGACACCAAGACCATTTCAGTCAAGATTCCTCCAGGCGTTGATACCGGTGATCGTATTCGACTGGCTGGCGAAGGCGAGGCCGGTGAGAACGGGGGTCCTCCCGGTGATCTCTATGTCCACGTTACAGTCAAGGAACACCCGATTTTTACCCGGGAAGGCGTCAACCTGCACTGTGATGTACCGATTACCATTGCCACGGCTACGCTGGGAGGTGAACTGGAGATCCCGACACTGGATGGCCGGGTAAAATTGAAAATACCTGCAGAAACCCAGAGCGGTAAACAGTTCCGTTTACGCGGTAAAGGAGTACGCTCGGTCCGAAGTTCACAAAAGGGAGATCTCTTGTGCCGCGTCATGGTGGAAACACCAGTCAATCTTACGCGTGAGCAGAAGGATTTGCTGAAACAGTTCGATCAGTCCATGAGTTCAAATCGCAAGAAACACAGCCCCAGGGAAAACACCTGGCTGGACGGCGTGAAGAAGTTCTTCGACGATCTGACCAGTTGATCCATCAATTCCCGCTCTGCGGTATAGTAATGCCCCTGAACCCGGATATTCCGGTTAATCCATATTCAGAGTGACTTAATTATGACTATCAGGATAGCCGTCTGCGGCGCCGCGGGCAGAATGGGCAAGACCATACTTGAAGTTTGCCAGGAAACGGATGGCGTCAAGATTGGCGCTGCCATTGAATACAAGGGATCTCCGGTAACCGGTGCCGATGCCGGTGAGGTGGCGGGAATTGGTAAAATCAACGTGCCTGTTAGTGATGATATTCATGCCGTAGCCGATCATTTTGATGTGTTAATTGATTTTACCGTGGCATCTTCTGTTGCCGGTAATATTGAAAAATGTGCACAACTTGGCAAACGCATGGTAATCGGGACCACGGGTCTGGGAGATAATGAAAAAGATCTGATTAAAAAGACATCTGAAAATACCGCAATTGTATTCGCTCCAAATATGAGTATTGGTGTTAATCTCTGTTTCAAATTGCTCGAGCTTGCAGCAAAAGTTATAGGAAATGAAACAGACATCGAGATCATCGAGGCCCATCATCGTCATAAAAAGGATGCACCTTCAGGTACTGCCTTGCGCATGGGTGAAGTAATAGCCAATACACTTGGCCGTGATTTAAAACGGTGTGCTGTATACGGTCGTGAAGGTATTACCGGTGAGCGTGATAAAGAGACTATTGGATTTGAAACTATACGCGCCGGAGATATTGTCGGTGAACATACTGTCATGTTTGCAAGTAATGGTGAGCGGGTTGAAATTACCCACAAGGCCACATCCCGAAAGACATTTGCTGCAGGTGCCGTCAGGGCTGCCTGTTGGGTATATAACAAAGGCAAGGGGCTGTATGACATGCAGGATGTTCTGGGTCTGAGATAATCCGAACTGTACTGTACTTAAATCATGATCCAAAAGCCTTTTCTCGTATTTCTACTTCTTTTCGTTTTTTTGTCTGGAAATGCTGTTGAAAATGAGGTTCAGGTTGAAATCAGGGAGTGGCTGGTTCCCTGGTCTGACACGGAACCACGGAGTCCTGCAGTCGATAAAAAAGGAAGGATCTGGTTCTGCGGAAGAACAGGCCACTACCTGGCTTATTTCAATCCTGAAAGCGGTAAATTTAAAAAATTTGAACTTGATGATAAATCCATGCCGCAAAGTCTTATCATTAACAAGAAAGGCCAGATCTGGTTTTCCGATCCCGGCAGGGGATACATTGGTCGATTATTATTGAAAAGCGGCAAGGTTGAAAAATATCCCATGCCTGAAAATTCCGGAATTGACCCCTACACACTGGTATTTAATGATGAAGGGGATATCTGGTTTACCGCAATAGGGGCAAATGCAATCGGCAAACTGGATACTGCATCAGGCGAAGTAAAGTATTCCAGCCTGGAAACCGAAGCTGCAAAACCTCTGGACATCAAACTGGATTCCGGCGAAAGACCCTGGGTGTCATTGTCGGCAACCAATCGCCTCGCCACGATTGACACGGAAACATTCGAAGTTACTGAATACGAAATGTCCAACCAGGACATCAGACCCGGCCGTATTGCAATCACCAGTTACAACAAGATATGGTTTGTCGATACCTTGACCGGAAAACTCGGCAGATTTAATCCAAAACGAAATATTTATTCACAAAGAACCGTTCCCGGTGGTGAATCAGCCATACCATCAGCAATCATTGTAGATGAAAATGACTGGTTATGGTTTGTTGAAACCGGTCTGAACCCCAACCGACTGGTTAGTTACAATCCCTGGGATAAGGAATTTACCTATATCAGTGATATCCCAAGTGGCGGCGACAGGATAGATGAAATGTTTTTTGATAAGGAATCCGGTCAAATATGGTTTGGATCAAATACGAATTTTATCGGCCGTGCCAAGCTTCCCTGATATTCTCCATAAAATTTTCTTGGAATTTACAGTAATGTATCCTTAATATGTATCACTGTGTCCAGGGTGTCACAGAACTATGGGAATACATTGCCATGCCAAGCAAGAAGCAAAAGAAACTCCCGATTATTGAGAATTTTGATCTTTTACCAGGCCGAATCATAGCCAAAAAATACGAGATAATTTCCCTGCTCGGGTCTGGCTGGGAAAGTGAAGTTTATCTGGTTAATGAAATCACGACTGATATTGAGCGAACAGCGAAATTCTTTTTCCCTCACCGAAATCCGCGTGACAAGGCCCTGAAATTTTATGCCAGGAAATTGCATAAATTACGCAAGTGTCCGATTGTAATCCAGTACTCGACCCAGGATACTTTTGTATATCGCAAACAGAATGTTTCTTTCCTGGTGTCAGAATTTGTGGAAGGTGATTTATTAAGCGTTTACCTCTCACGACAGCCCGGGAAAAGACTGCTTCCCTTTCAGGCGTTACATCTTCTCTATGCACTGGCCAGGGGCATTGAATGTATTCATTCAGTCGGTGATTATCATGGCGATCTCCATTCCGATAATATTATTGTACAGAGGGTCGGGCTTAATTTTGAATTGAAATTACTGGATATGTTTCATTGGGGTGCACCGAGCGCCGAGAATATTCGTACTGATGTTATTGATTTGATCCGGATTTTTTACGATGCACTTGGCGGGAAGAAACATTACGCAAAACAACCACAACCCATAAAGGATATATGCTGCGGTTTGAAGCGCTCTCTCATAACAAGGAAATTTAAAACAGCCGGGAAGTTAAGAATTTATCTTGAATCAATACAATGGGAATAAATGAATAATAAAAACAGAATAGAAAACATGCTGACTGAGTTTCCGGAAAGCATGCGAGTTCCTGAAACAGTTTATATCGGGACAGGAACAGCTGTTTATTTCTCCGCCCGGTCACCGGACAAGGAAACACCAAATGAAGATGCACTGGCAATGATTAGCATAGATGATATTACCTCTGTGCTCATTGTTGCAGATGGTCTGGGGGGACAGCCTGCCGGGGAAGAGGCCTCACGAATTGTAATTAACTGTCTGCTTGAGACCCTGGAACTGATATCTGGTGACACGGCTCGTATCAGAGAAGCTATACTCGACGGGATTGAGCAGGCCAATAATGAGTTGCTTGAATCTGGCAACGGCTCGGCAACTACAGTAGTGGTCGCTGAGATACAAGGTAAGATGCTCCGGACTTACCATGCGGGTGATTCCATGATTTTGCTGGTAGGAAATAAGGGCAGGGTAAAATATTCTATAATTCCTCATTCGCCTACCGGTTATGCTCTGGAAGCGGGATTTATAGACGAATCTGAGGCCATGCTTCATGAAGAGAGACATTTTATATCAAATTTTATTGGCAGCCCGGAGATGAGACTGGAAATCGGACCCCAGATTGAAATGTCATCAAGGGACACATTGATACTGGCCAGCGATGGCCTGTCAGATAATCTTTACGAAGACGAAATTGTGGAGCTGAGTCGAAAGGGTCCGCTGAAAAAATGTGCCCGGAACCTGATAGCAAGCGCCAGCAAATACATGCTGGAGGAGGCAACTGACAGGCAACAGCATCCGGATGACCTGACGTTTATCCTGTATCGTCCCGGTGCCGTTTCCGGATAAGAAATATTATGTCAATATGGCAGTTTGTTAGTTTCATTACCGCTAAATAATCCGGTAGTTTAATTTCGTAATAATTTATTAAGCTATTCTGTTAAATTTTATATGAGTCGAGCATTCGTTAAGGAACCTGATGGTGACCAGGCCGAAGATGATGTTGTGGAAAAACCACAAAGTGGTTTGCCCAATTACATCACCACAGCTGGATTCGTGCATCTGAAAGAGACGCTTGAGGGCAAGCGAAAGTCCTTCGAGTCTTTAAAGGCTGGCGTTGATGGTTTGCAAACAAAAAACGAGGTGAAACGTCTGGAAGCGGATATCCGCTATCTGGAAAAACGCATACAGTCTGCCATTCCGGTTGATACAGCAAAACTGGATTTGGACGATATCCGCTTCGGCGCGCTGGTCAATCTTGAGGATGAAGATGGAAAAAAATATCAATTCCGGATTGTCGGTGAAGATGAGGCCGATGTCGACAAAGGCCTCCTTAGCTGGGCCTCACCACTGGCGAGGGAACTGATAGGAAAGACATCCGGTGACACGCTGGTCTGGAAGCGCCCCTCCGGTGAGATCGAACTGGAGATACTCAGTTTTAAATACCAATAAAAAATGGCAGTCGGTAAAACTTACCGACTGCCATGTTCATGTTTTTATTACTGGAACTTGACCGTCAGTCCACCGAATACATTTAATTCTGGTGCCGGTTCATAAAATCTATTACCAGGTCCATTAACCCTGACATTACCTACGTATTTTCTATCGAAAATATTATTGATTCCGAAAAAGGGTGTGAATTCAAGGTCTTTGTAATACTTGGTGGCACCAAATCTCAGGTTGGCCACCACATACTGTGATGTCTCGGTGCCCGGTGTATTATCATTGTTGACTTGTATTTGATCGACATACTGGGCATCAAAGACCGCATAAAGTCCAGTCGGTGAGTAATAGGCCACCTCGGCGTAACCAAACTGTTCCGGTGTCCCGGGTATTTTGTTCCCGGTGAAATTATTACCAGTCCCATCGACAAAGCTCTCAAATTCCAGATCGGCATAAGTATAATTTAGTGTCACATCCAGACCTTGCAACGGCCGGAATGTCACAGCCGCCTCTATACCATCACGCGTGGTCTCACCGGCATTTTCAAAGAATTCTGAACCGCCCGGGCTGGTTCCCGCAATCAGCAGCTCATCTTTCGTGTCAATATGGAATATTGATAATTGATAGCTCGTTCTGCCCGGTAAAACGCCTTTAACACCGACTTCATAATTGGTTGAGGTAGAGGAATCCAGATTCTGATTAAAACCGCCTGAATCATCTGGCGTCGCAAACTCAGTACTTGATGGGGTTTCAAATGAAGTCGAAATAGAACCGTACAAATTAACAAAGTCATTGTATTTATACAGGATGCCCCCCGCAGGACTGAATTCGTCAAAGGTCACTGTCCCGGAATCATCACCGTCACTGAGGAATTTATCGGTAAAGTCAAATTCTACCTCGTCATAACGAAATCCTACACTCAACTCCAAATCTTCTCTCAGGCTAAATTCATTTTGTGCGAAGATACCCCAACTCAACACGTCCTCATCCTGATCTACCAATAATGCCCCGACCTGGCCGTTGTTATTAAAATATCTTTGACGCTCATCCATCTGTGAATCGACATCAGCACCAATAGTTAAACGGTTATTGCGTCCAAAAATTTGATCACTATAAGTGTGTTGTATACCCCCTCCGGTGAAATATCTGTCAAATGCTATGGCATTTGGGAACGGTAATTTACCATTGAAATTACGAAAGACATGATAATTACGTAAGGTGGTTTCGTTATTCTCATTGAATCGTTTTTTATAGACCAGACCAAATTGCTGTTGCTCTGCAGTTTCTCCTGCATCGAAACGTGTTTGATTGGGAACAGCCTGGCCGCGATCTTCTTTCAATTGATCTTCTGTTAGGCCACCGGGGTCCTGTGCGATCGGTTTATCCAGAAAATTAGCGACTACTGTGAAATCTGAGGTACTATCGATTTCCCAGCGGAATTTTGAATTAAATAAATACCGCTCGATATGACTGTTTTCTCGAAAGCCGTCATAGTTAAGCCGTTGAGCACTGACAATATAGTTCAGCTTGCCCTGTTGGCCACCCGCCTTGATATGTTCCTGTTCAAAGCCGAAAGATCCAAACTGTGCGCGGCCTTCTACATAAGGGCGAGCAACGGGCCCGTCTTCGGTGTAAATATTAATAACACCACCGGAAGCAGTACCATACAGAGAAGAGGAAGGGCCACGGATAACTTCCATGCGTTCTATCGATCCAATATCGATGTTATCAATCTGGCCCTGGCCATCGGGAGTGGTATTGGGAATGCCATCCACATAAATTTTTACGCCGCGAATACCAAAATCGGCGACACCAAATCCACGAATGGAAACACTTAAATCCTGGTTAAAATTGTAGCGATTCTGCATGAAGATGCCGGGAATCTTGTTCAGGGATTCGTCCAGACCCAGCTGCTGTCGTCCATACTGGATATCATCCTTCTCCACAGCACCGACAGAGGCCGGGATTTCATACAGTGATTTTTCAACCCGGGTCGCCTCGACTGTAATGTCCTGGAGTTGTTCCAGGCCTTTTTCTTCTGCGAGCACGGTACTTGATGTGATTACCAGGGCAATGCAACCTGGCAGTAATGAACGGTAAGTTCGTTTGTAATGCATCATGTTTCTCCCTCAAAGTGATTAGTGATTATTGTTATGCGGGTTGTTTGTGTAAGTCAGTCATAACTAACCTGCTGTTTGAAGAAAGTTTCCATAACTGATTAATTTTTAAGCATTAATAATACCAAAAATATTAACTTATTGAAAATTAAAGGATATTATAAATAGATTTTCACAAATACTGGTATAAATCGGTTGCTATGGCGCACCGACTGGCTGATATGTACCGGTTGATATTGACCAGCTGGAGTGGGTTCAGAGGCGTTTCAGGGCATTGCGGGCATTTTCATCCCCCTGCTTGGCTGCCTGCTGGTACCAGTGCCGGGCCTTTTCCACATCCCTGCCGATACCCCGGCCCTTGGCAAAAATCACTCCAAGGTTATATTGGGCATTGGAATTACCTTGTTCGGCAGCCTTAAGATACCAGTGGAATGACATGGTGTCGTCCCGCTTGACACCCATGCCCTTGCCATACAGGTAGGCCAGCATCAATTGCGCATTGATATGGCCATTGTTGGCGGCGGCCCGGTAAAGCTTGAAGGCCTCTTCAGGATCTTCATCGATACCGCGACCTTTCAGGTACATGTTTGCCAACACATACTGTGAATTGGCATGACCTTTTACCGCGGCCCGTTCATACCAGTTAACGGCTTCCGTGTAATTGCGTTCCGTGCCTATGCCCTTTGCATACATCATGGCAACAATAGCCTGCGCGGAAATATCACCCTGCTGTGCCGCGGCCATGTACCATTTGAATGATTCCCCAAAGTCCTGGGCGGTTCCACGCCCTTTGGAATACATGACCCCAAGATTGTATTGCGACGTTAGGTGTCCTTTTTCAGCGGCTTTGATATACCATTTCAATGCCTCTTCTTCATTTTGTTCAACAGTGATGCCCTTGGCATAGATGAAGCCCATGTTGGACATAGCCGTAGCATCACCCGCGTTGGCATTTTCCAGGGTCTTCTGCACAACCGATTTTTTATCCTGAGTTGAATCAAGATCGATCTCGAATTCATCGGGTGTTTTGACCATGGTGGTGGCCGTGCGATCCGGATAAAGGCGCCATTCTGAAATCCGCTGAGGCCGGTCTTCTTTTTCGATTTGCAGGGAGGCGTCTATGGCTTTCAGCAAGGTATCTGGATAATTGACTGCCCCGATTTCCATAGCTGTTACATAGGGATCCCTGCCGGTTTTTTGGATCGTCATGACCCGGTCCATGGCATCCACCGGGGCCACACCGGCTATTGTTCGATAGAAGGTGGCTCCCAGTGAATAAATATCGGTCCAGGGGCCCTGATTATCCTTGTCATAATGATACTGCTCGATTGGCGCATACCCGTGTGAGAAGAAGCCGGTCATGGAAACGTCTTTCTCCCGGTAAGCGCGTCTGGCGGCACCGAAATCCAGTAACACGGGCTCACCGTCGACCCGGATAAAAATATTAGCCGGCTTGATGTCACGATGTATAAATCCGGCATCATGTACATACTTCAAACCGTCCAGCAAGGGATTGATGATAGTTTCCAGTACGTTATAAGCCAGGACCTTGTGCCGGCCTAGGTAGTCCTGCAAGGTTTCTCCCAGCTCATAATCCATAATCATGTAGGCTGTATTATTTTCCTCGAAAATATTCCTGACCCTGACAATGTTCGGATGCCTGAATTTTCCCAGTGTACGGGCCTCATCTATAAAACGGTTGAGGCAACTTTTATATTGAGCTTCCGCGTCCTCAGCTATGGGTTTGAGGCTGCCATCATCAAGACGGATTGCCAGTTCACTTGGCATGTATTCCTTGATTGCGACCTCGTGATCCAGGTTCATATCATGGGCAAGATAGGTGATGCCGAAACCACCCAGGCCCAGCACATCCTTGATCTCATACCACTGTATTCGACTACCGATGGGTAGGGCATCCTGCAGTCTTTTTATCTTGAATTTAACCATTCTGGCCCTGTTTCTTTTTATCCCGTGAACCTGTCAATATTGTAAAAATGCGGGCTCTGTCCTGTTCTATGTCGAGTATTTTTATCATTATTACTATAAGTATAACTACAACTAAAACCACAGGATTCGTCAATATCTTATTGAAGAAAAACCGGTTTCGTTTAGTCTGGATGCTCGGGACGTAATCCCGGCGAGGTATAGTCTATGAAGGTAATTTTTCTGATCATTGTTCTTGCCGCAGCTGTTGGTGCCTGGCTGTATTTCAATCCGGACGTCCAGCAGGAGTTATTGAAAGAAACTCCCCTCGCAACTGAACCCACGACCACTCATTTATACAAATGGCGTGATGTGAATGGCCAATGGCAGGTATCAGACAAACCCCCGACAGGGAATGTGGAGTATGAGGTGATGCAATACAGGAGTGATACCAACGTGGTCCCGGGTCTGACAGAAGAAGAGCTGGAGAAAGACTAAACTGGTGCCTGGTTATCAATCGGTTTTAATTATAACTTACTGATTTATATCATTTCTCAGCATAATCTTTACATTTTTTGCCAGACAGCAAAAACTTATCCCAAGGGAACTTGTTTAGTGTCATTTGGGTGCCAGCTGTAGTAGGGTATGTTGTTAATTAACTGATAAAAAAGGTTATAAAGACTAGTCACTAAGGGGGGATATATGGAAATCTTCAATTCACTTCAACAAACACTCGGTGCCCAGCTGCCGGGTATCATGGGTGCCGTCGCGATACTCTTTGTTGGTTGGGTCCTTGCCGTGGTCATCCGGGCAGGGACACGCAAGACCCTGGGAATAGTCAAGCTGAATGAACGGGTTTACAAGGACAGGGACGAGGGGATGGACCTGGAAAGCGGGATCGCATCCGCGGCTTTCTGGATCGTCTTATTGATTACGGCTATCGCTGTTTTTGATGCTCTCAAGCTGGAACTGGTATCTGAACCCCTGAATACCCTGGCCAACCAGATCTTTGGTTATATTCCACAACTGGTCGGCGGAATCATCCTGATACTGGTTGCCTGGCTTATCGCATCAGTGGTCAAGATGCTGGTCAACAAGGGGCTCTCGGCAACGACCCTGGACGCTAAAATTTCCGCTGAGGCCGGGATGAAGCCCATGAGTCAGAACCTGGCCAATGCCATGTACTGGTTCATCATCCTGCTGTTCCTACCGGCTATCCTCGGTGCCCTGCAACTGGGTGGCTTGCTGGATCCTGTGCAGGCCATGGTCGACAAGATTCTCAATATTATTCCTAATATTGTTGCAGCCGTGGTGATTGGCCTGGTCGGCTGGTTTGTTGCAAAGATCCTGCGTGATCTCACAACCAATCTCTTAACTGCCGCCGGTGTAGACAGTTTGGGTAAAAAAGCCGGATTGAGGGGCGATGTCAGCGTATCGCGCCTGGTCGGCATTTTGATCTTTATCTTTGTCTTTATCCCGGCATTGATCGCGGCGCTGAACGCCCTGCAGATCGAGGCCATTTCCAAACCGGCAACAGATATGCTGGCCGTGATCCTGAATGCGATCCCGAATGTGTTTGCCGCCATCGTGATCATCATGGTCACTTATTATGTAGCGAGGCTCGCCGCAAGTCTGGTGGTCAACTTGCTGGAAGGTATGGATTTCAACTCTCTGCCCGGGAAGATCGGTCTGGGCGAGGCCTTTGACCGGACCCTGACGGCTTCTGCACTGGTCGGCAAGATTATCGTCTTCTTTGCCATGTTGTTTGCTACCGTGGAAGCTGCCAACCGGTTGGGTTTCAGCGAAGTCCGGGATCTGGTTTCCACATTCATCGAGTTTGGCGGCCAGGTGCTGCTGGGTTCCATTATCCTGGCGGTGGGTGTCTGGCTGGCCAATCTGGCCCACAGCGGCATCTTGCGGGTCAGCGGCGATGATGCCCATGGCATGGCCGGCCTTGCCCGCATCGCTATCCTCATGCTGATAGCTGCCATGGGCTTGCGTTCCATGGGCATTGCCGATGACATCGTCAATCTGGCCTTCGGCCTGACACTGGGTTCCATCGCTGTTGCCGTGGCACTGTCCTTTGGACTGGGTGGCCGGGAAGCCGCCGGCAAACAAATGGAATACTGGCTGGAGAAACTCAGAAAATGAGTCAACGGTTTTCCTGATCTTATAAGCCCCTGCTCCGGCAGGGGTTTTTTGTCCAGCTTGGCCATCGCCGGCCGTCGGCATAAGATGGAGGCATGCCGCAAACCCACCCCCAACACTGGTCCCGCGCCATTGTCTTCATCGACATGGACGCCTTTTTTGCATCCATTGAACAGATGGACAATCCCGAGCTGAGAGGCCGTCCGGTGGGGGTCACCAATGGTGCGCAGGGCACCTGTCTGATTACCTCATCCTACGAAGCACGCGCCTATGGTATTCATACAGGGATGCGGCTGAAACAGGCCCGCGAGCTCTGTCCGGATATCATCCAGTGCCCCGCCAGACCGCGACGTTATGCCGAGGTATCTACCCGGATCATGGCCGCGCTGCAGGATGTCTCGCCGGATATCGAGGTCTTTTCTGTGGACGAGGCCTTCCTGGATGTGACCCGTTGCCAGCGCTACTGGAAAAAGGGCCCGGAATACATTGGTCGCCTGGCCAAGCAGCGGGTGTACGAAGCCGCCGGCGTCCATTGCACAGTGGGTGTCAGTGGTGACAAGACCACGGCCAAATTTGCTGCCAAGCAGTTCAAACCAAACGGTTTTAATATCATCCCGCCATGGGAGGCAGGGGAACGATTAAAGGATGCACCGGTAACTGCACTGTGCGGCATCGGCCGCGGCATCGGGGAATTTCTGGCGAAATACGGTGTGCAAACCTGTGGCGACATGGCGCGTTTGCCGATCGGCATCCTGGCCAAGCGCTTTGGTAACCTGGGTCGGCGTATCTGGCATATGTGCCAGGGTATGGATCCGGATCCGGTACAAACCCGTGTGGCTGCACCCAAGTCCATGGGGCATGGCAAGGTCATGCCGCCCAATACCCGCGATGAAGATGTGATCCTGACCTACCTGATCCACATGAGTGAGAAACTGGCCACGCGTTTGCGCCGGAATAACATGCAGGCCAGGCGATTTGCTGTCGGTTTGCGTTGCCGCAGTAACTGGATTGGTGGCAAGTATACCTGCGCCATTCCGATCGATGACAGCCACATTATTATTGAACTATGCCGTGAGATGATGGAAACCGAATGGCGGGGTGAGGGGATACATGGCGTGCAGATCACGGCACTGGACCCGGTACCGGCCATGCAGCAGATGGAAATGTTTACAGAAACAGTGGAGAAACAACAACGCCTGAATGCCGTCATGGACCAAATCAATCAACGTTACGGTGAATTTGCACTGGCACCAGCACAGTTGCTTAACCGATCTTCCATGCCCAATGTTATCGCACCGGCATGGAAACCGCATGGACACCGGCAGTTTATTCCCTGATGGTTTGATACTGAATTAAATAATTCGGGGAGGTAACCAGCATGAAACACAAGGTGGTCGGGCAGGACGACTGGATAACTGAAAGAAAAAGATTACTGGCGAAAGAAAAGGAATTCACACGCCTGCGGGATCAACTCAGTGCCGAGCGACGTAAGTTACCCTGGACCCGGGTGGAAAAGGATTATCAATTTGATACCACGGAAGGGAAACAATCACTGGCCGATCTGTTTGCAGGGAAAAGGCAGCTCGCTATCTATCACTTCATGTTCGGTCCTGACTGGGAAGAGGGTTGTCCAAGCTGTTCTTTCTGGGCGGATAACTTCAACAATATCGTAATTCACCTGGCACATCGCGACATTACCTTACTGGCCGTTTCCAGGGCGCCATTGGAAAAACTCGAGGCCTATAAACAACGTATGGGCTGGGATTTTAAATGGGTTTCATCTTTCAATTCAGATTTCAATTATGATTATCAGGTATCATTCATGCCCGATGAGTTGGCAAAAGGCGAGGTCTATTACAATTACCACAGGACATCTTTCCCAAGCAGTGAAGGGCCGGGAATCAGCGTGTTTTACAGGGACGATGATGATACGGTCTATCATACCTATTCCTGTTATTCGCGTGGCCTGGATATGTTAAACGGGGCATATCATTATATGGATCTGGTTCCCAAGGGCCGGGATGAAGCCGGACTGCCCTATACAATGGCCTGGTTGAGGCGCCGGGATCAGTATGAATCTGATTAAAGTAAGTGAATTATATAATTATTTCTGAAAAGTTAATGTAGGAACTATTATGGATTTGAAAATATTTTTTACAGTTTTTAGCGTGGTGTTTGTTGCCGAGTTGGGCGACAAGACTCAACTGGCCACCTTGCTTTTTGCGGCAGACAAGGAAGTGAACAAACTGGTCGTATTCATCGGGGCTTCACTGGCTCTGATCCTGGCCTCGGCGATCGGGGTGTTGGCCGGTAGTTTGATTTCCCAATATATCAGTGAAAGGCACCTGAATTACCTTGCCGGGGCAGGGTTCCTGGTAATCGGCCTATGGACCCTGATCAAGGCATAATTGAATAACTACCCGGCGTTTATTATGGAGGTATCCCGGATCAGAATTTATACCCTGCATTAACCATACCCATAAATTTATCGAACTGATGTTCTTCATTAAACAGATCAACATAAGTGGAGAAAAAACTCATATTCAGTCCCAGATAGAAATTCTCGGTAATATTGTAGTCCATACCAAGCAGGAACTGTGCAGCAAAACCTGAGTCATCTTCATTACCTGTGATTGTAGTTGTGCCCGCACCGCTATCGGTTGTAATGATGCCGTCGACATCCACCTGGGCAACACCAAGCCCCACACCGATGTAAGGATGTAACTGCTCATTAATCAGGACACCGTTATTATCTCTATACAAAAAGTTGATCATGAATGCATCAATCTCAGGACTGTAGTGTTCCTGTGTTGTATCCGGCACGCAGAAAATACAGAACTCATCGCGACTGCCCCCGTAGTCGGCATCAATCAGTCGCATATACTGAAAGCCCAGCGAGAAATTGTCTGTATAGGCCTTGTCAATCCAGAATTGCGCCCCGATGGTTTTACCGGTATCGGAATCGAAATCAGTCCCCTCTACAATAAAGAACAGGTCGGTTTCCCCGCCAACTTCAGTATCACCGGTATTTATACCCAGCTGGAATTCAGCACGATATTCAGCAGAAAAAACGCCGGGGCAAAAGAGAATTGAAATAACCAGAAATAATGGCCCTAGCGCCCTTGTCAGAGGATAACCTGGTTTCTTCTCCAGGTAATAAACTGAATTTGCCATATTTACCCCCTACGCATTCGTTCACGGTATGGAAAGTCTAGTGTCGGGAGTGATTGATATGCAGTTACAGGTCGCTTACAACTGACTTACAGTTTCTCTATCTTTTTCAAATCAGGGGGTTAATGCGTGTCAGAGCAGGGAATAAATAAAAGACTCTACGGCCTCTGTATAGTCCGAGTTCTTGCCCAGTTGAGAATTGATTTCGCCATGGGTGAGCCAGAGCCTCATCAATGAAGATGTCCTGCCCATCTCCAGGGCCTTCGAATTAAATTGCCCGTGGTAATTACATGGATTATCAATCCGTTTTCTGGAGCAGACTGCAAAAACAGGAGGACCATTTTTTTCCAGCAATTCATAGGGAGAGATTTTTTTCCAGTAATCCGGGTCTTCGCCAAATGCATAATCATAGAGGGGCAGGTGCCTTTGGCTCATAAGTTGGACAATATTCAGCGCAGCACTATCGAGTATCACGCTGCCCAGCCAGGGCCTGACATTCATTGGATAATATCTGGAAGGGGCCGCGGTCAACATTGATACCAGATGTCCTCCTGCAGAATGGCCCATCAGAATAAACTTTTCAGGATCACCCCCCCAGGATGAGGCTTTCTCCTGTGCGGTGGAAAGCGATAAAGCGACATCGTTGGCCTGTTCCAATGGATCTGTATCCGGAAGCAACCTGTAATTTGTTGATATGAAAATAAAACCCTGGGATAACCAGCGGCCCAGTTTATTATTGAGCAGACGATTGCTTGACTTGTTGCCAAGCCGCCAGCCACCACCATGCACAAGAAAAATAACCGGCGCGGAAGATGCATTTTCAGGTATATATACGTCAAATTTCTGCCGCTCGAATTCACCATAAGAAATATCTTCCAGGATTATTGTATTTGCGGGCAAATCAGCTGGCCAATAATCTGAGTCACTTTCAGTCAGGCTTTCATATATTGAATCTGCCTGTACTGATTGACAGGGGAATGTAAGACATAAAATCATGTAACAGATCGTTCTCATATTAATCCCGTATCCCTGTATCTGTTTATTGTCCGTATTATCCCGATCAGCCGCGGACGTGTTTAAGTAATAACCAGATTCGTTTACGAATATTATTCACGCGAACGTTCCATCGATATTTTTTGTTATTTGAAACATGCGGGTAACGAATCTTGAGCTTGTTAAGCTTGTCATAGATTGATTCAACGAGGTCACCGGTTTTCTTGCCTTTCCATGAGGAAAGCTCAGTACCTTCCAGAGATGAGAAACTTGCAATCTTGCCCGTTTTGAGTGAATTGAAATCGTATCCTTCTTTTGCCAGACGCTTGTACTCTGTAATTGAGATTTTTTGTATTACGTCACCCAGCTCAACATCATCTTTGGCAACCATATCCAGATAGGTCATGTTGTCTTTCAATTCGCCAATTAATGAACGTGCATCACCTCTAGCTTTCCTTTTCCACGCGGCAAGCTCACTGATAGCCTTGCCGGCCGAGGATATGGATTTCAATGCTGCAGGAATAGATAATTCCACCGCCTAGACTCCTTGCATGATTTAAGTAAAACTTTTGAATTACTATTTACTATCTTTTCGGAAATTCACTAAAACATTCAAGTTCTGCCGGTTCCCGAAACCAGGGTGCGCGTGAATCCCAGAAAATATTCTGTAACGGTTCGATGTCCGGTTTCTCATTCAGTGTGCCAGCCGGCACAACAACATTCACGCCGGTCTTGACCGTCCAGGGCAGGGTCGAACCGCAGCGGGAACAAAAACAGGTTGTAAAGTACCTGGCTTTCGGATGTTCATAACGTGACAGTAAATTCTCACCCGAAAGCCACTGGAAGCGATGGGGTGGAACAAAAATATTCGGTGAAAAGGCACTTCCGGTAATCTTGCGACATCTCGAACAGTGACAATATTGAAATACCTTGAATGGACCTGTGATCTGGTAGCTGATGCTGCCGCAAAGACAACTGCCTGTATAGGTTTGCTCGCTCATTTAATCTCCACTCAATTAAATTATCAGGCTGATCATATTGTCCCTGACCTGGAGTTCAATTTTTTCAAGTGACTGTCCCATGCAGGGACCATAGATACAATAGCCATTATCAATTCTGAACCTGGCACCATGCGTGGAACATTGGATAACGGTTTTACCCGGATCCATGAACTTGTCAGGCATCCATTCCAGGTTAACACCGGTATGCGGACAGCGATTGATATATGCATAAATCGATTCTTTTATCCGGACGATAAAAAAATTGAGGGGTTCATTATTATGTATGATAGAAAAACCCCTGGCCTTATTATGAGGAATGTCATCAAGATCACAGATGGTATGAACTGTTGTCATAAGCAGGAGTTATTCAGTTCTTTAAAGGAAGCAAGTATGTTTTGCCTGGTGTTTCGCCATTTTTTGTTTTTGACCAGTTTCTGATTAACTTCGATTTCTATGCCGCAGTAATCATTTTCGCTGAACCTTGTTCTCAGGTAAGTCGTAAACCCATCAGTGACACCACGATAAGGATAATTCCGCCGTACCATCAATCCCGGTAACTGGTCGTTAAATAACTTCTGCAGACGTATACAGAGTTCCTGTTCGTTTTTTCTTGCCGGGTCATATAACAAGCCTATATCGGTCTTCCTGGTTTTCCGTTTAATTGCGGGGGCAAACGAATGAACAGAAAAATGCAACATGCATACCCCGTACTTGATCTGGTTTCTGATCCAGCGCTCCAGATCCTGGCGGTATGGCAGGTAATGTTCACGGATGAGGGTATTTTTCGTTTGCTCATCGAGTGGCCGGGTAAATTCGGAAAACAGATTTCGGTGGTGTATTGAGCGGTTAAGATCGATCAGTAAACGGCTGATATCAGAGAATACCAGTGGTACTTTCAGTGATGATGACAAGAGTCTGGCAAGTCCCAGTGCCCCTGCGTCCCAGCCACGATGTGATTTCAGAATATTGCGCTTGTTGTTAAACAGGTACTGATAGGCCGGGGGGATAGAGAACCCCCCGTGTTCACAGGAAAAAATGAGTTTGCCCGGGTTCAATGCATTCGCTGGCTAGTCGATACCTTCGAACAGTGTACCATTGACAAGGCAGTCACACATGACGCGATAGGCCTCATCAAGCCTGGAACGTTTTAACCGCTTGCCAATGGCATTATGTATACGCCTCGCCAGTGAGCCTTCACGGATAATGTGAGCCAGTATACCGTGGTTAT
>JBFFIE010000006.1:0-79291 GCA_041556555.1 Gammaproteobacteria bacterium
ATGACAAGTGAAAAAACGGACTGCAAAAATGCGAACCCGGTTCGAAATTGTTTAGATCAATCATGAATTTTAATGAACTTAATCATCTACTTGGTCAGGCCGCATCCGGTAGTAGTGCTTCTGAGTGTCATGGCTTTCTCTGTGGTTATCTATGTGTCAGAGACCATTTAGAGGAATCTGTGCTGCGGGAATGCCTGATGGCTGAATCTGAAGAGAGCGAAATGTCATCTCAATTTGTTGGTCAACTGATGCATTTTGCAGGGACAATCAACCAGGATATAGCTAGCGAAGATTTCTCATTGAGGCTGATGCTGCCGCCTGATAGCGCGCCATTGAATGAGCGCAGTAACGCCTTGATTCAGTGGTGCAGCGGATTTCTGAGTGGCCTGGGTGTGGCTGGAATTACCGATTTTGAGCTACTGAGTCCGCAATGCCGGGAACTGATTCAGGACCTTTACAAAATATGCCGTCTTGATTTGGACAACATTGCTGAGGGCAGTGAGTCAGATGAATCAGCGCTGACAGAATTAATCGAATATGTTCGAATGGGCGCAATAATGGTGCACGATGAATTACGTAGCCACACTGAACAGAGACCAGACTCAATAAAGCTCCACTAATAGTATGAATAACAGGGAATTCCCTCGCCGGCGCAAGAAGCTGATGGACATGATGGGTGACGATACCATTGCGATCATTCCCACTGCGCCTGTCTATATACGCAACCGCGACGTCGAATTCTCATACCGACCCGACAGTGATTTTTACTATCTTACCGGTTACCCGGAACCTGAAGCCGTGGCTGTGTTGGTGCCCGGCAGATCACATGGCGAGTTCATCCTGTTTTGCCGGGAGAACGATCCGGTCATGGAAACCTGGAATGGTCGGCGCGCCGGACTTGAGGGTGCGGTTAGCCAATACGGGGCCGATGATGCATTTCCTGTGGAGGACATGGATGAGATTCTTCCCGGGTTGTTAGAAAACCGGGAGCGTGTTTTTTATACCATGGGCAATAATGTCAGTTTTGATCAACGTGTCCTCGGCTGGGTTAACCAGGTGCGAAAGCGATCCCGTGCCGGTGTGAGTGCGCCGGATGAATACGTATCACTGAACCACTTTCTGCATGAAATGCGTCTCTACAAAAGCCGTGCAGAAGTCGCAGCCATGCGCAAGGCTGCCAGGATTTCAGCCAAGGCACACAAACAGGCCATGCGGGTCTGCCGTCCAGGTATGATGGAATTCCAGATCGAGGCTGAACTCAAATATGTCTTCATGCAAAATGGCGCCCGGGATCCGGCCTATCCCTGCATCGTCGGAGGCGGTGCCAATGGCTGCATTCTTCACTACACCGAAAATTCAAGTGTACTGAATGACGGTGACCTGCTATTGATCGACGCGGGTGCTGAGTACGATTGTTACGCCAGCGATATCACCCGGACCTTCCCGGTCAATGGGCAATTTACGGCGGCACAACGTGAGGCCTACGAAGTAGTCCTCGAGGCGCAAGCGGCGGCTATCAAGAAAATCAGGCCCGGTAATCACTGGGACGAACCCCACAACGCGGCAGTGAAAGTCCTGACCCAGGGCATGGTTGAACTGGGCATTCTCAAGGGCAAGGTTTCCCAACTCATTAAGGAAAAGGCCTTCACCAAATATTACATGCATCGTACCGGTCACTGGCTGGGCATGGACGTCCATGATGTTGGTGATTACAAGGTAGAAGGCGAATGGCGAACTTTCGAGTCAGGTATGGTACTCACCGTAGAGCCTGGTCTCTACCTGCCAGCCAGTAGCAAGGGTCTTGATAGGCGCTGGTGGAACATCGGTATACGGATCGAGGATGATGTTCTCATTACCGACACTGGCAACGAGATACTGAGTGATAATGCGCCAAAGGATGCGGACGCGATTGAATCACTAATGGCACATGGCATCGCAGCCTGAGTATGATGTTCTGGTCGTTGGTGGCGGCATGGCGGGGGCCACGCTGGCCATCGCCCTGGCTGCCAGCCAGCGACGCGTAGGACTTGTTGAGGCAGTCCCGCAGACAGCGCCTGAACAGCCCAGTTACGATGACCGCGGATTGGTTCTGTCTGTTTCCTCACAGCGGGTGCTTAAGGGACTGGGGCTTTGGGACTCGCTGCAAATAAGATCTTACCCGGTCCGGCAAGTGCACGTCTCGGATCAAAGGCACTTCGGTTGTGTCAGGCTCCGGGCCGATGCACTCGGTATGACTGTGCTCGGACATGTAGTTCAGGCCCAGGCCCTGGGGGCTGTCCTGCAACAAACTCTCAGTGCGGTCGGGAACATTGATTTTATTTGTCCCGCCAGGGTCCAGACTGCCGAAATCCTGCCGGACCAGGCAAACCTGCACATTTCCAGCAACGGTGATGAACGTATCCTGCATACCCGGTTGCTGGTTGCTGCAGACGGTTCACGATCGCCATTGAGGCAGGCCTTTGGTATTGAGATTGATCATCATGATTACAACCAGACAGCGATTGTCAGCAGTATTACCCCGGAGCGGCCACATCATGACACGGCCTTTGAGCGCTTTAATCCCAATGGTCCGCTTGCCTTGTTGCCTTTGAACGCCAACCGCTGTGTTCTCGTTTTTACGGTACCCACAGCACAGGCAACGGAAATTCTGGACCTTCCCGATGATGCCTTCCTTGCCCGGGTACAACAGGCCTTTGGCCGTCGTTTGGGATGTTTGCAGGAACCCGGCCCACGCAAGTCCTATCCCCTGCATTCCATTATTGCAAAAGAACAGGTTCGGGAAAGACTGGTGGTTCTTGGCAATGCAGCACATACGTTGCACCCTAACGGCGCCCAGGGCTTCAATCTCTGCTTACGTGATATTGCCGGTCTCGCCGAGGTGCTGCTGCCAGTGCTAAGACAGGCCGGGGATCCGGGACTACGCCGGGTGTTGAACCTTTATCGAGACCTGCGCAAACCGGATCAGGCAGCCGCGCATCAATTTACACACGGACTGGCATCGCTCTTTTATAACGAAATTCCACACAAGGTCATGTTCAGGAATTCCATGATGCTGATCCTGGAAATGATGCCGGCATTAAAGAACCGGTTGGCATTGAGGGCCATGGGACTAACCGGCAAGCAGCCGCGTCTTGTCCGCGGGGTGACTCTTTGAATACTGGTATCAATGTAGATGTGATCATCGTCGGCGGTGGCTTGACAGGCGGCACCCTGGCCCTGTTACTGGCCAGGTCCGGGCTGCGTTGCCTGTTACTGGAAAGGCCGGGTAATAAGCCGGGACAGGCAGATGATCCCAGGGCCCTGGCGATTACCCGGGCATCGGAAAATATCCTGCGTGCCGCCGGTGCCTGGGAACATTTGCCGGAAGATATACCGGGCCGGATAGAAAAGATGCAAGTCTGGGATGCGCGTGGCAAGGGCCATATCGAATTCGACAGCGCTGAACTGTGTGAAGCCAGTCTGGGCTACATCATCCCGCAGGCATCACTGGAGCGGGCAATACAACAAGCCTGTAGCAATCAGGACGGAATCCAGATCCGACAGGCAACCATTAATGATCTGGATTGCTCCACTGAATCCACCAGCCTGGGTTTCGCTGAACAATCACGGGCTTCGGCCAGTCTCGTGGTCGGAGCAGACGGTATCCGTTCGCGGATCAGGGAACTTGCAGGGATCCCCTATCCGCGACATGACTATGATCAGCAGGCCGTGGCCTGCCGGGTCAAGACCAGTTATGCCCATGATAATACAGCCAGACAAGTGTTTCTGGATGACGGTCCATTGGCCTTCCTGCCATTGGCGAATAGCAATCAATGTGGCATCGTCTGGTCAACTAGTCCGGCGCATGCCCGGCTACTCACCGCCATGAATGATGAGGCGTTTCATACCCAACTGGCCGAGGCTTTTGATCATAGGTTGGGCAAGATCATTGAGAGCAGTGAGCGTTCAGCATTTCCGTTGTCTCATGCCCAGGCCGCCCGCTATTGCCAGCCCCGATTGGTGCTGACTGGCGATGCTGCTCACAGTGTCCATCCGCTGGCAGGACAGGGTGCCAACCTGGGCATTCTGGATTCCGCATCTCTGGCAGAGGTATTGATTGGCGCCAGACAGAAAGGTCAGGACCTGGGCTCTGTCTCTGTTCTCAGACGCTATGAGCGTTGGCGTAAGGGTGAAAACCTTTTCATGATCAAATTGCTTCAGGGTTTTAAATATACCTTCGAAAGCAATCTGGATTCCGTCAGGTTTGCGAGAAACGCAGGGCTGGATATAACCAACACCATTACTCCATTGAAACATTTCATGATGCGGCGTGCTTCCGGACTCAGTGGTGACCTGCCACTTATTGCGCGTAAACCGGTTTAATTGTGTACAATCCCGCCGGGTCGGGAAAGCTCCGGAAACTCTTGAAACAGTCATGACAGCAGAAGAAAACAGCCGCAGTGCAAATTTTATCCGCCATATCATAAATGAAGATCTGGCGCAGAATAAAAATGAAGGACGTGTGCACACTCGATTCCCGCCCGAACCCAATGGCTACCTGCATGTTGGTCATGCCAAGTCTATTTGCCTGAATTTTGGCCTAGCATCCGAGTATGAAAACGGATTGTGCAATCTCAGATTTGACGATACCAATCCGGACAAGGAAAAAGTGGAGTACATTGACTCCATCATGGACGACATTCACTGGTTGGGATTCGACTGGGGCGATCGCCTGTTTTATGCATCTGATTATTTCGAACAGCTTTATGACTATGCGGTTCATTTAATCAAGGAAGGCAAGGCCTATGTTGACAGTTTGAGCACTGAAAAAATGCGTGAGTACCGCGGTACCTTGAAGCAACCCGGTAAGCCATCACCTGACAGGAACCGGTCAGTCGAGGAAAACCTGGAACTCTTTGCCGGAATGCGTGCCGGGAAATTTGCAGACGGCGAGTATGTTTTACGCGCGAAGATTGATATGGCATCGCCGAACATTAACATGCGCGATCCAACAATCTATCGCATCCGCAAAACCAAACATCATCGCACCGGTGATAACTGGTATATCTACCCCATGTATGATTACACTCACTGTATCTCGGATGCGTTGGAAGGAATCACTCATTCACTCTGTACGCTCGAGTTCGAGGATCATCGACCCCTCTATGACTGGTTTCTGGATCAGTTACCAGTGCCCTGTCACCCACAACAAATCGAGTTTGCAAGGCTTAATTTAAACTATACCGTCACCAGTAAACGCAAACTGAATGAGCTGGTAGAGGTAAATCACGTCAATGGCTGGGATGATCCGAGGATGCCGACTATTGTCGGCATGCGCCGCAGAGGCTATCCACCAGCAGCTATCCGGGATTTTTGTGAGCGTATTGGTGTGACCAAAAATGAAACCGTTATTGATATTTCCGTACTGGAGAACTGCGTCAGGGAAGAACTGGACAGGAGTACGCGCAGGGTCATGGCAGTATTGAAGCCTTTACGGGTTGTGATTACAAATTATCCGGAAGACCATACCGAAATGCTGGAAGCACCCTATCACCCCAATAAGGAAGATTTGGGTAGCCGGGAAGTGCCGTTCTCTCGCGTGCTTTACATTGAGCAGAATGATTTCATGGAAGACCCGCCAAAGAAATTTTTCCGGCTTGGACCAGGTCGCGAAGTCAGGTTACGTTATGCTTACTTTATTACCTGTCATGATGTGATTAAAGATGAGGAAACCGGAGAGATCATTGAATTGCGCTGCACGTATGATCCAGAGACCCGCGGCGGTAATGCCCCGGACGGTCGCAAGGTCAAGGGGACCATACACTGGGTCTCGGCGGAACATGCATTGAATGCAGAAGTCAGGCTATATGATCGGCTGTTTACTGTACCGGAACCCGGTCGGCAGGATGACTGGCATAAAGCACTGAATCCGGATTCGGTCGTGACCCTGACTGAAGCTGCGCTGGAGCCTGGCTTGACAGAAGCTGAGCCGGAAGAACAGTTCCAGTTTGAACGTATTGGCTATTTCTGCGCTGACAGAAAAGACAGTCTTTCAGGTAAACCAGTATTTAACCGGACAGTGACTTTGAGAGATTCCTGGGCCAAGCAGAAAAAATAACAGCGTTACGTTAGCGATAGATATTCCTGCTGTAAAAGATCTCTTCAATTTCTTCCCGCAAGCGTTTTTCAATCGAAATCTTCTGCTCTATCTCAATATCGTCAGCAGATATATCAAACAAGTAGGTGTCCAGGTCGAATTCCTTGAGCATCATTTTTGTGTGGAAGATGTTTTCTTCATAGATATTCACATCAACCATTCGATACTTTGCCTTGGTTTCATCATCTATAAAGTTTTGAATGGAAGTAATCTCATGATCGATATAGTGCTTGGTTCCAGATGTATCACGGGTAAAGCCGCGTACCCGGTAATCCATGCTGACAATGTCAGATTCGAAACTGTGAATCAGAAAATTCAGGGCCTTCAGTGGCGAGATTTCGCCACATGTGCTGACGTCTATATCGACCCGAAAGGTACTGATACCAAAATCCGGATGGTTTTCCGGGTAGGTGTGCACGGTCAAATGACTCTTGTCAAGGTGGGCAACCACCGTTTCCGGTGTCGGACCTGGTGATTCTGCATTGGTGACTCCCGGTATGGCCGGTGCCTCTTCGGAAATCAGTATGGTGACGCTTGCGCCCAGTGGTTCATAATCAGCCTTGGCAACATTGAGGATATTTGCACCGATGATCGAGGCCACATCTCTCAGGATTTGGGTCAATCGATCCGAGTTATAGGCTTCGTCGATATACTCCATGTATTCCTTAATCTGCTCTTCGGAGCGTGCATAACAGACATCGTAGATATTGAAGCTCAGTGTCTTGGTCAGGTTATTGAAACCATGCAGACGGATATTCCCGCTTGAGTTTGTCATGTCCGCTCTCCATAGAGATGTTCTAATGGGGGATGATAGATCATCTGCACGGTATTGCCTTCGGGATCTTCACAGTAAAAGCTCCGGGCCCCATCACGGTGGGTCCTGGGCCTGGTTTTCATCTTAACCTCGTGACTGTTAAGAAAACTATACCAGTCATCCACCAGCTCAGGCTTCTTCAGAATGAAACCAATATGATCCAGCCTCTGGGGACCTGATCCGCGCTGGTCTTTCGGGACACGATGCAGGGCCAGATTGTCTGATCCGGAACAAAGGTAAACGTTATCAGTATCGGGGCGCCACTCAACCTCCATACCAAGCAGGTCTACATAAAATGCCTCGCAGGCTTCCAGGTTTGAGACATTCAACGCGACATGATGCATGCCGCTGGTCGCAGCCGGTCTTTGCATAACGTAGATCAGGTTAAACGGTTAAAGGGAAACGCACCTTACACCAGAGTAAGAAATTATGGAAGCTGGAGGATTCAACAGGATGGCGGCCGTGGCGAAGGTGTGGGAAAATAAAAATAAAGACCGGATCAAGCATGAATACATCTCAAGACGCGCTTTACAAGGCTGATCTCTCCTCCTTGCCGCTACTTTACAGTGGCAAGGTACGTGATATTTATGAGATTGATGCCGAGCACATGTTGATAGTCACCACTGACAGATTGTCCGCATTTGATGTCATCCTGCCTGACCCAATCCCGGGAAAGGGCGTGGTATTAACCACATTATCAAACTTCTGGTTTGCCAGGATGACCAATATAGTGCCCAATCATTTAACCGGACGATCACTCACTGATGTTATTTTTGATCCTAGGGAGCTACGAATGCTCGAGGGCCGGGCTGTCATCGTCAGAAAGCTCAAGCCCTTACCGGTAGAGGCAATCGTACGAGGTTACATTATCGGTTCTGGCTGGAAGGACTATCAGAAAAGCGGCGGAATTTGCGGCATCAATCTTCCAGCAGGTTTGAAACAGGCTGAAAAATTACCCCAACCGATATTCACCCCATCGAGTAAGGCAGACATCGGTGATCATGATATCAATATCGGATTCTACGACGTGGTCGAAAAGATTGGTAAGGAACTGGCAGAACAAGTAAGAGATATCAGCCTGAAGATATATCAGGATGCGGTAGTTTATGCGATGGATCGTGGCATTATCATTGCAGATACCAAGTTCGAATTTGGTATGGATGAAGAAGGCAATCTGGTTCTGATTGATGAAATACTGACTCCTGATTCTTCACGTTTCTGGCCGGCGGATTCCTACCAGGTAGGTACCAGCCCGCCAAGCTTTGATAAACAATATGTCCGGGATTACCTGGAGACACTGGACTGGGATAAATCTCCACCTGCTCCCAGGCTGCCCGAGGAAGTAATTAAAAACACCGCAGCCAAATACCGAGAGGCTCAGGAGAGACTGACAAAATAGAGGAGGCAATAAACATGTCAGGACTGGAAAAACTGAAATCTGGTTTTAGAAAATTCAGAAAACATTACTTTGAAGAACATCCGGAACTTTACGAAAAGCTCACCATCAAGGGCCAGTCACCGGAGGTCCTGGTGGTAGCCTGTTGTGATTCACGGGTACACCCGGCACAGGTACTTGCTACCGAGCCCGGGGATATCTTTGTAGTCAGGAATGTGGCAAATCTGGTGCCACCTTTTGAAGATGATGGCAAGTCCCATGGTACGAGTGCCGCCATAGAGTTCGCCGTCAAGCACCTCAAGGTTAAACATATCATTGTTTTTGGACATGCCCAGTGTGGTGGTGTCAGGAGCCTGATGGAAGGAGAGCATGAAAGCCACAAGTACAGTTTTATTGACCCATGGATGTCAACTGTACGCCCGGCGAGGGAAAAAGTACTGAAACAGTTTTCCGAAGCAGATTTTGATCGACAGTGCCGGTATTGTGAAGAAGAAGTAATCAGGGTTTCCCTGAAAAACCTGATGAGTTTTCCGTTTATCAAGGAAGCAGTTGACGCTGGCTCATTAACAGTCGGTGGCTGGCATTTTGATATCACGAAAGGCGAAATAAACTCGCTTGATGAAAAAACAGACCAGTTTGTGTCTATACTGGGATCATGAAGTCATTATATATTTCTTTTTTTCTTTGCGTTTTTCTGGGCGCTTGCTCTGATAGCAGTGATACGGTTGATGAGCACGTCTGGAGTGATCAAGTGAAAACCATCGAAAGGGCAGAGGCCGTTGAGGGTATCATTCAGGAGTCTGTTGATCTACAGAAGCAGGAAATAGAAAGAGCGACACAGTAACAGCAACTGTTTCAGCAAAGTCCCCCAGGGTCTATACAGCCCAGCCGATGGCGATCATCAAGTAACCCGGGAGGTATGACTTGCTCTGGCAAGCATCTGGCGCTGGTCAGTGGGTGCCCTGTTTGCCAGCATCGCCGGTAAGTTTTATCAGCAATTGCTCCCTGGCGTCCTTGTCAGAAACGGACTGCATGGCATTGTTAAATAACGCCACAGCCTCGTTGTGGATCCCAAGCAACTTTTCCAGCTGCAGGTTTTCAGCAATCGTTGGTGAGCCACCATTCTTGTATTTCTGATCGATTTCGGAGAGGAAAGTAAAATAGGCAGTCTTGGTTTCGCTCATGGAGAGATAGGCTTCCCATGCAATCTGTGCATCCGCGGGCAGTGAGTTATCTGTATCTGACATGATGGGTTTAAATATAATGAGGGGTTGGACTGTTAACTCCAACCCGTCATTTACTTATCTTATAGAATGTATTCAGGCAGCCTGCTCCATTTCTTCGCTGTATTTACCCAGACAGGCAAGGTGATTGCACTTCTCACGATGCAGTAAGGCTGCCTGTGCGGCGGCAACATTTTCGGAATCGCCGGCCCAGGTCTTGAGGCAAGGTTCCTGCAGGGCACGACCATATGAAAAACTGAGTGGCCATGGAAGATCAGGGAAGTTCTTATTCATCTCATTCAAATGCGCTGTCGCGAGCTCGGCACTCTGTCCGCCTGAAAGAAAAACAATACCAGGCAGCGCAGCCGGCACGGTCTGTAACAGGCAATGCACTGTCTTTTCTGCCACTTCTTTGACGCCAGCCTGTTCCTTGCACTTCTTGCCGGAGATGACCATGTTGGTTTTAAGTATCGTGTGTTCAATGCTGACATCCAGTTTGAACAGGGCATCAAACACGGTCTTCAGGGTCATGCGGGTGACATCAAAACAGGTATCGATGGTGTTGTCAGCATCCATCAAGACCTCGGGTTCGATGATGGGTACGATCCCGGCCTCCTGGCAGAGGCCAGCATAACGGGCCAGAGCATGGGCGTTGGCGTCGATACAGGCCATGCTCGGGATGCCATCACCAATCGTAATCACGGCCCGCCATTTTGCGAACCTGGCACCCAGTTGCTTGTATTCAGCAAGGCGATCGCGCAAGCCATCCAGGCCTTCCGTGATCTTTTCACCCGGGTGACCGGCAAAATCCTTGGCGCCGGTGTCAACCTTGATGCCGGGCATAATGCCTTGCTTGATCAACGCCTCAGCAAACGGTGTACCATTGTTCGTGGACTGACGAATGGTCTCGTCAAACAAGATCATGCCACTGATATAGTCCGCACCTCCGGGATTAGTAATCAGCAGGTCACGGTAATTCCTGCGAGATTCTTCTGTAGATTCAATATTTATGCTGTCAAAGCGTTTTTTTATTGTCGGAAAGCTTTCGTCTATGGCCAGTATGCCTTTGCCCTTGGCCACCATTGCCTCGGCGGTTTTTTGAAGTTCATCTGCGCTCATGGGTCTGCCTCTGTCAATATTTTAAGTTTATGCCGGATTATATTAATCCTGTTCAGCCACGACCAGTCCCGCCTAAAGCGAGTGCTCGACGGCTTCGCCTACCTTGATAATTTTCATGTTGTTGGTTCCACCGCGTTTGCCCAGCAAATCACCTTTGGTGATGATGATGTAGTCCCCATCATCAAGATAGCCCATGCCCATGAGATCATCGATGATTTCGCGGTTGGCGGCCAACGGGTCGGTATGAGTGATATCAAATTTCACAGGGTAGACTCCACGGTAAAGTGTCACCCGTCGCCGGGTGGATGCATGCCGTGTGAATGCAAATATCGGAATGTTGGAACTGATGCGCGACATCCACAGGCAGGTTGAGCCGGTCTCTGTCAAGGCGGCAATGGCCTTGGCGCCCATGTGATTGGCTGAATACATTGTGGCCATGGCGATGGCCTCGTCAATGGCCTCGAAGCGCTGGTTGATGCGGTGATCGGAGACTTGCACGACACGCTGTTTCTCTGCTTCTTCGCAGATGCGGGACATCGCCTCCACGGCCCGGTCTGGATAACGACCGATGCTGGTTTCCGCCGACAACATGACTGCGTCGGTGCCGTCAAGTACGGCGTTAGCCACATCAAATACCTCGGCGCGGGTCGGGATCTGGTGTTCGATCATGGACTCCATCATCTGGGTAGCCGTGATAACGGCCCGATCCATATCACGGGCCATCTTGATTAGACGTTTCTGAACCGGGGGAAGGGCAGCATCGCCGATCTCTACCCCCAGGTCGCCGCGGGCTATCATGATGGCGTCGGATGCTTCGATGATTGCCTCGATATTTTCTACTGCTTCAGTTCTCTCGATCTTGGCAATAATGCGAGCCTTGTTGCCCAGATCGTCAAGCATCTTGCGGGCCTGGTGTACATCATTGGCACCGCGGGCGAACGAGATTGCAATAAAATCCGCACCGATCTTTACCGCATGTTCAAGGTCTATCTTGTCCTTTTCTGTCAAGGCGTTCGCTGAAAGCCCACCTCCCTTGCGGTTGATTCCCTTGTTGTTGGAGAGCCTCCCGCCCGTGATGACCTTAGAAATTACCCTGGTGTCCTCGACTGCCTCGACCAGTAGCACAATATGGCCGTCATCGATCAGCAAATTATCACCGGGGCGGACATCCCGTGGTAATTCCTTGTAGGTTACACCTACCGCATGTTTATCGCCCTGGTCTGAAGCGAGCCTGGTATCAATAATAAATTCATCGCCTTCCTTGAGCTGAATCGGACTCTTTTTGAACTGCTCGATTCGAATCTTGGGGCCCTGCAGGTCGGCAATGATACCGACTGCCCAGTCCTTTTCCCTGGAAATCTTGCGGATTTCCTTTGCTCGGCGCTCATGGTCGGTATGGGTCTGATGGGAATAGTTCAGGCGGAATACGTCCACGCCCATTTGAAACAGCTTGTCGATAACCCCTGGCTTGTCCGTGGCCGGACCAGTGGTCGCAATAATCTTGGTTCTTCTCATTTAGTGTTAGTTTAATGTCCCCGGGGATGTTTACTGCTAGTATTCCCGGGCCCTTTCCATCAAGGCCCAGGCACGGGCGGATTCTTCCAGTATTTGCACCGCGGGCAGCTTTTTCCCCTCCAGAAACTCGAGAAAGGCCCCACCTCCGGTGGAGATGTAAGAAATGTTGTCAGCAACATCAAACTTGGCGATGGCGGAAAGGGTGTCTCCGCCACCGGCTACCGAGTAGGCATCACTTCTGGCAATGGCTTCTGCCACTTTTCTAGTGCCAAGACTGAACTGTTCAAACTCAAATACCCCAAGCGGACCATTCCAGACGATAGTCCTGGCCTTTGTGATCATATCGGCAAAACGGTCTGCAGTTTCCGGTCCAATATCGAGGATGAGATCATCATCCTCTATGGCATCCAGAGGCTTGATGGTTGCCGTGGCATCTTCAGAAAATGATTTTGCACAGCTGACATCAGTGGGCAGTGGTATCTCAGCGCCTTTTTGTCTTGCCTTGGCGATTAGTTTCTTCGCATTATCAACAAGCTTGTCCTCACACAGGGATTTGCCGATGGTATGGCCCCCGGCCTTGAGGAAAGTATTGGCAATGCCGCCACCGACTATCATTTGATCAACAAGATCTAGGAGTGATTCCAATATGGTCAGCTTGGTCGATATCTTTGAGCCACCAACAATGGCTAACAAAGGTTTTTCAGGTTTTTTGATAATCGCTGACAGGGCCTTAAGCTCAGCAATTAACAGCGGACCTGCGCAGGCGATCGGCACATACTTGGCCACACCGTGGGTTGATGCCTGGGCACGATGTGCTGTGGCAAAGGCATCATTTACATAAACTTGGCACAGGTTTGCCATTTGCCGGGCCAGTTCATCATCGTTGGCCTTCTCGCCTTTCTGGAAACGGACATTCTCACATAGCACGATATCGTTTGATTCCAGATCCACACCGTCGATCCAGTCCCTGATCAGTGGCACATCGCGGCCCAGTAATTCAGACAGTTTTTTTGCAACCGGTGCCAGTGAAAAAGCCTCGTCAAACTGTCCCTCTTCAGGGCGCCCGAGGTGTGAAAGCAGGATGATCTTAGCGCCGCTATCAAGAATGGACTGCAAGGTAGGCAGACTGGCCCTGATTCGGGTGTCATCTTCAATTACGCCGTTTCTGAGCGGGACATTGTAATCTTCACGGATCAAGACCCGTTTTCCGCTCAGATCCAGGTCGGCAATTTTCAGAAGATCGGACATACCATTCAATCCATGGCTAGTTTGCGTTCACCAACGCGATTGTGGTGTCCAGCATGCGATTGGAGAAACCCCATTCATTATCATACCAGGCAACTATCTTGACCAGTGTGCCGTCAATGATCTTGGTCAGGCCTGCATCGTAAGTTGATGAGGCTGGGTCATGGTTGAAATCAATGGAAACCAGCGGTTCATTGTTGTAGGCGAGGACACCCTTTAAGGCACCTTCCGCTGCATCTTTCATGAGTGAATTGATTTCCTCGATACTAGTCTCACGTGCCGCCTGGAAAGTAAGGTCAACCATAGACACGTTGATGGTCGGCACACGAACGGCATAACCATCCAACTTGCCGTTGAGTTCCGGCAATACCAGGCCGACTGCCGCCGCCGCACCGGTCTTGGTCGGGATCATGGACATTGTCGCAGAACGGGCCCGGCGCAGGTCTGAGTGATAGACATCAGTCAGTACCTGATCATTGGTATAGGCGTGCACCGTGGTCATAATGCCGTGGATCATCCCGATGTTTTCATGGACGACCTTGGCAACCGGCGCCAGACAGTTTGTAGTGCAGGACGCATTGGAAATCACAGTGTCGGAACTTTTCAAAACGTTCTCGTTGACACCGAATACCACAGTGGCATCGACATCATTAGCACCCGGAGCGGAAATGATGACTTTCTTTGCCCCGCCCTTGAGGTGTGCGGATGACTTTGCCTTACTGGTGAAGAGTCCAGTGGACTCATGCACAACCTCAACCCCCAAGTCACCCCAGGGAATTTTGGCCGGGTCGCGTTCTGAAAAGACCTTGATGGCCTTGCCGTTAACGATCATGTTATCGCCTTCAACCGTGACCGTCCCCGGGAACCGTCCATGTGCTGTATCAAACCGCGTTAAATGGGCATTGGTTTTGGCATCACCCAGGTCATTAATCGCGACAATCTCGATTTCATCTGTGCGATTGGATTCGAACAGTGCCCGCAGGATATTGCGGCCGATTCGACCATAACCATTAATGCCTACTTTTATTGCCATTGCTAACTCTCCGCTTGCTTTATCATTGCTTATTCTGTGATTTGTGCTTACAGCATCAGATTGATTTTTTGTTTCAGACTGTCCTCATTCAGCCCGAGGTAATCATAAACATCTGGTCCCGGCGCAGACTCTCCAAACCGATCAATACCCAGTACCTCACCGTCCAGGCCAACGTACTTGCGCCAGTAATCGCTGACACCAGCCTCGACGGCAATACGCTTGCGACAATCAGGGGGCAGAACCATATCACGATATGGGGCATCCTGCGCATCAAAAACATCGGTACATGGCATGGAGACCAGCCGTATGCCATTACCTTGATTGTTCATTTCCTTGACGACGTTATAGGCCAGCCCGGTTTCAGAACCCGTGGCGATGACGACAAGTTCTGGTGAACTGGAACCTTCGATAAGAACATATCCCCCTAGCCCGATAGCCTCGATCTGTGCAGCAGTCCTTGGGATGTGTTCCAGGTTTTGCCTCGAGAACAACAGGCTGGTAGGGCCATGCAAATTCTCAATCGCCGCCTTCCAAGCCACTGCGGATTCAACGGTATCCGCAGGACGCCAGACCGACATGTTCGGTATCAGTCTCAGAGTTGCAGCCTGTTCGACGGCCTGGTGAGTCGGACCGTCCTCACCCAAGCCGATAGAATCATGGGTAAGGATAAAGATATTCCGTTGTTTCATCAGTGCCGCCATGCGCAGGGCATTGCGGGCATAATCTGAAAAAATCAGAAAGGTAGCGCCATAGGGTATAAAGCCGCCATACAAGGCAATGCCACTATTGATAGCGCTCATACCAAACTCGCGCACACCATAATAAATGTAGTTCCCGTCCGGTGTGTCTGCGGTATTGGTTTTTGAACCCGACCAGATGGTCAGGTTGGAACCGGCGAGATCGGCAGAACCGCCAATCAGTTCCGGCAACAGCGGACCGAATGCTTCCAGCGTATTTTGCGATGCCTTACGGGTGGCTATGGTTTCGCCCTTGTCTGCGGTGTTCTTGATAAATTCTGCCGTTGCCGTTTGCCAGTTATCTGGCAGCGACTTGTCAATGCGACGTTTGAATTCACTGGCAAGTTCGGGGTATTTGTCCTGGTAAGTCTTGAACACGTCCTGCCAGGCCGCCTCGAGGTCCTTGCCTTTTTGCCTGGCATCCCAGCCTTCATAGTATTCATCCGGAATGACGAAAGGTTCATATTCCCAGCCCAGTTGCTTGCGGGCCAGGGCCACTTCATCCGCACCCAGGGCGGCGCCGTGACTGGATTCCTTGCCCTGCTTATTGGGTGAGCCCCAACCAATGATGGTATGGCAGACGATGAACGAGGGTTTGTCCGTTTCCTTGCGCGCCAGTTCAAGCGCGGCCTTGACCTGTTCAGCGTCGTGACCCTCCACATCACGGATCACATGCCAACCGTAGGCTTCCATGCGTGTCGCAGTATCATCTGTAAACCAGCCTTTCACATCACCGTCGATAGAGATTTGGTTGCTGTCATAGATGCAGATCATCTTGCCCAGTTTGAGGGTACCGGCCAGTGAACAGGCTTCATGTGAAATGCCTTCCATCAGGCAGCCGTCGCCTGCAGACACATAGGTGTAGTGATCGATAATATTGATCCCGCCCCGGTTAAACTGGGCAGCCAGGGTACGTTCGGCAATAGCCATACCCACGGCATTGGCCAGGCCCTGCCCCAGCGGGCCGGTAGTGGTTTCAATGCCAGGGGTGTCGCCATATTCCGGATGGCCGGGTGTTTTCGAGTGCAGCTGCCGGAAATTCTTGATCTCTTCCATCGACAGGTCGTAACCGCTGAGATGCAGTAATGAATAAAGCAACATTGACCCATGGCCGTTGGACATAACAAACCGGTCCCGGTTAGGCCAGTGCGGGTTGGCCGGGTTATGCTTCAGAAAATCATTCCACAGTACTTCCATGATGTCGGCCATGCCCATGGGGGCACCGGGGTGACCGGATTTGGCCTTTTCAACTGCATCCATGCTGAGCGCACGAATGGCATTGGCTAGTTCACGCCTTGAAAGCATTAATTTCTCCGCTGATTGGATGGTGATATGAACGACAACAGAGCCGGATGTGTTACAAGACTGAAGTGTCCGCCGTTTTCAACGGATTGATATTATTCTCGGTATTTCAGTCAAGACCACGGAACGTGGAATCCCCGCCAGACGCTGTTCATACAGAAACGGCGTATTTTCACCCAGTCACGCGGGATGGGCAAGTTCAAGGTGGTTAGAGTTTTATGATTTCCGCCATTTGATCGAGCAGCCCTGACTGATGAATTGCTCCTCCGGACCGTGCCCGGTTTCAGCGATCTGTTTCATGGCCTCAACAAGATCCCGTCTGGTATCGGTTGGTGCCGGTTGCATGCCACTGGCATCCAGCCTGCCCCGGTATTGCAACTCGAGGTCAGCGTTGTAGCCAAAGAAGTCCGGTGTGCAAACGGCACCGTAGGCCTTCGCAACCTCCTGTGTTTCGTCGATGAGATAGGGGAAGGGATAGGCGAATTTATCGGCGATCTTTTTCATATTATCAAATGAGTCTTCCGGATAATCCTCCGGGTCATTTGCCATGATGGCGACACTATTGATGCCGTATTTTTGCATTTCGCGTGTGTCCTCGACCAGACGTTTCTGGATAGCTTTCACATAGGGGCAGTGATTACAGATGAACATAACGAGGGTGCCTTTATCACCACGACAGTCTGACAATGACCAGTCCTTGCCATCAGTGCCGCGTAATTTGAAATCCGGTGCTGGCAGGCCAAAATCGCATACCGGGGTTTGCATTAGCGCCATAAAATCCTCCCTAAGTTTTTGACTCTAGTGTATCAAATGCAAAGGCCGTGTATTTATGGAAGTTACACGTTAGAATGCCGCGTTTTAAACCGGATGGGCAGGAAACCCGATGATCAGGAATCATTTATTTACCTCGGAATCCGTTTCCGAAGGGCATCCCGACAAGGTAGCCGACCAGGTGTCGGATGCCGTGGTGGACGCTATTTTCAGCAAAGACCCCAAGGCCCGTATTGCCTGTGAAACCTTGGTGACAACCGGTCTGGTGGTGATCGCCGGCGAGGTGACAACCACTGCGACAATCGATATCCCCGAACTTGCCCGGGACACTATCCGTGACATCGGCTATACCAGCTCCGATATTGGTTTCGATGCCGATACCTGTGGCGTGATGGTCTCGCTGGACAAACAATCTCCGGACATTGCCATGGGTGTCGATGAGGGCGATAACAAGGAACAGGGCGCCGGTGACCAGGGCCTGATGTTCGGTTATGCCTGCGATGAGACAGATACCCTGATGCCGGCACCGATTGATTTTGCCCATCGTCTGGTCCGGCGCCAGTCCGAGGTGCGAAAGTCCGGGCAACTGGCCTGGCTAAGGCCCGATGCCAAGAGCCAGGTGACCTTCCGCTATGCCGAGGGCAGGCCGGTGGCCATTGATGCCGTGGTCCTCTCCACCCAGCATGATCCTGATATCAGCACGGCCGACCTGCGTGAGGCCGTGATGGAAGAGGTAATCAAACCGGTGTTGCCCGCAGAATGGCTCGACAAGGAAACGCTCTATCATATTAACCCGACCGGGCGGTTTGTGATTGGTGGTCCCATGGGAGACTGTGGATTAACCGGCCGCAAGATTATCGTTGATACCTATGGCGGGATGGCCCGTCACGGCGGCGGCGCCTTTTCCGGCAAGGACCCGACCAAGGTCGACCGATCAGCCGCCTATGCGGCCCGGTATGTAGCCAAGAATATAGTCGCCGCTGGCCTGGCACGGCGTTGCGAGGTGCAGATTTCCTATGCCATCGGAGTTGCGGAACCCACCTCCATCAGTGTTGATTCCTTCGGTACTGGTTCGGTGAATGAGAAAAAACTGGCGGCTGCCATCCGCCACCACTTTGACCTGCGGCCCAAGGGGATTATCGCCATGCTAGATCTGCTGCGGCCAATCTACAAGCCAACTGCCGCCTATGGGCATTTTGGCCGCGGTGACCTTGATCTGCCCTGGGAAAAGACCGACAGGGCCGAGATCCTGAAGTCGGAACTGGGCAAACAGATCGCCTGAGCTATCAGGGACAGTACTGCAAACTTGAAACTCTGTTTCGGGGCGCTATACTTCGCAATCTCACAAAAAACTGTGTCCTTGAGGAGCGTTGCGACGGGCTGACCCCGCCAGGCTCGAGAATACAGCAAGTTTCAAACGGCGCTCGCTTAATTTGGAGGAAAACCAGATGAGCGTAGTCGCTACCGATATATCCAAAGACCATCACGTTGCTGACCCGTCCCTGGCCCAGTGGGGGCACAGGGAGATACGTATTGCCGAGACTGAAATGCCCGGCCTGATGGCAATTCGCGAGGAGTACAAGGGTCAAAAGCCTCTGCAAGGAGCCCGGATTGCTGGTTCCCTGCACATGACCATTCAGACCGCGGTCCTGATCGAAACCCTGGTTGAACTGGGGGCCGAGGTCCGCTGGGCCTCTTGTAACATCTATTCCACCCAGGATCATGCCGCGGCCGCTATCGCCGATCAGTCCATTCCCGTGTTTGCCTACAAGGGCGAGTCACTGGAGGATTACTGGGAATACACCCATCGCATCATGAGTTGGCATGACGGCGGTTCGCCGAACATGATCCTCGACGATGGCGGTGACGCGACCCTGTTATTGATCCTGGGCAGCAAGGCGGAAAAGGATCCCTCCGTCATTTCCAGTCCCGGCAGCGAGGAGGAGAAATACCTGTTTGCGGCGATCAAGAAAAAGCTCGAAAGCGATAAGAATTTCTATTCGAGGACTCTCGCCTGTATCCGGGGCGTTACGGAAGAAACCACGACGGGTGTTCAGCGCCTGTACCAGATGAAGAAACAGGGCGAGCTGCCTTTTCCGGCCATTAATGTCAACGATTCAGTCACCAAGTCCAAGTTCGATAACCTCTATGGCTGCCGTGAATCGCTGGTCGATGGCATCAAGCGTGCCACCGACGTCATGATTGCCGGCAAGATTGCCGTTGTGCTGGGATATGGTGATGTTGGCAAGGGCTGTGCCCAGTCACTCAGGGGTCTGGGGGCAACCGTCTGGATTACCGAGATTGATCCGATCTGCGCCCTGCAGGCCGCGATGGAAGGTTATCGTGTTGTGTCTCTTGATGATGTGGCCGAAATGGCCGACATCTTCGTTACTGCGACCGGTAACTTCAATGTGATCCGTCATGAACACATGCAGCAGATGAAGGATCAGGCGATTGTTTGCAACATCGGTCATTTTGATAACGAGATAGATGTGGCCAGCCTCGAGCAATATGAGTGGGAAGAAATCAAACCTCAGGTAGATCATGTCATCTTTCCTGACGGCAAGCGTATCATCTTGCTGGCGCGTGGCCGCCTTGTGAACCTTGGCTGTGCAACCGGCCATCCAAGTTTTGTGATGTCGAACTCTTTCACTAACCAGGTTCTGGCACAGATCGAGTTGTTTACCCGTAATGCTGATTATGAAAACGATGTCTATGTATTACCCAAGCACCTGGATGAAAAAGTCGCGCGATTGCACCTGCAGCGTATTGGTGCCAAGCTGACCCGGTTGACGGAAAAGCAGGCCGATTATATCGGCGTTAATGTGGACGGACCCTATAAATCCGATCACTATCGTTACTGATGCGGGGCTCAGACAATGTCAGTCATGGACTCCCAGAAACAGTTTACGCCGAAGTACAGCTTCGAATTTTTTCCGCCACGCACACCGGAAGCTTTCGGGAAATTACAGACTACCAGTGAGCGCCTGAGCAGGTATCGTCCGGACTTCTTCTCCGTGACCTTTGGTGCCGGCGGCAGTACCCGCACCCGCACTTTTGATACCGTCACGGATATTAAGGAAAAGACGGGCATTGAGGCTGCCCCGCACATCTCCTGTATTGGTCAGACGCTAGAGGAGATCCGCGAGGTTCTGGATCTTTACAAAAATGCCGGTATTCGCCATATAGTTGCCCTGCGTGGTGACCTGCCTTCGGGGCAGGCCAGTTATGGGCCATTGCGTTATGCCAATGAACTTGTGGAATTCATTCGCAAGGAAACCGGTGATCATTTTCATATTGAAGTAGCGGCCTATCCGGAATTTCATCCCCAGGCACCCAGTCCGACGAAAGACCTGGAGAACTTCAAGCGGAAGATCGATGCCGGCGCCAACAGTGCAATAACCCAGTATTTTTATAATACCGAGGCATATTATCGGTTCATTGATGATTGTGAAAAGCTGGGCATCAATGTTCCTATCGTGCCCGGCGTGATGCCAATTATTAACTGCACGCAACTCGTCCGTTTTTCCGAAGCCTGTGGCGCGGATATACCACGCTGGATACTTAAACGCCTGCAGGAATTTGGCGACGACCGGGCCTCGATACGTGCATTTGGTATTGATGTAACCACGCAGATCTGTGCTGATCTGCTGGGCAATGGTGCGCCGGGTATACATATGTATACAATGAACCAGTCAGAGGCGAGCGAAGCGATTTGGGAAAACCTGATTCTCAAAAAACGCAAGAAGGAACAGAAAGAGCAGGAGAAGAAAGCCTCTGTCGGTTAGAGTTGGATTTTATCCGCCGGTATACCGACGGAAATCAAACCGGAGTTGCCAATTTGTCTGAATATTCAGGCAGTGTGCTGGAAAAAAACCTTGCCGGGAAACCCGGCCTGTTACTGGTCGACGATGATCCACTCATCGTAGAATCACTCGGCTTGGTTCTGCAAAAAAATTACTCACTGATCACCGCAGAAACGCGCAAGCAGGCCATCAAACAGATACAGGCGTTGCCGGAATTCCCGCCACTGGCACTGATTGATCTTGGCTTGCCGCCCAAGCCCCATAGTGTGGAGGAAGGGTTTGCTTTAATCCATGATTTGCTGGGGTATAACCGCAACATAAAGATACTGGTTCTTTCGGGCCAGAATGAGCAGGAAAACATTCGTCATGCTTTAACGCTCGGCGCCGTGGATTTTATTCCCAAACCCTGCGACGCTACCTTGTTGCAAACCCGACTGCAGCATCAATTGATGATGCTGGAGGCCGAGCAGGAAGAGGATACCCGGGATCTGTCCACTGAACGATTACTGGGCGAGAGTCAGGCAGTGAAAACCCTGAAAAGTCTGGTTGAACAATTCGCTGACACACCATTCCCGGTGTTGATCGAAGGGGAGTCCGGCGTCGGCAAGGAACTGGTTGCCCAGAGCCTGCACAGCATGAGTAACCGCAGTCGGCACCCTTTCCTGACATTGAACTGTGCGGCATTTACAGCGGAGTTACTGGAGGCGCAGTTGTTCGGTTATTGCAAGGGGGCATTTACCGGTGCAACAACCAATAAAGCCGGATTTTTCGAGGAGACCAGCGAGGGCAGCCTGTTTCTTGATGAAATTGGTGAATTGCCACTGGATCTGCAATCCAAGCTTTTAAGGGTATTGGAAAATGGCGAGTATTACCGCGTGGGTGAAACACGCCCAAATATTTCCAATGCGCGGATCATCGCTGCAACCAATCGGGACCTGAAAGAATCAGTTCAGGCCGGACAATTTCGCCAGGACCTCTATCACCGCCTGAGTGTGTTAACGATCAACGTACCGCCCTTGCGTGAACGGGGTGATGATCCATTGTTATTGCTTAATCATTTCATCAAGTTTTATGCCCAGGGCGGTCCCGCTTTCGAACTTGATGAATCAGCTCTGGCCCTGTTAAAAGACTATGATTTTCCCGGCAATATTCGCGAATTAAGAAACATTGTCATCCGCCTGGGGGCAAAATATCCGGGTGAGCGCGTCAGCAAAGACCAGCTTGCCGGAGAACTGGAGCTTGCTGTGTCAGGCATGACTCACATTCAGGGGCCTGATTTTGATGAAATTGCCAGAAAAGAATTACAGGACAGCGATTTTATATTGGATCAAACTCTCGGCGAATGGGAAAGACGATACATTTATATTGCCCTTGAGATGGCAAACGGAAATCTCAGCAAGGCAGCGCGGCTACTGGGCATCAACCGGACAACCCTGTACAGTCGCATGCAACGCCTGGATATAGAGGAACAGGGATAATGTATTACCAGTATTTTGGTCTGGAGCAACCGCCGTTCCGAATCACACCGGATACCTCCCTGTTTTATCCCGGCGGCAACCGTGGCGCGATCCTCGAAGCTCTGATTTATGCCATTGTCAATGGCGAAGGCATGATCAAGGTGGTCGGAGAGGTCGGCAGCGGCAAGACTATGTTATGCCGTATGCTGACGGTGGAATTACCTGATCATATCGAAGTGGTCTATCTTGCGAACCCGAGTCTCTCTCCGGACAACATCCTGCATGCGATTGCCTTTGAACTGAAGCTGGACGTCAAGGCCGATGATGACCGCCTGGAGGTGATGAACAAGTTGCAGAATTACCTCCTTGAGCGGCATGCCCAGAGCCAGCAGGTGGTTGTGTTTGTTGAAGAGGCCCAGGGCATGCCTGTCCAGACCCTGGAACAGATTCGGCTGTTGACTAATCTCGAAACCAATGAGAACAAGCTGTTGCAGATTGTATTATTCGGTCAGCCGGAACTCGACGAGATGATTTCCAGTCGTGACATTCGTCAGCTGAAGGAGCGCATCACCTACAGTTTTAATCTGGGACCGCTTAATGCCGAAGAGATCAAGGACTATATCAATACCCGGATCCGGGCCTGTGGTTGCCGTTCCGGTGATCTCTTTACCAGGCAGGCTATTCAGCAGATCAGCAGATACTCGAATGGCCTGTTACGACGCATCAATATTCTCTCGGACAAATCATTGCTGGCCAGCTATGCGGCCAATGATCGGAGTGTCAAGCCACGCCATGTCAAACTGGCAGCGCGTGATACTGAATTCATCACGCCCTGGCAAAGGTATCGTCTGCCCATGTTTGTTCTGGCTGCATTGGTAATAATGGCCATCTTGGTATTTTTAACGCCACTGGGCCAGACAGTGACGGACCTGATGAAAGCGACCCCGGTATCGCTCACTGATCCAGAAGACACTGACCTGACGGTTGATACAGCGAGACCGGATATCCCGGTAGAATTGGGCAATGAGGCAAGTTCTGCACCCGAAGAGCCACAACCTGAGGCCGGGCAGGCAGCCGCCAGCATGCTTGCGAACGATCTGGCAATTGAGCCCCCTGCCGAGGAGGCGCCAGATGAGCAGGAAATTCTCGAATCCATCCTCAAGGATTATTCAGCACGTTACCTGGCTATTGATGAGATCATGAATGAGCAGGATGCCGAGTTATTTATCCAGCAAATCAAGTCCCGCCTCCCGGAGTCAGTGTACCTGGGACAACCAGAGTTACCCTGCCGTCTATGCCCTCTGATTGTTTACCGTCCTGTGAAATCTGACGAAAATCTATAGTCGTCAGTTATTTATATAAACTATATAATCTGATAATGTAACGTTGGGGGTGGTTGTCGAGCGGCTAACGGAGGCAGTTTGTGTGATGAATAAATATATAAAAATCAATAGCTTGCTATTGCTATTGTTGATCTCATCCTGTTCGCTGATAGAACCCAAACCGTTTGAACCCTCGCCCGGCCATATCGAGGATCAGCCGGCCCCGCCCGGCGAAATCCCGGAACTGGTCGAGGAAGTCCCCCCGGCCCTGCCTGAACCATCGCCGCCTGTAGAGCTGGAGAAATACACGGTTGTGGTGAACGAAGTGCCTGTCAAGGAGCTGCTGTTTGCCCTCGCCCGCGACTCAAAGGTCAATGTCGATATCGATCCCGGGATCAGTGGTGTAGTGACCCTGAACGCTGTAGACCAGACCTTCCCGCAGATACTTGATCGGATCAGTCAGCAGGTGAATCTGCGTTATGAATTCCAGGGCGTCAACCTCTTGGTGAAACCCGACAAGCCCTACCTCAAGGCTTACAAGATTGGCTACATCAATATGAGCCGGGAGACGACCAGTGATGTTGCCATCGCAACTCAGATTTCAACGACCGGTGGAGGATTTCAGGCCGGTGGGGGTACGACCGGTGGTGGCGCCGGGGGGGGAGATAATAATTCCACCACAGCGATAAAGAATACCTCGAATAACTTGTTTTGGGGAAACCTGGTCAATAACGTCCAGGCCATTCTGGAGCAATCAACCGGAAGTGCCGGTGGTGAGGCATCCGCCAATGTTGAGATTTCCAACAGCGTCATCCCCAATCCCGAAACCGGTATACTGACTGTGCGTGCAACCCACCGCCAGCATGCCGAGGTCCAGAGGTATATCGATGCCGCCATGGAAAGCGCACATCGCCAGGTATTGATCCAGGCGACGATTCTGGAAGTGCTCCTGACCGATGATTACCAGGCAGGCGTCGACTGGAGTTTCCTGGATGACACAGGCATTAGTGTGATTTCAACTACGGCAGGGGGTCCATTGACCGGTGAAGTTGCTTCATTTGTACTCGAATATTTCGATGCAGGTGTTGATGGTGAAGACACCGTTGACGCAACCTTGACCCTGCTTGAGGAATTCGGCGATATAAATGTCCTCTCCAGTCCCCAGATCATGGCCCTGAATAACCAGACCGCTATCCTCAAAGTGGTTGAGAATGATGTCTTTTTTACGATCGAGTCTGATACCACTCAGTCACAAACCAGTGCAGTCACCACTTTTACAACGACCATCAACACGGTTCCAGTGGGTATCGTGATGTCGGTAACGCCGCAGATAAATGACAATGACAGTATCATGCTCAACATCAGGCCGACCATTTCCAGGATTGTGCGTAGGGTAAGTGATCCCAATCCCTCTTTGACTACTGTGCAGAACTTAATCCCCGTAATTAATGTTCGTGAAATGGAGTCGCTGTTAAGATTGAGCAATGGACAGGTCGCCGTACTTGGTGGCCTGATTGAAAATCAGGAAACCGACAGGGTAAACAGTATTCCAGGCTTTTCCAGGCTCCCGCTTATTGGCGAGGCCTTTAAAACAACCGTCAAGGAATATCAGAAATCCGAACTTATCATCTTTCTGAGACCAGTGATTGTTAATAACCCGACCGTGGATTCAGATCTAGATATATTCAAGCCGTACCTCGATAGCCGGCGCCAGTCTTCCGGGTCTGAATCAGGAGCTAGTTCCCGGTGAGTCTCTTAATGGATGCCTTGAAAAAGGCGGAACGGGAGAAAAAAGAAGCAGCCAAACGTTTAAAGGAGTCGCAGGAAAGGTCCGGTATGGATCTCACCCTGGAAGAAGCGACACCCCGACCTGAAGCAGAGACAGAGGCAGAAGACAGCACGAAGAGTCAACAGCCGGAAATAACCGCTGATCAGCCAGAACAACAAGAGGAATCTGCCGGTGATCTTTCTCTTTCACCGATCGAAGACGAGATTGATACCGAGGCACCAACCCAGAAGATTGACCTTTCGAAAATGAAGGACCCCGGTACGTCCGGACTTTCACTTGAAGACAAAAATGATTTGACTCTTGATCAACCGGATCTGGTGGAGTCGGTTGAGGACGAGGAAACTGACGAGGAAACTGGTCCCGAAGCACCTGTCTTTGCTATCAATTCACTTTCAACGGAAGAGGATTATATCTCCCCGCTGGAAGATTCCGGCCTGCATGAATTACCGGAACAAACCCTTGAAGATAGCGGCATCTTTACCCGCTCACTCGATGAAGGCAAGACTCTGCAGTCAGCACTTTCAGCAGAAGAGCTGGCCAGGGAGATGGGCGATGACCCAAATGCGCCCTTGCCGGTAGCCGCGCAAACTGTGTTTAATGCCTCTGCCGGTCAAAGCAGCAAGCGACAATTTATGGAATGGTTTTTATTTGTGGCCTGTTTTGCAGTTTTGATCATTGCTGGCAGTATTTTTTACTATCTGAAAACAACACCTGAAATCTCGCCTCCGATCCGCCCGCAAATGGCAGAGACCGAGACTGCTACAGTCGAACAGATTATAGAACAGGCGCAAGTATCTTCAGATGTATCCGGTGAATTTACTAGTACCGAGACAGGACAGGAAATAGTGCTGGATGATTCCGCAGCACAGACAGCCAGTATTGGGATACCTGAAAAACCAGACGCCATAGAGGCTGCTGATAAGGAAACCATTGCCATGCGACAACCTTTGCCAGAGCACAAACAAGGACAGGAAAATATTTTACCGAACGAAATCAGGGTTGAACCGAGGGTGTTGCAAATAAGTCGCAGCCGTGCTGTCCGCGAGAGTGATTTACTGGTGCATGATGCTTACGCCGACTATAAAGCCGGAAATTTTGACTCTGCGGCAGCAGCCTACCAGAAAGTACTGATTACCCATCCTGAAAACCGCGATGCACTCCTTGGCCTGGCTGCCATAGCGCAGAACAGGGGTAACCAGCAGCAGGCAAGTCAATACTACCTGCGTGTTCTCAAGAATTATCCTTCTGATGTGATTGCCAAGGCTGCTTTGCTTGCATCAACCAATAGCAAGGAATCGGCCGCCGAAAATGAAAGCTTGTTAAAATCAATGATCAGCGATTCACCGGACACGGCTGATTTACATTTTATCCTTGGCAACGTATTTGCCAGTACTTCCCGCTGGAACGATGCGCAACAATCCTTCTTTGAAGCATTCAGGCTGGATAATGAAAATGCAAACTATGCTTATAATCTTGCAGTCAGCCTGGATCATCTCGGCAAGACGCAGGCTGCCTTGCAATATTACCGTCTGGCAATGGAGTTGGCCGAATCATCTTCAATAACACTGAACACCAACGTCCTTGCCTCCAGAATTGCTGCGCTCTCTGATTTTTCGCAGGATCAATAACAATGGCGAAATCAAATAAGAAACATCTACGTCTGGGTGAAATACTGGTACAGCAAGGTGTTACCACCCCGGATCAGATCGAGATAGCATTAACCGAGCAAAAGAAAAGCAAGGAAAAGCTGGGCAAGATACTGGTGCGCCTCGGCTTTGCAACAGAAGCCATCATTCGTGATGTTATCGGCGGTGTCATTGGCCAGGAAAGTGTCAACCTTGATTATGCCGTTCCCGACAGCGAGGCTGTGAAACTGATCCCGAAAAACCTCGCCAGACGATTGCATGTCCTGCCCCTTACCTACGACAACACAGCAAAGACACTGACGGTAGCCATGACGGATACCTTCAACGTCGTTGTGCTGGACCAGATTAGCGTCCAGGTAGGCCGTGAGATTGAACTGGTTCCTGTGCTCGCCGGCGAGGCCGAAATTGAAAAGGCCATCGACCAGTTTTACGGATTTGAATTATCGGTTGATGGCATCCTGAATGAAATTGAAACCGGTGAAATCGACTACCAGAGCCTTGATTCGGAAACGGACGAATACAGTCAGCCGGTAGTAAGATTGGTTAATGCATTGTTATCTGATGCGGTAAAGCGTGGGGCATCAGATATTCACTTTGAACCGGAAGAAGGATTCCTGCGTTTCCGTTATCGTATTGATGGCGTACTGCGACAGATACGTAGTATCCACAAGAACTACTGGTCTGCCATTGCAGTCCGCCTGAAAGTGATGTCGGGCATGGATATTGCTGAAACCCGCGCACCACAGGATGGTCGAATTTCTCTTTCCCTCTCCGGCCGTATTGTCGATTTTCGCGTGTCAACCTTGCCGACAGTGCACGGTGAAAATATTGTCCTCCGGGTACTGGACCGGCAAAAAGGCATTGTCGCACTGGACAAATTGGGGCTTAAGGATGATGCACTGAATACTCTGAAGATCATGGTCGGCCGACCGGAAGGCATCATCCTCGTCACCGGGCCCACGGGCAGTGGTAAAACCACAACGCTCTATTCCATCCTCAATTACCTGAATGAGGAAAACGTCAACATCATGACCCTGGAAGACCCGGTAGAATATCCGACCAGCATGATCCGCCAGACTTCGGCTAGCGAAACTTCGCGCCTGGATTTTGCCAGTGGTATCCGTTCCATGATGCGTCAGGACCCCGACATTATCCTGGTCGGTGAGATTCGTGATGAGGACACGGCAAGTATGGCCCTGCGCGCCGCCATGACCGGTCACCAGGTGTTTTCCACCCTGCACACCAATTCGGCCCTTGGTGCCATTCCCCGATTGCTGGATATCGGTGTCCAGGCCGATATCCTCGCCGGTAATATCATTGGTGTGCTCGCCCAGCGCCTGGTCAGGAAATTATGTGATGCCTGCAAGGAATCCTACCAGATGAGTGACCTGGAAAGGACACTTCTGAACCTGAAATCCACAGACAGGCAGCAGGATATTTTCCGGGCCAAGGGCTGCCAGCAGTGTGATGGTCAGGGTTACCGTGGTCGGTTGGCTATACTGGAAATACTGCACTTTGATGCAGATATGGATGAACTCATTGCCCGGCGAGGCACCCAGCGAGAACTCATGCGCGCGGCCTTGTCCAAGGGTTTCAAGACACTGGCTGATTCCGGCTCTGACCGGGTCCTGGATGGCTCAACATCACTTGAAGAAGTTTCCCGTGTAATTGACCTGACTGGACGTATAACACACAAGTAACAAATGGAAGCATTTCAATATAAAGCAGTTGATGATCGGGGCCGGATAACCGTCGGCAAGATCGACGCCGTCAATATTGCAGATCTGGAGACGCGCCTCGACAGGATGGGTCTTGACCTGGTCAATTATAAAGACCTTGGGCCGACTGGACCAAAAATTACCGGCGTTGGTGTTTCGCGTCGTGACCTCATCACATTTTGTTTCCATCTTGAGCAAACCGGTCGTGCCGGCGTGCCGATTCTGGAGAGCCTCGAAGACCTGCGTGACAGTAGTGATAACCCCAGGCTGCGCGAAGTCATTGCAGCGATGATTGATTCCATCGAGGGTGGGCAAACACTATCCCAGGCAATGCGTAATTACCCTGCGGTCTTCGACAGCATATTTTGCAACCTGGTCAGAGCGGGTGAACAGTCGGGTGAAATTGCCCAGGTATTCTATCAGCTGGGCGAGAACCTGAAATGGCAGGACGAGCAAGCAGCCCAGACCAAGAAACTCCTCATCTATCCGGCATTCGTCGGTACAGTTGTCATAGCCGTTGTTTTCTTCCTGATGGTCTACCTGGTGCCGGAATTGCTCCGCTTTGTAAAAACCATGGGCCAAGAGCTGCCCATGCACACCAAGATTCTGATCGTGGTTTCCAATGCCTTTGTCCAGTACTGGTATCTGTTTGTCCTGATCCCGGTACTGGTGGTTGGCGGATTGATGATTGCGATAAGGGTGAACGAAACTGCAAGGTACCAATATGATGCCTTCAAACTAAAAATACCGATTATTGGCCCGATACTTCGCAAAATCATCCTGACTCGCTTGACCAGCTTTTTTGCCATGATGTATGCATCTGGCATTACCATCATCGAGTGCATTCGTACCGGTGAACAGATAGTAGGTAACAAGGTAATTGAGCAGGCAATGCACCAGGTTGGTCAGCACATTGCCGACGGCGCAACGCTGAGTACCAGCTTTGAAAGAACAGAACTGTTTCCACCACTGGTGTTAAGAATGATACGTGTTGGCGAGAATACCGGAGCCCTTGAGGAATCATTGATCAATATCAGCTACTTTTACACCCGCGATATCAAGGAATCGATTGAAAAATTGCAATCCATGATTGAGCCTACGATGACGGTTGTCCTTGGTGCAATTATTGGCTGGGTCATGTTATCTGTCCTTGGACCTATTTATGATCTCATCACTAAAGTCAAAATTTGATACGGGCGACCGCAGGGCAATCCTGCTCAGTTCAACCAAGCTTTTTGTTTACCTCTGGACAGACGGCAAGCTTGGTCGGACCTATATGTTTGACGTAACCGATCAGGGCCGGGCATTTTTTGACAATTACATTAAGGAATCCGAGCTTCTGGAAACCTATTTCGTGGTTGATATTGTCGAGGAGGAATATCGCCAAGAAACGATACCTCATGTATTTGGTGGCGATCGCCGGGCGGTCATAAAGCGCAAAAAGGAGCGACTGTTTCGAGACACACCCTATTTTCATGCTGAGATACAGGGTCGGGTTGAAGAGGGCAGACGGGATGACCGGGTCCTGTTTACAGCATTAACCAACCAGGACATTATCCAGCCCTGGATTGATATTCTTCTGGAAAACAAGGTTCCGCTTGCCGGGATTTATTCCATTCCGCAGATTACCTCGTTATTACTCGACAAGCTGCCCGAGCCCTCGGAACACATGCTGATAGTCAGCATGCACAGCATTACAGGCCTCAGGCAGACATTTTTTCACAAAAAGGAACTTAAAATCAGCCGACTGGTTGATCTGCCGCGCTACGGGACATCGCCCTATGCACCGATCATCCGCGAGGAGGTTGATGTCATTACCCGGTATCTTAACAGCTTGCGCCTCATTGACAGCGAGAAGCCATACGAGGTTTATTTTCTGGCTGACAACAAACTGCTGAGCGAGATCAAAAGCGAGTTGGATGAGTCTGCTTCGGTTAACTATCACTTTGTAAATCTGAATACCTTTGGCAGAGAGTGCGGACTTGAAATTGAAACAGCCAATCCGTTCAGTGAAAAACTGTTTATTTATCATCTGCTGAAAGAGAGGCCCGGTAATTACTACGCCCAGAAAAACGAAACGCATTATTATCGTATGTCACGCATCAGGGGCGCGATGTATGTCACCAGCGTCTGCATGGTTCTCGCCAGCCTAATCTGGGGCAGTATTAATTTCACAATAGGTCTGAGTTACAGAAAACAGGCAGAATTGTCCCAGAAACAATACCAGTATTACAGTGAGCGGCTGAAAGAGGCACGCAAAGAGCTTGCTCCGAGTCCGGTCAGCCCCTATGACCTTAAAACACTGGTGGAAATGGCAGACACACTGAAAAAATACAAGACAGACCCTGCCGATATCTTCCAGGTCATCAGTCGTGGGCTGGCCCGGTTTCCACAGATTGAACTGACCAATATCACCTGGAATTCATCCAGTAAACCTGCAAGCCAGGAAAACACCGTTGCCACCGGAGATCTCGGACGTGGTTTGGCAGGTTATAGCACGCTTGAAGTTAATAGCTCGGATTACAAGTATTTCCAGAATATTTATCTCGATGGTTATCTAGCGTCCTTCGATGGCAACTATCGCAAGGGCATAGCCACGATAAACAATTTTGTTGAATCACTAAGAGGCATTGATGCGGTTGAGGATGTAGCTGTGATCAAGCTGCCATTAGACACCGGCTCAGATAATCCCCTGAGCGGTGATACCAATAATGAATCTCTGGAAGCTAATTTTTCAGTCAGGCTGGTAATGGGAGTCATGCCAAATGGATAGGGGCATGGATGTTTCGGTTCTCAAGGGCGCAGCTATTGTGTTTCTCATTAGTCTTTTGTTCAGTGGCGGCCTCGTCTGGAGCGGGTGGTATTTCAAGGATGAAATGCTGAATGCCTACAACAGGGCGAAAGCCCAACAAAAAAGTGTTGCAAGCAGCTATGTTTCCATTGATGAGGAGAAAAGACTGGTCAGGGAATATCTGCCAGTATTCAAGAATCTCCATACGTTTGGTGTATTTGGTCAGGAACATAGACTTAATTGGCTGGAAACACTGCGCAGTACGGGTGAAAAGCTGAAACTCCCGGCATTGCGCTACGAAATTGATTCACAAGATATCTATGTTCCTGATTACACGGTCAATAGTGGAACCTTCAAAATATACGCCAGCCCGATGATATTGAATGTTGAACTGGTTCACGAAATTGATTTACTTGATCTGCTGGATAACCTTGATCGGAAGGCACAGGGGATTTATAACCTTAAATCATGTGAACTGATCCGGTCTCCAAAGGATGTTTCCCGGGAAAAATTAGATTCATATGTAAATGCAGATTGCAAGCTGATGTGGTTTAACATCAAGAAATCTGACGGTAGAACGATAGATATCTAGATAATGAAAAAAGGCAAACACATCATTATATTCCTGGCAGGTAGCCTTTTTGTTACCCTGCTTCCGGCCAGAGATTTGTCTTCTCAGGATAACATCGGTCGCCTGTTCATGACACCGGAAGAGAGGAGAACGCTGGATCTATTACGGAATCAGGAAGATCGCTCGACTATTACCGTTCCAAGTCTTGCCATTGAAGATGATCCTGATGAGGTATTGGATGAACAAATAACCGGTATAACGGTTGACGGAATTGTTTACAGGAAAAACGGCAAGAGCACAGCCTGGGTCAATGATGGAAATACCTACGAAGGAGACCTTTCTACCCAGTATCTTGACATCAACCCGGAGCATATCAGCCCCGGTGGCGTAAAGATAAAAGTCAAGAATAACGATAAATCCAGATTAATCAGGATGGAAACCGGGCAAACCTATGATCCTGTAAAAGATGAAGTTGTTGACCCGGTAAAGTACAAATAACTCCCTCCCGCTTAATCACACCTGAATATTGTGGGATAGTTCAATATGAAAAAACCTGTGCCACAAAAACAAAAGGGTGCCGTATTACTTGCTACTACACTTATCTTGATACTGGGCTCTGCCTGGTTATTGATTATCAACCTTAACAACAATGCCAGGCGTTTTGCGAATTACGAGGAGAGTATGCAAGTACTCAGAGAGGCAAAACAGGCCCTGATTGCCTATGCGGTTAACTATTACGAATCCAATCCTGGCCATTTCGGTTTTTTACCTTGCCCGGATTCAAGTACCACTGGTGAGGAGGGTAACCAGGAAGCCCCCTGTGGGGCACGATATGTCAATGTCATGGGTAAGTTTCCCTGGCAAGCGCTGGATCTTCCCCCACTGAAGGATGCTTATGGTCAATGCCTGTGGTATGCCGTCTCCGGTGCGGTCAAGGGAGGTAGTAGCCGCTCTGAAATGTTGAATGAAGATACCCATGGCACATTCCAGATTATGGATCCGGATGGCGTCACAGTGGTTGCCGGGGCCACACCCAGGGAAAGGCCGGTGGCCGTTATTTTCGCCCCGGGACGTTCCATTAATAACCAGACACGGGCCGATAGCAACGGCGCTATCTGTGAAGGGAATGAAGCGGTGAATTATGTGGCGAGTAATTATCTTGATGCCGAGGTACCGTCAAACCCCCTGTTGGGTATCAGGAATTATGTCGTAAGTTCCACAGCGGATACGGTAGACCAGTTCATAATGACAGGCGATCCGGAGAGTGAGGATTTCAATGATCTGATGCTTTACATCACGATTGATGAGATCTTTGATGCCATCAAGCAGCGTAACGATTTTGCAGATAAGCTTTACGACGAGGCCGCCTTGAATAATCTTACCTATCGGGTAGCAGAATGTATTGCCGGCTATGGCCAGTACCATGCCGATAAACACGTTGACGATGGTGATGGGGATTACAATCGCAGCCTGCCTTGGCCTGCGCGTTTCGATTTTGCGGATGATGACAACCGTTACCGGTATGAAGCAGAATATTATGATATTGATAATAGTTCACTGCTCATGGGGAGAGTCCCCATAGATATCAGCAACAGCAACGATGAGATATATAATGGCTGCAGTTCACCGCATACCTGTTTACCCCCGTCTGACAGACTCATAGACACCAGTACGTCGCCATATTCGGGGTTTTGCAGGGCGTTCTGGCTGGTGTATTCGGATAACCCGATTAGTCCATCTGCCACAAATGAGTTGATTGACTTATGGAATAACTGGAAAGACCATTTATTCTATATTGTGTCGGAGGAATATCAGCCACAGCCCATGAGCGCAGATACAGATGCCTGCCTCGACACTACTCAATCACCGGATGAAATCGAACCTAGATGTATTACAATAAATGTGCCGTTCACTTATCCGCCGAATGACCAGTCGTTGAATATGACAATGGTGGCTGCAATAGTTATTTTCTCTAATGAGACATTACCATCGTTATCACAGTCAAGATCGGCACCACCGATCGATACCGATGACAAGCAGAATCCTGCCTCGAATCTGGAAGACCGGAATATCATCCCCTATACGACTTCTGATGTAGGGATAGATACAGAGTTTTCCAGTAATCAAGTCAGTGCTACTTTTAATGATGTTCTTTATTGCATCAATGAAGATACGGATGAAACGTCGATTGGCGGACCACCGCCGTTCAAGGCGGGCAGATGCCCGGTGAATCCATAAGCCATGAACCAAAAAAACAAAAGCCTTGCTAGCCACGGTTTCACCCTGATAGAACTCGCTATCGTGTTGTTCATTGTCAGCCTGTTACTGGGCGGCTTGCTCATGCCCTATGCGACCAGTGTCGAACAACGGGAGCGTGAGGACACAGCCGAGATCCTGGAGGACATCAAGGAAGCTCTGTATGGACACGCATTGGTTAACGGTTACCTGCCTTGCCCGGATTGCGAGACAGGCCAGGCCTGTGCAGCCGGTACACCGGATGACGGGATAGAAGACAGAAATGGCAACCTGTGTTCAGTAACGCTTTCTGCTCAAAATACCTACACAGGGAATCTGCCCTGGGCCACGCTCGGCGTTCCCCAGTTTGATGCCTGGGAAAAACCATTTACCTACAGCGTGACCGATACTTTTTCAAATGACGCGGTTCCTTTTACCCTGACGGATACCGGGACGATAGACATACTCGACCAGGACGGCGCCGCCACGGCCCGGATAGCGCAGAGCATCCCCGCTATCGTAGTTTCCCACGGCAAGGATCATTATGTGCCCGCGCAAAGCGCAGACCAGGTAGAAAACTACGAGCGCGATGCGAACATATATGGCACAACCAATAGTATCCTCACAGCATATTCAGGTGATAATGCCGGTGAATTTGTCTTTACCGATTACAGGCTCTTGGGGGGTAATATTGATTACGACGATATGATGATCTGGATTTCCCCGTTTGTCATCAAAAACCGGATGATTGCCGCAGGTCAACTGCCCTGATTCAGAGACCGTGACTTCTCCAGCCTGAAGCATACCTTGCCATCCGAATTATGTTTCAGTTTCAACTCATAACCCAGTGTCCCGGCCTGCTTGGCTGCCTGTAACAGGCCAATACCCAGACCATTGTCTGATTTAACCGGTTCCTGAAAAAGCCTTTCGACGAGTTCTTTGGGTATGGCCTGGCCGTTATCCTCTACTTCAATAGAAATTCCTTCATCGTTTCCCTGCAGGGTAACGGTAATATCGATTTCCGGATCCAGCTTGCGTTTGTTTATAGCATTTTCAACGAGGTTTTCACTGACACTATCAAATAAATCAAAAGGGATACGAAGGTCACTGTTGATATCATCTTTGAACTGAATATCAAACGACCTGTAATGATTCATGAACTCATTCCACCAGTCTCTGAGATAGATTTCGTCCGCGATCAGTTGCTCGGGTGATTGTAACTTGTTGACTGCTTGTTCCAGGCGCTGTATGAAATAAGGAAACTGCTTTTTCAGTATCAACAATGACCTGGCATCTCTTTCGTCTGTATCAGCTTGCAAAATTGTTACCATGGAGTGCATGGACTGCAAGAGGTTCTTGATGTCATGAGTAATCCTGGCACCGGTCTCAAATATGGCCTGAAGATGTGCCTGCTTGGCAAGTTCAATCTCGTTCAACTTGGCCTGATAGAAATATTCAATCAGCCGGATTAATAATTTGCAATGTATCAGCACGGCCCCGCCTACTCGTATATGCGTGTAAATCTCAATGGGCTTATTACTAATATCCAGGCTAATCCTGTGGCTGGATTTTTTCCCCTTTAGCTGGTTATTCCAGTATGTACCGGATATCCAGTCCAGTGTAAGCAGCTTTTCTATGGCCACATCCAGGTATTCCTCAGCAGAATCATGTTGATCCTTGAGCGCGGAAAGTTCATCCAGCCAGGTTTCAAACGGGGTTCCGATACTGAGCAGTGATTTGGTCCAGATCTGGGAAAATCCACTGAGCCCGATATTTGCAGAAAGCAACCAGCTGATAAAAAGCAGGAATAGGCCAATTGCCAGGAGAATCCGGATCAGCGCTGTGACGTAATCGGTGCCAGCAGAATACATGATGACAAGACTGCCGAGCGCAATCAAACTCACCAGTAATGAAGTAGTGATAGCATATATGATGTCAACTGGAACCGGTGATCGTTTTGCAGGTTTGAATAACGGCATTAAAACCGGGACCAGTAGCAAGAGGTAGTTCAGTGATGATATGCCCTTGGGCAGGGTGGCAATCGTGAACATCATGGGCAGGCAGATAAGAAGTATCTCAGAGAACAGAAATACCATGACGATATAGTAAACAAAACGCTCAGCACGGCTGTTGACAACGCGTCCTCCAACGATGCCCAGTATCAGTACCAGCCAGACAAAGACAAGCCACCAGTTGATAAAATAGACAAACAGGAAACTCAGCAGAATAAGTAACAGACTGTTATACCAGCTATAACGTTCTTCAGTCCTTTCTATGGGTTGCCAGAGGAGAAAAAAACCCAGGTGAATGAGAAACAGCGCCCGTGAGAGCAGACTGCCGAAATCAATCCAGATCGCAAGATGCAGACTTGCCAGCATTGCTGCCAATAACAGGTAATCGCGACGATCACTGACGAATCTGAAGAGACTGGTCATCTGAGAGAGAAGTTTTTTTAAGCATATATAGTATATTATTTACAGTTGTTTTGATATTTGTCGGGATCACTAATGAAATATCCTGTCGGGGCCATTGCCCGTTATAGTTTGCTGGAAGCAGTAAGAAGTCATATTTTCCTGCTCGTGGTACCGGGCGTGATAATTCTTTTCGGCATCTCGCAATTCGTTGGTGAACTGGCCGTCACTGAATCCAGGGAAATTCAGGCTGCTATAACCGCTTATATAATTCGAGTTCTTGCCGTAATTATTACATGCCTCTTTATTGTTTTATCCTGTTTGCGGGAATTTAATGAAAAGACAGTCGATATAATTTTTGCATTACCGGTTCCACGATATGTTTATTACCTGGGCAAGCTGTTCGGTTTCTCAGGCCTTGTTTTTATAGTAGCCGTGTTATTTTCGTTACCACTTTTTCTTTATGCAGATATGATGCCAGTAGCTTACTGGTCAATATCGCTGGTCTGCGAGTTATTTATTATGACGAGCCTCAGCCTGCTGTTTTTACTGACTCTTGGAAATGCCACATTGACCCTGAGCCTGGTCTTTGCGTTCTATGTTTTGTCACGAACCATAAATACAATCCAGTTAATAGCAGCCAGCCCTGTTATTGAAGCAACATCTTTTTCGCAACATTTAATAAGCGGTATCATTGATGTGATCGCCTTTCTATTGCCGGATTTTTCCCGCTTTGCCCAAACGGAATGGTTAATGACAGGTTCAGTCGATATCAACGAAATAAGTTTTGTATTTTTGCAGACGACGGTCTATGTGGTGTTATTATCAGCCGCAGCACTGTTTGACCTCTATCGAAAGGAATTCTAGTGTTTCATAGATTCAGTCGCTCGGGTTTATTTACCCATTCTACCCAACGGCCCGTTTCCAGCGTTCCCGGGACAGTGTCACTGGTCTTGTTGCTTGCCCTGGGTCTGCAGTTCGTCTTGCATGGTTATTATGTTGAGAGGGATGTGGTCGGTAAATCGCTTACGCTGGCACCATCCGAACACCATGCCAGCATGCTGGGCCTGGGGGACAATATCGCGATCGCCAAGATACTGATGCTTTGGTTGCAGGCCTTTGATAATCAACCGGGCCTGAGCATACCGCTTGCTAGACTTGACTACGGGAGGGTAACAGGCTGGCTGCAACTGATACTTGATCTGGATCCACGGGGTCAATACCCGTTATTTGCAGCGGCACGCATCTATGCCGGGATTCAGGACGAGGACAAACAACGCCAGATGCTTGGATTTGTCTACCGGAATTTTTTCAAGGATCCAAACCATCGATGGCCGGCCCTGGCGCACGCCGTGTACATAGCCAAACACCGCCTGAATGATATGCCATTAGCCTTAAAATATGCCGAGGCAATGGCAGATAATGTAACCGCAAAAGATGTACCCTTCTGGGTCAAGCAGATGCACATTTATGTGCTCGAAGATATGGGTGAACTGGAAGCGGCAAGGATTCTGCTGGGCGGGCTCATCGAGAGTGGTACCATCAGGGATCCAAATGAGCTCGAGTTCCTGCGTTCACGGCTCAGGAATCTGGAGGAAAAGACTGAATAGGAGCGGGAATCGGGACCTGGCGATGTTCAATAAAAGTGTCGAGATTTCGACAAACTGATGACAGCTCGTCAGTTTTTCCCGTGTTCACCCAGATATTAAATTATAAAAGTTAATAATTACAGATAGTTAGTGGTTTGGCATGGAAAATGCGAGATGACTGGCAGAGAAAACGCTGAGGTGTATTGAGATGACGACAATGAAAAGACAATCCGGTTTTACCCTGGTCGAAATTGCCATCGTACTGGTTATCGTTGGCCTGTTGCTCGGAGGCATACTGAAAGGCCAGGAATTGATCAACAGTGCCCGAGTCCGCAACCTGGCGGATCAGAACGCCGCGGTTCAGGCAGCCTATTATGGTTTCATCGACCGCTATCGGCAGATTCCCGGAGATTGGCCGGCAGCTGCGGCGACCACCGGTATCGGGGTGACTATCGTCAGCCCGACTTCAGCCAATGCCGGTAATGGTCGTATCGATGACGGTGACTGGGACGAAGCCTCCGGAGTCTGGGAACAGCTGGCCGGCGCCGGTTTTATCGCGGGTAACTACAGTGGTGGCGGTACTGCCGCGAACTACACTGACGGTACCCGTGCGCCAGTGAATGCATTTAATGGTTCGGTATTACTTGGTCGCATGGACCAGTACCAGGACAATGGCACCGCCGTTGAGCGCCTGGCCTTTTCCTTCGGCAACCAGATCCCGGCTAAGATCCTGCGTGAGCTGGATGTGAAGCTGGATGATGGTCGGCCACTGACCGGTATTCTAAGGGCCTCGGGGACGGCCACCGGTGGTTGGGCCACCATGTTTACCTCTGTTGCTGCCTGTACTGCCGGTACGGCCCCGAATATAGAATGGGACGTGGCCACGGACTCACAGGATTGTGGCGCAGTCTCGCTCTATTAATCCTGTTTGATAAGCAAACATTAAAAAGGCCCGCACTAACGCGGGCTTTTTTCTTCAAAGTTGCTGAAAGATAGAATCGATGACTATTCCTGTAGTTGAAATCAATGCTGTGTCCAAGTCCTATGGGCGTAAACAGGTCCTTTCAGATATCAGTCTTTCTATCTCTGAGGGTGAATACATTGGTCTCGTGGGTCTGAACGGTGCCGGCAAAACAACCCTGATTAAATGTCTGCTGGATTTCTGTGCCCTGGACAGTGGCCAAATCCGTATCTTCGGTCGTGAACATCGGGATACTGAATCCAGGAAATCGCTGGTTTTTTTGCCGGAGAAGTTTATTCCACCCTATTTCCTGAAGGGTAATGATTTTCTCAAATACATGGCAGCACTTTATCAAATTAATGTCGATAACGAATTAATTGATTCATTGTTACAAGTGATGGATCTGGATGCAGAGTCACTGGACCAGCCGGTCTACAAATATTCGAAAGGTATGTCACAGAAACTGGGTTTAATAGCCAGCCTCATGACCGGGAGGCAGTTACTGGTTTACGACGAACCCATGAGTGGTCTGGATCCCAGAGCCAGGGCGCGTTTAAAAAAGCATTTGCTATCACTCAAGTCTGCCGGGCAAACCCTGTTTTATTCTTCCCATTTGCTCGAAGACGTTAAAGCCATGTGCGATCGTCTTGTCATTCTGCATCGCGGTCAGGTCCGTTTTTTTGGCACACTGGATGAATGTATAAAATCATTTGTTGCAAACGATCTGGAAGAGGCCTACTTACATTGCATCGATCAGTGATCTAGCCGAGCAGATCTCTGAGGTAATCACTGGCGCGTGATTGAATCCCGGCGTATTTGCTTTCTCTCGGTCCGGCAACATTCAGTACCCTGATCCGGTTTGCCGACAACCAGTCGTGAAACACGGATCTATCCACCGGTTTATTCAGGTCTACCAGCAGGAATGGTCGTCCCAGCTCTTTTGCAATCAGGATGGTCCTTAATGTCCCTCCGGAAGTTTCACCTATGGTTAAAATCAACGTCCCGTCCGAGTCTCTGACATTCAATCTGGTCCGGGTGACGTAATCGGTCTCCCTCGTTTCAGTCAGTCTGTAGTGTGGCGGTATTGGCCCGTCCTCCGCCTTTCTTCCAGCGGGACACCAGCCGCCATGATCAATGCCAAGCTCAATTGCCACATCGATGGCAGCACGGTCAACACCTGATTGGCCACCCGATATGATTTTTCCGGGTCTGTACATACGTCAGATGTTCCCTGCCTATATCTGGCGAGAGGTCAGATCAATCAGTTTTCCAATGGTTAGCCCCTGTACCAGTATTGAAAAGATGACTACAAAATAGGTAATGCTAAGTATCAGCTCACGTTCGCTACCCGCCGGAAGCGAAAGTGCCAGAGCGACTGATATGCCACCGCGGAGACCTCCCCACGTTAGAATTTTTACGGTATGGGGACTGAATTCCCGGTAACGTTCCAGGATTTTCACTGGAATACTCACACTGATAAAACGGGCAAGCAGCACAACCAGCACTGCGAGCATGCCTATAATCGCAAGTTTGGGGCTGAAACTGATAATCAATACTTCAAGGCCGATTAGGACAAAGAGGATGGCATTGAGTATTTCATCAACAAGTTCCCAGAATGTATCAAGGTGTTCGCGCGTTAAATCACTCATGGCCAGCAGGCGGCCATGGTTACCGATCATGAGTCCGGCAACTACCACAGCAATGGGGCCGGAAACATGCAGGGCCAGTGCAAGTGCATAGCCACCTGTAACCAGGGCGAGTGTCAGCAGGATTTCCACCTGATAATTATCTACCCGGCTCAGTAAGGTATAGGTAATAAATCCGGTGATCAGACCGAAAAGTGCACCACCGACCGCCTCTTCAAGAAAAAGGCTCAGCATGGTGCCTGCGCTCATATCCACCTTTCCATATGCCAGGGCCGAGATAATGATGAACAGAACCACACCTATACCGTCATTGAACAATGACTCGCCGGTTATCTTTATCTCAAGAGACTTTGGTGCGCCGGCCTTTCGCAGGATAGACAAGACTGCAATGGGATCAGTAGGAGATATAAGTGCACCGAATAGCAGACAATAGATATAGCCTAGAGACAAGCCAAACCACCTCAGTACAAACCAGATCAGTGTACCGATAATGAAAGTGGAGAGTAGAGTACTGATGCTTGCCATGCTGCCAATGATCCATTTTCTTTTTGCAAGATCATCCAGATTGACATGCAGAGCGCCGGCAAACAAAAGGAAGCTCAATAATCCGTGCATTAATGTTTCATCAAAATCAACCTGCAGCAGCATCCTTTCCGCGGTTGATGAAATATCCAGCCCTGCAAGGTCCAGCAAAATAATAAAAATTGAGACAACCAGACTGATGACCATGACTCCGATTGTCGTCGGCAGGCGAAGATAACAGAAATTCAGGTAGGCAAATGCCGCCGTGATGGTAATCAGAATAGCTATCAAGTCGAACAAATGCATAAACTGTCCCCGGTTATTGAACTCAAGTAGTAGATATTTTATCAATGGTCAATGCTATAATGTCCATGAAATTATATTAATATGGAAATCATGTACATTACCCGGATTATTTTCATTTGCCTGCTCATTTCCAGTTTCTCACTGGAAGCGAGAATGTATCAATGGCGAGATCCTGAGACCGGGACTACGCAATTGTCCGGCAAGCCGCCGTCCTGGTATCGAAGTGCGGAGCGGGGACCACGTGTCATTGTCTTTGATGGAGAGAAGGTTATTGATGATACGGCAATTCCCCTGGATCCCCATCAGAGCAGGGAATTGCGCAAACAGGCCATGATTAAGGCCGAGGAAGATATGCAAACGGCAAAGGCAAAAGCCACGGCAGCAGAGCAGATGAAGCCATTTATCGATGATCAATCTTCTTATCAAAATAATAATTCAATGACTGAGCCTGTAATAGAAAACACAGCCACTAATCCTGTAGTTCAGAAAGAAGAAAAACTACGTTCCCTGGAAGAGCTGACTAAGGAAGAGATGCAGGCAATCATCCGGGAACTGGATAAATTGATAGAGTCAGAAGAAGAACTTGCGGAAGAACCCGGATCCTGAATCTGTCTGAGCCTCAGAACATTTCCTTTACTTTTTCCAACAGGGATTTCTCACTGGTTTCATCCACAAGTGCTTGCAGTGAACGTAAAGCGGAATTTTGGGAATCAATTTTAAGTCCAATGCTGATATATGCTTCTGTTTTATCAACATCATTATTGGCGAAAGATTTCTCTGCAAGGAAGGCGTAGCGTTCTGCGATCTCCTTAATGCCATTTTTTGCAATTTCATTGTCCGGCCTGATCTTGAGTAACCTGGAAAAATAATAATAGGCGTTATCTTTTTCCGGATAGGTCAATTTGTATTCCTCCAGGCTTTTATTGCCGAGCCAGACCAGGGCATTAATCATTTCTTCCGTTACTTTTATATCAGGGCTGGGCATCAACTGTGAATGGCCGGCAGAATCAAGCGTGGTTGCAACAGGAATTGACTCAAGATCAACAACAGGAATGCTTTTGAGCCGGTAATCAACATATTGTACAGCACCGAAGAAAACTACAGAAACGAATAGAAGTAAGAATAAAACAATGTGATGCGCTTTGAATTTTTTCTCCGCATATTTTCCTGTCAGGTCAAGGTCCAGTAATGAAGGTTCCGATTTCCCCAGTATCTCCTTGATGCCGTCCATCATTTCAACCGCGCTGGCAAATCGCTCCTCCTTGTTTTTAGCCATGATTTTGTCAAGAAATGGCTGGTACCTGGACAGGCTCTCGGGAAGTTCGGGTACCGGGGCTTTCAGGTGCTGGGTCACAACCTTGTAAACATTTTTTCCATAGTACGGTTTAACACCGGTAAGCATTTCATAGAACACACAGCCAAGGCTGTAGATATCGGACCGTTCATCAATTTCATTTCCGCCGGCCTGTTCCGGGCTGATGTAATTCGGACTTCCCAGGAAACCGGAAGTTTTGGTCAGATCCAGATCATTGTCCATTTGTTTTGCTATGCCAAAATCTGTCAACAGGGGCGTATTGTCTTCACGAAAAAGAATGTTGGCAGGCTTTACATCGCGATGAACAATACCATGCTCATGGGCAACTTTAAGACCACTGCCGATCTGCATCAGGTAATTCAGGGCCTCAACCGGATCAAAGGGAATGCCCATGCGTGATTTGAGATCACCGCCTTTTATATACTCCATTGAAATGTACAGGGAATTGGAATCCGTAACCCCGATGTCATGGACGGTTATGATGTTGGGATGGTTTAATGAGGCTACAATACGACCTTCCTCGAGAAATCGCCCGATACGCACGGCATCGTCACTCTCATTACCCGCGAGTTCCATGATTTTCAGCACAACAGGCCTGGAAAGGGATAGTTGGGTAGCCAGATAAACGCTGGCCATACCTCCCTTGCCGATTTGCTCGGTTATCTCGTAGCCGGGGATTTCCATTTGTCTTTTCGGATATTGGCAAACAACATGTCAGATATTGTCAAGGATAATGATTTATTGATTTTTTGAATAGATGTTTGTCATCACAATAATTGGTAGAATTCTGTCCAGGGTACATCAGGAGCATGCCTGATTTGGTTATCTTCTGGCATTGCGCCTCTACTCATGGTCAGGGATACTGGTCGATATAACAAATTCAAGAAAAGATATTTCATGGTACCGGATATTTCAAATGACCGTCGGTCAACATCCAATCCGCACATAGATCACATGCTGGATGGACGCAGAGAGCTGTTGTCCCTCTATGTGAAATTGGCAAAGATTCAACCTGAAAATATGGACAGCGAAGATCAGGATTTAATGGAAGAATTCTGTCAGGCGCTGGTTGACTATATCGCAGCTGGCCATTTTTGCCTGTATGACCGTATTGAATCGGGCCGGGAAAGGCGCAAGGCTGTGGCGGAGTTTGCACAAAAGATATATCCACACGTTGAAGAGTCCACGCGCATCTCACTGGAGTTCAGCGAGCGCTATAATTCGGGGATTGAGCAAAGAGACCATTCTAATTTCGCATTACATGTATCCAAGCTGGGAGAATATCTCACCACCCGGATTGAGCTCGAGGACCAGTTAATCCAGTGTCTTCTGCCATCTGCCCCAAAAATAGCCTGAATAAAAATATTTTGCCGGCTAGTTGTCCTGCTGCTTTCTGATATATAAACCATCAACAAAATCGCAAAAATAGTCGTTAATCTGGGGGTGTATGATTGGCTGGAGTGAATCATCTGGCTCAAGATTTCTTTCTGCCACATAGGTTTCGTGCAATGCGTTGTGGACGAGGACCCGGTACCATGGGGCATCACGGGGTGGCCTGGTCAATGCTATATTCTGATACCAGTCCTCTGAACCGAGGTAGACTGGGTCAACATCAACGATAACACCCCGGTAATTGAACAATTTGTGCGTGATTAGCTGGCCTACGCTGAATTTTGACTTGCTGATGCGCATTCTGGTTTCAATACATCCATCACCCTGGAAAGAATAGCAGATAATTGTATTTCCCTGATTAATTATGTCCTCTGATTTTGCCAAGCGTGATTTAAATGTAGTCTGGCACCCATGCACCCAGATGAAAGATCATGAAACCATTCCCCTGATAACCATCAGGCGGGGGAAAGGTGTCTGGCTGGAAGATACGGATGGAAATCGTTACATAGATGCAATCAGTTCCTGGTGGGTCAACCTGTTTGGTCACAGCAACCCCGTTATTAATGCAGCGATTAGTCGCCAGGTCGAGCAAATTGAACATGTGATGCTGGCAGGGCTCTCCCATGAACCGGTGATCAGCCTGTCGGAAGAACTGGTTTCACTGACGCCACCGGGACTGGCCCATTGCTTTTATGCCGATAATGGATCTTCCGCTATCGAGGTTGCCCTGAAAATGAGTTTCCATTACTGGCGAAACATGGGGAAACACAGGAAACAGCGTTTTATCAGCCTTGATAACAGTTATCATGGTGAGACGCTGGGTGCCCTGTCTGTCGGCAACGTTGCCTTATATAAGGAGACGTACTCACCGCTTCTCCTTGACACTCTTATTGCCCCGAGTCCGGATTGCTACGATCGGGAGCCGGGTGAGTCGTGGGATTCACACAGCCGCAAGCAATTCACTGAAATGGAGAAGCTGCTACAGCAACATGCCGATGAGGTTTGTGCCGTATTTATTGAGCCCCTGGTCCAGTGCGCGGGCAATATGCGCATGTATCATCCAGTATATCTGTCCCTTCTGAGAGAAGCCTGTGATCGTTATGGTGTGCATCTTATTGCAGATGAGATCGCAGTTGGCTTTGGCCGCACAGGCACCATGTTTGCCTGTGAACAGGCCGATATCACACCGGACTTCCTGTGTTTGTCCAAGGGCCTGACCGGTGGTTATCTGCCGTTGGCCGTTACCATGACGACAGACGAGGTGTACCGGGCGTTTTACGATGACTACATCAACCTGACGGCTTTTCTGCACTCCCACAGTTATACTGGTAATCCACTGGGCTGTGTCGCCGCCCTGGCTACCCTTGAACTGTTTACGGCGTCTGATGTGTTGGGCAGAAACCGTGAACTGGCTGGGCAAATGCAGAACATGACGCGGGACCTCATTGACCATCCGAACGTAGCCGATGTCCGTCAACATGGCATGATCCTCGCTATTGAACTGATCAAGAACAGGGAAACCCGTGAGCCTTTCCCCTGGCAGGAACGACGCGGCATGAGAGTGTATCAATATGGCTTGACCCGGGGTGTGTTCTTGCGTCCGCTCGGCAACGTGGTTTACCTGATGCCTCCTTATGTGATCAGTAATGATGAACTGGCCCAGGTGATCCGCGTGGCCGGGGAAGGTATAGACAAGGCCGTGCAGGACTAGCCATGCGCACACTCAGGGTCTTTGTAGACGCACCGCTTGCGGCAGGCTCAAGCCAGATACTTGCAAACGAGACCGCACATCACCTGAGAACGGTATTGCGCATCAAACCAGGCCAGTCCTTGCAGGTGTTCAACGGCAAAGGCGGCTATTTTGATGCCAACATTACTGCGTGCAATAAAAAGCAGGTAAGCATCGAGCTTGGTCAACACCATGAGGTCGACAATGAATCACCCCTTGCCATTACGCTATTACAGGGCATATCACGTGGACAAAAAATGGACCTGGCCCTGCAAAAGGCCGTGGAACTCGGCGTGACCCGGGTGATCCCGGTCAACTGTTGCCATACCGGTGTCAAGCTGGACCAGGACAAGACCGGGAAACGCCGCGACCATTGGCAAAAGATCGCTATCAATGCCTGCGAGCAATGTGGCAGGAATACAGTCCCAGATGTGGATTTACCCCAGGATTTCAATGAGGCCCTTGCGGCTCAGCCAGAAGGACTGAAGATTATCCTCCACCCTGCCGACGGAGTGTCCTTGCAATCACTGGATCCACCTCATCATGTGATATTGCTGGTTGGCCCGGAAGGCGGTTTCAGTGAAACTGAAATCGAACAGGCCAGGAAGGCAGCATTTCAGAGCGTCACGCTCGGTCCCCGCGTATTACGTACAGAAACGGCAGCCATGGCGGCGCTGGCGGCGTGTCAGGCCCTGTGGGGAGATATCCGGTAAAATCTACTTCTCACTCATGTTTAAGCTACAATGAAACCGTTATGATGAATCAGACCGTGCCACATTTGACAACGGCTCTCAGTGGGCCACTGCACCTGGTCGAAAGCCATTTACAGTCGCATATGACAGAAATTGAATCCTGGTTCCGGTGTCAGTGGAAGCATGTCAAGGAGCCATTTTACACCTCAGTCGATATTCGCAATGCCGGTTACAAGATCGCCCCGGTTGATACCAATCTGTTTCCTGCCGGTTTTAATAACCTGAATCCCGTATTTGAATCCCTCTGTATCCAAGCGGTGCAGTTGACCATTGAGCGTATGGCCGAACCAATCGACCGGATCATGGTGATTCCCGAAAAACATACCCGCAACCTCTATTATCTTGAAAACCTGGCGGTACTGGTTGAGATCATAGAGAAGGCCGGTTTCGAGGTCCGGATTGGCTCAACCCTGGAGGACCTTGAGGCACCTAAAACCATAGCGTTGGATTCAGGCCGTGAAGTGGTTCTCGAACCTGTAACCCGTGAGGGCAGTAAACTGCAAGTCGGTGACTTCGTGCCGGAACTTATTATCCTCAATAATGATTTGTCTTCGGGACGGCCGGCCCTGCTGGAAAATCTTAATCAACGTATTACGCCTGATTTAAACATGGGCTGGAGCACTCGGCTCAAGTCTACCCATTTTGCCCATTACCAGACCGTGTGTCAGGATTTTGGCAAGCACATCGGTCTTGATCCATGGTTGATCGATCCCCTGTTTCGAAATTGTGGCGAGATCGACTTTATGAAACGGGAAGGGGAATCCTGCCTGGAAAAAAACGTGGCTGCCCTGCTGGAAGAGATTCGCAAAAAGTACGATGAATATGATGTGCAGTGTGAACCCTTTGTCATGATCAAGGCCGATAGCGGGACCTATGGCATGGGCATTATGACAGTGAAGGGTGTTGATGAAATCAAGGACCTGAATCGCAAACAACGCACCCGCATGGCTACGGTCAAGGAAGGGCAGAAGGTTAGCAAGGTCCTGATCCAGGAAGGGGTGTACACCCATGAAAAATGGGGTGATGTCGATTCAGTTGCTGAACCGGTAGTGTATCTCGTTGGCCACAGTGTGGTCGGAGGTTTTTATCGGGTGCACAGCGGCCGTTCCGCGAATGAGAACCTCAATTCACCCGGGATGCGTTTTGAGCCCTTGGCGTTCGATGATTGTTGTATATCGCCGGACAAGCACCAGTCACCTGATGCGCATGCCAATCGCTTTTATACTTATGGTGTAATTGCGCGGCTCGCCATGCTGGCAGCAGCCAGGGAAATGACCGGCACTACTCCGGCGGCGGCTGCTTCAAATTCTTCCGGATGTAACTGATATTCCGACGGCTCACCGCCAACCTGGCATCTACTCCATTCAGCAAGATTTCCGGTTGGCCCTGATCATCTTTGACGATACTGTCAATATGTTTGCGGGCAACCAGCGCATTACGGTGAATCCGAACAAACTGATCCCCGAATTCTTCTTCCAGTGACTGCAAGGATTCGTCCAGCAACAACTGGCCACCTGGCCAGCCAGCGACGACATATTTTTGTTCTGCCTTGAAGTAACGGATGTCTTCAACAGCTACCAGTTTCAATTCACCTTTAAATGTTGCACTGAGGTAAGTCCTGTTTTTCTCAGGTTCCTGTTCTCGTCTTAGCTGGTTAATTGCTGCCTCTTTCAACAAGCTGGCACGACGTAACGCCAGTTCAAGCCGGTCTTTTTTTACGGGCTTGAGCAGGTAATCAATAGCGTGAGCCTCAAAGGCCTGCAAGGCATGGTCTTCATATGCGGTGGTAAAGATGATTACCGGGCCGGGGTCGAGGTGACTCAGGTGATGTGCCGCTTCGAGGCCGTCCATCACCGGCATGCGGATATCCATCAAGATAATATCTGCTGGCGATGAGGACATTTTGTTTACCGCATCCAGACCATTTTCCGCCTGCTCGGTTTCATAGTGCTCGTCAATATCGGCCGTAAGTCTCTGCAACCGTTCCCTGGCCAGTGGCTCATCATCAACGATCAATATCTTCATATGGATACGGTATCACGATTTCGGCACAGTACTCATCGCCTTCTATGTAGGATGAGAGTTTTCCACGGTGACCGAAAAAAACCTCGACACGTTGGCGTATGTTTTTCAACGCCAGCTGATTGCCGCTGTGTGGATCGGTCGGATCATCTTCCGGCAGTGGATTGATGACCTGAATGGTGAAGGCTTTCGGATCTTTCCTGCCGCGGATAGTAATATAGCCGCCTTCCGGTAATCGCTCGATGCCGTGGTATATCGCGTTTTCAATCAGAGGTTGCACCGTCAGCGAGGGCAAACGGGCATCCAGTGGCAGGTCATCCAAATCCCAGTTGACCGTAAGCCGTTTACCCAGCCGGTGTTCCTCGATCCGCAAATAGCCACGGCAAAGCGAGATTTCCTCACTCACGTTGACCAGTTGCCGGGCATCCTGCAGGCTGACACGGAACAGATCGGAAAGGTCTTCAATGGCCTCTTCCGCAAGTCGGGGTTCACTGCGTGTCAGACTGGCAATGATGTTCATGCAGTTGAAAAGAAAATGTGGTCTGATGCGGGACTGTAAGGCCTGGATGCGGGATTCCGATTCCCGTTCCAGGTTTCGTCGCCATTGATGCTGAACATAGAAATAGCGAAGTGCCAGCGCACTGACAATCGCACTGATGCCCAGTGATCGGCCGGTAAACAGGGCGTGTGAATCGGTGCTGCCAAATGACAGCTCCGGCGAATTCTGGATTAACCACCAGGCGATCTCGGTAATGACAAGGCTTACCAGCAGGATTAACAGGTAACTCAGTGTCGCCACGACCGGGTCAGGCAGCTTTTTGAGATAGGGTCGACTGATGCATAACATGGCCACGCTGCTCAACGCTATCCACTGAATGAACAGGGAGTAATGTGCGAGGTCAGATGCACTCCTGAGCAGACGTGTAGAAAGTCCCAGTGTCAACAAGATCGCTAACAATTCGGCGATCAGTACAACTACGAAGACCATGCGCACATTGCAGAAATCGGGCAGAAATGAGCTGTTGTCAAGGTCGTCGGAATTCATGGTTTGAAAACAATTATTTGTTGTACGCTTGCGATATAATGCGGGCCATTCCCCGGCAGCATAATGCCAGTGCACAGTATACAGCCGATATGACTACAAAAAACAAAAACACCAAGCCCTGGAGCGGACGGTTCACCATGCCAACTGCTGAATTCGTGGAATGTTTCACTGAATCGGTGTCCTATGATCAACGTCTGGCTCTGGTGGACATCAAGGGTTCGATGGCACATGCAGAAATGCTCGCTCACGCCGGCGTATTGAGCAAACAGGAAGCCAAACAGATCACCCAGGGCCTGAAGGCTATTGAGAAACAGATTCAACAGGGCAAGTTCAAGTGGGATCCGGCCCTGGAAGATGTACACATGAACATCGAGTCTGCACTGACGGCACAGATCGGTGATGTTGGCAAGAAATTGCACACCGGCCGTTCACGTAATGATCAGGTGGCAACGGATATCCGTCTCTACCTGCGGGATGAAATACAGGCCATTCGTCGATTATTGACCGAGGTCATGTCCACATTACTGGATATCGCCGAGAAAGAGACTGAAACGATCATGCCCGGCTTCACGCATTTACAAACTGCGCAGCCCATCACCTTCGGACATCACATGCTGGCCTGGTTCGAAATGCTTTACCGCGACAGCCTGCGTCTGGAGGATTGCCGGAAACGTGTCAACGTGATGCCTCTGGGTGCCGGCGCACTGGCTGGTACCAGTTACCCGATCGACCGCGCGTATACGGCAAAGCTGCTGGATTTCCCGGCCATCACGGAAAACTCACTGGATGCAGTCAGTGATCGCGATTTTGCCATCGAATTTTGCCATTGTGCGGCCGTTATCATGATGCACTTGTCGCGTTTTTCCGAGGAACTGGTTCTATGGATGTCACAGCAGTTTGCGTTTATCGATCTGGACGATGCCTGGTGTACCGGATCGTCGATCATGCCGCAAAAGAAAAACCCGGACATACCGGAACTGGTGCGGGGCAAAACCGGCCGGGTCTATGGTCATCTCATGGCCTTGCTGACGCTGATGAAGTCTCAGCCCCTTGCCTATAACCGGGACAACCAGGAAGACAAGTTGGCCCTGTTTGATGCCATCGATACTGTCAAACAGAGTTTGCAGGCCTACCTGGGGATCATTCCCGGTATCAAGGTTAGGGCAGAGAACATGCGAGCGGCTGCAAATCAGGGGTATGCCACGGCCACCGACCTTGCAGATTATCTGGTCCGCAAGCAAGTTCCGTTTCGTGATGCCCATGCCATTGTCGGCCAGGTAGTGCATTACGCGATTGAGCAAAACAAATCACTGTCGAAGTTGTCTATTAAAGAACTGCAGCAATTCTCAAAACAAATAGATCAGGATGTCTTTGCTTGCCTGAGCCTGGAAGGGTCCGTCTCTGCACGGGCCCATGTCGGCGGGACAGCGCCTAAACAGGTGCAAAAGGCGATCAAGCAAGCGCATAAGCGCCTGGCAAAAATCACAATTTAAAGACGGAGCAGCATGAAAAAAATTTTCAAGCGAGTAATTATAGTTACCCTTATCCTCATCGTGGCACTGGTGTTGATCGCTGGTATAACTCTCGCCGTATTCGATCCCAATGAGCACAAGGATTTTATTGTTTCCCGAGTTGAGCAGGCGACGGGACGATCGTTTGCCATCACGGGTGATATCAAACTCAGCTATTATCCCTGGCTGGGTCTGGAAGCGGGTGGTATTACCCTGGGCAATGCCAAAGGCTTCGGCAAGGAGCCGATGTTACAACTGGACAAGGTAGCAGTGCGCATCAAGACCCTGCCGTTGTTCAGTGAGCAATACATCCTTGATACCTTCCGCCTTACCGGGTTGCGACTCAATCTCGCGAAAAACAAGGACGGCAAGACCAACTGGCAAGATCTGGCTGCGGGCGATGGCAAACCCGCAGACAAGCTTGCCCGGGAAGAACGGCCGGACAAACCTAGTCCCAAGTTACTGGGTGCCCTGGTGCTGGGTGGTGTCGATGTCCGCGATGTGGAACTGAATTGGGATGATCAGGCCAGTCAACAAAAAGTCAGGATAAGTAACGTCAAGTTCAAGACGGGCGAATTGACTTACGGCGCTCCGATTGACCTTGACCTCAGCCTCAATACCTCGTCCAACAAGCCCGCCCTGAAAACCACCTTAAACCTGAACGGGACCCTGAATTACAACCAGGACACCGAGATTTATGCCTTTGAGCCCATTGATCTCAAGCTCAAACTGACCGGCGATAGCGTTCCCGGCGGATCCACGGACCTGGTCATGAAAGGCGGTCTCGAGGCCAATCTTGATGATGACACAGCGACGATCCGGGGCCTGACCATCGATGTGCTGAATACCCACGTCGAGGCCGATATCAAGGCCAGCGAGGTACAATCCGATGAGCCCCACACCGAAGGACAGCTACTGGCCAAGGGTAGCGACCTGGCGCAGCTGCTGAGTATCTTCGAAATCCCCGCCGGCAAGGACCTGGCGCGGCTGAAAGACCGTTCATTCGATATTCAGCTGGGCTTTAATGCCAACCCGGCAAAGGGTGATATCAAGGTTGATCAACTGAATGTACGGGCCCTGGGAATCAAGGCCGACGGCAGTCTTGATGCATCGGCCATAACCTCCAGCAAGGGCAAGATGGACGGTCAACTGAACGCCACCGGCAAGGACCTGGGTCCGTTGTTAGCGGCCCTGGGACAGGGGGATCTGGGGGAGGTGCTGCAACAGGCCAGCCTGAATGCCAAACTCAAGGGCGACAAGGGCGAATTCCAGATCAGCCCCTTGCAGGTAAAAACCACCTTCTCCGGTCCCAAGATTCCCAACTCGCCGGTGGACATTACCCTCACAGCCGACACCCGTGCCAACCTGGACAAGGGGCGCCTTGAGATCCCCAGCCTCAACCTCAAGGGACTGGGCCTGGATCTGTCGGCCAAGCTGAATGCAGAAAACATCATGGAAGACCCGGCCTATGAGGGCCAGATTCAGTTGGCTGAATTCAACCTGCGAAAACTCGCCGGCCAGCTCAACCAGACATTGCCGAACATGGCCGATAAACAGGCCCTGAAGAAAGTGGCCCTAGGTACAGAATTTTCCGGCCACCTGAACCTGCTGGAGCTGGATAAGCTGCAGGTGACTCTGGATGACACGACTCTCAAGGGTGATGTGTCGGTTGCAGACTTCGCGGATCCGGACATCGAGTTTGACTTGAAGGTCGATAGCATCAATGCAGACCGCTATTTGCCACCGAAACAGGAAGGCAAGAAAACCGCTGCAGCCACGCCGGAAACGACCTCCGGTGCAGCATCCGAGTTACCCGTTGAGACCCTGCGCGCCCTCAAGGCCAAGGGTGACCTGTCGGCAGAGCGGATTATCGTCTCCAACGCCACACTTCAGAATCTCAAGCTGGGCATCCGGGCCCGTGATGGAGACATTCGCCTCGAACCCATCAAGGCGGATCTGTACGAGGGCAAATACGATGCCGTCATTGATATGGATGCCAAGGGTGAAGCACTGAAACTGGTGATCAATTCGCGACTGGACAAGGTAAACCTCGATCCCCTGCTGCGGGATTATCTGCAGCAAAAAGAATCACCCCTGGCCGGAATCGCCAACATATCACTCGATGATATCCGCGCGACCGGTAAAAATACGGATCAGGTCAAGCAAACGCTGACTGGTAAAGGGCGTATGGAAGTCAAGCAAGGTATTCTGCGAGGGATTGATATCGCCAATGTCCTCGAACAGATCGAAGTCATGCTGGAAAGTAAGCGTTATACCCAGATCGACTCCAGCGGCAACACACCGTTTGAAGAACTCAGCGCTACGCTCGATATCAACAAAGGCGTGATTACCAACAAGGATCTGATCATGCTCGCCAAGGGCTTCAAGGTGACCGGTGAAGGCATGATTGCCAATCTGAACGATGAAACCATCAAGTACAACATGAAGACCCGTGTGGACGATTCCCGCACGGCGCGCGGTGAGGAAACCTTTAACATTGGTGGTTATGGTGTCCCTATCCAGTGCCGGGGCAGTTTTGAAAAGCCGAAATGTGTACCCGATGCCGATGAGATTGCCAAAGCACTTTTCAAGAAGAGCGGGGAAGACAAGTTAAAGGGATTGCTTGAAAAGAAACTGGGTCTCGGAGGTGACAAGACAGAAACCGCACCCGCAGATTCGACCGCGCCGGCCCAAAAACAGGAAGCCACACCGAAACAGGAGACGACCGAGCCCAAGTCCAAGGAGGAACAATTGAAAGATACGGTCGAAGACGTGCTGAAAGGGTTCTTCTGATTGAAATGGCCGGTGGCACTATTGTTGCTGTTGCTGTGTCATGCGCAGGCTGCACAGGCAGGTGAAATTCAGCAGGTATCCGTCACCCGGCAGGGACCAATCTACAGCATCAACTTCCTGGTGTTAATTGAGCGGGAATTATCGCAAGTAAGGTCACGGCTGCTTGAACATCAGCGCTTCCACGAACTCAGTGACATGGTTCTTGTGAGTAAACATCTGAGGGAAAATCAGACGAATCTGCGGCAACTGGAAGTCAGGGCCTGCCTGATTTTCTTCTGCCCGGAGTTTGTGGTGCGTGAACGCATTGATCCCGGCCCGGACGGGTTTACCGCAACCGTGATCCCGGATCACAGTGACTTCTACAGCGGGGTGAGCCACTGGCTGCTGACATCAGACAGGCCTGGCCAGACTACACTGACGTTCAACAGCATTCTCGAACCCAAGTTCTGGATCCCGCCCCTGATCGGTCCCTGGTACCTGGAAAAACGACTGACACGGGAACTTGGAATACTGATAGAGCGAGTAGAAACGGATGACCAACGATAAATTAGCCGGGAAGTTACTGGCGTGGTTTAAGCACCATGGCCGGCACGACCTGCCCTGGCAGGAAAACCCGACCCCTTACCGGGTCTGGGTCTCTGAAATCATGTTGCAACAGACCCAGGTCAAAACCGTCATCCCCTACTATCAGCGTTTCATGACACGGTTCCCGGACGTGGCTTGCCTGGCCCGGGCCGGGCAGGGCGAGGTCCTGCATGTCTGGACCGGTCTGGGTTATTACGCCCGCGCTCGTAACCTGCACCGTGCTGCCAAGGAAATCACGCAAAATCACCACGGCCACTTTCCGGACACACTGGCAGGCCTGATGGCCCTGCCCGGTATCGGCCGTTCCACGGCCGGCGCCATACTCTCCCTGGCAATGGGTCGGCGTGCCGTGATTCTGGACGGCAATGTCAAACGGGTCCTGACCCGCTATCATGCCGTGACCGCTTGGCCGGGCAAGGTGGCCGTGCAAAACCAGCTCTGGGCCCTGGCTGACGAGCACACGCCGGTAAAGCGCGTTGCAGAATACTCCCAGGCCATCATGGACCTGGGGGCGACAATCTGCGTTCGACGCGATCCCCACTGTGAAAGCTGCCCGCTGAAAAATTCATGTCTTGCCAGTGCGCAGGGCAACCCAAATGATTACCCTGGTGCTCGAGCCGCCAAATCGAAACCGGTCAGGAAGGTCCTGTTTGCCGTTTTGAAAAACCAGTTCAACGAAATCCTGCTGGAACAGCGTTCACCAAACGGGGTGTGGGGCGGTCTGTGGAGTTTCCCCGAGTATGGACCAGACTTTGATATTCAGGGCTGGATCACGCATGATCTTGGCCTGGTTGTAGAAAAGCTCGATTACCGCCCCCTGTTCCGGCATACCTTCAGTCACTTCCACCTGGATATCACACCGGTACAGATTCAGGTCTCGAGCACATGTGGCCAGATCCAGGAGCCGGGCAAGTACTGCTGGTATCATCCGGCCAAAGACCAGCGACTGGGCATGCCAAGGCCGGTGTGCCAGATCATGCAGCAGCTCGAAACGTGAGGACATGACAGAATGAGCAGGACCGTACAATGCATCAAACTGGGCAAAGAGGCCGAAGGTCTGCCAATGGCGCCCTATCCTGGAGAACTGGGCAAACGGATTTTTGAAAACGTGTCTAAGGAAGCCTGGCAATTGTGGCTGGCCCACCAGACCATGTTAATCAATGAGTATCACCTCACCCCGATTGAACCCAAGGCACGGCAATTCCTTGAGGAAGAGATGGAGAAATTTTTCTTTGGCAGTGGCTCGGAAAAACCGAAGGAGTATGTTCCCCCGAAGGACGACTAATGGGGTTTGGCTTGACGGGCACCTTCCCGACCGCTTTAATACGCGGTCTTTGATTTTTATCCTTCCCTCAATGGCCAGGTAGCTCAGTTGGTAGAGCAGGGGACTGAAAATCCCTGTGTCGGCAGTTCGATTCTGTCCCTGGCCACCATTAACTTCAGCTATAAGCAATATGCATCCTGCCCTCGGACTGGGGTTTTCTCGGTTTAAGCGTCTATACTTATGTAATAAAACTGAAAATAGTGCCCTTCTGATATAAGTCAGTCTGTTAGGGGTTGACGGCCCATCCCAATTTGAGTTGCGTTTGCTGCAACGACCGCCATATCTATTCACAAGCTTTCATTAAAGAGGGGGGGTATCCTATGTATAGTCACCAATCAGTAGCGGCTCGGGCTAGCAAGATCGGCTTGGTTCTTGTGATAGTTTTTGCAGGTGCATGGTTTGCTTTTGTCGATAAAGGCAGCAGTTCTCAAGTCTCGGCTCAAACACTTACCCAAATCGAAGTCACCATATTTTCCTATGATGGCCGGGATTTTGTTCGAGACCAGACCACATTAGTTGGCGAAGATGGAAAATCCGCCGTCCATACAATACTCGATCGTAATTCTCCGGCGTATAAGGCCTTAATTCAAAAGCACTCCTACACCGGGAAGGTCACTCTGTTTGGTCGAAAATATGATTCTACCTATGCGCCTCTAATTGACAATGATGATCGACTAACAGGCGCCCTGTTTGTTGCTGTGTCAATTCACTGACACTGTATTAACACAAGTCAGAGTTTATGTTGTCATTTCCCGACGTCGGAGGCTGGAATCCAGCCTCCGGTTGGGGGCAGGCCGCACGGATGGCAGAATTTCCAATTGCTATTACCAGAACGCCGTCGGTCGTGATTTTCCCTTATCCACATTCTGAGACCCTTTGATATCGTTCCCTGATATGAAATAAGAGCCATTCTAAGAATATCCCCAAAATACTCTTCTAAAGTTTGCTAATTTCCGGTGGCGGCGTATATTTATCGGGTCATCTGATATTATATAATTCATATGTAAAATCCGGATAGAATATCTGCTGACGTAAAAGCAATAACAATCTGCTTCATATTAGATAACTGGGGGAAATAATATGACAAGTCTAGTTGCTCTTTGTGTAAGTATCGGGGTTCTTGGCGGCGTTGCAACCTATCTGGCATTGGGTCCATTACAGGGAATCATCCTGATCTGGGGTGTATTCATTGGCTGGGCCACATTTTTTGCCACCGGTGGAAGTACATCGTCACTTCAAAAATCGATCGCATGTAATGTATTTGGTGTTATTTGTGCCTGGATAATGGCCATTATCCTGTTAAGTACGCCTCTGGGCGGATGGGGGGCAGTAGGCGCGGGCATCGCTGTTGGCTTGACAGTTCTTGGTATGTGTCTCGCTGCTCATATAAAGATGCTAGATGCCATTCCTGCCAGTGTTTATGGTTATGCTGCCACAGCCGCTTATTTACTACAGACTCAAGGCGCATTGGACATGAGTGCCTTGACAGGTGCGAACTTCAGTAATGCGCTGGTTATTATTTCAGTATCATTGATTGTTGGCGCATTTTTCGGATTGTTATCCGCAAAGCTTGGAGAAATGTTAACTAAAAGCTGAATATCAGCAGTTGATTACATCTTATTAACATTAATAAAGATCACACCTGGAAGAAGTTAAGTATATAAACGTAAGGATACTTTTAAGCAACTTTTAAAATACCCCGCCTTGGCGGGGTTTTTATTGAACTTATTAAATTATGAAAAGTTGGTTAATTGACAGCTTGCTATGGCACGCAGAAAATACAGGTATGGACAGACTAATTAAAATCAATTGTTTCTGCTTGTTTTTATTGTTGTTGGGATTAAGTTTCATCACAATGGCAGAGACAGAACCCGGCGTGGTTACGGTCATGTCTGATGTCTATTCCCAGCCGGATCGGAACACGCCAGCGATAATGACTATCCCAGCCGATGCCAAAGTGACCATTCTGGAACGCAAGGGAACCTGGTATCGGATAGAACAGCAATCGCCTGCAAATATTCAGGGCTGGATCTGGTTTAATGTCCAGCCGGAATCCAACCTGAGCTGGCTGGAACGGTTTCGCCGGGTGTTGAAAGGTGGCTACTCAACACAGGAATCAACCGCAGTGGCAACTATCGGTATCCGTGGCCTGGGGCCGGGAGATATTCGCAAGGCAACACCAGACACCAATGAACTTGGCAAACTGGATCGCTATCAGAGTGATACGAGTCGAGCCAGACGCATGGCCGGTGCGGCCGGGCTGCATAGTCAACCGGTAACCTACTTGATAAAACCGGATACTCGCGAGTCGGGAACACAAGGAGGATATCCCCGATGATGAAATTTGTGCTAAGCACGGTAATGGTATTCGCCATCATGTGGGGAACTATGTCGAATGTTTCCGCGGACTGGGGTGATGCACTAAAGTTACTGGAAAAGGGCAGCGAAAAGTTGATCCAACACAAGGACGCCTTCATTGAAATCAATGAGCCCAGGGAAATTGAACTGGGGGAAGGTATGTCGGCACAATTGCTGGGTGCGGCGCCCCTGGTGGATAACAGGGAATTGCAACAGTATGTCAATGACGTCGGTCTCTGGCTGGCACTGCAGACCGAACGTCCCGACCTGCCCTGGCATTTTGGCGTTCTCGATGATAATGACATTAATGCCTTTGCAGCACCCGGCGGTTACATCTTCATTTCCAAAGGCCTGTTCATGTTGATGCGCAATGAATCCGAACTGGCCGGCGTGCTTGCGCATGAGATTTCACACGTACTGGTGAAACATCACTTGGAAGATATTAGAGAGAAGGCACAGTCCGGAATATTGAAGGACATCGGGTCTGTCGCAGCCGAAGAACTGGCAGGTCCTGAATGGCAGCAAGTGGCCAGGCAATTGATCAATACCGGTGTCGATGTCTGGGAAAGCGGACTCAATCGTGACGACGAACTGGAGGCCGATCAACTGGGTGTCGTGATCGCTGCACGTGCCGGTTATGATCCTTATGGACTGGTCGGTGTCTTGCATACCCTGAGCCTCATTAGCCCGCAAGCGAAAACCTATCAATTAATGCACGCCACCCATCCACCGGCAGTGGATCGTGTTGAAAGACTGGAACAAGCCATGCAGGGGCAACTGGATAAATATTCAGACCAGGTGCAGGTCACCGGTCGGTTGATCAAGCTGCAACAACTGCTGGAAGACGATCAGGCCTGAAAACAACATTTCATGAATAGGTTTTTCAGGGATCTGTTTACCAGCCCTGTAATAAGCCACCATCCGCGAAATCCCAGATGAGATATAGATATGCTTTATAGTCATACCTGTCTGTATCGTTGATGGGTAATTCAGCACCCAGGTTCAAAGCAATATGTCCGCCCTTGCTCAGCCCGATCTGTGCCTGTGGAATAAGGCTGAGTTGCGCAAAATCTGCACGGTCGCTGCCTGTGCCACGTTCAATTGGAAATGATGCAACGAGTTCCAGTCCGGGATGCAAACTGCGTGGCCAGGGGCTCGGTGTCCAGTGAACAACCCCCGAAAGCTCGACAGAGCCGTCACTGAACCTGTCAAATGGCAGGTCTGCCCTGGCAGTACTCTGAAAAGTAATTTTATCAGTCAAGCGCTTCGCAGCAGCAATATATGGAATAAACTCATTGGAGTCACCGTGCTCTTCGGTCTTGATTGCAACCAGTGTACCCAGAGATGTGATGAACTGGTGTGCCGTGCTGGAATATAAAACGTACTTAATACCAGGCTCTATTTGATCAATGTTCCCTTTATTATCATCAATCGCATCATCAAAAGTATGGCTGAGTTCGAAGGAAAACTGGAACCGTTTCAGGAATCGTTTTTCAATTTCGAGAACATTTCGAACCTGGTCCCTGCTTGTATCACCGATATTATTTTGAAAGCGGAATTTCCACACCACCTCGTCTTCGGGAAACGCCTTCTTGGTGCGTATCGGTAATATAAAGTTCATATCACCGGAGGGATAGCCATGATCGCCTGCAAGCGTCTTGATATAGGCGACAATCAGATGAATCTCTTCATCACTTAATGAATCCTTGAATGCCGGCATGATCTCGGACCGCCCAAGTGCAGCGCCGCCATGCTTGATGACCATGAACCAGTCCCTGGAAGGTTCACGACTATTGAATAACGGGTCCGTGAAATTTGCCGGAAATATGCCCAGCTCCCTGAATACGGGGTTCTCCGGGTCAGGTTTACCAGTGGCCCCGTGACAAGCAGCACAATTTGTTTGGTAGAGCTTGCCGGCATCCATATGTTCGTTTGCGTAGACGTATTGAACGGATACCAGGCACAAAATAGAAATGCTGGATTTAATAAGATATCTGAACATGGGATGCCCGCTAGTTAAAACTATATGAATTATTAATACAGCGCTCGTTCAGGATATTGATACAGATCAAGCGCTCTGATTTATATTGTGATTATGAAGCTGCCAGGTCGACAGTCAATCGGGTAACGGGATTACCGTGCCCACACCGGAGAAAACATAATCATCTTCCCACATATCATGGAAAATATATTGGGCCGGTTCTCCGGTACAATGACCCGGCGCAAGATGCCTGACCTTAAACAGGTTCTTTAAAGCATCTGCAATCGAATAAATTTTCTCATCAGGCATGGTGGGCATGTGATAACCACCCAATACCATATAGATATTGTTATTAATAGCGGATGCTTCATTGACAATATTGTCAACGCCGGGATGTGAACAGCCAACAATAATCACCAGTCCCTGGCTGGTTTCAATCACCAGTGAAATTTCACGCAATTCCTTGGTGCCCGGTGTGTCAGACACTAATGAGACGAGGAGAATGCCCGGCATGATTTGTCGGGTGGTATCAATATACTCAAAATCACCCTTGGGCCAGGCTTTGCCAAACGTCATGATCTCGGGAGGATGGCCATCATAATAGCGAAGATAATCCGGCAACTCGCTATTCTTGCGATAGAAACTGCTGGGCAGCTCACTGCCGAAGATCCCGAATGACTCCACGGGTGCATAAATCCTGACGTCGGGATTCACTTGCATTAAATAATTAACACCGGCCGTGTGATCCAGGTGCCGGTGGGAGAGGACCACGAAATCGAGCTGGTTTAAGTCAACACCGGCCGCTTTCACATTATGCGCAAAGATCTCTGCATTATTACCGGTATCAAACAGGATCCGTTTGTCATTGAACCTGATTAATGCAGAGAAGCCCCAGTCCTTGGTCATATGGGGATCTTTGCCGAAGGCATCATATAGGATGGTGATAGAATTGCTGGAAGCCGCGCTTGCAGTGCCGGTAAAAGCAACAAGGATCAGATACAGTAATATCAATCGAAATTGCATTGATAAATACTGGTTAGTTTAGTCATCTTATCTCAAAGTATAGCTCGATAAGGCAGCAGTAAAAGTCAGGTAATCTTTCAATCGTAGTGTGATAGTTAAACTCATGCTGCTCAATATAATGTTCACGAAAGATATGACACGCAATTTTGCGAAAAAGTGTAAATAACCGGATAACTACCGGAGATAGGGTGTCCAGTCGAATAACGGATCCGCGATGGCAATAAACTGAGGATTCAGCAGCTCTGCTTTCATATTATAAGTCAGCCTGTTCATGGACATGTCCAAGACAGCACCCCCGGCTTCCTCGACAATGCACTGCGCAGCGGCTGTATCCCACTCACTGGTAGGACCAAAACGCGGGTAAATGTCTACCAATCCTTCTGCTACCAGGCAGAATTTCAGGGAACTACCGATACTGAGTAACTCCACATCACCGAGTTTTTCAATGAATGCGCGCAATTTCTTGCTTCCGTGTGAACGACTACCGGCAACCTTGATGGCTTCCTTATGCGTCTGTCTTGTCTGAATCTGTCTGGCAGGATCACCTGGTCCTTTGATGAATGCGCCATTACCCTGACTGGCGTAATAGGTTTTGCCAGTGACCGGAACATTAATCACGCCAATGACAGGTTGATGTGCATGAATCAAGGCAATGTTAACTGTGAATTCGCCGTTTTGTTTGATGAATTCACGGGTCCCATCCAGAGGATCGATAAGCCAGTAATATGTCCATGACTTGCGTGTCTCGAAACTGACACTGGATGATTCTTCCGTGAATACCGGAATATCGGGGGTTAACTGCGTCAGGTAATCGCAGATACAATGATGAGAGGCCATGTCAGCTTCGGTGAGCGGGGACTTGTCGTCCTTCTGTACAACAGAAAAGCTGGAGTTATAGACAGTCAGGATCCTTTCGGCTGCCCTGGAGGCTATATGAATGACTTCATCGGTCAATTCAGACAGGGGTGGTATCTGCTCAAATGAGGGCATATGCGGCATTCTATGTGAAATATTCATTGAAGTGGAATCCAAATCCCTGGAACTTGATATACTTCATTTATGGTTGATTGGAAAAATATAGAGACTGTGCTACTGGACATGGATGGCACGGTCCTGGATCTGTATTTCGATAATTATTTCTGGCAGGAATACCTGCCATCGCACTGGGGCAGATTGCGCGGTCTGGATGCAGAGACCGCAAAACAAAAACTGATCCCGAAGATGAAAAGTCTTGAAGGTACCCTTTCCTGGTATTGCCTGGATTTCTGGTCAAAAGAACTGGAGATTGAAGTTATTCAATTGAAAACAGATATCGAACATTTGATCCAGATAAGGCCAAGTGCACTGGAATTTCTCAAAGCGCTGAACGTCCATGGCCGGAAGCCAATTATGGTGACCAATGCTCACATGGATCTCATTGACATGAAATTAACAAAGACCGGCATTGGTGATTACTTCAGCCATATCATCAGCTCACATACATTGGGTTGCGCCAAGGAAGAAGTGACTTTCTGGGAGCGCTTGCGGGAGAATATTGAATTCAGTCCGGAGAGAACCTTGTTGGTGGATGATAACGTGACTGTTTTAAGAACGGCTCGAAGCTATGGGATCAGCCATCTGTTGAGTATCGCGGTCCCGGATAGCCGCGGGCCGGAGCGAGACACAGCAGAATTCCCGGCGGTCTATGATTTTAATGATGTACTTTCTGTTGCCCTGTAGGTAAATACCAGATCAAACACTTCATGCTCAAGCTTAATTCCCCGACGCTCAAACTTTGTGACCGGTCGCCAGTATGGGCGTGGCGCCATTAGCCCTTCACCGGCAAGATTTACGTACCCGGGAACTTCAGCAAATGCATCCAGTATAGATTCTGAATAATCCTTCCAGTCGGTTGCGATGTAAACCCGTCCATGGGATTTGAGACATTTGGCTAGCGTCCTCAGAAAATCCGGATTAATCAGCCTTCTCTTGAAATGACGTTTCTTGGGCCAGGGATCGGGAAAGAAAATATAGACTGCATCCAGGCATAGAGGAGGCAACTGATATTGCAGGACTTCAAAGACATCGTGATTCGAAATCCGGATGTTGTGAAGTTTAAGTTCGCGGATCTGGCGTAGCAGACTACCTATACCGGGTCTGTGGACTTCCACGGCAAGGTAGTTATTTTCCAGGTGTTGTTTGGCAATGGTAATACAGGAATCACCCATGCCCGTGCCGATGTCCAGTATCGTCGGAGCACGACGGCCAAATACTGTTTCCAGATCAAGGTATTCCCTCGAAAACGGAATTCCAAAGTCATGCCAGTAATATTCCAGGGCCTGGCGCTGACTCTCGGTCATTCTGCCTTCCCGGCGGACGTAGCTGCGAATATGACTAAATGCCTGAGTCACCGGGTTTATAGCCAGTCAATATGTGTTTTACTAGAAGAACCGACCATCCAGCGGCGAAGAGGCACTGGCATAAGCACGCCTCGGCATGCGTCCGGCAAGGAAAGCTTCGCGGCCGGCCTCAATTGCTTTTTTCATGGCTGAAGCCATGAGGACAGGATCCTTGGCTTCGGCAATTGCAGTGTTCATAAGGACACCGTCGCAGCCCAGTTCCATGGCTATTGCAGCATCAGAGGCGGTACCAACCCCGGCATCAACAAGGATAGGCACGCTGGCGTTTTCAATGATGGTACGAATGTTGTAGGGATTGCGAATTCCGAGTCCTGAACCTATCGGCGCCGCCAGGGGCATCACGGCAATACACCCCAGTGACTCGAGGCGCTTTGCAATGACCGGATCATCTGTGGTGTAAACCATGATCTCAAAATCATCGGCAATAAGGGCCTCCGCTGCCTTCAGCGTTTCAGTGATATCCGGATAGAGTGTTTTTTCATCACCGAGTACTTCCAGCTTGACCAGTCGCTGCCCATCCAGTATCTCCCTCGCCAACTGGCAGGTCCTGATAGCGCTATCAGCATCGTAGCAACCGGCTGTATTGGGCAGGATGGTATATTTCTCCGGCGAAATGACATCAAGCAGGTTGGGTTCATTCTGATTCTGGCCGATATTAGTCCGTCGGATCGCCACGGTAACGATTTCCGCACCGCTGGCCTCAATGGCTGCACGGGTTTCTTCCAGATTACGGTATTTGCCCGTACCGACGAGCAGGCGGGAACTGAAGGTCCGGCCCGCTATCTTGAGTTGTTCGGTTTTCTTCGTATTCATCCGCTGTCTGATTATCTCTCTAGCCGCCGCCAATTGCATGGACGATTTCGATATTGTCATTTGGCTTGACGGGATGAGTTTGAAAGTGGCTGCGGGGTACAATCTCGTGGTTAATCTCGACAGCAAGCTTACCCTTTAACTCAAGTCTTTCCAGCAGATCCTGAACGGTATTTATACCTTCAACCTGGCATGGTTTGCCGTTGAGATTTATCTGCATGATGAGGGGTTATTGTGGTTTGACTATAAATCTACCCGCAAACCTTCGCGGGCTACATGGCACTTCAAATTCGATTTTCTATCGGAGATTATATCCAATGCATGCTGATGAATACCGTCAATCATTTCATCATCATAATTTGGATCATGATGATACAGGTAAAGTTCCTTTACTCCAGCATCAATCGCCATATTGACGGTATCAATATAACAGGAATGGCCCCAACCGCGTTTTCTGTTGTAATCCTCGGTCGTGTATTGGGCATCATGAATCAAAATGTCCGCATTGCGGATGATTTCCAGTTCCGATTGATGCTCTTCCCTGATCATATCGTCATAGAGTGATTGCTCTTCGTGGTTTAGTTCGGAACGTTGCTTGGAAACCGATTTCTCGATGAACTTGCATTCATTATCAGATATATAAATGACAGTCTTTCCATTTACACAAATCCGGTATCCGAAAGTTGCTCCGGGATGATGGACATTCCTGAATGTAATCTTCATTGGTCCGTGTTGCAATGTATCATTATTGGGACAGACGTAGTTGATTTTAGCAAGCCAGGATTCAGTGCCGACGGGGAAATAAGGCGCCTTCATTTGGGCAGAAACATGTTTTTCGACATCATGCATGTCATTACCGGGTCCGAAGAAGTTGATTGTCCATTCTTCCAGGAAGGCCGGGACAAAAAAGGGAAGCCCGCAGACATGGTCCCAGTGATAATGGGTAAGGAGCAGCATCAGTTCGCGGGCATTGCCTTTTACAAGTTCATTGCCCAGAGGAATGACACCAGTACCCGCATCGCATATCAAGGTATGACCGTCAGCGCTGATCTCGACGCAGGACGTATTGCCTCCGACTTTCAGGTGTGAGTCAAACGGGGCTGCATAGGAACCACGCACACCCCAAAAGCGGAGATATTTATTGCTCATACGGTGATGTTAAATCAATTACTGGTATTGGCTGTATATTTGATTACGGCATCAGTGATCATCTGTATGGGCATGGGTTTGGTAATAAAATCCACGACACCCAGCTCAACAGCATCAAGCTTGTCTTGCGCATAATCTTTTGAGCTTACCATAATAACAGAAGTATTTTGATGCAGAGCCAGTTTTCTGAGGTCTTTCAACAGGCTGAGACCATTTTTGTCAGGCAGGATGATACTCAGGAACAACAAATCAGGTTGGTTATCTTCCAGGTAATTCCAGGAGTCCGCAGCCGTGTCAAAGATCTTCAGTTCTACACCGAGGTCTTTAATACTGCGTCGGAATAATTTTTTAATTGCCGGGCTGTTGTCGACGAGCACAACAGTAGGCGCTTCGGTTCCCATGTGATCAAGCTCACTATTGTTTGGGCCAATATAGCCGCCAAGTAACTGAATTAGTTAGTTTTTTGATTATTGTACTGAGTATATCCCAAGGATATGCAGGCTCCCCAACCAGACCTGATCAAGTTTACACCAAAATTGAAAAATCTCCCAAAGAACAGGGTCTTAAATGAATGACAATACCGAAATACAATACAAAAACTGTGAGCCAGTTCCAGAATCTGCTATGGCTGCGGTAAGCTACTGGTGAATCAGATTGGAGACAGGGTTATATCGGGCGGGTGTAGTTCAATGGCAGAACATCAGCTTCCCAAGCTGAGAACGTGGGTTCGATTCCCATCACCCGCTCCAAAATTCCAGCCATAAACGGGCATTGACTATGGATCTTACCGACGATGATAGACAACATTGTAATTGGGCGAGTGCTCGCATGTGTGGGTACCTTAACCGCCGCGAATTAAGATGCCCGGTGCTTTGTCTTTGATTTCACAAAACCTATGCTTCGCCTCGCGTCTGGCAGCGGTGGTGTGCATGCTTATCGCCATCTCTGCCTGCGCGACACAGATGTTTGTTCCGTCCACCATTGAGTCCCATGGCTTTGAACAACGAGCACTGTCGCAGACCGAAGATTTCGTCAAGGTAACTGCCGCGGTACCTTCGCCCGAGGAGGTGATTGAGTTATTCGGTATCGATCTTTATGCAGACGGAATTCAGCCAGTCTGGCTCAATGTAGAGAATACTGGCGATAAGCATGTACGAGTCACCATGTTCAGTATCGATGAAGACTACTACTCGCCGCTTGAAGTTGCCTGGCTGTATCGGAAACGCTTCACGAAGAGCAGCCGCAGATCCCTGGAGCGCTGGCTTCTGGATAATACGCTACCAAGGTTTATCCCTGCAGGTGGATCGCGCTCTGGGTTCGTCTTCACGCATACTAGCGTGGGTACCAAGGGCTTCAATGTCGACGTTTATACCGATCTCACCGCAATGAATTTTACATTCTTTGTGCCGCTACCAGGTTTCCAGCCGGACTATATGAACGTCGATTTTAAGAACCTGTATCAGGACGATGAAATTATCAGGGGCGATCTTGACACGCTGCGCAGGATGCTCAGCGATATGCCCTGTTGCACAACGGATGAGTCCAGCGAGGCATTTGGTGATCCACTCAATATCGTAATTGTAGGTACACCCGAAGCCGTGCGTCGCTCCCTGCTTCGTGGCCAATGGCAAGAGACGGAAGCAAACAGTCCGGTTACTCGTATTGCCCGAACCCATTTCTATCGCGGAAGACAGCCGGACGGTACATTTCACAAGGCGCGGCCCGACGGCCGCGAGCGCAAGGAGCTGCGATTATGGCGGGCACCGATCCTTGTTGACGGTGAGGCCGTATGGCTCGGGCATGTCAGTTACGATATGAGTGGAGCCTTGTTTTCACTCGACATGGCAAATTATCAAATCGACCCGGACGTCGACGATGCGCGCATGTTCGTGTTGCAAAATTTCTGGTACAACCAGTCGCTGAGAGGATTCGCGATGGCTGATGGAATTCCGCCAGCAGCCATTGAAGCTCCACATACGAATTTTCACGGCTCGGACTACTTTACCGATGGTATGCGTGCTGTACTGCTAGTATCCGAGGAACCGGTCGCAATGGACGAGACGGAGATACTCGTTTGGGAGACGTATGTTTCCAAGTAATAACACCCACATCCGTGTGAGGGGCGTCATCATCACCAGCTTCTTTTTGTATCTGTGTCTGGCCTGTCAGCTGGTGCAGGGGCAAACTCACGACGACGTCGGCAGCCAACAGGTTGCTCCACCAAACGAGCGCTTTTATGTTAAAACAGAACGCGATGTCCGCGTGACAACAGCTGTGCCAACAGTCTTTGAAACGTTCCAGATATTCGGCGTTAGCCTCTATGCAAGGAACATTCAGCCGGTTTGGGTGCAGATCGAGAATCTCGGCGACGAGGAACTCTTGTTCCTGCCAACCAGTGTTGACGAGGCATACTTCACTCCGATTGAGACGTCATACCGTCGCCAGAACAGGATTACCATTCTGGACTGGGCCCTGAGTCGCGACTATTACGACATGAATATGAGCATGTATATTGAACCGGGTGAGTTACGATCCGGGTATATCTTTACTCGCATCGATGAAGGAACCAAATCCTTCAACGTCGATGTCGTCAGTAAGGAAGAGCAATTCCGGATGAGCTTCTTCGTGCCTGTGCCGGGGCTGAAGCTCGATCATTACAAGATCAACTGGCAAGACCTGTATACCAAAGAAGAGATCAAGGACGTTGATCTTGATGGCCTGATTGCAGGACTCGAAGCACTGCCCTGCTGCACCACCGACAAGAAGGCGGAATCCGATGGCGATCCCCTGAACCTTGTGATCGTCGGTAATGTCCGGGACGTCTACTATGCGTTCATACGAGCTGGATGGGATGAGACAGAGACCATCTATGGTGCATCACTTTGGAAAACCATGACATCCGCTATCGGGGGAAGTGAGTATCGATATTCACCAGTCAGCGCACTATACGTCTATGGCCGCGCACAGGATGCAGCACTGCAAAAGGCACGCACAAGTATCCATCAGCGGAATCACTTGCGGTTGTGGATGACACCGATGCGTTACGAAGGCAAGCCGGTATGGATTGGACAGATCAGTCGTGACATTGGCGTACGAATGACCTGGAAAACCATCACCACCCACAAGATCGATCCGGATGTTGACGAAACGCGCGAATACCTGCTGGAGGACCTGGCCTACGCGCAGTCACTTGCTGCGTTTGGCTACGTCGGTGGCGTCGGTCTTGCATCGTACGACCAACCTCGAAACAATCTCACCGGTGACCCTTATTTTACTGACGGGCTACGCATCGTGCTGTTTGTTTCGACCGAACCCGTTGCCATTGACGAGATCGACTACCTGAATCTAGGCCAACATCCGTTATTGGTTAATCCAGGCGCCGATTCCGTTCTTTATTAACATTAGCTGTTTTTTTCCTTTAACCTTGTGCGCTTTTTTGAAAAAGCTCATTCATCACTAAATAACCAACTGTTTTTCTCACGGTGTAAACGTTGTTGGGGAAGATTGCCAATAGCAGGCAAGTTCCAGAATATTATTTTACGTCGTTGATGTTGAGTTTCAGCAGCATGAAATCCAGGCCATTTGCCAGTAGCCGTTGGCGTGTTTCATTCAGTTTTTTCTGTTCGCGGTAGGGACCGACACGGACGCGATGACGGATATCCTTGCCATTGATGACAACCCGCTGGATATCGGCACTGATGCCGAGCAATGCCAGCCGGGCCTTCACTTCATCAGCCGCTTCATACTGTTCAAATGAACCGACCTGCAGTATATATACGCCGGTATCTTCGCTCAGTGCCCCGGAATCCTGTTTATCCTCGGCCTCCCATTCAGAAACATTGACCTTCATGCTGGGGAGTATCTTGTAAAAATCAAACTGTGGGGTCGTGGCTGTGGAATCAGTAGACGCCTCCGGTTTTTCCAAGGTTGTATCTGGTGTTGAGCCTGTATCAGCCACGTTTCCATCACCGGGGTAGGAAAGGCCTTTCAGGTAGACAATAAAAGCAACAAATAAACCGATACTAAGACCGGTCAGAAAAGGCAAGATCGCATCAGTAGCGGAAGCGGATTTAGTGTTGCGACCTGATTTTCGCTTTCTGTGTTTATAGTCTCTGGTCATTACATCTTTTCAGGGGTGGATACACCGAGCAACGAAAGGCCATTTCTTATGACCTGCCGTACTGCACAGATCAGTTCAATCCTGGCATTTCTCAGACCCTCATCATCAACAAGGATCTGGCAGGCATTGTAGTAAGTATGAAATTCATTAGCCAGCTCCCTGAGATAGAATACGATTTGATGTGGTTCATAGCTCTGCGCCGCATTCAAAAGGATTTCAGGATAGATTGAAAGCCGGGTGAGAATTGCTTTTTCGTAAGATTGGTCAAGACGGTCTAAATCAACAGAAGCAGGATCCGCAGGAAGTGTCAGGTTTTTTTCACTGGCCTGACGCAAAACACTGCAGATACGGGCATGCGCATACTGGATATAATATACCGGATTGTCCTGAGATTCTGATTTTGCCAACTCAAGATCAAAATCAAGGTGTTGCTCGCTCTTGCGCATGACATAGAAGAAGCGGGCAGCATCTTTGCCAACCTCGTTTCTAAGTTCGCGCAAGGTAACAAATTGCCCGGAACGGGTCGACATCTGTAACTTTTCAGGTCCACGGTAAAGAGTCGCGAATTGAACAAGCAGAATATCCAGCAGATCCGGGTTCTTGCCAAGTGCTTCAAGAGATGCCTTGACTCTCGCAATATATCCATGGTGATCAGCACCCCAGATGTCGATCATCCGGTCGTAACCGCGTTCATATTTTAAGTGGTGGTAGGCGATATCGGACGCAAAATAGGTCGTTTGACCGTTTTCTCTAATAACCACACGGTCTTTTTCATCTCCAAGATCGGTGCTGCGAAACCAGGTTGCCCCGTCTTTCTGATAGAGATAATCATTTCTGCGCAGGATATCGATGGCTTCCTCTACCTTGTTTGTTTCGGTCAGGCTTTTTTCAGAAAACCAGTTATCGAAAACTACGCCGAATTCAGCGAGATCATTTTCAATATCATCGCGAATAGCATTCAGACTTTTTTCAAACAGGAATAGATAGTTATCCTTGCCTAGCTCCGTTTTTGCACAGGCAATCAAGGCATCCAGCAGTTTCTCGGGATCCGTATGACTTGCAATTATGCCAGTCAGAGTTTCGGCAGAACACACCAGTCCAGATTTTTTTTCCTGATAAATAGCATCAGCTATATCTTTTATATAATCACCCTGATAGGCATTTCCGGGGAGCTCAATGTTGATATCACAAAACTGCAGATAGCGGAGCCAGACACTTACTGCAAGGATGTCCATCTGCCTCCCGGCGTCGTTGACATAATACTCACGTTCAACCCGATAACCTGCTGCCTCTAGCAGGTTGGCCGTTGCTGCTCCATAGGCAGCACCACGGCCATGCCCGATATGTAAGGGACCGGTCGGGTTTGCAGAAACAAATTCGATCAATATGCTTTGGTCTTTCCCGAAATCAGATTGGCCAAATTTCTCTCCTTTTTCCCTGATCTCGTGAATAACATTCAGGAAGGAATCCTGATTAAGAAAAAAATTTATAAAACCAGGGCCGGCAATATCCACTTTGTTGACTAATGCAGACGGTGGCATCAAGGATACAATTTTTTCTGCAAGTTCCCTTGGCTTGGTACCTGTACGTGAGGCAAGCACCATGGCTACATTACATGCCAGATCACCATGTTTCTGATCACGTGTATTTTCAACCTTGAATGAAATATCCCTGGCTGACTCCAGGTCATTTTCCCTGGCATATATTTCCAGGGCAGCGCGTATAAGTTGTTCGATTGAATCTTTCACAGATCTGTCTGCTTAAAAAAGGCGCACATTGTAGCCTGCCCGCTGCGGGAGGAGAAGGAGGATAATGCTTTTAAGAAACTTATTTGACTGTAGTCAGGCCTAGTATTTCCCAATCTTGCATGCCGCCCCGGTACCATTTCAGTTTGTTCGCAGGATAGCCCATATCCAGCAAGGTGTTTATATTGGATGGGGATTGTCCGCACCACATCCCGTTGCAGAATAGTACGAGTGTCTTGGCGTTGGAAAAGTCCCATAACCCTTCATGCATTCTGACACCAAAGCGTTCCTTGAGAATGTCGGCAACCTCGAAAGGATCAGCACCTGCGTCAGTTTTCAGGCTAGTCCATGGTATGTTGATGGAACCTGGTATGGTTCCATTTTTCACCCAATCCGGAGTGCGGGAATCGATTACCAGGATAGAGTTATTTCCGTCATGTATTTTTTTCAGGTAGTTCAGCATTTCCAGTTCACCAATGGTTTCAACACCTTCGGCAATTTTTATTGGTTGAATACAAAACGGTGGACAATCCCTGGATGTCCAGGCATAGGCTGGATTGACTTTATTATTTCCATCCTGATTTCTCCGGATAGTGATCTCTTTCCCTTTATGTGTGACTGTCACTGAATCGAGGCTATCAGTTATACCAACATCGGCCGCAGCCTGTGGGGTAACCCATGCTACTGCCATGGCAAGCGATAAATACAAGGTATAAGATCTTAATTGTTCCCACATAGCAATTTCCTCATTCAACCTTGACAGTTTTGACAGCATTTTGCTTCAATGGTGCCATTGAAGCATTTCCTCTATAACATGTCCTGTGGATCCACATCCAGTGACCAGCGAACCTTGCGACTGCTCTGGAGTTGTTCAATTTCAGGGATCCATCCGGCAAGCAGCTTGCCAAGTAATTTTCTGTTTTCCGTCTGGAGTAAAAGTTGCATGCGGTAACGTCCAGCCCGTTTTTCGATTGGCGGAATAAACGGGCCAAAAACATCATGGCTGATGTTGGAACCGGCAAGTAGCTGCCTCGCTTCCTGAAGAAATCTCTGACAGTGTTTCTTGCTGTTCGATTCTGTGCGGATAAGTGCCTGACAGGTATATGGTGGCAGACCAGTATCTGCCCGTTCCTTGAGAAGCAGCGATGAGTATTGTTTGTAGTCATGTGCCTTCAGGGTTAACAATAACGGATGGTCTGGGAAATGTGATTGTATGTATACCATTCCCGGTTTATCACCGCGTCCAGCACGGCCGCTGACCTGCATGATAAGTTGTCCCATTCTCTCACTGGCACGGTAATCTGCGCTGTGTAATCCATGATCAGCATCAATGATGCCCACCAGTGTCACACCGGGGAAATGATGTCCCTTGGCCAGCATCTGGGTTCCTATCATGATATCCACGTTGCCCTCGTTAATATCCTTTAGCATGGTCTCCATGGACCCCTTGCGCCGGGTAGAGTCACGGTCTATGCGAGAAATCCTCGCCTTCGGGAACAGTGTCTCGAGTGTTTCTACGGCTCTTTGCGTCCCATGACCGATTTCTATCATGTTCTCTCCCGAACATTGCGGGCATTGTCCCGGTATGCGTTCCTGGTGGTCACAATGATGGCAGTGCAATCGCCCGGTCGATTTATGGTAAGTCATGCGGATTTCGCAACGTGGACATTTCATTATGGCACCACAGTCATGACACATGTAAACCGGGGCAAATCCGCGTCTGTTCAGAAACAGGAGGGTTTGCTCGTTTTTTTGCAAATTGATTTCGATTTGTTCAAGAAGAGAGGTTGAAAAGGCACCAGTCATGTTTTCACCTCTGATATCTTTTATCAGAATATCAGGCAGACGGGAGCCAGCAGCGCGCCTTCCCAGGTATAACTCGCGATATTTACCTTGCATGACGTTATATATTGATTCCATGGATGGTGTTGCCGAGCCAAGGATGATCGGTATCCTGGCCTGGTGCGCTCTAAGCAAGGCAAGATCCCTGGCAGAATACCTGAAGTTTTCCTGCTGTTTGTAAGAGAGATCGTGTTCTTCATCAACGACGATCAGTCCGAGGTTTTTGAATGGTGTCCAGAGTGCCGAACGGGTCCCGAGTAAGACCCTGTTATTACCATCCCTGGTGCGTAACCAGGTATTGAGCCGTTCGCGATCAGTCAAACCGGAATGCATGACAGCAATCTCCAATCCGAGTCGTGATTTAAAATAGTTAATAAATTGCGTGGTCAGGCCGATTTCTGGCAGCAACACCAAAGCCTGGCGGTTGTTCTTAATGACTTCCTGGATGCATTTAATATAAACCTCGGTTTTACCACTTCCAGTAATACCGTAAAGCAAACAGGGGTGGTAGTCGTTTAATCGGCTGGTGATTGTTGATACGGCCTGTTCCTGTTCAGGGTTAAGTTTGAAATCAGATAAAAATTTGTTTGAAATCGAAATACCGTTTTCCTGTGTGGCCTTTCTGACCAGTTTTTTCCCTTCCAGCTGTTTCAGGGGAATACGCCAGTTTGTGAAGACATCTGAAAGTTGACCAGATGTTAACGGTTGCTTGTGAGAATTAATATAATCATAAATAGCCTTTTGCTTGGGTGAATTTTTTAGAAGTTCGGTAGTTTGTTTTACTGCTGCTTCAGATGTTTCCCATTTATCTATTGAGGACACTTCAAGAATTGAAACGGTGCGTATTAACCTGGGTAGCGTCCCAAGGAACACGTCTCCGGCAGGCTGATGATAATAATCACGGGCCCAATGCATGAAGTTCAGAAGTTCCTGTCCGAAAATTGGTTCACTGTCCAGAACAGATTCTACCCGTTTTAATTTGTGCTTTGATATCGCGGTTATATCAGTGACTTCAAGCAAGAGTCCGATTACCTTTTTTGATTTACCAAACGGGACCCTTAAACGTAAACCTGGTACCAGTATACTTTCGTCTAGATTCGCAGGCGGGAGATAATCAAAGATTTTTCTCAGAGGCGTGTCTATGACAACCTTCAGGATACAATTTGTTGAGTGCATGACCGAGAAACGGTAAGCCTATTCTATGGCCATTTATGACTAGAAAAGATCCTGAATGGCGGGCCCTTCCGTTGCCTGGTTGATGTCAGTTGGCCCGGTGCTGGATACTTCCTGTGGTACATTTCCGGAACGGAAGACCTCAAAGATAGCATCGGTACTTTCAGGTGAGGCAAGCTTGCCAGTCACAGGGTCAATGCGGGCAAAGACCAGGCCCGGAGGTCTTTCCATTTGTTTCTCCGTCAAACCTTTTAACGCAGTTGCCATGTAATCAATCCAGATTGGAAGTGCAGCCCTTGCGCCTGTCTCTGCATTTCCCAGAGGCTGAAACTTGTCAAAACCAATCCAGGTAACGGTAACGACATCTGAATTAAACCCCGAGAACCAGGCATCACGCTGGTCATTGGTTGTTCCCGTCTTGCCCGACAGGTCCTTTCGACCCAGCACCAATGCTCTGCGGCCGGTACCATGCTGAATAACATCCCGAGTCATTGAATTCATGATCCAGACGTTCTCGGGTTCAAGTACGCGTTTTGCATATCTGGGCTCAACTGGTTCTTCCTGTTCCAGATCTGTTTCTGAATCCTCTTCCAGCTGTTCTGGATTGGTTTCTGGATCTTCTTCCGGTGTTGTTTCACTAACTTCGTGCATGGAATCAAGAGATAGCGGATCCGGACAGTCCGGGCAAGTAATGGCTGGATTTGCTTCATAGAGGATTTCACCGTCCTGAGAGACGATATTCTGAATGAAATATGGCTCGATCAGATAGCCACCATTGGCAAATACTGCATAGCCCCTAGCCAGTTGCCAGGGTGTTACGGCGCCGCTACCCAGAGCCAGCGAGAGATTTGCCGGAAGTCGGCTGGTGTCAAACCCGAATCGCGATAAGTAATCCAGAGCAAATGATATTCCGATTTCATTCAATAGACGGATTGATACCAGATTTCTTGAGTGAGTCAGTGCTACTCTCAAGCGGGTGGGGCCATAGGTTTTCTGACTGTAGTTCTCCGGTCGCCAGGTTTCATCAAGCTCCCTGTCTTCAAAAACAACGGGAGCATCATTGATTATTGTTGCTGCTGTCATACCGGAATCTATGGCAGCGGAATATATAAATGGTTTGAACCCGGAGCCTGGCTGCCGATAGGCTTGAGTAACGCGGTTAAATTTACTCCTGAGAAAATCAAAACCCCCGACCAGGGCAATGGTGGCACCGTCCCCTGGGTTGAATGAAACCAGGCAGGACTCGACATCAGGGAGCTGGCTTAATATCCATTGACCGTCATCAGTTTCCGTCAGACGAACAACATCACCGACGTTGAGGATGTCACCGGGTTTTTTTGGCTCAGGGCCGGCAATGTTCTCCGAGACATACTTTCTGGCCCAGGTCATCCTGGACATGGGAACTTCGACTTTACCGATGTTGAGAACATAGGCAGTGGCATTCTCATTACTGATGTCAATAACTAGAGCCGGGTAGAGCTCACCAAGTATCGGAAAGCTTGCAAGTAATTCTCCCCAGCCAGATTCATCGATATCTTCATCAAGATCAAAATGATGTTCAGCTCCCCGGTAGCCATGCCGTTGATCATAAGCGAGTATGCCCTTACGGAGTGCTGCATTGGCTGCTCTCTGGTTTCCATCGCGTATGGTTGTGGTGACATGGAGACCGGATGTGTAGGCCTCTTCACCATATTCATCCACAAGATATTGTCTGACCATTTCTGCAATATAGGGCGCTTCCAGCTGAACCAGTGAACTGTGCAAGGCTGCAGTTACCGGTATGTTAACCGCATCTTTATATTCTTCCTCGGTAATAAATTCTTCGTTAAGCATTCTTTGTAGAACATAATTTCTCCGGGTCGTTGCCCGACCCAGGTTGCTGACAGGATTGGTTGTAGAGGGTGCCTTGGGTAAACCGGCCAACATGGCAAACTGGGGAAGGGAAAGTTCATGTATCTGCAAGCCATAGTAAACCTGTGCTGCTGCACCAACGCCATAGGCCCTTTGACCGAGATAGATTTTATTCAGGTAGAGAGTCAGGATTTCATCCTTGCTGAGTTCTTTTTCAATTTTCAGGGCAAGGAATATTTCGTTTAACTTTCTCAGGTAGGTTTTTTCCCTGCTGAGGAAAAAATTTCTGGCGACCTGCATGGTTATTGTGCTACCTCCCTGGGTTTTTTCACCGGTTTTAACCAATTGAATGGCAGCCCTGAGAATACCTTGCCAATCCACTCCCGGATGCACATAAAAACGATCATCTTCTGCAGCCAAAATTGCCTGAATCATCTGTTCGGGTATCTCTTCCCGGGTGATTGGAATGCGACGTTGTTCACCAAATTCGGCGATCAATGATTGGTCCGCGCTATAAACTCTAAGGGGTACCTGCATCCTGACATCTTTCAATGTCTCGATATCAGGTAATTGCGGCACGATGAACAGAGCCAGTGCAACAACGAGAATAATCCCGGATAACAGTGAAACTAGTAGGAAATAAAAGCTAAAACGCAACATATTGTGTTTTTGAGTCCTTACCTGTGCCAGATATACTGTTTATCAAAAAGAATTAAGTTTTTTATGTAATTGTATGAAGTTATTGAAAAAACTATTTGTTTTTTAAAATTCACTTGGCTATAGTTGGCACAGTGTTAATGTTTTTATACACGAAAGGCATATAACCCACGACGCTAAAAGGAAAAAATAGTGCTATCGTTGTTCGGAAAAAAATCTACACCAGTCCTGGGGATTGATATCAGTGCAACTGCTATCAAGTTGCTTGAGCTGGGCGGTAGTCCCGGCAAGTATCGCGTCGAAAGTTACTCGGTAGAACCATTACCACCTAATTCAGTTGTAGACAAGAATATATCTGATGAGCATGCCGTTGGCGAGGCCATTGGCAAGGCAGTGAAAAAATCCGGCACAAAACTGCGAGAAGCAGCCGTTGCCGTGGCCGGTTCTGCAGTCATCACCAAGATTATCAGCATGCCAGCGAATATCTCTGAGCGGGATATGGAAACCCAGATCAACCTGGAAGCAGACCAATATATCCCGTTCCCCCTTGAAGAAGTCAACATAGACTTTGAAATTATCGGACCTTCCGCACAATCAGACGACCAGGTGGATATTCTGCTAGCAGCATCAAGAAGTGAAAATATCGACCTCAGGGTCGCTTCATTGAATGTTGGTGGTCTCAAAGCAAGGGTTGTAGATGTCGAGGCCTTTGCCCTGGAGAACGCCATTGGTCTACTGGCGCACCACCTCGGTGTCGGAGAGGGGTCCACAATCGCTATTGCCGATGTCGGATCCGCCATTACTACCTACAGTGTACTGGAAGATTTCAAGATTATTTATTCCAGGGAACAGAATTTTGGAGGGGCTCAGCTGACAGAGGAAATACAGAGGCGTTATGGCTTGTCATATGAAGAAGCCGGTTTAGCCAAGAAACAGGGTGGATTACCTGAAAACTATGAGCCTGAGGTACTGGATCCCTTCAAACAGTCAATGGCACAACAAATCAGTCGTGCGCAACAATTCTTCTTTTCATCCAGCCAGATTGCAACGGTCGATCATCTGATTCTTGCGGGTGGTTGTTCTTCCATACCTGGTATTTCCGAAGTGGTGGAAACTGCTGTAGGTGTGCCAACTACTGTTGCCAATCCATTTGAGAATATGTCCATATCTTCCAGGGTGCCAACCCAGGCGTTACATAAGGATTCACCTGCACTGATGGTTGCATGTGGTCTGGCACTAAGGAGTTTTGACTGATGGCGAAGATTAATTTGTTACCCTGGCGTGATGAGAGACGCAAGGAACAGCAAACGGAGTTTTTAATTATCCTGGGGCTCTGTGCAGTTGTTGGGGTGATGTTATGGGGCGCAATCCATTTCTATCACAATCTATTAATTTCGTTTCAGGAGAACCGTAATCAATACATCAGTCGCCAAATAGAAAATCTGGATAAAAAAATTGAAGAGATCAGAAGACTCGAGAAAGAGAAAGCCAGGTTATTGGCCAGGATGCGTGCCATTGAATTGTTACAAGGTAATCGGCCATTAATTGTGCGCCTGTTTGATGAACTGGTTCGCAGTCTACCCGAAGGTGTGAGTGTTAATAATGTCACCCAGAAAGACACGAAGATAACAATTGAAGGTGTTGCACAGTCAAA
>JBFFIE010000007.1:0-63534 GCA_041556555.1 Gammaproteobacteria bacterium
CGCACCGGCACTGTTGAACGTCAGTGTCCCCGTATCAAACGTGCCATCACCCAGGCTGATGCTCGTCCCCGCAAAATCACCCAGCCCCGTGATCGCAACACTCGTTGCCCCCGTATCACACAATGCACCCGTCGAATCCAGATCCGCACTGGCCGCCGTGTTCGTTCCCACGATGTCCATAGCGCTGTCTTCCGTAATACTCACTGCGCCGGCACTGTTGAACGTCAGTGTCCCGAAGTTCGTCGTATCACCACCGTCATCACCCAGCGTGATGCTTGACCCGGACAGGTCCGCCAGATTCGTGACCGAAAGAGAGGTACCCGCTAAATCAGTGATCGTGGAATTTGCAGATACAGTAAGGGCGTTAGGAAATGTGTTGGTATTTTTGAATAGGACCGTATCGCCGGAGGTCAAAGAGATATCGCCATTTGCAGCAGCGAGGGTTGCACCATCAACGAAGATGTCGCCGGCATTTGTTGTCGTGAATTCAAGACTGCTGGCCGTAATGCTGGCGAGTTCAGTATTGCTGACATTAAATTCACCACCACCCTGTGAAGTACCGATGGATAAAGCACCGTCATTCGAGGCGATAAGGTTGATACCAGCCGTGCCCGCATTAATTGCAGCGCCAACATTGATATCAAGATCAGCGGCGGTGATGGTAAGCGGGTTATTTGTTGTTGTGAGCAAATCATTGACACCGACCGTAAAGACGCCTGATCCGCTATCCAGGTTGACAGACGTCGTTGCTGCATCAAACGTCAGATTATTATCGAGGGTAATGCCGTTGGCGGCGATAAAGTCGACTTGCCCGGTGAAGTCTGCGTCTAGCGTGAGATTATTATTGATGGTGATAGAGTCAGTGGTGAGAACCAGTGCACCGGTCCCCATGCCGTCGGAACCTGCTGTCGTGGCCTGGCCCAGGGTAAATACCCCTGAGGTCGTGAAGCGATTGAGGTTATTCTGTGAGAGATCATCAGAAGCCCCGTTACCAATCCCGAGCGCCGAGTTATCCGAGGTGGAGATTGATATATTGCCTGAACCCGCGTCCACATCGCCGCTTAGATCGAAGGTCGAGGCAATCAGGGTGATATTTCCCCCATTGGAGATAAGATCTGAATTTGGATTTGTCGTGGTGATTGTTCCACCTGCCGGTCCTCCGTCATGAGGAGAATCGGCCTCGAGATGGATATCTCCACCGTTTGTAGTGATGGAGATGTTGGTATCAAGGGTTATATTGTTGCCCGCCTGAGCCGTCAGGCTGGCATTGGCGGTTGTGAGCGAGACATCCTGGTTAAAGTCGATATCATTCGTTGCCTGCAGGATAACGTTACCAGCAACTGCATCTAGCTGTGCCGCAGAAACATTCCATGGTTCAACTGTGGGGTTGTCACCAAACAAGATCTGACCGAGTGCAGTGCCTGTTGCTGTGTCAGTCCCGTCAGCTGAAACAAGTATGTCTGTTGGGTCAAACAGGACAGTGCCATTCTCACCATTCATAGCTGTAGCATCCACCTGCCCATCAAAGATCAGGTTCTGCTTGCCCGATATCTCAATAAAGCCCCCGTCTCCTCCTTCAGTTCCGCCAGTGGCGGACACCTGGCCAGAGAAACTGGTTACCTCATCAGACCAGACGATGACCTTGCCTCCATTACCGGATTCAATAGCATCCGCGGTGATTGAGACATCAGACCCGACATAGGTGCGAGCGGCATTCTGAATCTCGGGATTATTACCCTGGAAGTCACCGCCAATGAGAACTTCACCGCCACCGAGAGCACCAGAGACACTAACAATGCTGGCATCCACAAGACCCACCTTGCCACCGAGGATATGAACCGTGCCACCCTTGTCATCGGCTGAGGTTGCAGAGACGATCGCGTTATCGGTTACAAGCGTGGTGTCTTTAGATTCAATTTTGACACTGCCACCCGTACCACCGATAGAGTCGGCCTTGAGCGTCCCCGAGTTGCTAACATTATCAGCGCTAATCTCAATGGTACCGCCATCGCTGGTTATATCGGCTGCCGAGACATCGATTGTGCCTGTGTTGACAATTGTTGAACCGGTTCCCAGACCCACCAGGCGGATCACACCACCCTTGTTCTCAATCCGCCCGGCCGAGATAACACCGTCGTTATTTACGACCTGGGAAAACACTTCACTCGCTGCCGATCCGGTTAATAACACTGAGCCGCCTTCGGCACGGATCTCGCCGGAATTATTTACTGCGCTATCGAGTGCCTCGGCGTTTTCCAGGACTTCCTGGTCGACGGTAAATTGCATCAGCCCATCGCCATCAAAATCCATGGTGACCTGGTTACCGGATACAAGGTTGACCTGACCGGCCTGGGCCAGGATCACACCCTCATTGCTGACGGCACCACCTATCAGGCTGACCGAGCCCCCTATCGCAGCTTCAATCGTCCCCTGATTGACCACCAGGCCACCTTCTGTGTTTAGCGCGGCCTGAAACTTGTAACGACCGGCAAAAAAATCCTCATCCGAAAGATCCAGGCTGGAAGCGATCAGTGAATTGACGTTGACCATGGCGGTGGGACTGAAAAACATGCCGGCGGCATTCAGCAAAATGATATTGCCATTGGCACTCAGGGTACCGAAAATCTGGCTGGGGTTTTGATCGTAGATGCGGTTCAAGGCCGTGGCCTGGCTAGACGGCTGGTTGAACCGGACCAGCTCATCTGCAGCTATATTAAATGAGTCCCATTTGAGAGAGAGATTATGCGATTGTTGATTTATGACCGTGGTAGTACTGTCAGGCGTTGCTATCGATCCCTGGCCAGCCGTGACCTCCCCTCCGCTGGGCCCGGCCGTGACTGATATGGATGGTATTAACAGGGTGATAGTGGCCAAAAGCCAGACGTAGCGAAGCATCCACGCCAATGACGCAGATAAAAAATGAGCCAAGATTGCAGGCTCATTTGAGAGTAAAGGCCTTTTCCGGTGCCTAGTCACCGTTGCGCCCCATATAAAAAACTCCTTAGAAATATGTTGTTACGGTCTGTATTTAATACAATTTTACGCGTAACAACAAGCTGGGGAATGGCTATAGTTGTAAATTAGATGCCATAACCTCTGAAGCTTGGCTTCAAACGGGTCACGGGTTTTTTTGACGTGACCGGAGGGGACTCTCCGTGTCAAAAGGACTAACTCTCACTCACATGCCAAGTTTAGCTCATATGTGCCTGAAATTAATACCTGTTTATTGTGAGATTTCTCTAAAAACTGATGGTGATATCACCCCATAATTGGGGTTGTTTATCGTTATCGACTGGATCGCCGCCGAGTTCCCAGGCCGAGAAAAATCGTGCTTCAATCTTCCCGGGGAGGGTGAAGCGTAAACCCACGCCGGCACCGTTCAGGTTCTGGTAAGTCTGGGCGTTTACCGGCGCCGGCAGGGGTGAATTCAAACGGCCGACAGCCATGTCATAAAAAATTCCCAGTTGCACGAGCTGTCCCCAGGTACGCCCTTCAAAAGCCGGTTTGTCCGTGATAAACGGGAGATTCACCAGTAATTCAGCAGAGAAAAACAGCGCCCGGTCCCAAAGTTGCTGGGCTACCGGAAATGCCCGGACATTGTCCGGCCCACCGACAAAATATTGCTCAATTGGTACCAGAAGATCCGGACTCCACTGGTACTCACCCCGGATCAATAGGTTGGTATTATCTGTCAGGGTTTGCAACCGGGTATAGTAAGCAAAGATCTTGTCAAACTTGCCCGGTGCAAAGGCCGGATTGGCCGGCCCTCCCTGGCGGCTCGGTTGTGAACCGGGTGGCAATTCCAAGGCGTCCTGGCTCGATCCCATGGATCCCAGGAAATCTTCGATACCACACCTATACTCGATAGAAAAAAGATTGATGCCACCGCCCCGTTTGTCCGGATCAAACAGCGTGAGCGGGCTGAATGAATCGACCAGATCATAGTCCAGCCCGGCTTCAACGACTGTCAACCTATCCCTGCTGGTTTGTAACCCGGCCTGAAAGGTCCGGGTATTCTTGAGTGCCAGCCCGGCTCGCCAGGTCAGGTTTTCTAACCTGCTGCGAATCTGTGATTTTTCAAACTGGATGCCCCCGTATTTTGTTTTTGCGGAGATATCACTGGCGGCAAATTCGCCACCCACATCAAAATCATAGGTGGAAAAATATGGATTGAAACGATAGGAACCGTCAGAAAAATAACGGGAATATTCAAGTGCCAGAAAATCATAATTTTTAGGTGTGTAACTGCGTTGTACGTCAAGTGTTACCACATCAGCATTATCAGAAAAGTTATTGATATCAAAAGTAAACCGGACGCGATTCCTGCCGGTCTCACGGGTACCGTGATTATCAGCACGGGCATCCAGGTCGAAACGGTCTTCATCCTGGACTTTCAAGACCAAATCGGCCGAGCCGACAGCCTGGCCGGGTTGAAAAACACCGAATGCTGTCAAGCCCGGAAAATCGGTCAGTCTCAATAATGCCGCCTCTATCTCATCCTTGTGTACCGGCTGGCCGATCAGTTTTTTGAAGACCATATTCAGGGTGTCTTCTGAATAAATGGCATTCCCCTCGACGAGGATACGCCCCAGTTTTCCGATAAGAACCTCGAGTTCTACAATCCCAGCTTCCACCGTTTGCACCGGAACGACCACCTGGGTCAGGATTAAGCCTTGTTCCCGGTAATATCTCCTGACCCGGTTTGCAACTTGCTGGATTTGGCCAATGCTGAAACCGACCGGGGGTTGTTGTCCTATGGCTTGCTGCAGTATCTGTTTTGCGACCGCCAACTCAATACCATACTTCGGCAGGTCTTCCGCATTCAGAAGTCGAAACTCAGTGACCCTGACACAGGGACATTCATCAACCTCAAAAGGCCTGTCGATGACAGGAGGGACCTCAAGGACTCCAGATGGCGGACCTTCAGGTATGTCGGGTTTGGGTGGAACTTCAGGTTGGACGGCACCAGGTTTTGCGGAGTCCGGAAGCTGGCCAGCCTGTATCTGGACACTGGCACATAGGCACACTAAAGCAAACCAGAGTGAGAGTCGGATGGTCAGGTCCTCCACTGAATAAATACTGTTTGGGCCTCATTGACTCGGTCCCGTCCCCATGAACAAGCTGTAATGCATTGACCGATATCCCCAATTAATGCTGATTACTATATCAACACCCTTGTTACCTGGTAAAGAATTTTTTCAAAGTAATCTGCGAGATCATGCTTCTAATTGGTTGATAGAAATAAATTTATCCAGAGATTTTTAATCCCCTGGTTTACCCTCAAGCGCGACAACTAATTTTTTTCAACGTCAGTCGTCATAACCGACAAACCCCGGAATGATGGTTAGTCCACGCATGGTTGATCACGATCAGCAACGCATAGCGAGGATGCAGGTCGTAGGCTGATATTTTCCAAAGGCCTTTTCAGTTTAATAAACAATGGACATTGTTTAGATGTGTGTTTCATGCTTGGTCAAAAAGAGGGATTTCCATTATTTATATTTATGTCCGGTAATTGTGAACTCAATCAAATTCGGTTGATCGGAGTCGGTGACAGATGGTCTGTTTGTATGATTTTCCCTTTTATAAGAATGAGGTATGATGATGACTGCAAGCAATTTAGCAGCTATTATTCAATGGTTAATTCTGCCATTGCCTGTTGCCTGCGAGCACCTGTTAATAAACCCATTGCGGGAATAATGGTCACGGAAACTCGGGGCTGGCAGGCATTGATGTAAGATGCTCACCAGGCCAAGGGAATCCCGTCCGCCATGTAAATACAATGAGCAAATGATAAATCAGGACCCGCTAATTAAATGACGCCCAAGACAGCAAATCTTGCCATTGTTTTTGCTGATATCGCTGGCAGCACAAAACTCTATGAAACCCTTGGCGACCAGCTTGCCCGCCAGAAAGTGGCCGAGACCCTTGAGACCATTGCCAGGGTAGTCGGTGAACATCATGGCAGGGTCATCAAGACCATTGGTGATGAAGTTATGTGCACCTTTGAAACCCCCGATGTTGCTGCAAGTGCCTGTTGTGACATGCATGAGTCTGTCGAAGATGTCAATCAGGATCTTGATGGCAATAATGTCATTGCCATCCGTGTGGGCATGCATTATGGACCAGCCATAATCGAAGGTGATGATGTGTTTGGAGATGCCGTCAACCTGGCAGCCAAAATGACGGCTCAGGCCAAAGCTGATCAGATCATCACCACCCTCACCACTGTAGAACAGTTACCCGCCGTTTTACGTGCCAGTACACGCTTCATTGACCGCGCTCCTATTAAGGGCAAACAGGAAGAAATCGATATTTATGAACTCATCTGGCAGGAGGAAGATGTTACGCGCATGGCAACCGGAATGCTTTCAGGTAGCAAAAACCCGGAAGTCAGGCTTCATCTGAAGTATCAGGATCATGACGTCGTCATCAGCAAGGAACGCTCAAGTATTATCCTCGGCAGAAGCAAGGATTGTGATGTGCCTGTCCGCGAAAAGCTCGCCTCAAGACAACATGTGCGTATTGAATTACGTAGAGACAAATTTTTTATTATTGATCAAAGCACAAATGGGACACATGTGCGTCTGGAAAGTGGAGAAGATGCATTTCTTCGACGTGAAGAAATGCCATTAAATGGCAACGGGCAAATCAGTCTCGGTAGAAGTTTCAAAGAAGCGCCAACCGAGGTCGTTAATTTTGCCTATGAGACATCCTGAATTTATTGACGAGACATAAATTTCTGATTGGTAAAACTGCGATGGAAAATCCTGCCATAAAACAAAAGAAACGGTTGTCATGGGTTTCAACCGCTATTACCGATATAGGTAAGATGCGTAAACTCAATGAAGATTCCATGCTGGATCAACCAGAGATCGGCCTCTGGGTCGTGGCTGATGGCATGGGAGGCCACTCTGCCGGAGACGTAGCAAGTCAGATGATAGTATCATCCCTGAGTAAAATCAGTGAGGGGATTGAACTAAAACAAATCATTAATGATATCGAAGACAGGTTGATTGAAGTCAACCGCTCGCTGATTGACAAAGCCGATGATTTACAGAAGCGCACCACAATTGGCAGCACCGTTGTGGTGATGCTTGCCTACGACAAATATTGTATCTATATATGGGCTGGAGACAGTCGATTATACAGATTGAGGGACGGTGATCTCAGACAAATGACTACCGATCACTCCCAGGTAGAGTTATATGTTCAGAAAGGACTTATATCACGTGAAGAGGCAGCCATTCACCCTCACGGTAACATGATTACCCGAGCAGTCGGCGCTACTGATGATCTGTATCTTGACATGGATATCCAGGAAATGCAGGCAAATGATCGCTATTTGCTATGCAGCGATGGCCTGACAAAACATGTCTCGGATTCAGAAATAGAGGATATCTTGGCTAATGGTACACATGAGCAGTCTTGCAAGACATTAATCGATCTTACCCTTGAACGGGGAGCAACTGACAATGTCACTGCAATCGTAGTTGAAATTAAATAACTAACGAGACTCCTCGTGGCAGATTTCAAGACCGCACTTCAATCACTGGCAAACGGGGAACTGACTATTGAGGTTCTCGACAAACGGCTGGGCAGGTTACTTATCAAGTCACCACATCAAGCAAAAAAACTCCTCACTATCCTGGATGAATACCTGGAAAACGGCAAGATTTCTGATGAGCAATACACTCATTTAAAATCCCAGATAAATCACTTCCGTCGTATGCATTCAGCCAGTACGGAAGATGCAACCGGACTTGGAAGTGATTCAACTGTCTTTGCCGACGATATTCAGAAATTAATTGAAGACACATTTGATCAGTCCCAGGAACTTTCTGCTGATAATTCCTCGCCAATGTCAGAGAATAACAGTGCGTCTCATCTTCATTTTAGCTCGGAACCTTCACTGCCTTCTTATACATCAGCTACCGATGCCAGTTCTGCTGAATGGTCTGATCCATCATCGGATACTGGCAAACCAGACAAAACCGGGACGGGTCCGGGATCCATCATCAAACAACGCTTCAAATTGCTCGAGGTGCTCGGTATTGGTGGAATGGGCAAGGTATATAAGGGAATTGATTTATTAAAAGAAGAAGCCCGGGACAAAAATCCCTATGTAGCCATTAAATTACTGAATGATGACTTTCGTGATCATCCTGAGGCATTTATTTCCCTGCAAAGGGAATCAAGCCGGCAACAGAGGCTGGCCCACCCGAACATTGCCACAGTTTATGATTTTGATCGGATTGGCGGTCCGGGCACGCCCGTCTACATCACGATGGAGTTAATGGAGGGAATTCCTCTCAACGAATACATCAAAAAACACGTCAGAAAAGAAGAGGGACTACCGTTTGAACAGGCCTTTGATATCATCAGACAACTGGGCTCTGCACTTTCCTACGCACATGACCGTGGCCTGGTACATTCCGATTTCAAGCCAGGTAATGCTTTTCTTTGCAATGACGGTACAGTCAAGATTCTTGACTTTGGTATCGCCCGCGCGGTTAAAAATCCGGTAACCGGTGAATCTGAAAAAACACTGTTTGACCCGGGCAAACTCGGCGCCCTGACACCAGCCTATGCCAGCCTTGAGATGCTGGAAGGTGAACAGCCTGACACACGTGATGATACCTATGCTCTGGGTTGTGTGGCCTATGAATTACTGACGGGACGCCACCCTTTTAACAAGCTTCCTGCAAACAAGGCTCAGGAGAACAACTTGTTTCCCGCGCCCATAAAGGGATTAAAGCGTAGACAGAATCGGGCACTGCGCCAGGCTGTTGCTTTTCTGAGAAAAGACAGAAGCCCGACGGTTGATCATTTCATAGAGGAACTGGAAGCAAGATACATCTGGTATAAACATCCACTGACACTAACAGCTATCTTGTTCATTGCCCTGACTATTGGCTTGGCGGGACCAGTAATTAATTATTTCCATAAGCAGGAAATCCAGCAGATCATTAGTGATATTAGTAATACGAGTAATTACGAAATGATCGTCAGCTATCTTGATAACATCAAGACAATGGATAAATCAGATCAATTCACTATTTTGGATGAGGCAAAAGATTCGATTCAACGCTATTTCTCAGATGAAATTCAGCGTCTGATAGATACCAGTAATGAAAATTACAACTTTATCGAAGCCAATGCCGTGCTTGACAGGATTAGTGAATTATATCCTGAATCCAGCTACCTGAATGAACAAACACGGTTGGTTGAAGGTGCCAAGAAACTCAAACTGGCACAGTTGGGTGAAGAATTTTCCATTTACCTCAAAGATGAAAATCTGATCACAAAAACCCGTAATATCATTGATACAATCCGTAACAGGATCGATCCGGATCACCCATTACTTGCTGATGAACGACCAAGTTATCAATTTCGCATCCTGGCTGATGACGCTTTTGCAGTTAGTAATTATGAACGGGCATTGGACCTGGTAAATTCTGGCCTGACAATTGCACCGAATGATCAACAGTTAAAGGATACTCGCGAAAAAATCCAACAAACAATCCGGATTACGCAATTGGAAGAAAAGCTGGAACCAAAGGTTGTTCAACTCGGCACAGCACCTGATTTCATATTAATTGAGGATGACATCAGGGAACTCTCTTTGCTGGATGCTGGTAATCCCATTCTTGACAAACTTTCCATCAGATTAAAAAAACTGATTGAACCGGAAATCAAAACCTTGCTGGAAAGCGGTAATCAAAGTGATTCAGTAACCATGGTAAATCAATATGCTGAGCTTCTGGGCGCATTACAGCTTGGATCGCTACTTACACAAATCAAGCTTGCCCATCTTCAAGGCAATGAACGGCAGCAGGCCATTGAGCAGATTCTTGCTGAACATAATTCATCTATTGATGAATTGCTTGCTTCACCCATGCCTGAAAATAATAGTTGGAAAGCAAGCTTGCTAACCAATGTACAGGCAATTGACTCACTAGCGGGTGATTACGAACAAGTTACAAGAAACCTAACATCCAGAAAAAAGCTTATTGCCACTCTCTTTATTCAAAAAGCCAGGGAAACATTAAGCGAAAACCGCTTTGATGCGGCAGAAAATTTAATTCTGTCCGCTGAACGTTATGTGCCAGAAGCAGAGGAAATACAGGATTTACAACAAGCCGTGGCCAAGGCGCGGGCCAATCAGGAAAAAAAACTCAGAATTACCGGTTTGAAAAAAGACTTCAATGCCCAGGTTGAAGCCAATAAAGTCGTAAAGGCACTGGAACATCTGGACGAATTGAAATCACTGCTGCTACCAACCGATGATTTCATCATGAAAACGGCTCCATTGGCACTGGCGAATAGTTATGCTGATTTGGCAAGAAGCCGTTTTGCTGCTGAAGATTACATTAATGCACTGAGACTGGCTAATGAGGGATTAAAATACAATCCTGCTGACACACAACTGCTGGATGCAAGGCAGGAATACCGGGTTGAAGCAAATGTTCAGGAACTGACTCAGATCTTTGACTCTTCCCTTAGTTTCGATATCGAGGATATTCGTACAAAATTTGGTGAAATTGAAAGCACAGCACCCGGCCGCTACAGTGAATTTCGACAAGAAGCAATCAATGGCCTGATTCAACGAATCAATAATTACCGAACAACAGATCAAAATGCAGCTGCTGCCCTGGCCCAGAATGCCGCAGCCCTGTTTCCAGGCACAACTCTGGAGGCGCTGCGTGATCAGATAAAACCACAACCATGGCCAGTGTTGGACACGGCATTTGCTACTCTTAACGCGGGCAAACTGACCGAGGCCATGAGATTACAGGAACAACAATCAGCCGAAGGATTCAGTGGTCATCCTGACTTCATGCGTTTCACTGAAGAATTATCAAATAAAATGGACAACGCGGAAGCTGCTTATCAACGGTACCTGGAAATCAGGGAAAATGCTGACACAGATGTCATCAAACTTAAGGAAGCCCGCCGATCGCTGGTACAGGCGCAGGCCTTCTGGTCAGATAACCCGGAATTTGCAGCAGCCGATGAAGAAATAAACCAGCTGATTGCTGCAAATACCAAACTTGCGATTATTCCAAAGGAAAACACCGATCTGAGCGTGGCTAACATGGATAGAAACGGTGATCCAGGTGAATCAATTACACAAAAGGCCTGGCGTCCCACATCCAGTGGACGGGAATGTAGTTCCAATCTTGCAGGATACGGAACACGTGCAAAGGCCATTTGTTATGATTTGGTGAATGATGGTTGGAGAGGCCCACTGATGGTTGTGATTCCTGGAGGCGCTGATGTAGAAAGGGCGTATGCCATCAGTAAATATGAAATTTCTATAGGTGATTACAGCAAATACTGTGTGCTCACAGGTAACTGCAGGCCGGTCACTGATAAGGAAAAGTTTGATGAACCACTGACTAACATCTCCCTTGCAGATGCTGAAAAATATGCAACCTGGTTATCGGAACGAACCGGGAAAAACTATCGTATTCCGAACAAGACTGAATGGCTCTACGCTGCAAATGCCAATGGTGATCAGCCCAGAAAGGACTTCAATTGTCGTGTTACCATCGGTGACAAGATCATCAAGGGTACCGGCACTGTCAGTATTGCCTCGGGTGTTCAGAATGGTTGGGGATTGAAAAACTATATCGGAAATGTCCAGGAGTGGGTCAGGGATGGAGGCGAGATCAAGGCGATCGGCGGGGCTTTTGAAGATGCATTTACAAATTGTGATACAAGTCTTGAACGTGCACATAATGGTAACGCAGACAATATGACAGGTTTTAGACTGGTCCAGGATGACATCAGCTAGGCACGAGAACGATTGAATTATCATGACTGACAAAAACCTGAGAACACTGGCCAGGGAATACTCAGAAGGCAAATTAAAAAAAGCAGACTACCGCAGGGAAAGGGACATGCTTATCGAGGGCATACTGTCCGGTAATATAACGGTAGAAGAAAACAATTTCAGACCATTGCTGGATCTATCCATGCCGCAGCACACCATTGAAAAAGATCCACCGGAAATAATCCTGGAAGAAGACCTGGAAGAGCAACCTGAAGATCACCAGCTACCGGGGCAAAATTTTTATCTTTTAAGCACAATTACATTTATTATTTTCATATCAATCTGTATCGTAATCTATATGCTTACACAGAAAGAACTATCCAAACCTGAAAGCAAGACTTCAGACACTGAACTACAAATGGATTTACAGGCCTTGTCCCACCTGATTCCTGAGACATTCATTATTGAAGATTTTATCCAGAGATTTATCCGGAAAAACGACTGGTCTGATACCAGCAGACAAGCATTCCTGGAGAACTGGCTGTCACTTTCCCCTGAAGAAAGGCAAACGGTACTGGAGTTACCTATTAGTAACCAGCTGGCCAACAAGATCTATGAACAACTCATAGAGCAAAGGGCATTGTATCAGGTGGGTGACAAGGAAGATTCCATACGGAAACAACGTGAACTGGTTGAGTTTGCCGAGATAATCGGGATTGACGACTCCAGGATACGGGTCCAGCGAATGGAAGATTCCGGTAAGGACAATCCCCTGCCTGATGAAGCAGGACAGGCATCACCTGAAGGGAATCAAATGCCTGCGCAAAAAGACGCCGGTAAAGCAATTCATCATATCAACAAGCCAACAATATAACAGATTTCAGCCTGCGCTGGCTGATTGAGGTCTTGTCATTTATTCTATTCTCCGAACTATCCTTACACTGGTATCGGCCATAAGTTCTAACCAGTCATTACTATACTGTTAATAATCACGGTCATGATTAATATCGACGAATCAGAAACGGCAAAATTCAGTGCCCTGGCAGATGAATGGTGGGACAGTAATGGGCCCCTCTCTACCTTGCACGATATAAATCCGGTGCGTCTGAACTATATCAAGCAGGCAGTAAACCTGGCAGGCAAGCACGTGCTTGATGTCGGTTGTGGTGGTGGAATACTGAGTGAGTCTTTATGCAAGGAATCAGCAGTTGTCACCGGCATAGATGCGAGTCAGGAAGCCATAAACATTGCCCGTCTTCACAGTGATACAGCAAATCTGAAAATTAACTACGTCGAATCTTCAGCCGAACGCCATGCCCAACAAAATCCTGAAGCATATGATGTTATCACCTGCATGGAATTACTGGAACATGTTCCCGATCCAGAATCCTTGCTCGCGGCCTGCGCCGATATGCTTAAACCAGGCGGACATTTATTCGCATCGACCATCAACCGCAACCTGAAGTCCTATCTTGGTACGGTTCTGGCTGCAGAATACCTGTTGAAACTGATACCCAGGGGAACCCATGATTATGCGCGCTTTATCAAACCAGCCGAGCTGGCTGACTGGTGCAGAAAGTCCGGACTGACTGTACTGGACATCTCCGGCATGGCTTACCTGCCCTTTGTTCATTCGGCGTGGCTGAAGCGCAATCCGGACATGAATTACCTACTGCATGCGACGCGTTGAAACAGATATGTTGAACGCTGTCTTTTTCGATCTGGACGGGACATTGGCAGATACAGCACCAGACCTTGCGGCTGCCCTCAATGATTTATGTATAGAAAACGGAAAGGATAAGATTCCCTTTGAAACGATACGCCCGGTCGTTTCTCATGGAGGTAATGCCATTATTCGTCTCGCCTTTGATTACCCTGAATCCTCTGCCGAGTTCATGCAACTCAGACAAAGGTTCCTTGATATCTATAACGCCAGGTTGCACAACAGCACTATCTTGTTTCCCGGTATGACTGATGTTCTTGCTTATCTTGAGCAACATCACTATCTCTGGGGTGTTGTTACCAACAAGCCTGCCTGGCTGACCGATCCTTTGATGAAAAAGCTTGATCTGAGTGGGCGGGCAACATGCGTTATCAGTGGTGACACGACTGTACACAAGAAGCCTCATCCAGAACCTCTTTTACATGCCTGCAGAATTGCAGGGTGTGAGCCGAGCCAATCAGTTTATCTAGGTGATGCTGAGCGTGATATCCAGGCTGGTCGAGCAGCCGGTATGTTGACCCTGGTTGCCCGTTACGGCTACATAGAAAACCACGAAGATCCGCTGACCTGGAACGCTGATGGTATTGTCGATACTGTCACAGAAATTGTTCCCTGGCTCGAGCAACTAAACACTGAAAATGATTGAGGCGGTTCCTTCTGATTACTGCCGGCAAAAATCAGCGCCGGTGGGCAGCAATCTCTACTACAGCACGCTTTATTACTCTCCGGGATTAAAACGACAACTGTATGCCTGGCATGCCTTTGCAGCCGAACTGGAACAGATTCAGTGGCACTGTTCTGATCCGGGTGTAGCTCGAATCAAATATGTCTGGTGGTTGGAAGAAATTCAGCGTTTGCAGTCATCCACGCCCAGGCACCCGGTCACCCGGGAACTGGGTCGCGTATCCTCCGAAAATCCGGATATTATGAATAGTCTGACCGGTATGATTCGCCATTATGAGGCCAGACTGAGCCAGGCACTGCCTGGTTCAGCGAGTGAACTGAATGATTTCCTCTCCACGGGTCCGGGGGAGGTATGGACAATTTCGGGGAAACTCAGTGGCTGCAAGAGTACACACACAAATACTTTATTGAACGATGCCGGCTGCCTGTTTGAGATCTTTTCCCTGCTTCAGCATGAGCCATCTCATCAAGCGGAGGATCAACTGCAGGCTGGCCATCACCCGGTACCACGTGATCTCGGTCAGCGGATCAAGCGGTTCAGGCAACTCATTACCGATCTTGAACACGTGACTGAAAGATTGACCGCCGAGGAAAGTCATTCACGCTTGCATGTGATCATCATGGCCAAGCTCATCCTGGCAACCTGTCGGGAAATAGAACGTGATGGTTACCAATTGGATAGCCGACGAGTCAGCCTGACGCCGCTGAGAAAACTTATTCTCTCACGCTGGATCAAATTCAGACTGGGTTAATAATTTTATACATCTGAAGACATCAAGGGGTGAATCAAGCGGGTCCTCAATCGCCGCAGGGCCTGAGGGTCATCCACGCCATCTGCCGGAATGATTACACGGACAGTGCGGTCGTTGCTCCGCAGAGCAATGATAACCAGCCAGGGATGCACGTAACTCCCCGGTAACAGGAATGCCTTTTGCCGTTGCCCGCCAGCAAAGACCAGAATCCAGCGATCATCCGGCTGTAAAATTACTTCCAGTGGCAAATTGCTAACCTGCTTTGTAAACAGGCATCTCCAGGTTCTGGCAAATCCGAATATTACGCAAAAACTGATCAAAAGCTTGACGACAAGCGGTAAATTGATCGGCCAGGCACAAACTAAAGCCCCGCCATGGGAAATGATCACCAGTATTTGCAGGGCTTTTGATCTTTTCAGCCTGAGGTGGATGGGCAATTCAAAATTTCCTGGCATCGAATGGGTGACCTCCTGTCAATATCCCGCTAAAATGCGGGACTGCCTAGCGGCAATGATACGCGAAACCGGTTGATTTGATAGGTTTTTTTTATTTACAAAGTGAATCGGCCTGCAGAAATAATATCTTATGAAAAATACACAAGAAAAAGAAAAACAAGACACCGCCAAGGAAATTCCTGAGAATACGGCGGAAATCACCAAGACACCCGTAGAAATCGGCGGCCCAAAAGGCCCAGAACCGACACGTTATGGTGACTGGGAACGCCGCGGTCGCTGCATAGATTTCTGATTTATCCTTGATAATTCATAATATTGTTACCCGGAAGAAGCACCGGGATTGATACGCGCTAGAGAGGAATTGAGAGCATGGCAACGGTCAATCGTCCATTATCGCCGCATCTGCAGATCTATAAGCCCCAATTGACTTCCCTACTTTCGATCACACACCGTGGTACGGGAGTATTTCTCAGCATCGGGGCCCTGTTTCTGAGTTGCTGGTTATTGTCGATCGCCAACGGCCCAGATAGCTACCAGGCCGTACAAAACCACATCCTGACCTGGTATGGTCAAATCCTGCTCTATGCCTGGGTATTTTCACTTTACTATCACCTCTGCAACGGCATTCGCCACCTGTTCTGGGATATTGGTCTGGGGCTTGAACTGAAGACAACCTATATCTCCGGTTACGCAGTGCTTATTTTGTCAGTCCTGATGACTGCCGGGACCTGGTATCTGGCCTGTGGAGTTGGCACATGAGACTGAGAACACCCCTGAGCAAGGTACATGGCCTGGGATCGGCCAAGGAAGGTGTACATCACTGGTGGGCCCAGCGGCTGACCGCTATCGCCCTCGTACCACTCTGTCTCTGGTTTGTTTTCGAATTGATCACGATGACGGCGATGGATTACCAGGCAGTCACCGCCTGGATGCAATCACCCGTAATTACTGTGCTGTTAATCCTGTTGATCTTCTCCCTGTTTTATCATGCCCAGTTGGGTGTGCAGGTCGTGATTGAAGATTATGTAGGCTGCAAGGTCATCCGCGTGACCAGTCTCATCCTGCTGAAATTTACCGTGTTGTTTGCGGGCTTGATCGCTGCAGTAGCAGTCCTGAAAGTATTCCTGGGGTTATAAGCCGATGTCTTACGAAATCATAGATCACAAATACGATATCGTCGTGGTCGGCGCCGGGGGTGCCGGACTGCGAGCGACCTTTGGCATGGCGGCCAAGGGCCTGAAAACGGCGTGTATTACCAAAGTCTTTCCGACCCGCAGCCACACCGTAGCCGCCCAAGGTGGCATGAGTGCATCGCTGGGCAACATGGGCCCCGATGACTGGCGCTGGCATATGTACGATACCGTCAAGGGCTCAGACTGGCTGGGGGACCAGGACGCAATTGAATATATGTGTCGCGAGGCCGTGCCCTCGGTAATCGAGCTGGAACACTACGGGGTTCCCTTCTCACGTACCGAAGCAGGCAAAATCTACCAACGGCCATTTGGTGGCATGACCACCAATTTCGGCGAAGGCACGGCCCAGCGGACCTGTGCAGCGGCCGACCGTACTGGACATGCCATCCTTCACACCCTCTACCAACAATCATTGAAGCATGAAGCCGAGTTTTTTATTGAGTACTTTGCCCTGGACCTGATCATGGATGACGAAGGAGCCTGTTGCGGCGTCATGGCCTGGAACCTGGAAGATGGCATAATCCACCGATTTCGGGCCCATACTGTGGTCCTGGCCACGGGCGGTTATGGCCGTTGCTATTTTTCAGCGACCTCAGCGCACACCTGTACCGGGGATGGCAATGGTATGGTCTTGCGTGCCGGCCTAGCCCTGCAGGACATGGAATTCATCCAGTTTCACCCCACCGGCATCTATGGCTCTGGCTGTCTCATCACCGAGGGCGTGCGTGGCGAGGGTGGATACCTGACCAATTCCGAGGGCGAACGCTTCATGGAACGTTATGCTCCATCGGCAAAAGACCTGGCCTCACGTGATGTCGTCAGCCGCTCCATGACCATGGAAATCCGTGAAGGCCGCGGCGTCGGTAAGGACAAGGATCATATCCACTTGCACCTCGAACACCTGGGTCCGGAAGTCATCAATGAACGATTGCCTGGCATTGCCGAGTCTGCCCGGATCTTTGCCGGAGTCGATGTCACCAAGGAACCAATCCCCGTGATCCCTACGGTCCATTACAACATGGGCGGCATTCCCACCAATTATCATGGCCAGGTGGTCACGCTTAAAAACGGCAATCCGGATGCTATTGTCCCGGGACTCATGGCCATTGGTGAGGCAGCCTGTGTCTCCGTCCACGGCGCGAATCGCCTGGGATCAAACTCACTACTGGACCTGATCGTCTTTGGCCGTGCCGCTGCAAAACTGTGCGCAGAATCAATCAAGCCGGAGCAAACGCACAAGACCCTGTCCAATGCTGGCGACGAGGCGTTGGCCCGTCTCGACAAGTTACGCCATAATCAGGGCAAGACCCCGACGGCCGAGATCCGTAACACCATGCAACGGACCATGCAGAGCAACGCCGCCGTTTTCCGGACCGGCGAGGTGATAAAAGAAGGGATGGACAAGATGACGACCATCTGGGACTCCTTCCTGGATGTCAAGGTAGCGGACAAGAGCATGGTTTGGAATACCGACCTCGTAGAAACCCTGGAACTGGAGAACCTGCTGGATTGTGCTATGGTCAGTATTCATTCCGCCTATAACCGGACTGAAAGTCGCGGTGCCCATGCACGGGAAGACTACCCGGATCGTGATGATGATGACTGGATGAAACACACCCTTTCCTGGCTCGATGAGAATGGCAAGGTCAGTTTCGATTACCGTCCGGTGCACATGTATACCCTGACCGACGAGGTCGAGGTATTTCCACCGAAGAAACGCGTTTATTAAATTTCCACCGCTATAATTACAGGTATTACATATGGCGCAATTTACTCTTCCGAAAAATTCCAAGATCTATCAAGGCAAGACATTTTCTGCGACGACAGATGCGAAGAACAAGAAGACCTTTCGAGTTTATCGGTGGGAACCGGAAGATAATGATAATCCGCGCATGGACAGCTACGAGATTGACCTGGATGACTGCGGGCCGATGGTGCTGGATGCCCTTATCTACATCAAGAATGAAATCGACTCCACTCTGACATTCCGTCGTTCCTGTCGTGAAGGCATTTGCGGCTCTTGCGCCATGAATATTGGCGGAATCAATACCCTGGCCTGCACCAAGGCCATCAGTGATATCAGGGGCGACATCAATATTTATCCCCTGCCCCATATGTCAGTGGTCAAGGATCTGGTGCCAGACATGACACATTTCTATGCACAGTATGCATCCATCAAGCCCTGGATGCAGACCCAGACGCCTCCACCACCGGATAGCGAGCGACTGCAGTCAAAAGAGGATCGCGCCAAAATTGACGGTTTGTATGAGTGCATACTCTGTGCCTGTTGTTCAACAAGCTGCCCGAGTTACTGGTGGAACAGTGACCGTTATTTGGGACCAGCCATCCTGCTGCAGGCCTATCGCTGGATCATCGACAGTCGGGATGAGAACACCGGCGAACGCCTCGATGAGCTGGAAGACCCATTCCGGCTTTATCGTTGCCATACCATCATGAACTGCACCAATACCTGCCCCAAGGGACTCAATCCGGCCAAGGCAATCGCAGAGATCAAGAAGCTGCTGGTTTCCCGAACCATTTAAGCTTCATGTCTGCCGACTCGAATATCCTCTGGCGTTGTCGGCGCGGAATACGGGAGATGGACCTGTTGCTGCAACGGTTTGTCTCGCGCCATTACAAGGATCTGACCGATGAACAAAAACAGAGCTTCAGCAGTCTACTGGACGAAGCTGACCTTGATATCATGGACTGGATCATGGGCCGCAAGCCTGCACCTACAAAAGAATACCGGAACCTGATCAACCTGATCTGCGACATCAATAATCCAAATTACAGGTAGTGTCATCCAGTGCCTTTAATATCAACAAGCTATTTTGATCTATCACATTTTTCCCTGTTACGACTCAGCGGCAAGGACGCCTATGATTTTCTCCAGGCCCAGGTCTGCGGGGACCTCGAAATACTCGATCAAGAAGGCTGGTTCCTGACTGCCTGGTGCTTGCCTAATGGCCGGGTGATCACAACTTTTATTCTTTACCGTCAGGATGATTCACTGTTTATATTGATACCTTCTATGCTGAAAGACAAAATCAGTAACCGATTAGGCATGTATGTGCTGCGTTCCGATGTCCGGATAGAGGATATCAGTGATGATTATATGACCGTGGGACTTGCCGGAGAACACGCAGAATCACTTGTCAGGGAATTATCCAATAAAGATACAAAGCAACAGGGCAATCTGCTGTCAAATTCCCGCTTTAGTGCAATATGCATTAACCGACCAGAACCGCGCTTTATCCTCATCGGGCAAATGCAGGACTGTGACAATGTACTGGAACGGATCACCCAAACAGCGGTTGCCGGGGAACGAACAGAATGGAGCCTGAAAGACATACAATCCGGATTGCCATGGATACTTGAAAGTACAAGCGAACTATTCCTGCCGCAGATGCTCAACCTAGATAATAGCCGGGGTCTGAGTTATCAGAAAGGCTGCTACCCTGGCCAGGAAGTGATTGCCCGTCTGCATTTTCGCGGACAGGTTAAAAAACGCATGGTTATTGGCCATTGCCAGACTAATACGACACCGGGACCGGGTGATCGGATCATGCTGGGTAAGGAGGAGGCCAAACCCGTGGGTGATATCCTGGATGCCGAAAGGGACGAGTATAATCGTGTGGTCTTGCTGGCAGTTGTCGAGAAAGATGTACTTGATAGCGATGCTTTGGTAATCGAAAAAAATAAAGGCGATTGTATCTCACTGGAACGCATTCCATACCCGGCAGGCGGCTGATGACACCTACACGCTTTCCTGCGGAATGGGAAAACCAGTCCGGACTACTGCTAACCTGGCCACACCCTGAATCAGAATGGTCCCCGTATTTACCTGAAATCGAACCTGTTTATGCCGATATTGTCCGTAAGTGTGTTAACCGCCAGACCGTGATTATCGCTTGTCTGGATGAATATCATAAACAACACGTGAAAATGCTGTTGCAGCAGGATGGTATTTCACCGGGCAATTACAGACTATACATAGCACCATCCAATGACAGTTGGACCCGTGATCACGGCCCTATTACATTGTTCAACGACAATAAAGCGGAGTTACACGATTTTACTTTCAATGGCTGGGGAAACAAATATCCGTATCAACTGGATAACGTAATTACACAATCTCTCCATAAGCAACAGGCATTTGGCAAGACGCCCCTTGTGCAACATGATTTTATCCTGGAAGGAGGCAGCCTGGAGACAGACGGTGAAGGTACCCTGCTGACTACAGGTTCCTGCCTGCTCTCACCGGCACGTAACAAATCATTCAATCAACAGGAAATTGAATCATTTCTGTGCGACACCTTGCATCTCGATCGGATCCTCTGGCTTTACCATGGGCAGCTGATCGGAGATGATACCGATGGCCATATCGATACCCTGGTCCGTTTCGCCCGCCCGGACACCCTGCTTTATGTCAGCAGCCACTATCGTGACAATCCCAATCATGAGTCATTAAAAAAAATGGAATCGGAGTTAAAAGAGTTCAGGCAGAGTAATGGCAAACCATATCAACTGATCCCGTTGCCATCGCCTGTCATCAAGAACAATGATCAAGAATTATTACCAGCAAGTTATGCCAATTTCCTGTTCATTAATGAAGCGGTATTGCTGCCGGTCTATCAGGTTAATGAAGACAATGAGGCCTTGGAAATATTCCAGCACACATTTCGTGATCGGACGGTGATCCCGGTAAACTGTCGACCGGTCATTAATCAATTTGGTAGTCTACACTGCATTACCATGCAATTACCTCGCGGAGTCATCCAGTGAGTCACATTATCAAGGTCGCTATTGTCCAGCATGCCTGTGGAAATGATTATGCAGAAAATCTCCAGCGCTCAATAGATGGAATTAAAGAAGCCGCTGCCATGAGCGCCAATATTGTACTTCTGCCGGAATTGCACACGGGTCCTTATTTCTGTGTCGAGGCCCATACGCGTCATTTCGATCGGGCCGAAGCGATACCAGGAACGACAACGGATCATCTTGGAACACTTGCAAAAGAACTCGGCATCATCATCATCTGTTCACTGTTTGAAAAACGCTCCAAGGGCCTGTATCACAATACGGCCGTGGTACTCGATAGCAACGGGGAGATTGCCGGGCGCTATCGCAAGATGCATATCCCTGATGATCCCGGCTATTACGAAAAATTTTATTTCACGCCCGGTGATCTTGGCTTTAAACCGATACAGACTTCCATCGGCGAACTCGGGGTACTGGTCTGCTGGGACCAGTGGTTTCCCGAAGCCGCCAGACTGATTTCCCTGGCAGGTGCCGAGATCCTGTTTTACCCCAGTGCCATTGGCTGGGATCCGTCAGACGACCAGGAAGAAAAAGACCGGCAACGCGAAGCCTGGATTACGATTCAACGCGCCCATGCTATTGCCAATAATCTTCCCGTGGTCTCCAGTAACCGCATCGGTCATGAGACTGATCCTTCCGGCGCCACAGCTGGTGCTGATTTCTGGGGTTCCAGTTTCATCTGCGGACAACAAGGGGAAATTCTGGCACAGGCCCCTGCCGATGCTGCTGCCGTAATCATCAGTGACATTGATCTGGAACGCACGGACCAGGTCCGTCGAATCTGGCCTTACCTGCGTGACCGGCGTATTGATGCCTACCAGGACATCCTGCGGCGGCATATTGATGATGAATGAATTCTCCTTCCGGGACGATCATAGAAAGTGATTTCAAGCCGGCCTGGTGGTTGCGCAACCGCCATGCCCAGACCATTTATCCTGTATGGTTTCGCCGTCAGCCACAGCCTGAGACCATTACAGAAACCCTGGAACTGCCCGATGGCGATTTTATTGATCTGGTCTGGACCACAAGACCACCCGGACCGATTGTTATCCTCCTGCATGGTCTTGAGGGTGGCATTTGCTCTCACTATGCGAAAGGGATATTGCAGACTGTTTATGATGCAGGTTGGACTGGTGTATTGATGCATTTTCGTGGTTGCAGCGGCCGGCATAATCGACTTGCCCGCAGTTATCATTCCGGTGATACCCGAGATTTGAAATACCTGATCGACCAGTTGCACCAGCGTTACCCGGCCAGCACCCTGACTGCTATCGGTATCTCGCTGGGCGGCAATGTGTTGTTGAAATATCTGGGTGAATCAGGTGAAGCTTCCATGTTGAATGCAGCCATGGCAATCTCTGTGCCGTTTGATTTGGCCAACGGGGCAAGTGCCTTGGACAAGGGTTTTGCGCGTCTTTATCAGCGCCACCTCATCACCCGCCTGACTAATAAAATCAGGGACAAGTTCAGAAAACGGCACAGTCCGATTAATCTGAATAATTTGGGCAAATGGGATAATTTTTACCTTTTCGACCATAATGTCACTGCGCTATTGCATGGTTTTAAAAGTGCGGACGAATATTATCAACTGAGCAGTTCGCGCCAGTTTCTGAAAGACATTTCGACGCCAACATTGATTTTACACAGCTATGACGATCCGTTCATGACACCGGAAGCAATACCGACAAAAACTGAATTATCACCCGCCTGCCAACTGGAATTAGCAGACAAGGGAGGACACGTCGGTTTTATTTATGGAAATATGCCGGGAAAAGAAAAATATTGGATAGAAAAAAGGTTGGTCGAGTTTTTCAGGGAAAGAATTTCAGCATAATTCGATTAATCTGGTATGTGCCAGTATATGACATATCTGAATCCACTTATCATTGATGACGCGTACCGTGTCGACTATTCCATTGTCCTGTTAGAGAATATTCCACGCTATGATATTTCACAAACATAAATCTGTTCGGCCCCAAGCCTGAAAGACACGCGGTCCAGCGAGTACCGTGTGAGAATTACGCGCGAAGACGTAAAGTTCCTCAATTGTCTGTTCAAGTTCATCTTTGGTAGCAAGTTTATCCTGTAATACTGCATCGGCGATATTCTCCAGCGTGACACAGGTAAGGAGTTTGATTCCTCCCTTCAGTGAGACGGGATGAACCAGGTTTATTCGAACATCTTTGAAGCCTGCCTGTAGAAGCATCCCCGGGAGGCGTGGGCCGATATTGGGATCACCCCCGCGGCGCTGCACCGATCTGGTGTACCACTCGACGTACCGCAACAAGGCAGGACATTCCGGCTGTGCGAAATGACCTCGAAAATCGATGTCTTCGAGAATAACCATGCCTCCCGGCCGCATATGTCGGCGTAACGTGGAGATTATAGCTCCGGGATCAGAGAGATGCGTCAGCAGAAACCGTGCATATACGTAATCAAACAGCTCACCGGGCTTCCACTTGGTAACATCCTGCACCTCGAACAAAATGTTAGAGAGACCGTATTGATCTGCTTCCCGACGAGCGATCGCAAGTTGTGTTTCATCGAGGTCAACACCCACCACTCGACCTTTAGGGCCAGTGATTCGAGCCAGCTCGAAGGTCACATCACCGCCTCCACAACCCACATCGAGACATATAGACCCCGCGGTAATACTCACCGTCTTCAGCAGAGCACGTGTGGATGGGCCCATCACTTCAGAGAGAAGGAGGAGACGTTCGCGGCCTTCTACACCACCCCGTATCACATAGTTATCGATATGCATTGGCTCAACTCTAGTACGCTCATACCCATGACTTACTTCTGTCGTCTATCCTATTAATATCGTGCTTGGAAAGATCGAAAAGTGTACTATTTATTAAACAAAGCGAGGCCACTTGGCAAGGTATTGAGTATTATTGGTATTAAACCTTCCCATTTAAGTGATGTTTGTTTAGGTGGTTAAACGGATGCGTGGCTATTCCTTGAACTGATCTTCAAGTGCCAAATATTTTTGCAGACCAAGGATATTCTTTATCTCCTCAAAATCGACCATATCATCAAACAGGGATTTGGTATGACCATCACGTTTCATGGAATTGGCCATCTCGCGCATAACCTTTGCAGTCAGTAATACAGAATCGATTGGTGCCACGAGCATCTTGAACCCCATTTCCTCCAGTTCCGAGGCGCTCAGTATCGGCGTTTTCCCGTAGGCAAGCATGTTTACAAACTTGGGATACTGCACGCGCTTGCAGATCTCTTCCAGTTCCTCAATGGACAATGGCGCTTCGATGAAAGCCACGTCGGCACCTGCATCGCAATACCGGTTAATCCTGTCTATCGCATCATCCAGTCCATCCGTCTCGCGTGAATCAGTGCGGGCAATGAAAATAAAATCATCATCATTTCTGGCAGCCACAGCGGCCTTGAACTTGGCAACCATTTCATCGGCCGGGATCACATGTTTACCGCCAAAGTGTCCACAACGCTTGGGAAAGATCTGATCCTCGAGGATAATGCCGGCTGCGCCTGCTCCCTCAAATTCGCGTACACAACGCATGACATTATGCAGGTCACCATGACCCGTATCGGCATCGGCCACCACGGGAATGGAAACCCGATGTGCCATCCGCCGGGTGGCATCGACCATTTCCGTCATTCCGAGGAAATTCAGATCCGGCAGTCCGTATAGACTGGCACTGGTACCAAAACCGCCGATAAAAACGGAATCAAAGCCGGCCTGTTCCACCAGGACGGCGGTGAGCACGTCATGTGCTCCCAGCGTACGAATGATACCCGGTTGCTCCATGAGTTCACGTATGGCCCGTGTGGGCGATTTTCTTTTCTGCATGCCGAGGCCCCCGAAAATGACTCAGATAGGTTTATGAAATCGACTGAACGTGGACTATTTTAGTCTGTTGCTGTCACAATAGTCCTTCAAATATCTTTAGATATATATAAGGAGGGTAACATGGCCAAAGAATCTAACGGTAGTGTGTTCATGGGAATGATCTGGATGGCTGTCATTTCCCTGCTGCTATTCTGGTTGCCCGCCCTGGGCCCGCTCATTGCCGGGATAGTCGGTGGCAAGGTCGCCGGTGGTGTGGGTGAAGGCTTCCTTGCAGCCTTGTTACCCGGCATGCTGCTGTCTGGGTTCCTCTTTTTCGCCGGAACATTCATGACCGGTGTTCCCCTGGTGGGAGTCATCTTTGCAATGAGCCTGATGGCACTGATCATGATTAATATCATCCCCCTCCTGATTGGGGCCTTGATCGGCGGCCTCCTGGCCTAGACCCATTTCCTGTCTCAAAATGCCCGGCGCAGGTCAGCAACCTGTCGTCTAGAAGCAACACTTTTATCTTAATCGCCCCTGGCTGGAGATGTTCTGGTGTTCCTGGCCGACACCGCTACTTAAGTTTAAGTTTTTGATTTATATTTATTTTTTCCTATTTCTCCCATCCTGTAATTACTCCGTTAAAACTGGCATAGCGCTTGCACTTTTCATTACAGACTGAACACCGTGCTGGTGCGAAATTTCAAGATTCACACCAGATCAATTTTAAAAATGAACGTGGAGACAAGGTAAAACGAATTTCTAAAGCCGGCCCGATAAGCAATCTTTAACGGCCTGCTACTGGCCTCTAAACCAGGTCAAACAAGCTCTCTCTCTCCTCCACTACGAAGTTTGTAGTGGATCTTTCAAGGCTGACAGGATGTCAGCTTTTTTTTTGCCTGAACTTCAGCTACTGTCATGTCCTGATATTCATGGAGCGTGTAATAGTGCCTTCCTACTGGAAAAAAATTCTGCTACTGGGGCTTGTCCTGATTGCCGTTGGTTCCTTCTTTATATTCGATCTGCAACAGTATTTGACACTTGAGTATTTCAACCACTCCCAGGCAAAAATCAGCAGCTATGTATCAGGAAATCGAATAGCCGCGATGTTGATATTTTTCCTTATCTATATATTAGTTACGGCCTTGTCTTTGCCGGGTGCATTGATCATGACCCTGGTTGCGGGTGCGCTGTTTGGCCTGCTGTGGGGAACCGTACTTGTTTCATTTGCCTCCAGCATTGGTGCCAGCCTGGCATTTATTATTTCACGCACGCTGCTGCATGATTTTATCCAGGAACGTTACAAGAAACGATTGAAAGTCATTAATGAAGGTGTAAGAAAGGACGGCGCCTTCTACCTCTTTACTCTAAGGCTGATACCGATTTTCCCATTCTTCATCATCAATGTGGTGATGGCTCTGACACCAATCCGTCTGCTGACATTTTATCTCGTTAGCCAGGTTGGCATGTTGCCGGGCACATTGGTTTATGTAAACGCAGGCACACAACTCGCACAAATAGATTCAATCAGCAGTATTCTCTCGCCGGGACTTTTAACCGCATTTGTTTTGCTCGGCCTGTTTCCATATCTGGCCAAGGGCCTTGTGAATTTCGTTAACCGGCAACGTGTCTACAAGAACTACAAAAAGCCTGATCAATTCGATTATAACCTGATTGTGATTGGTGCTGGTTCTGCCGGACTGGTGGCTGCCTATATCGCATCTGCTGTCAAAGCCAGAGTGCTGTTAATTGAAAAACATAAAATGGGAGGAGACTGTCTGAATACCGGTTGTGTTCCCTCCAAGGCATTGATACGTTCATCGCGTTTCCTCGCTGATACGCATCGGGCGGAAGATTTCGGCTTTAAACCCGTAAATGCAAGTTTCGATTTTGCCGAGATAATGCAGCGGGTACAAACCATCATACGGAAGATCGAACCTCATGATTCGGTGGAACGTTACACCGAACTGGGAGTGGAATGTCTGGCAGGCGAAGCAGAAATCGTGTCACCCTGGGAAGTCAGGGTTAATGACCGGATTATCACGACCAGGAGTATTATCATTGCCACCGGTGCTGGGCCGTTTATTCCTCCCATAGATGGTATCGAGCAGATTCAATACTACACCTCGGACAACATATGGGAGTTAAGGGAATTGCCTGAACGGCTGGTGGTACTTGGGGGTGGTCCGATTGGCTGTGAGCTGGCCCAGTGCTTTGCGACGTTCGGAAGCAAGGTGACACTCGTGGAAATGGTACCTCGTCTGCTCTCTCTTGAGGACGTGGAAGTATCTCGCCTGGTCCGGGAATCTTTTGAGAACGCTGGCATAGATGTTCTACTTGAACACAAGGCAGTCAAAATAAAACGGGATGGTGCAAGTAAAGTACTTTGCTGTGAACACATTGACCAGTCAGTAGAAGTCGAATTTGATGCGATCCTCGTTGCAGTCGGCCGCAAGGCCAATACAGAAGGTTACGGACTTGAGCGTCTGGGCATACCCCTGACAAGACAAGGTACCATTGAGACCAACGAATACATGCAAACTCGCTATCACAACATCCTTGCCTGTGGGGATGTTGCAGGGCCTTTTCAATTTACCCACACTGCCGCACATCAGGCCTGGTATGCCTCGGTTAATGCCCTGTTTGGCAACCTGAAGAAATTCAGGGCCGACTACTCGGTCATACCCCGGGCGACATTTACCGATCCTGAAGTGGCCAGCGTCGGAATCAACGAATTGGAGGCAAAAGAACAAAATATTGATTACGAAGTCACCCGCTATGAGCTGGACGATCTTGACCGTGCCATTGCAGACAGCGCCGACCGAGGTCTAATCAAGGTCCTGACTGTCCCCGGAAAAGACAGGATACTGGGTGTGACGATTGTTGGTGAACATGCCGCTGATCTCATCATCGAATACATTACCGCCATGAAAAATGATATTGGATTAAATCGCATTCTCGGGACTATACATATCTACCCGACACTATCAGAAGCCAACAAATTCGCTGCTGGTAACTGGAAGAAACAACATGCACCTGAAAAATTGCTACGCTGGATCAAGATTTATCATGACTGGATGAGGAGCTGAGGCACCCTGGGATTACTCGTAACCTGGATTTGTTAAACAAGGTTATTGATCGTCTTCCGGATCCTGGTGAATAATGACATCAGCATTGGGATATGCCTGGCAGATCTGTTCCTGAACTTCATCAGCAATGTTATGTGCACGACGAAGTTTCAGATCCGGATCCAGTTCCAGGTGTAGCTGAATAAATATATCGCGACCCGATGCCCGGGTCCTGTAACCATGTATGCCCTGGACATCCGGATGTGATACCACTATCTCTTTGATCTTGTCGCGGTCTTCATCCGGCAACTCCCGGTCCATGAGCTGATCGATGCAGGTCTTTGCAATTTCCTTGACACTCATAAGAATAAAAACGGCAATTATTAATGCAATAACCGGATCTGCATAAGTCAGATTAAAGTAATAACTCAGGACGATGGCAACAATGACACTGGCATTGAAGGCCAGATCAGATACGTAATGCAGGGAATCGGCACTGATGACAACAGAGCCGGTTTTTTTTATAACATAGCGCTGATACATGACCAGTAAAATCGTTACTATCATTGAAATAATCATGACAGCAATACCAAGCGCCCCGTGGGTCACTGGAGACGGATGAACCAGCTTGTTAATTGCCTCGATGACGATAAAGATAACCGAAGCACTGATAAAGGCCGCCTGTAATATCCCGGCCAGTGATTCTATTTTTCCATGCCCGAAGCGATGCTCCTGGTCGGCAGGTACAAGTGACTGGCGGACTGCAAAGAGATTAATCAAGGAAGCAATCACGTCAATTGAAGAATCGATCAGGCTGGTTAACATGGCCACGGAACCGGTATAGAGAAAGGCAACCATCTTAATCAACACCAGGGAAGAACCGGCCGCAACCGAGGCATGACTGGCCCGTGTCATCAACCGCGCAGTCTGTTCCGAGGTAATATCGATATTATTTTCTGTAGGCATTGTCCTGCTGAATTCCAAAAGGAGTTTTAGTGCCGATAAGCCCGGGTTATTACAACAGTAGATTTTTCAAATGATGCATTATAAGGAAAAATCAATACAATAGGTGGCTTAAATTTTTAAATGAAAATGATAATCAATGGCAAATTATGACTATGATTTATTTGTAATTGGCGCCGGTTCGGGTGGAGTTCGTGCGGCCCGCATGTCTGCTTCTTTCGGGGCCCGGGTTGCAGTCGCCGAGGACCGATATTACGGTGGAACCTGTGTGAATGTCGGCTGTGTGCCCAAAAAATTGTTCGTCTATGCCTCACATTTCCGCGAGGATTTCGAGATTGCACGCAGCTTTGGTTGGTCCATGAGTGATATCCGCTTCAACTGGCAACAACTCATTCAAAACAAGAATGCTGAAATTAAAAGGCTTAATGGGGTGTATGAACGCATTCTTGACGATGCTGGTGTCACCATCATAGACGGCAGGGCCAGCCTGCTTGACCAGCACACAGTAGAAATTAACGGCAAGAGAATAACGTCTGAACGCATACTCGTCGCTACCGGCGGCTGGCCAAGTGTTCCGGATATTCCCGGCAAGGAACATGTGATCACCTCAAACGAGGCCTTCTTCCTGGATGCCCTGCCAAAAAAAATTGTAATTGTAGGCGGAGGCTATATTGCCGTGGAATTTGCCGGCATATTCCATGGGCTCGGCGTGGATACCACACTGGTCTATCGTGGCCCGTTGTTCTTGCGTGGCTTCGACCGTGACCTTCGCAGACACCTGGCTGATGAGATGCAAGGCCGGGGGATCAAACTTCTGTTCGATACCAATATTGATTCGGTTAAAAAAGAAGACGGGCAATTTAAAATAACCTATACCAATGAAACCAGAGATTCTTCAGATCTGGTCATGTACGCCACCGGTCGGGCACCCAATACTGCCGACCTGGGACTCGAAAAAGTTGGTGTAAAACTGAATGACAAGGGGGCCATTGTCGTTAATGAAAAATACCAGAGTTCTGTTGAATCCATCTACGCAATTGGTGATGTGACAGACAGGGTCAATCTGACACCGGTGGCACTTGCTGAGGGTATGGTCCTGGCACGGACATTGTATAATCAACAAAGCGGTTCAGTTGATTACAATGGTATTCCAACCTGCATTTTCAGTCAGCCGAATCTCGGCACGGTTGGACTTACCGAAGAGGAAGCACGGGAACGTTATAATGACATCGACATATATAAATCCTCTTTCAAACCAATGAAGATGAGTTTTATGCAAAGCGATGAGGAAACTTTCATGAAACTGGTTGTCGAGAAAACCACTGATCGCGTGGTTGGTGTTCACATGCTGGGCCCGGATGCCGGCGAAATTATCCAGGGGATGAGCATAGCTATGAAGGCCGAAGCCACAAAGTCGCAATTCGATGCCACGATTGGGATCCATCCCACGGCTGCTGAGGAATTTGTGACCATGAGAAAACCGGCTTCCTGATGAACCTGAAGGGCCTGTTCCTGATATTTCTGATCGGCTGGTACAGTCATACGATTGCGGAACACGAGCCGGTCATAGCTGTCGCAGCAAACTTCTATCCTACCCTGGAACTAATCAGCAGCCGATATACTGCATTGACCGGTGAACCTCTACGCCTGGTCTCCGGCGCGTCCGGGACACTGGCATTGCAAATAAAGCGTGGTGCCCCATTTGAACTGTTCCTCTCAGCTGATGAGTCATATGTAAAACATCTCCATGAACAGGGATTAACAATAGATGAAGGCCGAATCTATGCCTGTGGCCGGCTGGTGATGTTTGTCAGTCAATCAATCGACACGGCTGATGTAACTGATGTTGACCTTTTTCTGAAGCAACTCGACATATCCGGCATCAAACGGATTGCGTTGGCCAACCCCGAACTCGCGCCTTACGGTAAAGCGGCGAAAATGGTACTGGAAAAATACCAACTCTGGGGTGATAACGGTCCCTATGAATTTATCCAGGCCGAAAATGTTGGCCAGACTGCACAGTTTATCCTCACGGGCACCGTTGATATGGCGTTTTTGCCACTGTCCCTTTCCATTCACCCCAGGATCCGTGAGCTGGGAAACATCATGATTATCCCGGCGAACTGGCACCAGCCGATACATCAACGCATGGTACTGATCAACGGCGCTGGAGAAACGGCTTCAGGACTCTACAAGTATCTGTCCGGTGAAACCGCTCTTCAGCTCATCCGGCAACAAGGTTACGAGGCACCGGAATAACGGCCCTGATGGACTGGCAAACACTGATACTATCACTCAAGCTCGCAGTACTTACCATGCTGGTCTTATTGCCGATCGGGATCATCATCAGCCGCGTGCTTGCTTACCAGAACTTCTCCGGACGCAACCTGCTCCTGATTCTGATTGTATTGCCACTGGTACTGCCGCCCACGGTTCTGGGTTTTTATCTGTTACATGCCTTTAGTGAGCAGGCCTGGCTGGGGCAGTGGTATCATGAACTGACCGGACATCGCCTTATATTCACCTTTGACGGGCTGTTATTTGCGTCGATACTGTTCAATCTTCCATTTGCTGTTATTCCCATGCACCGTGCGTTCGCTGGTATATCACCAGACATCAGGGAAGCTGCCTGGTGTTGTGGATTAAACGGATTACGAACCTTCTGGCATATCGAGCTTCCGCTGGCCTGGCCTGGTATCGCCGCAGCGCTGATTCTGGTCTTTGCCCATACCCTGGGCGAATTCGGTGTCGTTTTGATGATTGGTGGCAATATCCCCGGCGAAACACGCACGGCCGCCATTGCTATCTACGACTACTTGCAGGTTTTAAATGACACCGCAGCAGGAAAACTTTCTGCCCTACTCCTGTTGCTGGCTTTTACCTCAATCGTGCTGATCAACTTTTTAAACAGGCGTCTGGGAGGCAATGATTATCATGACAGCCTCTGAGTATCTTTACGTCAATCTTCAACAACAGTTACCAATACCATTAGCTGCCGAGTTTACCTGCAGCAAAAATGAATTGATTGTATTGGTCGGCCCCTCCGGCAGTGGCAAGACAACTTTATTACGATCAATCGCCGGTTTACATCATGTCAAAGAGGCAATTGTCAAGGTAGATAATGAAACATGGTGTGACCATTCAACAAACTGCAACCTCCCGACACAACAAAGACGTTCTGGATTTGTTTTTCAACATTATGCCCTGTTTCCCCACTTTACTGTCGCGGAAAACGTTGGCATCGCTATGCAAGACAAGAATAAGACAGCTATTAGTCATGAGGTTTCCCGAATTCTTTCATTGGTGAACCTTGAAGGACTTGAGCAACGTTACCCCGCTCAGCTATCCGGTGGGCAACAACAACGAGTAGCACTGGCCCGGGCATTGGCCAGGAATCCAAAGCTGTTATTGCTCGATGAACCTTTTAGTGCGGTGGATCTGGTTACCCGGAGGAAACTTCGCCATGAACTCGTAAAGATCAGACAACAGCTTGATATCCCCATTATCTTTGTCACCCATGACCTCGATGAAGCCTATATGCTGGCAGACCGCCTGTTTATTATTCATGAGGGGCAGTTATTACAAAGCGGCCGGGCTGATGAGGTCATCTCCAGGCCTGTCAATGCAAAAGTAGCGCGATTAATCGATCAGAATAATATCTTCAGCGCGAAAGTAAAATCCCATAATTTGGACAAGGGCTTGACACTGTTGCACTGGAAAGAAACGGAACTTGAATGTGCTCTTGATGAAAGGTTCATACCTGGTGAAACTGTGGATTGGCTGGTGCCATCTGAAGGTGTCATCCTCCACCGTGTTGATCGCCCTTCTCGTGGAGAGCGAGAAAATCCCGTCGAAGGTATTATTGACGAATGTATATCGCTTGGTGAAAATACCCAGATTATCATCCGACTCAGCGGATTAGCTGGTAAGATAAGCTTTGCTGTCCCTACTCATGTTGCAAGACGCAACAATCTCACCGAAGAAAAGGCCATACGGGTATCGCTGCTTGCCAATGCCATACATCTTATGAAAGCTATAGACAGGAAATAAAGATAACCCTCTATATTTACTGGGCTTATTTGAAAATTTAACGCTATACTTCCAGTGGACAAGGGGCGCCATGAACGATCCTGACACAATTCAACAAAGATCCAGTCACCGGATTTTTGACATCATTGCCCAGTATCGGGAACAGGTATTTTATAAACTTTCGATCGCCGGCATTATTCTGATCTTGCCTTTCGCTGTCAGCAATCTCATGAAAGGGGAGAACCTGCTGGCAACATTCAATTTTCTGGTCATCCTGATTTTATTGATCGATGCTATTTACAGGCATTTCCGCAGAGAACTACCCATTGCACCGGCAGTTGCCTTTATTGCCATCATTCTTAATATCAGCCTGACAATCATTGAAATTAATCTGATTGGAATTTTGTGGATTTACCCGACATTTATCCTGATGTTTTTTGTACTGACCCGTAAAACAGCAAACATAATCGGAATCTTTTCCATAATATTGATTACAGGTATGGCTTATTACAGCGAACAATCCATCCAGGCAACAACCAGAGTCTTAGCCAGCATGATATTAACGGTCATTTTTGTAAATATGATCGTAAAAATCATTGTAGAACTCCAGAACAAGTTGAGAGATAGTTCCATAATCGATGAACTGACCCAAGCCTATAACAGGCGCTACCTCAATGATGCGCTTGAGAATGCAATCGCTCGATTAAAACGCTATGACAATAATATTTCGCTCATATTACTGGATATTGATCACTTTAAAAAAATCAACGATACGTTCGGCCATTCAGCAGGTGACCACGTATTGAAGGAACTGGTCCAGATCATCTGGGGTACTTTAAGGACCATCGACATGGTTTTCCGCATGGGTGGCGAGGAATTTATCATCCTGCTTCCGGAAACCACATTGTCGAATGCTACCCAGGTGGCGGAAAAACTACGCCTGAAAATACAGGAAAAACCCATCGTTAACAGCACAAAAGTTACCATCAGCGCCGGTGTGATTCAGCTTGACAAAAGTGAGAGCATTGATGAACTCATGAAGCGTGTTGATGAACTTCTGTATAAAGCCAAAAACAGCGGCAGAAATCGCATATGTTCTGGTAGTGAAACTGCCGTCAATGTGAACTGATTAAAAATCTGCAGTTTTGATAGTGACTTCAAGCGCATAAATAGACCATAATTGACTGAAAACATTCATGGAGAACCAAATATGATCAGATTGCCTGTCCTCACTTGTCTTTTCATCGCATTGCTGGGTCTGGCAGCCTGTACCCCGCCGACGATGAAGTCGGATACACAGCCTGTCCCGGTCACATTCCTGGATGGGCAGTTTTCTGTGATGATGCCACCTGGATGGTCTGTGATGACCGATCTGAATGATGATGCCGACCTGCAAATCGGCAACGACCGCAAGGGTGGTTATTGTATTGTACTGTCAGAGAATATGCTTGATTTTGACGAGCTTTCCCTGCAAACACACAGTGATATTACACGTTCATCACTCAGGGAAAACCTGGAAAATTACAGTGAATCAGAACCTGAATACCTGCAGCTGGGCCCCCATCGTGCCGTTCGCTACAAGATACTGGGCAGTATCGATGGAGTTAAAATTATTTACTGGCACGTTACCATTGAAACCAGAAAATACTTCCATCAAACACTGCTATGGAGCTTGCCGTCAGAATTTCCCAAGGTGAAATCCGATTTTGATACCATCCTAGAGTCTTTCACCGCGGTCAGGGAATAATGGCCAGTTCAATAAATACTGAAAGGCGCCACATGGCGCCTTTTTTATTGTCTCTTGGAACTCAAGCGTGATCCTAATCTGTCCCGGTTTTTATTCTGGGTACGGCGGAGAGTAATTTCCTGGTATAGGGATGAGTTGGCGAGTACAGGACCTTATCCACATCACCTTGTTCCACGATTTTTCCCTGGTACATCACGGCCACATAATGGGCAATATATTCCACAACACTGATATCATGAGTAATAAAAATGTAAGACAAACCAAGTTCATCCTGCAGATTTTTTAACAAAGCCAGGATTTGCGCCTGGACCGAAACGTCCAGTGCACTGGTTGGCTCGTCACAGATTATCAGTCTTGGTTCTACGGCTAGCGCGCGGGCTATACAAATACGCTGACGCTGGCCACCGGAAAATTCGTGTGGATATCGAAACTTATGTTCCGGTAACAGACCCACCTGGCTCAACAACTCATCAACACGTGCTATCAGCTTGTCCCTGTCCCTGATCATATCCTGGGCAATTATTCCCTCGGAAATGATATCGGCAATCATCATACGGGGATTCATGGAAGAATACGGATCCTGAAAGATTACCTGCAGATCAGAGCGCTGGCGTCGCATTTCCTCCGGGGCAAGATGTGTGAGTTCCCTGCCATTAAATACTATTTTTCCATTGGTCACGGGTGTTAATTGCAGTATTCCCTTGCCCATAGTGGTCTTGCCGGAACCGGATTCACCGACGACGGCAATTGTTTGTCCCCGATAAATGTCCATGGTTACCCCATCAACCGCTTCAACAAAACCAACCGTGCGCTTGAACAGCCCCTTGCGAATAGGATAATAAACCTTCAGATCACTGACAGTTAATAACGGTTCTGCTGTTGAGTCGCTGGTAACTGATCTGTTTTCACTGTCACGCAGACCTTTTCCTGGCACAGAATTAAACAAATGCAGGGAATACTCATGCTCGGGTCTGGCAAAAAAAGAACGGCTGTTGTTCATTTCAACAATTTTCCCGTTATACATCACTGCCACAGTGTCAGCGATTTCAGAGGCCACACCCAGATCATGAGTAATAAACAGGATGGCCATTCCTGTTTCATCCTGCAGACGTTTCATTAATGACAAAATCTGTGCCTGAATGGTGACATCCAGCGCGGTGGTTGGCTCATCCGCAATCAACAAAGAAGGTTCACCGGCCAATGCCATGGCAATCATTATCCGTTGCTTCATGCCGCCGGAAAATTGATGCGGATATTCATCGATACGCCGGTCCGGTTCAGGTATGCCCACAGATTCAAGCAGTTCAACCGTACGATCACGTTGGCGCGAGCCTTTCAGTCCCTTGTGCCGATGCAGCGATTCTCCTATCTGTTGTCCCGCTGTCAAAACCGGATTGAGTGAACTCTGGGGTTCCTGGAAGATCATTGCGATTTGCCCACCACGGACATCACGCATGGCATACTCTGGTAAATCAAACAGGTTGCGACTATCCAGTAAAATCTGGCCACGCATGATACGAGCTGCAGGAGGCAAAAGCCGCATAATCGATAGTGCCGTCATCGATTTACCACATCCGGATTCACCCAGCAGGACGAAGGTTTCACCCGGACTAATTGTAAAATCAATCCCGTCTATGGCTCGTACGGTCTTCTCCCCTTCACCGAACCAGGTCTGCAGGTCCTTGATCTCGAGCAATGATGCACTCATGTCAATATTTACCCCTCATCATCCAGGGATGGTACCAGCCTGGGACGGCGGTTTTCATCCAGAGCAACATATGTCAGTACGGCTTCGGTAACCTTGACTGTTTCAACACAAGACGGGTTACGCTGGGCATAGACCTCAGCCCTGATGGTGATTGATGTGCGTCCTACCTTGACGACCTCCGTATAACAACTGATGACATCACCCACAAATACGGGTTCATGAAACTCAAAAGAATTCACTGCGACTGTTGCGACCCGACCTTTGGCACGGGCCAGTGCAGTAATACCGCCGGCAATGTCAACCTGAGACATAATCCAGCCACCGAAGATACTGCCGCCCGGGTTAGTATCCGCCGGCATAGCAACCACCCGGATAGTGGCATGCTTGTCAGGCAATTCAATCCTGGTTTTCTTTGTCATACTTGTTTCCTGATACGGGGGTCAAAGGCATCGCGAACGGCGTCTGCAAACAGGTTTGCCGGTAATACCAGACCCAGCATAAAAATGAAAGCAGCTGCCAATGACCACCAGACAACCGGATCACGAGCAAGCTCCAGTCGGGCACTGTTAATCATATTACCCCAGCTGGCCATGCTGGGATCAACACCAATATTGATGTAGGCCAACACGGCTTCTGCCAGTACCAGGCCACTGAAATCGATGACGATGGAAATCATGACAATGTGCATAACATTCGGAAGCACATGGCGCAGCATGATAGTGGTATTACCAACACCAAAGGCCTGTGCGGCATAAACATAATCAATCTCACGAAGTTTTAGTGCCTCGCCGCGTAACAGACGGCAAAGACCTGTCCAGCTCATGATGCCAAGAATCATGCAGAGAAACAGCAATCGCATATCAGCCCGCTGCTCGACACTGGTAAAGGCTTCGGCATTATTGGTCATATAGACTTCCAGCATTAATATCGCCGCAGCAATCAGCAAAACTCCCGGAATTGAATTCAGGGTGGTATACAGGTACTGGATAACATCATCTACCCAGCCTCGGAAATAACCGGCCATGATTCCAAGTGCAATGGCAAAAGGCAACATTACCAGAGTCGTCAAGGTGCCAATCAACAGACCGGTACGGACACTCTTCAATGCCTGATAAAACACGTCTTGCCCGACCTTATCGGTGCCAAGCACATGATAGTAAGCCGATAAATGAAACAGGCTGCTCATGACGATAATTAGCAGTCCCGCCGTGCAAAGAATGATATGCCAGGGGACCCGCCCTTCCCTGTGGATAATTGAGTTTATGGTCTGCCCGACACTCAAGTGCCTGGAACGTGCCAGTCTAAATACCACCAGGGCAACCAGCGCCAGCCAGATGCATAGGCCTGAAAAAGCACCTGCAAGGGCCTTGACCAGAATATCGATGACCGCAGAATCCGGATCAGCCAGGTGGCTACCTGCGTATTTCAATTTTGGGTAGTCCCGAATCTCCGAACCATCTTCCAGAACAAGCATTTCCCGGGAAAAGGCATGGGTGGCAAACGGTGCAGAATAACTGGTCTCTACCCGGGTCCGCATTTTTTCAGTGATTACATCAAGCAGGCTCAGCACCTCGGTGGAGTATTGGTCCGGCTGATCAGCCTGCTGTTCAAGTTTTGGATGAAAATGGACGGAATCCAATAGACCAATAAGGATATAAAATACAAGTACGACCACGGCCGCCATTGCCAGTGGATTACTTGCTACCTGCCGCCAGGGCGCACGCAGGTGTTCGTGGCTTGCGGCATACCAAGCAAACAGGGCGACCATTCCCAGCAGAAAGAAAATCAATGCATCAGTGATAAAGATAACGGGCATGTAGTTATTCCAATCAGTCCAGCCGGATCCTGGGATCAGCGATAGTGTAGGATATATCAGTCAGTAACAGGCCGAGGATATAAAGCACCGAACCCAGGTAAACCATCGAACGAACAATCGCAAAATCCTGGCGGTTGATGGCATCGATGGTATAACTACCCAGTCCCGGTATCGCAAAAAAAGATTCTGTAATCAGGCTGCCAATGAACAACATCGGCAGGATTACGACCACGCCGGTCAATATGGGGATGAGACCGTTACGCAAGACATGACGATAAAGTACCAGCTTTTCCGACAGGCCTTTGGCACGGGCTGTGCGGACATAATCCTTGTTCATTTCTTCAAGAAATATGGTTCTATACCAGCGCGTTGACGATCCAATACTGGCAACCAGACCCACCAGTACCGGCAAGGCCACAAACTTGATTGCTTCGAAACCGGTATCGTAGCCCGAGATAGGAACAAGATGCAGGTATTTTCCGATCAGGAATTGCCCGCCAATAATATAAAACATGCTGGATATGGACATCATGATCACACACAGGATGACACCCCAGACATCTATATATGTCGCCCGGAAAAAAGCCAGGATGAGTGCAAAGCTGATATAGGCCAGCAGACCAAGTAAAAGACTCGGGACAGTAATAGCAAGACTGGGCCACATACGCTGGCTGATATCATGGCCGATGTCACGGCCACTGTCAGACTGACCAAAATCAAACACAAATAATTTTACAGAATTTGAGAAAAATATAGTCTCTGTCAGTTTTTCCATGCCATCAGCATTTGCATTCCAGAGTATGGGCTTGTTATAACCACGATCGGCCTTCCATTTATCAATAGCTTCCTGGGTCACCCGCTTTTGTCCAAGTTGCATGCGGGCAATGTCATCCGGCGTGTTAACAATAAAAAACAGGAAGAAAGTGATGAGGTTGACTCCGACCAGAATCGGTAACGCATAGAATACCCGGCGAATGATGTAATTGATCATAAGGCAGATGATCTCTCACGCTGTTTGTAGGTGCGCCATGCCGGGATGCTGCTGAGAAACAAAATGATAAAAACAGTAATCACAGGCCAAAGCCTCGGTTGGTTCCACTGGCTACGTAATGTCTTTCTTGTATCTGGATCAATACGTTTGTATTTAAGTGTATTATTGGCCATGAGATTTGGTTTGGCATTGCTATACCACTGGTGATGCAAGGAATAACCGACCGGATGATAGCCCCAAATCCAGGGCGCATCGCGCCGCAGAATCTCAACCATGCGATTTATGATTATCTGCCGTTTTTCTCCGTTTGGCATACTCTTCATAGCATTAAACAGTCGATCAAACTCCAGATTACTGTAATTCGCAGCATTCTCACCATTATGTTCCGCCTTGCCGTTGGGACCATAAAGTAAAAAAAGAAAATTCTCCGGATCAGGATAATCAGCATTCCAGCCCCACATGAAGATCTGTGCAGTTCCCTTGATCATTTTTTCCTGGAACCGGTTGTAATCAGTTACCCGGATCACCAGTTGTATGCCCAGCCGAGCCAGCTGCTTCCGGTACCAGTCCAATACAGCCTTGCTGCCCGGACCAGCCGCGGGAGTATCCAGATATAAGATCAAGGGCTTGCCTGATTCCTGATTGCGGCCGTTGGGATAACCTGCCTCTGCCATCAATCGCCTTGCATCTTCAATACTGCGTCTGACAGGCTGGTTGATTTTCCATTCATAGACATAGGGATTGATTCCTTCCCTGCCCTCGACATGACCGAATATCCCCGGGGGTATTGGGCCCTGTGCAGGCATGCCTCTGCCGTTGGTGAAAATAGTGATGTATTCTTCATAATCGATCGCAATAGATATTGCCCGGCGCAGCAACCGGGAGCGTTGACTGTCTCCACCGACAATATCATCCAGCATATTGAATCCCATATAGTAACTGGAAGTTGTTACAGCCGTGACCAGCGTAATGCCTTTTGCCTGCATTTCCCCGGTCAGCTCTGCATCCCCCTGGGTGTTGAACTGAACCGCCTGGTCAAAACTGTCCGAGTCTATTCCAGAGGTGTCGTAATAACCCTGCAGGAACTTATTCCAGGCTGGAATATTTTCCTTTTCCAGGCTGTAGATAGCCTTGTCGATAAACGGCATTAACTTGCCAGCATCTTTCAGATAACCGGCAGACTTATCTGTGTCTTCTCCCTCTGCAGGGTAAGGTTCTCCGCGAAAATTGGGATTACGCTCCATGACCATTTGCAAGTTCGGATTATTCACGGTCAGCATGAATGGACCTGTGCCTACGGGATACCAGTCAAGTACGATATTTTTTTCTTTCATTCCCGGGCGTGAATAAAAGCGATCTGCCTCCCAAGGCATGGGGGCAAAAAAACTCATTGAGAGCCAGTAAATAAACTGCGGGTATTTTTCCTTGAGTGTGATCTCATAAGTGTAACGATCTACGTATTTCACACCCGCCAATTCATATTCTCTTAAGTCAATATAGGATTTTGTGCCGCTGTCGTTTACTTTGCTGTTCAGTGTAGCCCCCAGTTCATTAAGTCCCAGGATGTACTTGGACATCAACCCGGCAATCGGCGAATGAATCCCCGGATGCGCAAAGCGCTTAATCTGGTAGATATAATCTGCGGCGGTTAATTCACGGGTACCGGTCTTACTGAAATCATTCAGCGAATAAATATTGTCCAGATCATTCTTTTCGAGATCATGATACAGGTACTCACCACTATCGCTTCGGGCAAAAGCCGGGTGTGGCTGAAATAAAATTCCTGGTTTGATTGTTATCCGGTAGATGGCCCTGTGCACCTGATCAGCGGGTGCGGAATCCTCCAGCATTTCTCCATTGATATCAAGATAAGTCACTTCGGGCATGGCAGTTGCCGTCAGCGTGGTTAACTGGTAGGGCCGTTTCAGAAAATGGTATTGTAATGGCGGTTCATAGATTTGCCCGAGAAAAGTGTATTCATTGGAACTATATGAGCTAATGGGATCAAGATGTCTGGGCCGTTCGCTGAAGACATCATAATAGATATTCTGGTCAGACTGCTGAGGAGGATAAGGATTGTTCCAGGGTTCGTCCGTACAGCCTGTAATTAACAAGGGGAGAGGCAGTAGCCAGTAAAGAGCAATTCTTGTCATTATTGGTTATTATGGGCACATAGCTCGAGGTCTTTGCAAGTACCATTATAATCAGCGGCTATTTTCTGTACACTTTCACGCTTTATGTTTGATAACCAGAACCTATAACAGGAAAAATTATATGGGATTACTTGAAGGTAAACGTGCCTTGATTGTCGGGGTTGCGAGTAACCGTTCCATTGCCTGGGGCATCGCCAAGGCCATGCATCGTGAAGGTGCTGAACTGGCCTTTACTTACCAGAATGACAAGTTACGTGATCGTGTCGAGAAATTTGCTTCCGAGGTGAATTCCGAGATCACTGTACCCTGCGATGTTGCAAGTGATGAACAGATACAGGGGGTTTTTGAACAGATCGATGATTACTGGGACAGCCTCGACATACTGGTTCATTCCGTGGCCTATGCGCCGCGTGATCAACTGGAAGGAGAATACCTCGAAAGCCTGACCCGGGAGGGTTTTCTCACTGCCCACGAAATCAGCTCCTATAGTTTTTCTGCACTGGGTGACGCTGCCCGCCCGCTGATGAAAGGCCGTAACGGGGCCATGTTGACCCTGAGCTACATCGGGGCTGTCCGCGCCATGCCAAACTACAATGTAATGGGTGTTGCCAAGGCCAGCCTGGAAGCCAACGTACGTTACATGGCGGCCAGCCTGGGACCGGAAAATATCCGGGTCAATGCCATTTCAGCGGGACCGATACGTACCCTGGCCGCATCCGGGATCAGCGGTCTGAAGGATTTTCTTGCCCAGGTTGAAAAAAATGCACCCCTGCGCCGTAATGTCACCATCGATGAAGTTGGTAATGTGGCGGCTTTCCTCTGCTCAGACTATGCCTCTGCTATCACGGGTGAAATCACTTATGTGGATTGTGGCTACAACGCAATAGGCATGACCTGAAAAGACAACCTTGTCTCCCCAGACGTCACAGCATAATACCCTTCTGATAGCCATACTCATCGGCGCCCTGGCCGGTCTGCTCTGTGGCTGGTTTTTTGGCGAAGCCATGGTCTCTGTGCAATGGCTAGGTGATCTGTTTCTGGACCTTCTGAAAATGACCATCATTCCCCTGATTATTGCAGCCGTGATCAGTGGTGTCGCAGCGCTTGGAGACATCAGAAAACTGGGGCGCTTTGGTGGCCTGACAGTTGGCTATTATGTGCTGACAACAGCCATGGCGGTATTTACTGGTCTGGTGCTGGTGAACCTGATTGCGCCCGGCAGTGGCTATGACAACTTGCCGGATTTCGTACCTGAAGATATCGCCGGTAAGGCGTCAATCGGATTTACCGATATCATTCAACAATTGGTTACACCTAACCTGTTCACTGCTGCCGCTGAAACCGATCTGTTACCGCTGATAGTTTTCTGTCTTATTTTTGCCGCCGCACTCACAACCGTCGGACCCAGAGGCAAACCCGTCATCAGCTTCTTTGAAGGACTCAATGAGGTAATGATGAAAATCGTGCTCTGGATCATGATACTCGCACCTGTCGGTATCTTTGCCATGGTTGCTGCAAGACTGGGACAGGCCGGTGGTGGCGAGGCCTTCTGGCAGGAAGTCATCCAGGTCGGCAAGTACATTCTTACGGTCAGCCTGGGTCTGGCCATACATTTCTGTGTATTACTAACCCTGTTGCTTGTTTTCAGCAAACGGGGTATTAGCTATTTGGTCGATATGTCACGGGCGCTGGTGACTGCATTCGGAACTTCCAGCTCGTCGGCCACCCTCCCCCTCACCATGGAATGTGCCATAGAAGGTGGTGTGGACAAGCGTTCCGTCAGGTTTGTATTGCCCCTGGGTGCAACAGTTAACATGGATGGCACCGCCTTGTATGAGGCTGTTGCCGTCATGTTCATTGCCCAGGCGTATGGTATCCCGATGGGGCTTTATGAACAGGCGATTATTTTTATTACCGCGACCCTGGCGGCTATCGGTGCTGCCGGTATTCCACAGGCCGGATTGGTCACCATGATCATCGTCCTGACAGCCGTTGGCTTGCCGCTGGAGGGTATCGGGATCCTGCTGGCTGTGGACTGGTTCCTGGACCGGATGCGCACCCTGGTAAATGTCTGGGGCGACAGCACGGGTGCCGCCATTATGGAAAGATTTCTACCGGCTGAAGACCTGCCGCAACAGACAGGGTAAAACGGTTCCAGCCGACTATTGCAGAACGTCTTTAAACAGATTGATATCAGCTTCAGCCTTCAACTGATCAAGGAACTGCACCCAGGAATTGGCCGCACGAAAAGTCTCAAGGGTACGCTTGGTATCTTCAGCGTCCTTGCCCTTGATTGACTCAGGATCCAGGGTTTCAACGCCAGTGACTGCGATAATGGCATAGTCGCCACTGCCCAGCTGAATGCCATCAAACACGGATGAGCCTTCCTCTGGTTTACCCATGGTAAACGCCGTCCTGAGTACGGCCCTGTTGACCTCGATATCGCCGCGTTTGACACTTTCAGCCTTTTCCCACTTGATATCATGGTCCTTCTCAATAGCGGCGAATGCCTTGCCGGATGCCAGTTCTTCTATGATCGTCATACCAAGTGACCGGGTCTCCTCACTGGCACGCGTAGACTTGATGTCCTCGATGATGGTGTCCCTGACATCAGCAATGGAAAGCCTCATTCGGGGAGAGTGTTCGGTTACACGTATTACATAAAGATTACCGTCCGCGACTTCTATTAATTCGCTGTTATGGCGTTTGTCCAGAACCTCTTCGGAGAACGCGGCCTCAACTATCTTGGGATAAGATCCGGGACCTTCCTCAGTGCCATTCCGATCAAACAATTGTGTATTTTCCACGGGCAGATCAGTCTCTGACGCGGCAACTTCCAGATTATCCGGGTGTTCAAAAGTAAGATTGGCCAGTTGATCCGCAAGGTCATAAAAACGCAATTCAGATTCCTGCTGCCGATAATCCGCTTCGACCTGTTCACGGTTATTCTCGAAGGTATTGAGCACACCGCCTTTCATGTCCACCAGCTTGACGATATGAAATCCCAGCTTTGATTTTATAACACCGCTGACGGTTTCAGGCTTCATGGAAAATACCACTTCATCAATTTCGGGTTGCAGGATGCCTTTTGGTAAGAATCCGTATTCAGTAAGACTGAAATTGGAACTGTCTTCGGCATAAAGCTTGGCTATGTCTTCAAATGTTTTGCCGGATTCAAGCATCCCCAAAATTTTCTGTGCCTCTGATTCCGCCGAAGCTATTTGATCGTCAGAGCTGCCTTCCTCGATTTTAATCAAAATCTGGGAAATCTTGCGCTGTTCTTCTGTATCATAACTGGCCTTGTTGGATTCATAATATTCTCTCAAGGCATCTTCTGAGACTTCTACGCGTTCGGCCAGTTTTGCCATGGAAAGATTGATGTAGGCAATACTGACTTCTTCAGGTTTGTAATATCGGGTGTCATATTCTTTATAAAAAGATTCAATATCATCTTCCGTCACCTCGATATCATCCCTGAAACGGTCAACTGGTATGATTGAATAGCGGATATCCCGACGCTCCCTGGCCAATGCAGCGGCCTTCCGTGCTTCTGCCATAGTGGAAATTTCACTTTCCACGATCATGGTTTGAATTTGTTCCGACATCATGTCAAGACGCATCTGATACTCATACAGAGCAGGCGACATACCCAGACGCATTAGTCCCATCTGGTACAAGGCATTATCAAACTTTCCATCTGTCTGGAAAACTTCGATGCCCTTGATGGCTTGTTTGACCTGCTTATCACTGATTTGCAATCCAAAGGATTCGGCAACCTGATCCAGAAGCTTGCTCTCAACCATCCGTTTCAAGGTTTCCTCTTTTAAAGCATCCTCTTCAGCAGCTGTCAGGTTTTTGCCAAGATACTCCTGCATTTGTTGCCTGTAGTTGCTGTAAGAGCGCTGGAATTCATTGAACTTGATTTCATCACCGTTGACGGTTGCGACTACCGGTTCAGAACCGCCCTGGAAGTAATAGTTGATCCCCCAGAAGGCAAATGGAATACATAACAGGCCGACAACGGCAACTGCTATCCAACCGGTTGTTTTGTCTCTTATTACCTGAAGCATTTTTCAATCTATAATCTCAAATAAAAAAAGGCGCGCCATCTGGCACGCCCGTGTTTCAGTACTGGCGGAGTGGACGGGACTCGAACCCGCGACCCCCGGCGTGACAGGCCGGTATTCTAACCAACTGAACTACCACTCCGGAAGCAATTGGTGGGTGCTGAGGGGATCGAACCCCCGACATTCGCCTTGTAAGGGCGACGCTCTCCCAGCTGAGCTAAGCACCCAAGGAGGCGCGCTAGTTTATGGCATCCTTGAGTGCTTTTCCAGCCTTAAATCCAGGTACTTTTGATGCCCTGATGTTGATGGTTTCCCCGGTTCTTGGGTTGCGACCGGTTCTTGCAGCACGGTTGCGGACTGAAAAAGTTCCGAAACCGACCAGGGTGACTGTGTCGCCCTTTTTCAATGAATTGGTAATGTTGTCAATTACGCTGTCCAGCGCTCGGCTGGCTGATGCTTTTGAAAGGTCTGCGGACTCTGCAATCGCGTCAATCAATTCGGCTTTGTTCATATGATTATTCCCCTAAATTGTCCCTAAAGTTATTGTTCAAGTTAGAACCGCTGATCAGAATACAACAGAATTTTTTATGGTCACAGCAAAAATTCCAGGCCGGGTTTTATACCAAGTGCTCTGATGTACGTCAAGCAAGCATCGGGCGCAAAACAAGCTATATCAAGGGATTTAACTGGCAAACCACATGATTAATGTGGTCTAAGCATATCAGTTTTCTGATCTTTAGTAGCTTCTTTGGACTTTACTAGTTCACCGGTTTTTTTACCTTCTTTGGAAGGAGTTGGCATTTTTTCCAGTGCAACTTCCAATACTTCATCGATCCATCTTACCGGACGAATATCAAGATTTTGTTTTATATTTTTCGGTATCTCTACCAGTTCCCTCTCATTCTCTGAAGGTATCAGGACTATTTCGATCCCTCCACGTAAAGCAGCCAGGAGTTTTTCCTTTAATCCACCGATCGGTAGTACCTCACCACGCAGGGTAATTTCACCTGTCATGGCAACATTTGCCCGTACAGGTATACCTGTCAGTGCTGATACCAGTGCCGTACACATGGCGACACCGGCACTCGGACCGTCTTTTGGAGTAGCGCCTTCGGGTACGTGGATATGAAAATCATGGTCCTTGTAAAACTCTTGAGCTATGCCAAGCACTTCACTGCGGCTTCGAACAACCGTCATAGCCGCTTCGATGGATTCCTGCATGACTTCCCCCAGTTGACCGGTGCGGGTGGCCTTGCCTTTACCGGGGACAATGGCGGCTTCAATCGTCAGTAAATCACCTCCGACTTCAGTCCATGCGAGGCCAGTGACCTGGCCAACACGGTCCTCTTCTTCTGCCCGGCCAAAACGGAAGCGTTTGACCCCAATGAGTTTCTCGAGACGCGCCGGCGTCACGGTAACCTTTCTGTCTTGGGGTTTCAGCAGAATCTGTTTCACCACCTTGCGACAAATGTTGGCAATCTCACGCTCAAGATTTCGAACTCCTGCCTCGCGGGTATAGTGACGGATGATGTCACGTATGGTTGCTTCCGTGATGTTAATTTCATCCTTCTTCAGGCCGTTTTGTTCCATTTGTTTAGGTATGAGATATTTTTTGCAGATGTTGACCTTTTCATCTTCGGTATAACCTGAGAGACGGATCACTTCCATACGGTCCAGCAACGGGGCTGGAATATTCAGACTGTTAGCGGTAGTCACGAACATGACCTCGGACAGGTCATAATCGACCTCAAGGTAATGATCATTGAAGGAATTGTTCTGCTCCGGATCCAGAACCTCGAGTAAGGCCGACGCCGGATCACCACGGAAATCCATGGCCATCTTGTCGACTTCATCCAGCAGGAACAGTGGGTTCTTGGTTTTTCCCTTGGCCATGCTCTGGATGATCTTGCCGGGCATGGAACCGATATACGTGCGACGGTGCCCACGAATCTCGGCCTCATCCCGGATGCCACCCAGTGACATCCGAATAAATTTCCGGTTGGTTGCACGGGCTATCGATTTACCCAATGAGGTCTTGCCGACACCGGGGGGCCCCACTAGGCATAATATCGGGCCTTTCAATTTTTTTACCCGGTGCTGAACCGCAAGATATTCAAGGATACGCTCTTTGACCTTTTCCAGACCATAATGGTCTTCATCCAGTATCTTCCTGGCCTTTTCCAGGTCCTGGCTAATTCGGCTGCGTTTGCTCCAAGGCGCATTCACCAGCCATTCAATATAGTTCCTGACGACGGTGGCCTCCGCAGACATAGGCGACATCATACGCAGCTTGTTCAACTCGGACTCAGCCTTGGACTTGGCTTCCTTGGGCATGTTGGCCTTTTCTATGCGGTTAGCCAGATCCTCGACTTCATTCGGTACATCATCCATATCACCGAGTTCTTTTTGAATGGCCTTCATCTGTTCATTCAGGTAATACTCACGCTGACTCTTTTCCATCTGGGACTTGACGCGGCCGCGTATGCGTTTTTCGACCTGCAGCAGGTCAATCTCGGCTTCCATCAGGCTGATGATATGTTCCAGTCGCTCATTGATACTGATCAGTTCCAGGATGCGTTGTTTCTGATCTATCTTGACCGTCATATGGGCGGCGATGGTATCCGCCAGGCGACTCGGTTCATCTATCCCAGAGAGAGAGGAAACGATTTCCGGCGGGACTTTCTTGTTCAGTTTGATGTACTGATCAAACTGGTTGATGGCGGAGCGTACCAACACATCCAGTTCCCGATCATCGGACACGGTGGATTCCACCAGGTCGGCTGTGGCAGTGAAATAATTGTCGGTTTCGACAAATTCGCTGACCTTGGCGCGAGATGCCCCTTCTACCAGAACCTTGATGGTGCCGTCCGGCAGCTTGAGCAGCTGCAGGATATTGGCAAGAGTCCCTATGGTATAAATATCTTCGAGACCGGGATCATCATCCGCAGCACTTTTCTGTGCTACCAGCAGAATTTGCTTGTTGCTGCCCATAGCCTTGTCGAGCGCCCGTATGGATTTTTCCCTGCCCACGAATAGGGGGATGACCATGTGCGGGTAGACCACAACATCTCTGAGTGGGAGTGTTGGGTAGTGGTGATCTTCGGGTATAACAGGATTACTGCTGTCTTCGGACATGGTCAAGCTCTCTCAAAAAGGATGGTTGCAGAATATATGAGGATAACGGGGCCTGATTTCAAGTGCTGGCCGTTTGCTGAATCACCTCGTCACCTGGACTACGTCTGGTTGATATAAATATCAATCAGGGGCGGCTTTCTGCATCTCGTTGCCCTGATAGATCATCAGTGGCTTCGACTCGCCATAGATAACGGCTTCATCAACGACCACCTTGGCGACATTTTCCATCGAGGGCAGATCATACATCGTATCCAGTAGAACATTCTCCATGATTGATCGCAAGCCACGAGCCCCGGTTTTGCGTTCCATGGATTTGCGGGCCAGGGCTCGCAATCCATCTTCACGGAATTCAATCGTCGCGCCCTCCATTTCAAACAGACGCGCATATTGCTTGGTAAGTGCATTCTTGGGTTCAACCAGGATTTTGACCAGCTGGTCCTCATCCAGTTCTTCCAGGGTCGCTATCACCGCCAAGCGGCCGACAAATTCTGGAATCAAGCCATACTTGATCAGGTCTTCCGGCTCAACAGTATGCAACAACTGGCTGACATTTTTCTTGTCCGTAAGACTTTTGACCTCGGCAGAAAAACCGATGCCACTCTTTTCCGAACGTTCACAGATGATCTTCTCCAGACCGGCAAACGCACCACCACAGATGAACAGGATATTCGCCGTGTTGACCTGCAGGAATTCCTGCTGTGGATGCTTACGCCCTCCCTGGGGTGGAACTGAGGCCACCGTGCCTTCGATCAGTTTCAAAAGGGCCTGCTGAACACCTTCGCCGGAAACATCACGGGTAATCGATGGATTGTCTGATTTACGCGATATCTTGTCGATTTCATCGATGTAAACGATACCGGTCTGGGCTTTTTCAACGTCATAGTCACATTTTTGCAAAAGCTTCTGAATGATGTTCTCAACATCTTCGCCCACATATCCTGCTTCCGTCAGGGTGGTGGCATCGGCAATAGTGAACGGTACATTCAAAAGGCGGGCCAGGGTTTCTGCCAACAGGGTTTTACCACTACCAGTAGGCCCGATTAACAAGACGTTACTTTTAGCGAGTTCGACATCAGATTTCTTGATGCCCTGGTCGAGGCGTTTGTAGTGATTGTATACAGCGACAGACAGAATCTTTTTTGCCATGTCCTGGCCAACCACATAATCATCCAGACTTTTCCGAATCTCATGCGGCGTGGGCAGGCTGCTGCCCGCACCTGTGGCTGGTTTATCCTGGATTTCTTCGCGGATAATGTCGTTGCAGAGCTCAACACACTCATCACAGATAAACACGGAGGGACCGGCAATCAACTTGCGGACTTCGTGCTGGCTTTTGCCACAAAAGGAGCAATATAACAGGCGGTCACCGTCGCCGTTTTTGCCCTGCTTGTTATCGGTCATACGTCACCTCTTCGTGTGATTAATCTTTCGCCGGAGATGCTCCAGGTGCCACTGTGCGTTCGTTCAGGACAGAATCTATTAAACCATAGTCCATGGCCTCTGCAGAGCTTAAAAAGTGGTCTCTCTCGGTATCTTGCTGGATCTTTTCCAGGGGCTGCCCGGTGTGTCTGGACAGGATCTGGTTCAGCTGCTCACGTGCCTTCAGTATCTCGCGGGCATGAATATCGATATCACTGGCCTGTCCCTGGAAACCGCCCAGAGGCTGGTGAATCATCACCCGTGAATGAGGCAGGCAGTAGCGCTTGTCCTTTGCCCCACCAGCCAGTAACAGCGCACCCATGCTGGCAGCCTGGCCCACGCACATCGTGCTGACGTCTGGCTTGATGAATTGTATGGTGTCATAGATCGCCAGCCCGGAAGAAACGGAGCCACCGGGAGAGTTGATATAGAGATGGATGTCCTTATCCGGGTTTTCAGATTCAAGGAACAGCAACTGGGCCACGATGAGGTTGGCCACGTTATCTTCCACAGGGCCAACCAGAAAAACGACGCGCTCTTTCAGAAGACGGGAATAGATGTCGTAGGCACGTTCTCCCCGGGACGTCTGCTCAACCACCATAGGAACAAGATTCAATGCCTTTATCTCGTTGTTATTCATATAGTTGCCTTCCTGCCTTCAGAGATTAATTTAATTTGTTTCAGTCTGCCCTTTATTCATCAGATCGTCAAATGAGATTTGCTTTTCGCTGACTTTTGCCCTGGACAGAATCCAGCTCACGACTTCGTCTTCCAGGGCCAGGGCTTCAACCTCAGCCAGCCTTTGCTTATCACTATAGTACCAGTTAATCACCTCAGTGGGATCTTGGTAGCCGGCAGCCACTTTTTCGATGAGCTGACGAACCTTGGCTGGCTCGGCCTTGATTTCATGGGTCTTGATCAGGTCTGTAATGAGGAGCTGCAGGCTGACATTTTTCTCCGCTTGCGGTGTCAGGCTCTCGATTTCAGCCTCGTCGTTACCCTTGCCGCTGGTATCGATACCGCGCATCTTGAGATTTTTCCGTAATTGCTCATTGAGCCGCTCCGCTTCCTGCCGTACCAATGCCTGGGGCAAATCAACCTTGTTAGCGGCATGCAGGCTTTCCAGGACCCGGCTCTTGGTCTGGTTAAACAGGGTTTGTTCTATCTCCCGTTCCATGTTCTTACGAATTTCAGACTTGAATGCCTCCAGTCCGCCTTCCTTGACGCCAATACTGGCAAAAAACTCATCGTCCAACGCCGGCAACACCGGTTCGTTTACGGCTTTAACGGTAACTGCAAAGTTGGCCTTTTTACCCGCCAGCTCGGCCTTGGGATAGTCTTCAGGAAATACCAGATCCAGACTGCGATCTTCCCCGGCCCTGGCACCGATCAGGCCTTCCTCAAAACCGGCAATAAAACGCTTTGAGCCCAACTCAATATTGAAGTCACTGGCCTCTCCGCCGTCGAATGGCTGATCATCCATGCTGCCCTTGAAATCGATGGTCAGCGTATCGCCTTCCCGGGCTACACGGTCGACCGGTTGGAGTTCACTCCGCTGCTTTCGGACAGTATCGATCATCTTCTCGACATCGGCATCGCTGACGTCACAGACCGGTTTTTCAATCTTCAATTTCTCTGCAGGCAGCTGCTTGATTTCGGGATACACTTCAAAGGTTGCCGTGTACACGAGTCCACCACCCTGCTCTGCCTTCATGGGATCAATCGTTGGCCGGCCGGCCGGGCGCAGGTTCTCCTGCGTCAGGGCCTCGTAAAAGCTGCTTTGCACGACTTCACCGATGACTTCTTGCCGAACCCGGTTTGCGTATTTTTTTTCTATTACCTTCATGGGCGCCTTGCCCGGGCGGAATCCCTGGATCCTGGTGGTACGGGATAGCGTTTGTAGCCGGTTCTGGACCTCGGTGGCAATCTTTTCTTCCGGAACCTCCACGTGGAGTTTTCTTTCCAGTGGGCCGGTGTTTTCTACGGTAACTTGCATTCTAGACCCTCAATGTATCTATATGAATTATAACAATATTTAATGATAGTGCTGAGAAAGTGCAAATCTGGTGCGAAAGGAGAGACTCGAACTCTCACGGGTTGCCCCACTGGATCCTAAATCCAGCGCGTCTACCAATTCCGCCACTTTCGCATGTTCAACTTGAATGACCGGCATTCTGCAACGCAACACATTATAAAGACCACCCTGAACAATGTAACCTCTGTCCTGGGCGATATAAATACGGGATTCAGGTATTAAATGAACAAACTCAAAGGTTGGAATGAACTGCAAAAAGACCCTGGGTTAAAAACACTCTTCCCCAAATTCCTTGCAAATGCGCCGACAGTCACGCCTGCCAGTGACGGGGTTGATAATACAATGTTCACCCCATTGTTTACAGATGGTCATGCATTTCTTGTCCTCCTCATCAGCCTGCTGGTTGCCGCCATTGCTCTCATCGCGCTGATCCCTTGCCTCGGCATATAGCATAGCGGGAATCGGGTCTGGTCCCACGTGGAGTGACTCCCTGGCCTGGACGGAGGGCAGGAAGAAAATACAGAAGATGATAATTACAAGCTTATGCATGGAAAATTTCTGTTAACAGTGGCCGGGTTGTCTAGTTAGACCCGGATACCTGGCAATGTTCAGACTTATGGACAGTTTCGCTGAATATTCTGCACATTTCCAGCAAGCTTTTGGCCGCTGATAACTTGGCTTGAAATGAGGGAAAAATGGTGGGCCGTGTAGGGGTCGAACTTACGACTCTGGGATTAAGAATATTTTCCTTACAAATTAAATCAACAGATAACGTCAAATTTTGAAACAGTAGCGTAAATTGATATAAAAAAAAATATATGATGGAGCTTGTCGCAGTGCAGCACGAATTCTCCCTTGTGCTATACAATTATGAGGCTCTGGAATAATATATGGGTGTCTCGCCTTTGGAGCTAAGGACACAAATTTGAAGAACCAAATGGCCGGACTGCAGGATGTAAAGTACATGGAGGTATGGAATAAATTACCGGGATTGATAATTTGGAATACGCAGTGACCTTTCTTAGCAGTAAATAAAGATTTTCGAGCCTACCGAGCACAGTAGTTTCGTATCAATGCGTAAAGGTCGCAAATCAGGGAAGTACATATAAAATTATTATATCGAAAACAGGAGTGATCTATATGCACACGTGCACGATAAAGACTAAGATTTTTCTTCTAGGTTTAATTTCTCTACTTGGCATGATACTACCGGCCCAACAGGCAATGGCAGAAGGGGGTAAACATCAAATCAGCCGTGACCAAATGGCTATTACAGCAGCAAGGGGTACATATGCCTTTTCCTCTGGAAATATAGATGAAGCAGCGCAGATTTTTACACCAGATTTTGTTCGCCACGAACAACAATATCTTACTCCCGAAGCAACCCTTGAAAGTATAGGTAAATTGATTGAACATCAACGTGAATTCTATCAAGTCGAAGATGTACAAACTGAACCTATTGATATCATCATAGAAGGTGATAAAGCGGCCGTACGCTGGGTTGCTGATGTCAAACCGTTACCGGATGTAGCGGTAGAAGAACACTTACCTAGTCGTATAAAATTTGAGGGGGTTACGATATCGAGGTTTGAAGGCAGTAAAATCGCTGAGCAATGGGTGTTCTACGATTCAGAGCTAGTTTTAACGCTTACCCGTTTGCGTTACAAAGACTATTTTAAGACAGCCCCGGTTGAGTGAAATCATTACGTCATTCAATTCATGTATTAAAAACCAATTTTTGCTTAATGCGAGAATAATTAAAATGGAAACCCCAAAATAGGGAAGAATTACCGAAGTCATCCTGTAAATACTGTTCCTTGAAAACTGCTCAGTGCTAATATTCCATTGAACATAAAGCACTGAGTAGATTTTCTTTATAATATTTTGCTGATTTTTAGAAGATCAGAACGTGTGCATTAATTTTTAGAGTAAGTTTCTTAATGATCTCACCGTTAAAATTATTGTTATGAGCTTACTCTTTTTTACCCAGTTGATACTTGATTAGATTTTCAGGGCCTAATACACCGTCAGCCCTTGCCTTTAGATAGCTATAAAGATTATCCAGGTTTTCCATTACCCTTTCATCATTTCTATGTGGTTTCATAAGAGTGCCTGGATAACCATTAATCACATAATTTTTGAACATTTCCTTGTCATTTTTAACTACAATGCTTTCTGCTAAATTAGATGCAACACCACCAGAGCCACCACGGCCATGACATCCACCACAACCGCCACCATTATAAGTTTTCCATCCTTCAAAAGTGTTTTTATCAATATTTCCATCTTTAATCTGATAAGGTTTGTCATCAGTTGCAACAGCATTGTCATTGCCACCTGCATTAGCTAATATAAATATTCCCATCAATAGCAAATAGAGATATTTTGGATCTGATTTTGCTTTTTTCATCATTAAGCTCCACTATCATTCATTGGTTCAGATAAGTTTAGACCTAAATGATCTTTACTAGTTTCGTCGTTAAGATATGAGCTAATGGCCTTTGAAATCGTCCATACTCTTATAAACACCGAAAATATTGCCAAAGATGAAGTCAAACAGGCGGATGGGGAGCATGCCTTTCATAGCGGCGACCAGGTAGACAGTCCAGGGTGCGCGGACTGCTACCTTGCCTTTCTTCATGGCTTCCCAGACCCTCTGCACAAAAGGTTCGGGCTCAAGAATGGGCGTCATTAGCGGTGCCCTGGCACCATCGAACATACCGGTATTAACATAGCTGGGTGTGACAGTGGTAACGCAGACATTATTATAACCCTTCTGTTCCAGCTCCAGGCGCAAGGAATCAGACCAACCGTTTACGGCCCATTTGCTAGCACTGTAGACGGACATCTTCGGGTTGGAAATCAGCCCAGCAGCGGACGCCATATTCACGATACGACCCGCACGCTTTTCCATCATGCCGGGCAGGAACGCCCGGCAGATATACATCATAGCTTCGCTGTTGATACACATGGTTTTTTCAATTTGGTCATTGGTATGCTCCCAGAAATAGTTACCAACGACGATCCCTGCGTTGTTGATCAGGATGTCGACCGTGCCGTGCTCTTTGAGGACAATCTCTGCGGCTTTCTCGATGGCCTTGCGGTCGGATACATCTACCTTGTAAGTATAAACTTCGCCGCCGCGATGGGTTAACTCTTCGGCAGTTTCCTTCATTGTCTGCTCGTTGGTAGCCCAGATGATAATCTTCGCACCTTCTGCGACGCCATGTTCACAGAACAGTTTACCCATGCCCCTGTTGCCACCTGTAACAAGCATGGTTTTACCGGCTACTGAAAACATGTTGTCCTCTTTTCATGATGTCTGAAGATATAGTCTGCAATGAATGATGACATTATTACATTTGCCCCAAAAACAGACTGATTCATATAGTTATCGATAGCAATTTCATATACCTTGCCGCTACTTCCTAATTATGCTCAAAAATTCTGTCTTTCGATGAGAATTACCAGTGAATTCCCCGTATTAATTGTGCGAATGCCACCATTTCCGGTGTCGCTTCCACTTCCTTTTCCTGCTTTCCACTCGCAGCCGCGGACTCGGGGAACAACCGGAAGGCGGTATTCATGATGATCTCAATCAATTTTGGCGCAATAGCGTAGGCTATCCACATAGTTTTTCCCAGGCGTGTGACAATTCGCTTTGGCTGGTAGATGATGGCTTCGGCCACCAGGTCAGCAGCATCTTCAGGATTGATTGTAGGAACATTTTGATACAACTTGGTGGGTGCGATCATCGGTGTGCGCACCAGGGGCATGTTAATGGTAGTGAAATGGATTCCCTCACCGGTAAACTCTGCACCTGCACATCGGGAGAAAGCATCCAGCGCAGCCTTTGAAGCAACGTAAGCCGAAAATCGTGGTGCATTGGTCAAAACACCGATGGAAGAGATATTAATGATATGCCCATGCTGTTGTTTCAACATGCTGGGTAGAAAGCCCATAGTCATACGCAGGCTACCAAAGTAGTTCAACTGCATGGTGCGCTCAAAATCGTGGAATCGATCAAATGACAGTGCGATAGAACGCCGTATTGATCGGCCAGCATTGTTCACAAGGAAATCGATTCCTCCATGTTTTTCCATTACCTGTTTAACCAGCCTGTCACAGGCAGTCATGTCCGTAAGATCGCAACTGTAACTATAGGCACAGCCACCGTGAGTCTGGATCTCATCCCGTGTCTCACGTAATTTATCCTCATCGCGGGCTACCAGCAGAACGGTTGCGCCTGCGCTTGCCAGTTTCAGAGCCGTAGCCTTGCCGATGCCGGAAGAACCTCCTGTTACCATGGCTACCCGTCCGTTGACTTTGCCTTTCAAACTGTGGTCGACAAATAAATCAGGATCCATATATCGTTCCCAGTAATCCCACAACTTCCAGGCATAATCCTCCAGAGGCGGCACCTTAATATCGGTGCCCTGTAATGCCTTTGTTGTTTCCCGACAATCAAAGCGCGTCGGCTTATTAATAAATTGGAATAATTCTTTTGGAATACCGAGGTCCTGAAGTATCTGCTTGGTAATATGGCGAATTGGCGCCACCTTGGCCAGACCATCGATGACATAAGAAGGGATAAAACCAAACATGCGTGCATTCAAACGTATGGCCATGGTCGGTGCATGACCAGCCCGAGCAAAGATATTGAGGACTTCACCCAGATAGTGAGGGTTGGGATCGGTAAGATGGAAACAGTGGCCGTCCTTGCCATCAAGATGTGCAATATAATCCATGGCGTTTACGACGAAATCTACCGGTACTATATTCCAGTGCCCTCCTTCCAGGCCAATGGTGGGCATCCAGGGCGGCAAGATTCTGCGTACCTTCTGTATCAATTTAAAGAGATAGTAGGGCCCATCAATTTTATCCATCTCACCGTTTTGCGAATCACCAACGATAACCCCTGGCCTATAGATACGCCATGGCCGGTTGAACTGTCGACGCACCAATGCTTCAGAATCGTGTATAGCGCTAAAGTAGGGATGCTTGAGACCGGTAGCCTCTTCAAACATGTCCTCACGAAAAACACCATCGTACATACCGGCGGCGGCAATGGAACTCAGGTGATGGAAACAACCTGTTTCTATCGCCTCTGCAAATTCAAGTGTATGGCGTGTCCCTTCCACATTCGCGGTATACTGACTCTCCGCATCCGTATTCAAGTCATAACTGACATCCAAGTGGAAGAAGTGATTAATTTTACCTTTCAGCTTGCCGAGGTCCTTTTGACAAACGCCAAGACGGGCTTCGGTCAGATCGCCGATTATGGGAATAACACGATCAGATTGTAGACCCCAGATTTCTTGCAACTGTTCTAAATTGTCCAGTGATTGCTTTTGCATGAGTATGTAAACTGTTCCACCATGTTGCAGCAGCTTGGCAACCAGTCTGCTTCCCACAAAATCAAAAGCTCCGGTGACAAAGTAGTTCATCTCAAAATCTCACTACAAGAATTTATCAAGAACAATCGGCTTGGTTCCTACCTCAAGCGCCCGTAAATAGCCAGGTATAACTGTCATCTGTAGGCGTAAGACGATTCAGTACAAATTGGAATAAAGAATCTTATGGTGACCGATCTATACAAAAGATAGACCATTTTAATAGCAATATGTTAGAAAATTTTTACCGACTTTTCCTATACTTATACACCGCATCATGATTTGCTATTCGGTTGAAATCAGAGTAAGCATCCTGTCGGAATCTCTGCAGTACCCGTGGCAGCAGATGCCCTAAGGAGTACAAGACCTTCTGAGCGAGCCTCTTGCTACCATCGTAGAGAGCAATAAGGCGGTAGTGCGCTGGTAGATCAGAGTTGAAACGTCCTCTGAAGCAAAGAAACCCTTGTCGTATTCGGAATTCGAGGGAGTTACCATCCCGAGAACCAAAAACAGTAAAATCGCAGAGCAGTGGGATTACTACGATTCAGCGTTGGTCAGTGGCTTTTTAGGCAAAAATAACAGAGACTTGATACATTATATTGATTATTATTCTAATCTAATGTGCCCCTATCTTCTGATAACGTACACTTAATAGATCATCAATTTGATAAAGATAGGAAAGTCAAACGAACTGCTACGGGGAACTTATCTACTAAGCTATTTTGTTCCATGAACTGCCCAAGAGACGATAAACCTGATTTCTCCCTGTGGAATTTCCATTTTTGTGAGGTACGTTTCAAACGAATTCCCTGGCAACATCTGCAGGAAACATTCTGCAATAAAGCGGACGTATGAACATGTCCTTTACCACTTTCATTATTCGTAGCTGTGCTGTTCTATCAGTAATTGGATTTCTTTATGCGATTGGTATCGGACTTCAATTCCGCGGAGATAACCAGGCACTGATGAACAAGGGACTCCAGTCGGCACAGCGACATGGAGATGAAGCGCAGACTCAGATAGAAAGCAATCTCAGGCGTGTAACCGAAACGATTGGCAAGGCGTCCAGGGATCTTCTTGATATCAGAAAAGGTGACACACAACAGTTAGTAAAAATTATTAGAAATATAATGTACTCCGACCCTGGTTTCGTTGAAGCCGGAGTCGCTTTTGCCCCTTTTGCCTATGATCCGCAAATACGACTATATGGTATTTCGTACGTTGTCGATAATGACAATTTGCGCTTACGTGACCTGGATAGTAGCGAGGACTATACAAAACCGGAAGCTGTCTGGTACCAGCATGCTATGGAGGGTAAGGCGGTTTGGCTGGAACCAAAATACGATGAGACTCGCCATGAAATGCTGGTTACCTATGCGGTACCACTTTTCAAACCGGAGGAGTCTGCTGAACCGGTGGGAGTAGTCTTCGCTACCTATTCAGTAAGCAGTTTCAAGAGGGTGCTTGACAATATGGATCTTGGTGAAAATGGTTATGGTTTTATTTTATCACCCTCACGGCACTTCATTGTTCATCATAACCAGGATTACATTGATCATCAATGGTCCCTGGATGATATTCTGGGACGGTCAAAAGATACGTCCATCGTGAATGAAGTAAATCACGCGTTGTCTGATCCTTCCCGCATTGTCAGTTTAAAGGATCCAGACAGTGGCCAGGATTCAAAAGCCTTCTTTCTGAAGATTCCGGCGGCTGGATGGACGCTGGGCATCCTGTTAAATGATGCAGACATGGAAATACCACCATCTCTTGCACGGACAAAGCTGCTGCGTATGGTTTTGGTATTTTGTTTGTCAATTCTGCTGTTTACTATCGCATTCTCGGGAATCCAGCATGGATCCCTCCGCAGTTTATGGATTCTGTCGAGTGTTTTCACGCTATGCTGCGTTATCAGTTACGTAACTGCGCTTAAGTTGACAATAGACTATCCATCAGAGAGCTTTGGAAATTCGCAGTTGATCACGAATCAAAATATCCTGAACCGTTTCATGACTGATCAGCGTCAGCGCACACTGGAACAACGGGAGGAAATACCGTTATTCATACCAACCGGGATTTATATCCAGTCAATTTCTTTTGACAACTCCGGTGTAGCCATAAACGGCTATCTTTGGCAACGTTATACGCTCGGGATACATGATGGCATTGATCGTGAAATAGTGATTCCCGGGAGTGATTCTTTTGAATTGGAAGAACCCTTTACCACGCGATCCGGTAATACCGAATTGGTACGATGGGGTTTCGAGGCAACCCTCTACCAGGATTTTGATTTTTCCAAGTATCCGTTCGGAAGGGAATATGTGCAGATTCATCTTCGACATAAACAATTTACCCGGAATATCATCCTGATTCCCGATCTTGATGCTTATAAACTTAATAATCCCACTGCCTGGCCCGGTCTGCAAAATGATATCTTTCTGCACGGCTGGAGTATCAATAAATCTTATTTTAGTTACAGATATGAAAATTATAGTTCAAGCTTCGGTTTGACGGATTATGCCGGCCTGACGGATTTCCCCGAGCTTTATTTTACTATCGAGATTTCGAAACAAATTTTCGGGGCCATCATATCGCACGCCCTGCCCCTGGCTGTTGTGGCCCTGTTGTTATTCGCGCTTCTGTTATTGAGTACCAATATGGAGGTTGGTAAGCTTGAAGTTGTTGAAGCAATAGCTGCCTGTGCCGGCTTCTTTCTTGTTATCGTATTCTCCCACCTTGGCATACGTGAAAGTTTTGCAGTCCAGGATATTATTTACCTTGAATATTATTACTACGTTACCTATGTGCTGATCCTGTTTACGGTTGCGAACTATGTGATTATAGCCTCGCACAAACAAAAGGAACGTTATACCTCCTTTACCCCGGAAATGACCAAGAAGCTCCCTTTCGTGATTAAAGTTATCCGGTATCATGATAATTTATTTGTGAAGATACTTTACTGGCCTCTCAGTCAACTGGCGGTGCTTATTCTCACATTGCTGGAGTTCTATTGAAATGAAAGTTGCCAGATTAAAATTCGTTTTAATAATAACCTTGATAGCGGCATGTACGGCATCTGCTTTTTCTGAGGAAGAGGAAAAGCTACCCCCTATTAAACTTGGTATGTCTACAGCGTTGAGTGGACCGACCCAGTCTCTCGGGATCGAGATGAAAGATGGAATCGAAACCTACTTTGCCCGTATCAATGAGGAAGGCGGTGTGTACGGCAGAAAGATTAAATTTATCACTTTGGACGATGGTTATGTGCCGGAAGCAGCGAAGCGTAACATGCGTATTCTTATCGATGAGGAAAAGGTCCTCGCCATACTCGGTAATATGGGGACGCCAACGGCCGCAGTAACAGTCCCTATCACTACGGAAAAGAAGACACTACTATTTGCTCCCGGCACTGGTGCCGAACTGGTACGACAACATCCTCCCAATCGTTATGTCATCAACTACCGGGCCAGCTATACTCAGGAGACAGCAGCCATGGTTAATGGAATACTGGAAGCAGGTATTCTGCCGCACGAAATAGCGATATTTACCCAGGATGACACCTTTGGTGACGATGGTTACAAGGGCATTATAAAAAGTCTCGAAGCGGCAGGTTATGATCAGGGTCACCTTCTTCCGCATGGTCGCTATGAACGTAACACGGTTAACGTCGAACAAGGAGTACTTACAATCCTTGAAGCCCCTGTCAAACCGAAGGTAATTATCATGGTTGGAACGTATGCCGCATGTGCCAAGTTTATCCGGATTATGAAACGTGTCCTGTCTGATACGATTTACATGAATGTGTCTTTTGTCGCCAGCACGGCACTGAAAAATGCTTTGGGACCGGATGGTGAAGGTGTCATCATCACCCAGGTTGTTCCCCACTTTGAATCCAACCTACCGCTCACACGTGAATATCTCAAGGATCTCAAATCATATGATCCGGAAGCCGAGCCGGATTTTCTTTCCCTGGAAGGATATATTGTTGCCCGAATTTTTATTGAGGGCCTTAAAAGAGCAGGTCCAGATGTCGATAAAGAAACTATTATTGATGCCATTCTCAGCATAAAAAACTTGGACATCGGGATGGGAACACCTATCAGCTATGCGAATGAAAACCACCAGGGAAGTCAGATGGTCTGGCCGACAGTGATACGTAACGGACAATTCGAATCCTTTGATTTTTCTACGCTTAACAAGAAGGATAATGAATGATGCCTTCTAGTAACCACCGTCCTCAAACACCATTCGCCGCTTTTAATTATGATGTAAAGCATCATCCTGAACGGCCAATTATTCTAAGTGAGGGTGATTCCTGGTTTTCCTTTCCAACCAGAAAGAACATTATTGACCACATTCAGAAAATGGGAAAATTTGATCTCTATCGTCTAGAAAGATCAGGAGACGAAATCGTTGAGATCATGTCTGGTAAGCAGAAAAGGAAATTACGTAACTTATTAATAAAATATCCATTTGATTTAATACTTTTTAGCGGGGGTGGTAATGATATTACCAGTGAAGACTTATTTTCTCTACTAAATGACCGTTCGAAAGTTAAATCATGGGAAGACGCAATTAATAAAGAGAGATTTTATCGCCGCTTAGAACATATAAAGAATGCCTATCTTGATTTAATTGATCTGCGTGATGATTATCGTGAAACATGCACTATCATGACACATGGCTATGATTACCCAATCCCATGTGATAAAGGGGCCTGTATATTTGGTTATCGGGTTACAGGGCCTTGGATGAAACCATATATGGAACAAAATAATATTACATCAAAGACTGAACAACGATACATAGCAAAATGGCTAATTCAGCATTTTGACGAAATGTTGAAAGATCTTGAAAGTAAAACAAAGAATTTTATTTACATAAAAACAGCGGGGACTCTTGACCCCGAAGATTGGGGTGATGAACTTCATCCAACGAGTGCGGGATTTAAAAAAATCGCAGATAAGTTCAAACCAGAACTGGAACGATTATTTCCAAATAAACTTCGATAACACATTATTATGATAATAAATCATAATAATTATTTTCTTTATATGCTTGAATTGTGAAACTCATAGAAGCGTAATTATAAGCGCCTCTTTAAATAACGATATTTTAGGAAAATTTTACGACTTTTCCTATACTTATACACTGCATCTGATAAACTGCTTGGTTGCAATGAGAAAAAAACATCCTGCCGAAATTTCTTCAGTAACCGTGGCAGCACATGCCCTGGCGGTTCAAGCACGCATCAACCATATCCTTTCCTCCTCACCAGCGGTGCTCTACAGCTTTAGGGCGACCGGCAGTAACAATCCGACCTTTGTCAGCGAGAACCTGCAAAAGGTGTTCGGTTATGAGCCCCGTGATTATCTCGAGGACCGGAATTTTGTACCGGAGCGGATCCACCCGGAGGATACCTAGGATCTAGCAAGAGGGTTTGCTCAGCTGTTCAAGGATGGTCACCTGATCAATGAATACCGTTTCCGCTGCAAGGACGGCAGTTACCGCTGGGTGAGTGATGAACTTAGAGTCATTTATGATGAGGCCGGCAAGCCGTTAGAGGTGGTGGGTTCCTGGAGTGACATCTCCGAACGCAAGGCGGCTGAAGCCGCTGCCGCTGCGGCCCAGGCGCGGATCAACCATATCCTTTCCTCCTCGCCGGCGGTGCTCTACAGCTTTGAGGCGACCGGCAGTAACAATCCGACCTTTGTCAGCGAGAACCTGCAAAAGGTGTTCGGTTATGAGCCCCGTGATTATCTCGAGGACCGGAATTTTGTACCGGA
>JBFFIE010000008.1:0-62639 GCA_041556555.1 Gammaproteobacteria bacterium
CTTTGCTTCCAAAAGTCTCACTCTTGCCTGGTGACTGAGCAACTCATTGTCCAGCTTCTTGATCTCGTTGCTGAGTGCATGGGCCCGGGTTTCCTGTTCCCATTTCCGTGCCTGCTTCATCTCGGCGGTCTCATCCGGTGGTGCGGACCGATTCAGTTCCGCATTGACTTCTTCAAGTTCACGCTGGGCAGCGATCAACCTGTCGCGCGCAACCGCAGGTCTGTTGACCTGGTTCTCCAAGCGCTTTTTAATATCCGAGAGTTTCGCTTCGACAGCTGCCAGGTCAGCCCTTTCCTTCTCCAGTAAAGTCTCAAGTTCTGATTGCGTTACGTCCTCGGACAAGTCCAGGACTGTTTCGGGGGTAATCTCTTCTCTTTTCTCAAGGGTTAGCCGTATTTTTTCTGTCTCGGCCGGTGCACTCTGTCGTGCCTGCGTGAATAAATCCGCATCTGATTGGTAGTTTTGAGCCTGATTCAGATTGGTTAATGCCCTGCGATAGAGTTCTGTCAGCGTCGCTTTGGTCTGTTCATCCATGGCAGTTGCTGCGCTGACTTCTTCAATCTTGCTTTCCAGGACCTTCTGAAGATCACCTGGTATCACCCAGTCAGTCTGCTCAGCAGCGCCGGCACTAACGGGAGCAATTATCAAAAATAGCCATACAACTGAAAGGATGGCATAAACGGGTGTGGCAACGCCTTGCTGAATATATCTTTTCATAATCCTGTTGTTTTTTTATTGAATCGCCGGGTGATTCAGTGGAGTTCCTGTGCACATTATCTGCCGATCGCAGTATCCAGCTGCTCAGCAATTTCATGGCTGAATTGATTGAGCACATCACTCATTGCTGTTGCGATTGCTCCGGGGTCATTTGAACCAGTGGTCTGGGCCTCAAATTGCCGGCGCAGCGGTGCCAGTATGGTATTACGCTTCGAATCCATTAGTCCCCATTGCACAATCAGGGTTACTTTACCATTCTCATCCGCGTCAAATCGACTGACACCGCCAAGGATCCAGTAATCAAAATCGATTGCAGTTATGTAGGGATAGGCAATAACAATGACGTCACTGAGCAGACTATCCAGGTTACTTGCAACGACGCTGTGCATGGCCTGGTCCAGTGGTTCCGCCCACCGGGAAAAGTCATCAATAATGACTTCGGCATTGTCAGTGCGGGTGACAATCTGTGGTCTTTTCAGGTATTCCGGAATTCGCAAGGGACCCAGACGCACGATGATGGAATTTTCCGCATCGTTCTCCAGCACCGGTTCAACTGGCTGAAGGCTGTAGTACTGCACCGGAGGTGAGGTACCACAGGCAACCACGAAAACCGACAGCATTAAAAGAATAATCAAATTTGCCAGTGTTGCACCGGAGTGTTTTACCATCATTCGTTCTTTCCTCTTAACAGTGCTTCGGGATTTCGTTCTACATAATCAAAAAATTCGCGTATTGCCCTGGCTGCTGACTCGACCTGATCAAGAGTGGATTCGAGTTGATACATTTGCACAGAATCACCGCTCAACTGGTCCCTGACCTCAATCAGAGTCTCTTCACTGCTAATCAGAACATCCTTCAAGGCTGTCAGTGTGGATTCAAGGTTGGTGCCCAGTGTTTCAACCTGTCCATCCGCTTCATTAAAGAGTTCTGAGGCTGCTGAGGCCGCTCCCTGAAGGTCTTCAAGCGTGGCTTGCATTTTACCCAGAGTGGCCTGCAATGAGTCAGACAACTGCTGGGTATCTTCATCATTGATAATCTGGTTTAAACCGGCGAATGTCTCACGTATATCGGGGGAATTAACGAGTCCTTCCACACCCTCAAGGGCAGCGATGACTCGCTCCGTTAGTTCCTTGAAGTCCACATTTTCTCCAAAGTCCGCTACCCACTGCTCCAGCTTGGTAATGAGGGCTTTAAGTTCAGATGGAACCGTGGGTATCTCCGGATAGGGCGGGGATTCATCGCGCAAAATGGCGGGGGTATCCGGGCGTAAGACCAGTTTTACCACCAGTTGGCCGGTCACAAAGCTTTGGGTATCGAGCTGGGCCCTCATGCCGGCATCATGGACGATGCGATCATAACTGACCTCACCGCGATCATCTGAATCGAGTATTTTACCGTTTTGCGTAACGATGAAATTATCCAGCAGGATCTGCATGGTCACTCGCGTGCGCGTATCGAAAGTCACCCGATCCATCAACAAGGCAATATCAGTGACATAACCGACCCTTACACCATTGAGCAGGACGTTGGAACCGATACGCAAACCCTGGGTGTCTTCAGTAAAATAGGCGACATATTTTTGACGCTTGGTAAAGATTTCAGACCCGCCAAACAACGCAACTGAAACTGCAATAAGAATCGCAGCGCCAACAACAAAGGCACCGATAAGCGTGGTGTTGATCTTCTTGCTCATGCGACCTGCTCTTCGGCCTCCCCACGATGCAGAAAGTTACGTACGACAGGGTTACGATGATGATCGCGCAGTTCTTTCGGATCACCAGTCGCCAGTTGGGTCCTGGCATCAGTATCCAGAAAAACCGAGTTATCAGCTATTGCAAAAATACTCGCAAGTTCGTGGGTCACAACAACAACAGTAGTACCCAGGCTGTCACGCAGCTCAAGGATCAGGTCATCGAGCAGTTTTGCACTGATGGGATCCAGTCCAGCAGACGGTTCATCAAAAAACAGGATCTCCGGATCCAGGGCCATTGCCCGTGCGAGCCCGGCACGTTTCTTCATGCCACCCGAGATCTCATTCGGATAATAGTCTTCAAACCCTGCAAGACCGACCAGCATCAGTTTATAGGCAGCCACATCCCGTATTTCGGCATCACTGAGACTGGTATATTGCTTCAAGGCCAGGCCAATATTCTCGGAAAGGGTCATTGAACTCCAGAGCGCGCCCGACTGAAACAAAGTGCCGAACTTACGCTTCATTACTTCTTGTTCTTTTATACTGGAGGACCAGAAGGGTTTACCATCAAAATAGACCTCGCCCTTTGCAGGACTCTTCAGGCCAATCATGATCTTCAACAAGGTACTCTTGCCGCAGCCGGAACCGCCCATAATAATAAAGACATCACCGTGATTAACGGTGAAATCAAGATCCCTCTGTATGACAAAATCACCATAGGCCATCGTCAAATCTTCAACGACGATATGCGCTTCGCCGGTTTTCATCTCATATCCCCAGATTGATATATATAATTGTGAGAATTGCCGCACTGACAACAATAAGAACAATCCCCAGGACAACGGCCCTGGTGGTACTCTGACCAACCGCCATGGCACTACTGCCACATGCCATCCCCTGCTGGCACCCGGCCAATGCAACCAGACTACCATAGACAAGACTCTTGAATAATCCACCAAGCAAGCTGTTCATTTCAACGGCACTAATCGTTTGCTGCGTGTATTGCACCAGGCTGACATCCAGCATGATAAGACCAACGAGCGTACCGCCAAGGATTCCCATCAAACTTGAATACATGGTCAGCAGCGGCATCATCACCACCAGGGCGATAATCCGGGGCGTCACCAGGAAATCAATCGGGTTCACCCCCAGCGTGCTCAAGGCGTCGACTTCTTCATTAACCTTCATGGTACCAATCTGGGCGGCGTAAGCAGCGCCCGTGCGACCGGCCATAATGATCGCGGTCATGATCGCCGCCATCTCCCGGACCATGGCCACCGCAACCAGGTCGGCAGTATAGATGCCGGCCCCGAACAGACTGAGTTGTTTAACGCCAACAAATGCGAAGATCATGCCAATCAAAAAACTGATGAGGCTGACGATCGGCAAGGCTTCTGCGCCGGCCTCCTGAAAATACAGGACCAGGTCTGAACGCAGATAAGTCGCCTTTCCCCGCAGATAACGGGAGAGTGACAGCATCAATTCACCGGTAAACCTCAGCAAATCCCTCTGCTCTTCATACGTGCGCAGGGTGGCCTCACCAACCTGATCCAGAAGTCCTTTCTCATCATGACCTCGCCTTGCGCCTTCACGTTCTTTCACCGTAAAGGCCAGTGCAACCAGCCGGCGCGCGCCCTCAGGCAAGCCGGATTCCTCAACCGTTATCCCCTGCGAACTGGCGGCGCGAATGATCTTGATGACTGCCTTGACTAATCCGGTATTCCAGTTACTGAGCTCATCAGTATTAAAGACCAGTCGTTCGGGTCTGGGTGATTGCTTGAGCCGATCGACAACACTGTCCGCTGACGGCAGGTCCTGACCCAGTAGCCAGTCACCCGCGAATGTGATCCCGAGTTCACCTCCCCCCTTGTCATCGTATGTGAGTGTCGCGATGCTCACGCGCTGATGAACGCAAAAGGCATTCGTGACGATGCTATTTCAGGCCAGGTGGTTATCAAAACTTGGTTCCCAATCATTGTTATTATCTAGGAAATGGCTACCTAGTCCCCCATAACTATAAATTAACATAACTGACTGAAAATGGGGCCTATAAGAGGGATAACACCAGGAGAAGGGAATTTTATTATGGCGTCCCCAAGGGGACTGGCTACGGCACTTCCCTGTGCCTTGCCGCTTCGCGGTCGCTACGCGCTCCAAATCGTCTGTCCTGACGATTTGTCGAACCGAGAATTCTAATCCAAATCCGTGAAAACCCTATCCATAAAAAAAAAGACCTTAATGGTCCTTTTTTTATGGATGGCGTCCCCAAGGGGATTCGAACCCCTGTTGCCGCCGTGAAAGGGCGGTGTCCTAGGCCTCTAGACGATGGGGACTATGCAGAATAGTCAGTAAACTGGTGGAGCCAGGCGGGATCGAACCGCCGACCTCTTGCATGCCATGCAAGCGCTCTCCCAGCTGAGCTATGGCCCCAAAAATAAGGCGTGGAGAGTACGTTAGCCCCCAGAATCTGTCAAGAAGACCGCGCCTGGATGAACGACAAGGCTTTGTCCAGGCGTGCCAGCGTACGTTCCCTGCCAAGCAACTCCAGTGTTGCATCAATTGATGGCGATACCCCACCACCGGTCACGGCAACCCTGAGTGGTTGGGCAAGCTTGCCCAGTTTAATCGCAAACTGTTCGGTAATATCGATAATGCACTGGTGCAATTCCTCGGCCTGCCACTCATTAATATTAGCTAATTTATCCCGTAATGCCTTTAAAGGTTCTGCAACCACCGGCCGCAGATGCTTCTTGGCGGCATCGGCATCAAATTCCTTGAAGTCCTTGTAAAAACAGCGGCTCTGCTCGGCCATTTCCCGAAGGGTCCTGGTTCGCTCTTTCTGTATCGCCACCAATGCCTTCAGATCCGGACCGGCAGTCAGGTCTATGCCATCAGCCTTGAGCATGGATTCCAGCAGATTGGCCAGGCGAGTGTCGTCTGCCTGTTTCAGGTAATGCTGGTTCAGCCACAATAATTTTTCCGGGTTCACCGAGGCGGCGGACTTGTTGACGTCCTTGATATCAAATAACCGGGTCATCTCCTCAAGGCTGAATATCTCCTGGTCGCCATAAGACCAGCCCAGCCGCACCAGGTAATTCAACAGCGCCTCCGGCAGGTAACCCTTGTCGCGGAAGTCGAGCACGTTCACAGCACCATGGCGTTTGGACAAGCGCTTGCCATCCTCGCCGAGGATCAACGGCACGTGGGCATAGCGTGGCGGATGAAAATCCAGTGCCTCGAAGATATTGATCTGCCGCGGTGTATTATTCAGGTGATCATCACCCCGAATGACATGAGAAATCTGCATGTCCATGTCATCGACGACTACGGTCAGGTTATAGGTTGGCGTGCCGTCGGAACGGGCAATGATGAGATCATCCAGTTCCGTATTCTTGTAACTCACTCTGCCCTGAATCAGATCATCAATGACCACGCCTCCGTCCAGGGGGTTCTTGAAACGGATCACTGGCTGCACGCCTGCCGGGGGATTGTATACCCCGGGCCGGCACTTGCCGTTGTAACGCGGTTTATGACCTTTTGCCATCGCCTCGTTGCGCATGGCCTCGAGTTCTTCCTTGCTGCAGTAACAGTAATAGGCCCGGTCCTTGTCCAGCAACTCATTAATAATGTCCTTGTAGCGGTCAAATCGTTGGCTCTGGTAGAACGGCCCTGCATCATGATCCAGGCCCAGCCAATCCATGCCTTCCAGAATGATCTGGATGGATTCATCGGTCGAGCGTTCGCGGTCTGTGTCCTCGATACGTAATATGAAATCGCCACCGTGACGGCGGGCATAGAGCCAGGAGAACAGGGCCGTGCGTACCCCGCCGATGTGCAGGTACCCGGTGGGGCTCGGGGCAAACCGGGTTCTTATTCTGGTTGTCATCGGATGCTTGTAATAATGAGGGCTGAATGTCAGAAAACGAGGCCGTATAATACACGGAACAGAACAAATGGGCGATTAGCTCAGCGGGAGAGCACTGCCTTCACACGGCAGGGGTCGCTGGTTCGATCCCAGCATCGCCCACCAATCTGTTCTGTAAGTTACCTTTGTTTCAACGATATAAAATTTATATCGTTTATGCGAAAGAGGTTGCTAGGGACAGGGGAAGGCTTCAGCTAGTATGTTAATAACTAGACGAGAAGCTTCAAGGTGGAGTTTATCCGGGGTTTTTCTTAGCTCGTATACTACGAGTCTCGCTAATTCGGTGTTTGTCGTTCCTTTGGGGAGACAAATATTTGCGTCCTTAACATTCCGAGCTTGATAGCTTGCCTCCGCATCTACGATGCCTGCAATATATCCATAACATACGCCTGCTTTCTCAGAATTAGAGTTAACAAGTGCGGCCTCACAGCGATCCAGAATTTCATTTCCGAGGTAAAGCACAACCATTGATTGTACGGTACCCACAATGAACAATAATCCAAAAACTAGTAGTCCTTTTTTCATGCTTTTAGCTTAGCTAATAATCATCCCTGTGTCTTGAATTCAACGCCATTTTTCTCTGCAACCTTGATAAGCTTGTCAATTTCCGGCTCACCAGATGGAATTTCCCGGGCCAGCTGCGTGAAGAATATTGAGGCATTACTATTCCGGCCAGTTACGGATAGCATTTTCCCGCCACCTTTTGCAAACCTGAACCAGTGGACTGTTCCTGCCGGTAGGTGAACTAATGTGCCTTTGCGTGCTACTAATGTCTGGTCGTCGTAGCCAAAGTCGATATTACCTTCCAGCACATAAAAGGATTCATCCCAGTTATGGCAATGAGGTGGCGGGCCGCTGCCTTCAGGACCCTCTTGAAGAAATAGTTCATAATCTTTTGTCTCTGTATTTGAAGACAGGATAGTTATTTCTTCATTAACAATATTCAGAGGATCTGGTAATTCACTAAGTGTTTTTACTATTGGCTTCACATTATCTCCCCCGTATTTGCGATGATGGTGTCGCTGGTTCGATTCCGGCATTGCCCACCATTTTATTGATTACAGTAAATTTGTCCATTTAGAAGTCACCAACTTTTCTCAAGAATCTGTAATATATATCTGGCCCATCAGGTCTTTCTCTAAGGTTCATGAGGACATCACCCTTTTTTATATGAACACCAGCGATTATCCTATCTTGTGAATATTTACGGACCACCCAATATATATCCTGCATAGCCTCCTTATCACTTACTAACATAACACCTGGATACGGAAACGAATATTCCATGCCAGGAAATATTTTCATCAACTTGATATTTTCATCTAACTTTTCACTCAAATCACGATTACTACACACTGACCAGAGTTTTCCCTCATCATTAAAACAATACACTTGGTATTCCCAGGGAAAAGACTCGACTTTATTCATCTTTTTCATAACTTGGGGTGAAAAATTAATTCTTTCCCAGCATCCATTAATCTGCTCGTTTTTAGTTACTAGTTCAAATATATCCTCAGCAGAAGATATTGCGGGCAAAAATGCTAAAATAATAAAAATAAAACGTTTGAGCATAAATTTTAACCTTTGTATTAAGGGACTCCAGATTCTCGTGTCCCTGATTTGAGCGATTTGTTTAAACAACATAAGTAAAAGTCTAGAGGCATATTTTCATATTAAGAGTTACAGATAACATACAAATTACTTACAAATTATATTTTATGATCTCTTAAGTAATTGCTTTATTGCTATAAACACTATTTTTCTCTGAATAAAAATAAAACCCGCTTTGATATTATCGCAGCGGGCTTCGGATTACGTCCTTGTTATCTTGTCACAAAAGGATGATGCTCCCTTATTAGTATTGAATATTTACCTCAGCCAAAACGTGGCAGGACATAGGCCAGCGCGATTGGAATGGAAATAATGCTGAAGGCGTTGCCGTAGAGAACCATGGAAGCAACCTTTGAAGGCTCCTGTTTAAAGTGCTCGGCAAAAATAAAATTCATCACGGCCGGTGGCAGTACCCCGAATAAAAACAACACGCCCTGTTCCAGACGGGTTAAATCCAGCATCGGCGTAATAATAAAAACCAGGACCACGCCAATGACCGGGGCAAGTACTGCCGCCAACATGCCGATGCGCCATTCGGACAGTTCGGTATCCAGTAATCTCACACCCAATGAGAACATCAAGAGAGGCACTGCAATGTTACCCAGCATGCTGACCGGCTGCAGGATCAGCTCCGGTACGGTGACATTTAATAATAGGAGTGTGAGGGCCAGCAGCGTCGCCAGGATCATGGGACTCATGAAGACCTTTAAAAGATTGGTTTGACGACTGAAGATGTAACTGCCCAGGGTGATGTGCAGGAAATTGCAGGTGATGAACACCACCACGGCCTCGCCCAGTGCTGCCTCGCCAAAGGTCAGCACGATCAAGGGCAGTCCCAGGTTACCGGCGTTGGAAAACATCAGTGGTGGGCAGAGGCTGCGGGGATCAATGTGCAGGCTGCGGGCAATGCCCCAGGCAATGATCCCTGACAATAATATAATGAGTGCGCAACCAAGGGCGAGCGGACCAAAGAGGCCCGTGACCCCGGTCCGTTCGATCAAGACCGTGAACAACAGTGCCGGTATGAACACGTGCATGTTGAGCTGGTTGGGCAGGGTCATGTCCGGCCTGAATCGACGGGCGTACAGGAGGCCTGCTAAAATGACAACAAAAATCGGGAAGGTGATTTCAAAGATGCGGACGGCGATCATGCCGGGCATTTTCCCCGGCCCGAATGAATAATTCAATTACCGGATCATGACTGACCAATGGACCTGATATTTAAAAACTCGCGAACGCTTTTTCTTTGTGTTTTTATTCTCTGCATTCTGTTATTGGGGTATGGTCTTTACCTGGAACACGTTGAAGGCCTGGAGCCTTGCCCGTTATGTGTGTTTCAACGCATTGCCTTTATCGCCCTTGCCTTGCTCGCTTTTGTAGCTGCCATTCATAATCCGCAGAAGCTCTGGCACACCATTTACAGCGTCTTGATGGCAATTGCTGCACTAATTGGCGGCGCAATTGCCGGCCGCCAGGTCTGGCTGCAACACCTGCCACCTGAAAAGGTACCAGAATGCGGACCGGGACTGGATTATATGCTGGAGGCCTTCCCCCTGGGCCAGGCCTTGAAGATGATCCTGAGTGGTTCCGGCGAATGCGCCGAGGTGCAGTGGAGTTTCCTCGGTTTCAGTATTGCCGAGTGGAGCCTGATCTGGTTTATCCTGTTTTTTATCGCTTCGCTTTTTGCAATTATTTATTTTCGAAAAGAATAATAATCAGGCCGTTTCCCTGGTCTTTTTTTCAAGGTCTTGTTCCTTTTTAGCATCATCCAGGTTCTGGGCATCCACGACGGCAATGGTGCTGGTGTTGATCATACGACGTACCGTGGCCGAAGGTGTCATAATGTGTGCCGGCTGTTTCAGACCCAATAGCACCGGGCCAATTGTGATCGCATCGCCAAGTACCTTGATCAGGTCATAGGCAATCTTTGCCGCCTCTATATTTGGCATGATCAGCAGATTGGCGCTTCCCTTCAGGACGCTGTTCGGCAGGAGTTTCTGACGAAGTTCTTCAGTTAACGCGGCATCTGCCCGCATCTTGCCGTCGACCATGAGTTCGGGATCGTGTTGACGGATCCATTCCAGGGCCACCTGTATTTTTTCTCCCTCTTTGGTCTCGCTATCAATATTACTCGATGCACCGAGTAATACCGCGTTGGGAGTGATGCCAAATCGTCTGACGCCTTCTGCGGCAAGCAAGGTAATCTCTGCGATTTCCCTGGCGGTCGGATTCGCGGTCACTGCGGTATCTGCAATGAAGAAGACACCTTTTTTCATTAATAATATGTTGAGTGCCGCGGGTTGGCTTACGTCCTCTCTTACGCCGAGCACATCGATTAACTGCACAAGATGGGCATGGTATCGACCCCTGATACCGCATATCAGACCATCAGCATCGCCCTTCTTGATCATGGTGGCTCCAATACGCGTATTGTTGGGATCTTTCTGATCGGACACATCGACGATCTGAACATCCTTATCCGGGCGCATGCGCAGACCAAGCTCCTGGATTTTTTCAATTACATTCTCCCTGCGACCAATCACTATGGGTACAGCCATACCTTCATCAATCATTGACTGCGCTGTTTGCAAAACCTTCTGCGATTCCCCTTCCGTATAGACGATGCGCTTGGGATCAAGCTTGGCACGCTCAAACAACGGTTTCATGATCAGCACAGACTCGAAGACGTAACGCGTCAATTGATCACGGTAGGCCGACATATCTTTTATGGGACGGGTTGCGACGCCGCTGTCCATGGCTGCCTGAGCAACCGCAGGCGCCAGTTTTAATATCAAACGCGGATCGAACGGTTTGGGTATGAGGTACTCATCACCAAACCTGAGGTTAATTCCTCCATAGGCTGCCACGACCGAGTCCGGCGCTTCTTCACGGGCCAGCTCCGCCAGTGCCTTGACGCAGGCGATCTGCATCTCCCTGGTAATCTTTGTAGCCCCGACATCCAGTGCCCCACGAAAAATAAACGGGAAACAAAGTACATTGTTAACCTGGTTTGGATAATCCGAACGTCCGGTGGCAATAATGGCATCGGGGCGAACAGCCTTGACCTCCTCGGGCAGGATTTCCGGTATCGGGTTGGACAGGGCCATGACGATCGGTTTCTCGGCCATGGACCGGATCATTTCCTGCTTGACCACACCGGGACCGGACAGGCCGAGGAAGATATCGGCACCTTTTATGGCATCTGTCAGGGTCCTGGCTTCCGTATCATTGGCAAACAGTTTCTTGTGGGGTGTCAATCCACTGCGTTTTCTGTAAATCACACCCTGTCGATCCACGGCAATGATGTTTTCCTTTTTCATGCCCATGTTGACCAGCAGCTTGAGACAGGCGATACCGGAAGCACCGGCACCGATACTTACCAGTTTCACGTCTTCAATCTTTTTGTTGACCAGTGTCAGTGCATTCATTACGGCCGCGGCCACGATGATCGCGGTGCCGTGTTGGTCATCATGGAAGATGGGAATATTTAGACGGTTACGCAGTATGCCCTCAATCTGGAAACATTCCGGTGACTTGATGTCTTCCAGGTTAATCCCGCCAAAGGTGGGTTCGAGGCTGGCAATGATCTCGATAAGTTTATCCGGATCTTTCTCATTGATCTCGATATCAAAGACATCAATGCCGGCAAACTTTTTAAACAGCACCCCTTTGCCTTCCATGACCGGCTTGGCCGCCAACGGACCGATGTCGCCCAGACCCAGTACAGCGGTACCATTGGAGATAACTGCAACCAGGTTGGAGCGGGAAGTGACTTCGTCGACTATGGCCGGGTTATCGACAATCTGCCTGCAGGGCTCGGCAACACCCGGACTATAGGCCAGGGCCAAGTCCCTCTGGTTTGCAAGGGGTTTGGTGGGAACAACCTCTATCTTTCCGGGACGCGGGTGTCGATGGTATTCAAGTGAAGCTTTATCGATATCATGTGCCATTAGTATAATTATAGTTACTGGTTAACAAGCAGCAAATGGCAGATGTTAAAAAGGCAAGCCGCCAGGCGGCATCTTGCCACCCATTCCCCGCAACATCTTTGCCATACCTCCTTTCTTTGTCATTCGCTTCATCATCTTTTGCATCTGGTTGAATTGTTTTAACAGGCGATTGACATCCTGAATCTGTGTCCCGGAACCGGAGGCAATCCGTCTTTTACGCGAGCCATTGATTACATCCGGTTTACGACGTTCCATAGCAGTCATTGAATTGATGATCGCTTCCAGCTTGGTGAACTCCCGGTTGCCTTTTTCTGCATCGATATTTTGCGGCATGGATGACATTCCCGGTAATTTATCGAGCATACTGCCAAGGCCACCCATTTTTCGCATTTGTTGTAATTGCTCTTTGAAATCTTCCAGCGTAAAGCCCTTGCCTTTTTTCAGTTTCCTGGCAAGTTTTTCAGCCTTGTCCTTGTCTGCCTTTTCCTCAACCTCTTCGATGAGACTGAGCACATCGCCCATGCCCAGGATACGGGATGCAATTCGTTCCGGATGAAATGGTGTCAGGGCATCTATCTTCTCACCAGTGCCCATAAACTTTACCGGCTTGCCGGTGACATGCCTGACCGATAATACCGCACCACCACGTGCATCTCCATCGGTCTTGGTAATGATGGTGCCGGTTAATGGCAATGTTTCATTGAATGCCCTAGCTGCATTAACCGCATCCTGACCCATCATGCTGTCGATCACAAACAGGGTTTCTACCGGATTGATTGCGGCATGCACCCGGCTTATCTCCTGCATCATTTTATCATCGATATGCAAACGTCCGGCGCTGTCCACCAGCAAGACATCCATGAACTGTTTGCTGGCCTGATCGACAGCGGCTTTTGCAATGGCAGTGGGTTCCTGATCAGTACTGCTTTCAATGAATTCAACCTGTACTTCATGGGCCAGTGTTTTTAACTGTTCAATGGCTGCCGGCCGGTAAACGTCACAACTGACCACAGCAACCTTTTTATCCATTTTTTGCTTGAGATGTCTTGCCAGTTTGGCAATGGTAGTAGTTTTACCTGCACCCTGTAGACCGGCAACCAGGATCACTGCGGGCGGTTGTACGTTCAGGTTTAATGCACTGCTGGTTTCACCCATCAGCGCAATCAATTCCTGGTTGACGATCTTGATTACCGCCTGTCCGGGCGTCAGGCTGGTGGCAACGTCTTTACCCAGTGCCCTGGATTTCACCTGCTCGATGAAATCCTTCACCACTGGTAAGGCCACATCGGCTTCAAGCAAGGCCATTCGGACTTCGCGCAATGAGCTTGAAATATTCTCCTCAGTCAGTCGGCCCTGACCCTTGAGATCTTTTAATACGCGTTGTAATCGCTCTGATACGGCATCAAACATTTTGCTTTACAAGACCCACATTATATTTCCGGTTAATGACCATTGTATTTTGACCTGTGCTGAATTCAGCAGCACAATTGCCTTCAACGAATGCTACATTTGTGTAATGATTGGATTTCGGTAAAAACCTTATGCCTCTATGAACACCGCCATCGCCATCATATCCATAGCGCTTTACCTTATAGCTACCTGGATTCTGGCCATAGGTATCTTCAAGGCGGACAAGGATGAAACAGAAAAATACAGGAAGCGGTTTTACGTTTCAGGTGTCTCTGCATTAGTGCTGCATGCCATCATATTATATCAAAATATCGATATAGCAGGCGGTCTTAATCTCGGTTTTTATGAAAGTTTATCCTTGATGGCATGGTGCATCTCCATGCTGTTATTGCTCTTTTCCATCAGGAAACCACTGGCAGAGCTTGCTCTGATCATTTTTCCACTGACTGCATTTGCCCTGGTGCTTGAACTGGTGTTTCAAAGTCAGCGCCTGCTTCCTGAATCAGCTCCCCTGGGACTTCGCATACACGTGCTGTTATCGGTGGCGGCATACAGTTTTTTATCCATTGGTGCCATCCAGGCCATCATCCTGGCCTTCCAGGAAAGACAAATCAGCCGGAAAAAACCGGTCAAGATAATGCAACTTCCACCCATGCAACTCATGGAAGACCTGCTGATTCAGATCATCACGATCGGGTTTTTCATACTCAGCCTGAGCCTGGTAACCGGCCTGGGCTTTCTGGAAAACATCTTCGCCCAACACCTGATTCATAAAACCGTGCTCTCGATCCTGGCATGGATCGTTTTCGGCCTGGTCCTCTGGGGGCATTGGTTCCGGGGCTGGCGTGGGCGGGTCGCGGTGGCCTGGGTGCTGGCTGGCTATGTGTCCCTGGTATTGGCCTATTTTGGTTCCAAGTTTGTTCTGGAACTGGTCCTGAACCGGGTGTGAAATTCCTGCTGCCACTGCCATTTTTAAATCAAAAATCACGATTTCTCCTTGACAGCACCCCGTCCCTATCATTGAAAATATTTACTTCATTCTGACCCGGGCTAGATTTTTTTGGACGACATTCCCTTATCTGTACTGTTTGCATCATTGGCAGTACTGATACTTGTATCCGGATTTTTCTCCAGTTCGGAAACAGGCATGATGGCCTTGAACCGCTATCGTCTTCGCCACCTGGTAAAAGACGGTCACCGGGGCGCAAGGCTGGCCAGTGCCTTGCTGGACCGCCCGGACCGCCTGATCGGTCTGATCCTACTTGGCAATAATCTGGTCAATATCCTGGCCGCATCCATTGCTACCATCATCGCTGTCCGGGTTGCAGGTGAAATAGGGATTGCGCTGGCACCATTGATCCTGACACCGGTGATATTGATCTTTGCGGAAACGGCGCCCAAGACCTATGCGGCCATTCGCCCGGAAAAGATTGCCTTTCCCGCAGCCTATTTGCTGACTCCGCTGCTCAAGATCAGTTACCCCGTGGTATTTATCATCAACCAGATCAGCAATGCCATTATTGCTGTGTTCGGTATCGATCCGAAAGAAAAAGACAATTCTCCCATGACCCGGGAGGAACTCCGGACGGTCGTACATGAGGCCGGGGCAATGATCCCGCGGCGTCACCAACGCATGTTGCTGAGCATTCTTGACCTGGAAAAGGAAACAGTCGATGACATCATGGTACCGCGTAACGAACTGGCCGGCATCGACCTGAATGACCCGGCCGACGAGATCATCGAGCAACTCACCCGCAGCCAACATACCCGGTTGATCGTCTACCGCAATGACGTCGACAATATTATCGGTATGCTGCATGCCCGCCATATCCTGCGATTGCTAAGGGATAAAACCGATGTGCTGTCAGAAGACCTGGAGTCCATATGTACCGAGCCCTACTATGTCCCTGAAGGGACACCCCTGCACATCCAGTTACTGAACTTCCAGCGCCAGAAGAAACGCGCCGGCCTGGTGGTGGATGAATATGGCGTGATCCAGGGGCTGGTCACGCTCGAAGACATCCTGGAGGAAATCGTGGGTGAATTCACCACAGACCTGCAAACCTTCAACCAGGACATCCATCCCCAGGAAGATGGCTCCTTCATTATTGATGGCTCGGCCACGCTGCGTGACATCAACCGGCAGCTGCACTGGCATCTGCCCGCCGACGGCCCGAAGACCCTGAACGGCCTAATCCTGGAACACCTCGAGAACATCCCCGAGAGCGGGACCAGCCTGAAGATCAAGAATTACGCCATCGAGATCCGCCAGATGGCGGACAACGCCGTGAAAATGGCACGGGTTGACGTCCTCAAATAAGCCCTAACCTACCCGGTCCAGGGCCTCCTGCAAGGTATTGATGGCCAGGACTTCCATGCCCTTGATTTCACGGCGAGGTTTATTGGCATGGGGAATGATGGCCTGTTTAAATCCATGTTTAACCGCCTCCTGCAGGCGCTCCGGACCATTTTGCACCGGGCGGATTTCCCCCGCGAGCCCGACTTCGCCGAAGACAACCAGTTCCCGGGACAAGTAGCGGTTTTTGAGGCTGGAAACCACCGCCATCAACACGGCCAGGTCGGCCGCGGTCTCCGTGATCTTGACACCCCCCACCACGTTAACGAAGACATCCTGGTTATAGGTGGCGATACCACCATGGCGATGGAGGACCGCGAGCAACATGGCCAGGCGGTTCTGCTCAAGGCCGACGCTGACCCGGCGCGGGTTACTCTGATGCGATTCATCGACCAGGGCCTGGACTTCCACCAGCAAGGGCCGGGTCCCCTCACGGGTGACCATGACCACGCTACCGGGGACCTGCTGGTCATGCCGGGACAAAAAGATCGCAGACGGGTTGCTCACCTCACGCAGGCCCTTGTCGGTCATGGCAAAGACACCCAGTTCATTGACGGCCCCGTAACGGTTCTTGACCGCCCGAATCACCCGGAAGCGGCTGCTGTCATCACCCTCGAAATAAAGCACGGTATCGACCATGTGTTCGAGCACCCGTGGACCGGCCAAGGTGCCTTCCTTGGTCACATGGCCCACCAGTATGACCGTGGTATTGGTTTGCTTGGCAAAGCGCACCAATTGCGCAGCGGTTTCCCGGACCTGGGCCACGGCCCCGGGTGCGGACTGCAATAATTCGGTATACATCGTCTGGATGGAATCAATGATCAATACACCGGGGTTTTCCCTGCTGGCCGTGGCCAGGATCCGCTCCAAGTTGTTCTCTGTTAACAAACGGATATTCTCCAGGGACAGCCCCAGCCGGTCGGCCCGCAGGCGGATCTGGCGGGCGGACTCTTCACCGGAGACATACAGGGTGTTAACGCCATTATCACGGTTGATGGACTCCACGACCTGGATCAGCAGCGTGGACTTGCCAATCCCGGGGTCGCCACCCAGGAGCAAGACCGACCCGGTCACCAGCCCACCACCGACGGTCCGATCCAGTTCAGCCATGCCAGACGTTACCCGGCAATTGTCATCAGATGAAACAACATTGAGTGTACAGACCTCGGCGGGTATGGCCTGGTGATCGGTAAAGCGGGCTGAGCGCGATGAGCCGTTCTCGGCAATGATTTCCATGAGCGTATTCCAGGCCTGGCAATCCGGGCACTGACCCGTCCACTTGGGCGCCGTAGCCCCGCATTCATTACACTGAAACTGGACCCGGGTCTTAGCCATGTTCGATCAGCCGCAAACGCTTGTGCACGCCGCAGAGTAATTCATAGGGTATGGTTCCTGCGTGGTTGGCCACTTCCTCGACAGGCAGCCCGTCACCCCAGAGCACGACGGGATCACCCACCTGTGCCGTGGGGTGTTGGCGAAGGTCAACAATGAGCATGTCCATCGATGCCCGGCCAATCAAGGTGACGCGTTGACCACTGACCAGCACGGGTGTCCCGGAGGGGGCGTGGCGTGGATAGCCATCGCCATAACCGGCGGCAACGATCCCGACCGGCATGTCTTCCGGACAACGCCAGGTCGCGCCGTAACCGACGCACTCGTTTTTTTTCAGGGTCTTCACGGCAATCAGGCGCGTATGCAGGGTCATGACCGGCTGCAGTTGCTCGTCCCGGGCCGTGCTGTCGCTCATTGGAGAAATACCATAGAGCATGATCCCGGGACGGACCCAGTCAGCATGGCTCTCGGGAAAGGCCAGCACGCCCGCGGAATTGGCGATACTTTTTGGTGTATCCTTGTCAGCGGTCAATTCAACAAACGTTTCTATCTGCTGTTCGGTCATCGGGTTGTCACGCTCGGTGGCCACCGCAAGGTGGGTGGCCAGATGCACTTTCGGGTCGATTGCCGTACAGGATTGCAGCCGCGCCCAGGCACTCTCGACCTGTTCCGGTAAAAAACCCAGCCTGTGCATCCCGGTATCGATCTTCATCCAGGCAACCAGGGGCTTTTTCACCCTGGTTTTTTCCAGCATTTCCAGTTGTGAGGGGTCGTGGACCATAATCTCGAGGTCAAGGTCACTGATTTCAGCCAGTTCCTCACCAGAATATGGCCCTTCGAGCAGCATGATGCGTTTGTTGATGTCGGCATGGCGCAGTTCGCGGGCCTCTTCCATGCAGGCCACGCCGAAGGCATCGGCATCCGCAAGATGGCTAGCGGCCCGAATCAGGCCATGACCGTAGGCATCGGCCTTGATGATCGCCATGACCCGTGAGTCTTTGGCAAGTTGGCGGACGCGAGCGAGGTTATGTCGAAGGGCAGACAGGTTGATGGTAACGCTTGCCGGTCGGCTCATTCATCATACCTGGGCATATAGGACGGTTCAGGAATGTAGTTTTCGAAACGGGTGTACTGGCCCAGAAAGGCCAGGTTGAGCATTCCGATTGGGCCATTACGCTGCTTGCCGATGATGATCTCGGCCCGGCCCTTGTCGGGTGAATCCTCGTTGTAAACCTCGTCGCGGTAAATAAAGACGATCACGTCAGCGTCTTGTTCAATGGCACCACTTTCCCTGAGGTCCGACATCACGGGACGCTTGTTCGGCCGCTGCTCGAGGCTGCGGTTCAACTGCGATAACGCCACGACCGGGACATTCAGTTCCTTGGCCATGGCCTTCAACGAGCGGGATATCTCCGATATCTCGGTGGCCCGGTTCTCCGTAGTGCCGGGCACCTGCATTAACTGCAGGTAATCGACAATGATGAGATCCAGACCGGCTTGTCGCTTGATCCGACGGCTGCGGGCGCGGATTTCGGCAGGCGTCAACGCCGGGGTATCGTCGATGAACAACCTGGCGTCTTTCAGGATTTCGACAGCAGAGGTGAGTCGCGGCCAGTCGTCATCATGCAGTTTGCCGGTACGAACCTTGTGTTGATCGATGCGCCCCAGTGAGGACATCATGCGCATGGCCAGTTGTTCCCCGGGCATTTCCATGCTGAACACGGCCACCGACAGTTTGCTCTTGATGGCCGCGTGTTCGGCAATATTGATGGCAAAGGCAGTCTTGCCCATGGAGGGCCGGCCGGCGATGATGATCAGGTCCGAGCCTTGCAGGCCGGCGGTCTTGTCATCGAAATCATCAAAACCGGTGGGAACACCAGTGATATGGCTGTCGCGGCGGAACAGCTCATCGACCCGGTCCAACGCGTTGACCAGCAGGTCCTTGATGGGTTGGTAACCCTTGCGGCCCTTGCCTTCCTGCTCCGCGATTTCGAAAACAGTCTGCTCGGCAAAATCCAGGATCTTTTCCGTACTGCGGCCCTCGGGGTTGAAGACCGTATCGTTGATCCGGTTGGTGGCGGTGATCAGTTGCCTGAGTACCGACCGTTTACGGACAATATCGGCATAGGTATTGATGTTACTGGAACCGGAGGCGCTGTCCGCCAACGCGGCCAGATAGTTCAGGCCACCGGCATCTTCCAGCAACTTGTGATTGTCCAGCCACTCTGCCACGGTGACCACATCAAAGGGATGGCCTTGCGCATCGAGCTTGTAGATGGCATTGAAGATTATCCGGTGGTCCTTGCGGTAGAAATCATCCTCCGAGACCCGGTCAATTACGCGTTCCCAGACACTGTTATCGGTGAGTACGCTTCCCAGGACGGCGATTTCTGCCTCTATCGAGTGCGGCGGTATCTTTAAAGATGCCGTTTCCTTGTCTCTGGAGCCCGCCGTCTCGATGATGTCCTGCATTCATGCCCTCTCGATGTTTGTACTACCAGGGATCATAGTACCCGGAGTTCGCTTCCGGTGACAGGTTGCTGCGGAAGAAAATAACAGAGAACGTTAGTCTTCTTCAGCGACAACATTAAGGGTGATTGTTGCCTGGATATCCGCATGTAATTGCAGATTAACTTCAAAGGTGCCGATACTGCGGAACGGCCCGTCCGGCAACAGGACTTCCTGCTTGGCCAGCTCGTTGCCCGTATTTGTCACGGCCTCGGCGATATCAATAGTGCTGACCGAACCAAACAGTTTGCCCTCGCCACTGGCTTTCCGGGCAATGGTAATAGTCACGGTGTTGAGCTTGTCGGCACGCTCCTGGGCCTTGGTCAGGGCTTCTGCCTGTGCCTTTTCCAGTTCCGCGCGCTGGGCCTCGAATTTTTCCACGTTTTCCGAGGTGGCAAACACCGCCTTGCCCTGAGGAATCAGGAAATTACGGCCATAGCCCGGTCTCACCTTTACTTTATCACCCAGCTGACCCAGGTTATGAATCGTTTCAAGCAATATGACTTCCATCAACACACCCTCATTTCAGAATATCGCATAGTTTAATCATCGCCCGCTGACTTGTCATTTCGCTTCCCGGACAGGCGTTGCATCAAGGCAGAATCCACCATACCAAGACAGGCCAGGAACAAGATGGCCTGCGGTAACAACAGCAGCAGGAGGTAAAGTCCCACGAGCCAGCCCCTTGCCATTTTTCTCACCGCAACCGTGCGGTGTATCGTCGCCAGACCCTGGAAAAAATAAAGAAATAACATCAATACCAGGATGTCCAGGGCCAGTGACCCTTGCGGCGCCTTGCCCAGTAACAGCAAAACAAACACAGCCGCAGCCAGCAAAATAAGGGCCGGTGGTAATTTCAGCGCATGAAATTCCTTCCTGAACCCGCCCTGGTAAAACAGGCTGGACTGCCACCAGCGACTGAACAGGGTCGTGGCTGCCAGATTTACGAACAGACCTGCAGCAACCATGGCCGTCATTAATGGCGCGACCTTGAGCAGGCGGTCCTCGACCAGGGCCCGTTGCTCCGCATCAAATACCTGCTCGACCCATAACTTCAACCAGTTTGTCCACCAGATATCCAGGTCCTTTACCAGCAGGTGCATCAGGATGATGAAAACCAGACTGCAGGCCCAGGCAGTCACCAGGCATTTTCCCTGGTCCTCGGTAACCCTCAGCACATTGGCGCACATCCAGATCGGCATCCAGACTCCGATGGCAAGCGCCACTGCCACCAGCGGATTCATACCTACCAGCAAGGTGATCACGCTGACCAGCAACAGACTGCCAATGATCACCTGCATACCGGCCACCGCATTCAAACGCAGGGTGACAAATGCCGGGACCAGGCCGCTGAAGACATATGAAAACAGCGGGATAACCAGGCCCAGCAGGGTTAACAGGCTGGTCACAAATACTGCCTGAAAACGACCGGCGAGTACGTAATTTCCCAGTTTTTGCATCATGCCCCGAACCCTGACAGCAATTCCGGGAAGCGACACTGGCAGATGCTGAAATCTGTCTTGCGCATCAGCCCGGTTGCTGGGACAAAATTATTCAAACAGGTAATGGATTACTCGTGACTGTCGCAATAGGGGATCAAGGCCAGGTAACGGGCACGCTTGATAGCAGTGGACAGCTGTCGCTGGTAACGGGCATTGGTACCAGAGATCCGACTGGGAACAATTTTACCGGTCTCGGTAACGTAATTCTTCAGCATGTTCAGGTCCTTGTAATCAATTTCCTTAATCCCTTCGGCAGTAAACCGGCAGTATCTTTTACGACGAAAATAACGTGACATAAGCTTTATTCTCCTGCTGGCTGGCTTTCCTGATCAGCAGATTCGGTTTCTACTTCCGCAACATTATCAGGGTCTCTGTCTGAATCATCTTTGTTGTCATCTGAATCACTATCAGCGGAATAGACATCCTGTTCCTGATCTGAGGACTTGATCAACGGCGATGGATCGGTGTCTGCCTGGTCACGCTTGATAATGAGATTGCGAATGACGGCATCATTGAAGCGAAATGCACTGCCCAGTTCTTCCAGGGTGTTGGCATCACACTCGATATTCATTAACACATAATGTGCCTTGTGGATCTTGTTGATGGGATAGGCCAGCTGCCGACGGCCCCAGTCTTCGAGCCGGTGAATGGCGCCGCCATTGCCTTCAATCATTGACCGGTAACGGTCGACCATGGCAGGGACCTGCTCGCTCTGGTCCGGATGGACCATGAAAACGATTTCATAGTGTCTCATTAATATATCCTCTCGGTTAAAAGCCCCCTGAGCAATGCAGTGGAGCAAGGATTATTGAGGGCGCGATAGTAATGCAAGTACGGGTGCCATGCAAATGGCAGTGGTGAATCCGGGCCGTGACTACCCGGGCCCAAGGCGTTGCCGCAAGACTTCGTAGAGGCAAATGCCTGTGGCCACGGACACGTTGAGGCTTTCAACGACCCCCTGCATCGGCAGCCGCACGATGGCATCACATTGTTTACGGGTATTTTCCCGGATCCCCATGCCCTCGGCCCCCATCGCCAGGGCCAGGGGCCGGTCGAGGTCCAGCTGATAAATCGTCTGTTCCGCCCGATCGCTGGTGCCCACAACCCAGACCCCGGCATCACGAATCTGCCGCAGGGTCCGGGCCAGATTGGTGACCTCAATGATGGGCAGATTCTCGGCGGCACCGCTGGCGACCTTGCGCACACTGGCAGTGACACCAACTGCCCGGTCACGTGGGAGAATCACAGCCTTGACGCCCGCCGCATCCGCTGTGCGCAGGCAGGCGCCCAGGTTATGCGGGTCCTGGACACCGTCCAGGATCAGGAACAACGGTTTCGATTTGTAGGCATCAACCAGCAGATCTTCCAGGTCGACCTGCAGGCCGGGGGGATGCTTTTGCTGGCGCAGGGCGATCCCCTGGTGCCGGCCAAACTCCGCAAGCTTGTCGAGCGTCTGTTTCGGGACAGAATGGACCGGGATGGATCCGGCAGACGCCAGCAGGGTCTTGATGTTTTTTGATTCCTGCTTGCCCTCCTGCACCCAGATTTCTGTCACCTTGTCCGCTGACTGTAACAGGGCATGCCGGACTGCATGTAAACCGTAAACGACTTCGGTGGATTCGGACATTGCCGGGCTCAGGCAAGCATTTCAAAATCTATTTTCTTGTCGTCCAGATTGACCCTGACGACCTTCACCCGCACGTGGTTACCCAGGCGATACAACTGGCCACTGCGTTCCCCTCGCAAACGATGGCCGATTGGATCGAAATGATAGTAATCATTCGGCAATGACGTGATGTGCACCAGACCTTCGACAAAAATATCATTCAGTTCCACAAACACACCGAACGAGGTCACGCTGCTGATAATACCATCGAAGTCTTCGCCGACCCGATCCTGCATAAACTGGCACTTGTACCATTGCACGATATCACGGGTGGCCTCATCAGCACGGCGCTCGGTTATCGAACTGTGACTGGCCGCTGCCTGCATGCTCTCGTGTGAATAGGCAAAACCGGAAGCCGTGCCCTTGCTTAACAGATGACGAATGGCCCGATGAACCAGCAGATCCGGGTAACGACGAATGGGTGAGGTGAAATGTGTATACGCATCAAACCCAAGCCCGAAATGACCAAGATTATCGGCGCTGTAAACAGCCAGAGGTAAACTGCGCAGTAATACTGTTTCAATGAGATGACGATCATCCCGTCCCTCAATCTTTTCCAGAAAGCGGGCGTAATCTTTTGCTGTCGGTTTATCTCCGCCACCCAGCGTCAATCCGAATTCAGCCAAAAACTCCCTGAGGTCACAGAGCTTCTCATCGCTGGGTGTTTCATGGATTCGATACACGGCCGGGATCTCCTTTTTCAGCAAGAAGTTTGCGGCCGCTACGTTGGCTGCCAGCATGAATTCTTCAATTAAACGGTGTGCATCATTACGTTCATAGGCAGAAATGTTCTCAATATTCCCTTGCTCATCAAACATAAACTTCGGTTCCTGGGTGCGGAAATCGATTACGGCGCAGGATTGCCGATGGGCATGCATTAACCTGAACAGTTGATACAAGTTATCGAGTGCAGGAATAATCTTTTTATACTGCTTGCGAAGTCTCTGATCCTTATCAACCACCATTGCCGCGACGTTCGTGTATGTCAGCCTGGCAGCCGATCGCATCACACCGTTAAGAAAGCGTGTGCGTTTGACAATACCCCTGGCATTAATATGCAGTTCACAAGCGAGGCAAAGCCGATCAACTTCCGGGTTTAATGAGCATAAACCATTTGACAATACCTCTGGCAACATCGGGATAACGCGTTGGGGGAAATACACGGAATTGCCACGTTCACCGGCTTCCTGATCCAGTCCCGAAGCTGGACGAACATAATGTGAGACATCGGCAATGGCCACAATCAGGCGCCAACCTTTGCCATCGGGCTCGCAGTAAACCGCATCATCAAAGTCACGCGCATCTTCACCATCGATGGTAACCAATGGCAGATCCCGCAAATCCTCTCGTCTCTGTTTATCTTCTTCGGATACCTCCGGTTTGAGCTTGCGGCTTTCCTTGCTGACTGCATTCGGCCACGCATCGGGAATCTCGTAACTCTTGATGGCGATATCAATCGCCAAGTCAGCAGACATCCGGTGACCGAGTATTTCAATGATTCTGCCCACGGGCTGTGTATGCTTGTCCGGTTGGGTTGTGATCTCGGCAACCACGTAATCACCGGTCCTGGCCTTGCCCGTATCGGCACCCGGGATCAGGATATCCTGGCTGATGCGCTTGTTATCCGGCGCCACAAAACCTACCTGGCTTTCCCGAAAAAAACGGCCCACCACCTGCTGATTGGCCCGCTCCAGTACCTCGACCACCGTGCCTTGCCGACGGCCGCGCCGATCAACTCCTGAAACATGTGCCAGCACCGTGTCACCATGCAACAAGCGGCGCATCTCCCTGGCCGTGAGGAACAGATCGTCACCACCGTCTTCCAGCTTCAAAAAACCATAACCGTCCGGGTGACCGATCACTCGTCCCCGGATCAGATCCATTTTTTCAACCAGGCCATAACCCTGGCGCCGGTTTTTAATCACCTGCCCGTCTCGCTGCATGGCTTCCAGCCGTTTTTCCAGGGCAACAATGGCAACCGGATCATCGACATTCAATCCGCGGGCAATATGCTTGAGGGTGCGGGGACGGTTGGCCTCAATCAAAAAACCAAGGATGGCTTCTCTTCCGGGTATCTCAACCTCGTGTTTTCGGCGGGACGTTCTCTGCTTACGTTTCTGGATTGACAATATATTTCTCGCTGGGTAAAGTCCGCCGTCTGATCAGGTCACGGGCCGAGGTGGCGGAATTGGTAGACGCGCTAGCTTCAGGTGCTAGTGGGGGCAACCCCGTGAAGGTTCAAGTCCTTTCCTCGGCACCATAACACATCAATCATGTGTTAATGATTTATCGGTGAATAAGTAATCTTTCAGTTCCTTGTCCAGTACCTGATCCTTGCGGCGAATCCATTCCAGCACCATAGCAGCATGTTCTTTTTCTTCATCGCGGTTGTGTCTTAATATCCCTCTCAGTTCCTCGTCCTTGCAGGCATCCATTCTCTGGTTATACCAGTCGACGGCCTCAAGTTCTTCCATTAAAGAAATGATGGCCCGATGCATGTCCCGGGTTTCATCACTCAGTTCTTCGATGGGTTCATGATAACCTTCATTTGCCATTGCTTGTCTCCTCAAGTAATTTTTTTAAACATTCATCAATCAAATGGATTACGCAACACAATAGTCTCTTCACGATCAGGGCCGGTTGATACCATGTCGACCGGCGTTTCTGTCACTTCCTCGATGCGTTTAATGTATTTGCGTGCCGCTTCCGGCAACTCATCAAACGTGCGTATTCCCAGGGTAGAATTCTGCCAGCCGGTAATTTCTTCATATACGGGTCTGCATTCGGCAAACTCATCTGCACCCGTGGGTGGTGTCAACCTGGTTTCACCATTACTCTCATAGCCTGTACAAATCTGGATTGTTTCGAGGCCATCAAGAACATCAAGCTTGGTAATACAAAGGCCAGACAAACTGTTGATCAGTTTTGAACGGCGCAGGGCAACTGCATCAAACCAGCCGCAACGACGCGGCCTGCCGGTGGTTGCACCAAATTCATGCCCCTTGCTGGCCAGGTGTTCGCCCATCGCATCAAATAATTCTGTCGGAAACGGTCCGGAACCTACCCGTGTGGTATAGGCCTTGGTAATTCCAAGGACATAGTCAAAATTCAACGGCCCGACACCTGTTCCAGTCGCTGCACCACCGGCGGTAGTGTTGGAAGAAGTAACAAAAGGATAGGTCCCGTGATCGACATCCAGCAAGGTGCCTTGGGCGCCTTCAAAGAGAATGTTTTCACCAGCAACATGCATCTGGTATAGCATCTCGGTAACATCGGTAATCATGGATTTGAATTGCTCGGCATAAGCCATCGATTCATCCAGCAGCACCTGGAAGTCCAGTGTTCTGGCTTTATAATAATGCTTGAGAACAAAATTATGATAATCCAGGACTTCACCCAGCTTTGCTGCAAATCGCTTGCGGTGCAAGAGATCACCTGCGCGCAGGGCACGTCTTGCTATCTTGTCTTCATATGCGGGCCCAATACCCCGTCCCGTTGTGCCGATGGCTGCTTCCCCGCGAGCCTTTTCCCGGGCCTGATCCAGTGCAATGTGATACGGCAGGATCAGGGCAGAAGCCTCGCTGATAAATAATCGATCACGGGCAGGTATGCCGTTTTTCTCCAGCATTTGCATCTCCTCCAGCAACGCCGAAGGACTCAGTACCACACCATTACCGATAAGACACTTGACACCGTCTCTAAGGATGCCGGAAGGAATGAGATGAAGTACGGTTTTCTTGCCGTCAATAACAACTGTATGACCGGCATTATGCCCGCCCTGGAAACGCACAACAGCACCGGTGTTCTCGGTCAGTAAATCGACAACCTTGCCTTTGCCCTCGTCTCCCCACTGGGTGCCGATGACAACCACATTTTTACCCATGCTTGTTCACACCTCTTTGTTTCATACGATAGGAATTTTTCTGGCAGGAATTACAGCTTGACGACTTGCCACCGTCCGTCTTTCAATTGCAGTTTGCGATCGCAACCGGCCTGCTTGGCAGATTGCTTCTGACCCGGCAAAGCCCGGATTACAATTTCCCCTTTTTTTCTCAGTGCCACAATTTTCTTATTCAGTTTTTCATCTTCTTTCGCGGGGGCAAAAATGGCCTGCCGTTTGAACTCTTTTTGTCGACCCAATGACAGCAGTGTCTTGATGTCTGTGCTGAATCCGGTTGCTGGACGTGCCTGACCAAAGGCCTGGCCGATGGCATCATAGCGACCACCGAAAGCAATACCCTGGCCGCTGCCTGGAACAAATGCAGTAAACACAATGCCGGTGTGATAGTGATAACCACGCAACTCGGCCAGATCAAAAAACAGCGGGGCACCCGGCAGGCGTTTATGTACCAGCGTAACCAGAGTCTTCAGTTCTTTCAGACAGCGTTTGATTGAACCGCCGGAATCGGTCAGCTCTTTAGCGGCCTGATCCAATATCGAAGCGTCTCCACAGGCCATGATCAAAAACCGCAGCTTGTCCCCGAGTTTTTTCGGCAGAGACCATTGCTTCAACAGATCATTCAATTCCGATGTCGCCTTGCGTTGCAGAATACTGAAAAGTTCGGTTTCCTGGTTTTTATCGAGGCCAGCGGATTTTAGTATGGTTTCATAGATGCCGACATGACCCAGGTCGATGTGGATATCCTCGACACCGGCGAGCTTGAGGGTTTCCAGCATCAAGCACAGGCTTTCTGCCTCAGACTCAATACCGGCGTGACCGTAAAGTTCCGCTCCCACCTGTAACGGACTGCGGCTGCCGCCGCTGGACTCGGGGCGGGTGTGTAATACTGTTCCCAGGTAACACAAACGGTTGGGGCCTTCGGCCTTGAGGTTATGGGCATCTATGCGGGCCACCTGTGGTGTTGTGTCGGCACGGATTCCCATCATGCGTCCACTGATCTGATCGGTGAGCTTGAAGGTCTGCAGATCCAGATCCTCGCCCGTGCCCGTCAGCAGGGATTCGAGGTATTCAACCAGGGGTGGCATGACCAGTTGATAGCCCCATGAACGATAAAGATCGATGATCCGCCGGCAAAGGTCCTCAAGCTGTTCCGCATGTGGTGGAAGGATTTCCTCGATACCTTCCGGAAGTAACCAACGTTTATTTGTCACCATGCTAGTTCACCAGATAAAGGAGCAAAACACCACAGACCATGCAACTGAGGCCAACCACACGCAGTGTGTGATCATCCATCTGTGAAACCTGAATCATCATTTTTCGCAGTGCCCCGGGGTTGATGAAAGGGGTGATCCCTTCAATAACCAGCACCAGCGCAAAGGCTGTCAGAATTTCCTGCCACATTTTAAACTTTTCGGACCTTTTCTGGTAACTGACATAAAAAATCCGGGGCGTCCCCCGGATTCCTGTTTCCGTTAAGGAAATCTGTTATATCTGAAGGACAAGGCATTGCCTTAAACGCATTTTGTTATTTGATTCCCCGGGGATGATTAAAGTATTTAAAAAACTCTGAATCAGGTTCCAGCAACAGGATATTGTTTCCTTCACTGAAACTGTTCTGGTAAGCCGTCAGGCTGCGATAAAGAGAATAGAATTCCTCGTCTTTACCGAATGCTAAGGCATATATCTTGGTTGCCTTGGCATCACCTCTACCGCGAATCACTTCTGCATCCTTGTAAGCATTGGCAAGGATCACTTCCCGTTCACGGTCCGCAGCGGCCCTGATCCGTTCAGCCTGCTCCGCACCGCGTGCGCGGAAGTCCTTGGCCACACGATTACGTTCTGCACGCATACGGGCATATACCGAGTTGCTGACCTCGGTCGGCAGATCGATACGCTTGGTCCTGACATCAACCACACGTATACCCAGTTCGTTTTCAAGGCCTGAAGTTGATTCAGTGACGATGTTCAGTATCTCTGTCCTTTCACCGGCCACCACTTCCTTTACTGTTCGCGCACCAAACTCATCACGCAAGGCACGGTTCATACGTTTGTCCAGCCGGTTATTGGCCGTGAGGATGTCACCCTGAGTAGCAAAGTAGAATTGTTTTGTATTGGAGATTCGCCATTTAATGAAGTAGTCAACCAGAACATCCTTCTTTTCTTCTGTGAGAAAACGCTGTGCTTCCTTGTCGAGGTTCAAGAGACGATTCTCAAACTTCTGAACTGTATTCACTATCGGGATCTTGAAATGCAGGCCCGGTCCAATATCCGTCTCCTTGATTTCCTTAAACTGGAACAGGATGGCCGTCTCCCACTGGTCCACTTTGTAAAGACAAGTCGACGCAATAATTCCGAGTACGATAGTAATAACAATAAGTCTTGGAATCATTATCTTGTCCCCCTGCTTCTGCTGTCGCTGTAGGGATCGACCGGCTGCGATTCCGACGGATTGGAGGATTCTGTCCTGAACTCCCGGCGCGTACTCGAGCGTTCCGTGTCGGATGAATCCTTCATTATCCGATCAATGGGTATGTACATGAGATTGTTACTGCCTTTCGTATCCATAAAGACCTTGTTGGTATCGCCTAATACTGATTCCATTGTATCCAGATAGAGTCTCTCACGTGTAACACTGGGTGCCTCTTCATACTCCGCAAGCAGTTGTTCAAAACGGCTGGCTTCACCTTCCGCCTTGGCAATCACACGCGCCTCATACGCATTCGCCTCTTCCCGGAGGCGTGCAGCCCTGCCTCGTGCCTTTGGGATGATGTCATTACTGTAGGCTTCCGCTTCATTAACCAGGCGCTGTTCATCCTCCCTCGCCTTGATGGCATCATCAAAAGCTGCTTTCACTTCATCCGGTGGCTTAGCAGCCTGCATTTCGACACCGATGATGAGGATTCCGGTTTCAAAGTCATCCATGATTTGTTGAATCAGTTTCAGTTGACTCTGTGCAACCTGGCTACGGCCTTCCGTCAGGACAAAATCCAGGTCGCTTTTACCGATGACATCACGCACCGCGCTCTCAGTGGCCTGGTGCAGGGTGGCCTCGGGGGCATAGACATTGAATTTATAGGCATGTGGATCACTAATGCGCCATTGGACAGCGACCTCGACATCAACGATGTTCTCATCCCTGGTCAACATGCTGGCCTTGTGGGTTAGAGAGCGTTCCTGACCGACATTCACAATCAGGATTTCTTCTATGGGCCTCGGGAAACGGAAATTAAGACCGGGTTGCAGGGTGGCAACATGTTCACCAAACCGCAGGACAATGCCGCGTTCCTGTTCATCGATGGTATAGGTCATGTCTACCAGAACCAGGATAGCAAAACCCAGGGCAACCAGAATCCAGATAAAGGAAGAACCATCCTTATCACCGCCACCGTGTCTGCCCCGGCGGCCAAATATGCCACCGAAACCCTGTTGCATCTTGCGGACAATTTCGTCCAGGTCCGGTGGCCCATCGGGATTCTTGCCCCGGTTACCCCAGGGATCTTTACCGTTGCCTCCACCGGAGGAATCATTCCAACCCATTCAATTAACTCCTGATAAAATGATAAATTCTCTGTAATTGGCGCTATTTACAACCAGTAATACAGAGACCAGATTTTAATGCGGCAGACACTATCACTGCAAATTGATATCTTCCAGTCCGGATTCCCGACAGAGTGCGGATAACCGCGGCGTTGCCATATTGATTTCCATTAACCAGCCGCCGTGTTCATCGGTTTCCTCATTGCGCACGGCACCGAGCTTGAACAAGTGCGCCCGCAGTTTGGCTGCCGTGGCTGGCAAATGCAATGAATGCTGTTGCTCGTTGCTGGAAATGAATTCACGGATGGCAACGCACAGCAATTCCAGACCCTGGCCTGTTCCGGCTGATAACCAGATACGGTGTGGCAATCCATCCGGGCCGTATTCCATTCTTGGTTCCTGATGCACAATATCGATCTTATTGTAGACCTCTATCTGGGGAATATGCTCCGCTCCGATTTCCCGGATGACTTCATTGACCTGTTCGCTATGGGCGTGCCGTTGGCTGTCAGTGGCATCAATTACATGCAGCAAGAGGTCGGCCTGACGTGTTTCCTCCAGTGTGGCATGAAAGGCTTCAATCAGATCATGCGGAATATGCCGAATGAATCCGACCGTATCCGAGAGTATGACCGGTATTTCGGGAGCAACCTCGAAACGCCGAATGGTCGGATCCAGGGTTGCAAATAATTTATCCGCGGAATATACCGTGGCACCGGTCAGGCGGTTGAACAGGGTCGATTTGCCAGCATTGGTATAACCCACCATTGATATCATCGGAATGTCCGAGTTCAACCGGCGCTTGGCGCCTTGCTGGCGCTGTGAACGGACTTTGTCCAGACGATTATGGATGGTCTTGATGCGCCGGCCGATCAACCGCCGGTCCGTCTCCAGCTGGGTTTCACCAGGACCACGCAGACCAATACCTCCTTTTTGTCGCTCCAGGTGAGTCCAGCCCCGGATTAAGCGGGTAGAGAGATGTTGTAACTGGGCCAGTTCAACCTGGAGCTTGCCCTCATAACTGCGGGCACGTTGGGCAAAGATATCGAGAATCAATTCCACCCGATCGATCACGCGACATTCCAGGGCCTTTTCGAGATTACGCTCCTGACCGGGACTGATGGAATGATTGAAGATCACCACGTCGGCATCACCACATGTGACCGCCTCCTTGATCTCTTCAAGCTTGCCTTCACCAATGAAATAACGTGGGTTGGGAACGGACTTGTGGCAGGTGATGGTGGTGACCGCTTCCAGTCCTGCCGAACTCACCAGTTCAGCAAATTCTTCCAGGTCTTCATTGAACTCCGAGGACTGGAAGTCGATATGGACCAGTACTGCTCGGGTGCTGCTCTTTGCGGGCTCAGTCAAACGCCCTGTTCCTGCTTTTCAACATCATCTATTGGCTTTCAGCTCCACTGTCATCATCCATCCTGGGCATTTTCACGTTGCGGGACGGCACGATCGTCGATATAGCATGTTTATAGACCAGTTGACTGACTGTGTTCTTCAACAATATGACGAATTGATCAAACGATTCAACCTGTCCCTGTAACTTAATGCCGTTGACCAGATATATTGAAACGGGAACCCTTTCCTTGCGTAATGCATTCAAAAATGGATCCTGTAATGTGTGCCCCTTACTCATCAGGATACTCCTTGTTATTTATTGTTATATATAAGGTACAGCCGCTGTAACTATAAAACCTAGATATTATATCCTGCATAGTATATTACAATTTAATCGATTTTTTTTCTTTTTTTATCAGATAGTTATAAACACTATCTGTCAGATCACCGGCCAATGAATCAAACCAGGTCGCATTTTCCTCACGCCGCAGCCAGGTCAGCTGGCGCTTGGCCAATTGCCGCGTTGCAGCAATAGCATGCGCCTTCATTTGCTCATAATCAAGTGTCCCGGCCAGGTATTCCCAGACCTGGCGGTAACCCACCAGGCGCATTGCCGGCAAGTCGGGGCCCAGGTCCTCGCGTTCATAAAGTGTTTGCACTTCCTCGACCAGCCCCTCCTGCAGCATTTTTTCAAAACGTGAACTAATACGATCGTGCAGGACCTGCCGGTCCTTCGGGGCGACTATGATCTTGATGACCGGATGCTCAAGTGATTGCGATGGAAGATTGTGAAATTCACTGATCGCACGACCCGTCAATTCATAGACTTCGAGCGCCCGTTGCAGGCGCTGGGGATCATTGGGATGTATCCGATCAGCCGCTGCGGGATCAACAGCCGCCAGTTTGTCGTGCATGGCGACCCAGCCCTTTTCTCTCGCCTCGGTCTCAATCCGCAAACGTATCTCCGGATCGGCAGCTGGCATCTCAGACAAGCCCTGCTCTAGCGCTCGGAAATACAGACCGGTCCCACCAACCAGCAAGGGAACGCCTCCGGCAACATGAATGCTTTCAATTTCACGACGCGCATCTTCGGCGAACCGGGCCGCGGAATAACACTCGGCCGGATCACAGATGTTAATCAGGCGATGGGGAACTTCATCCAGGAGCTCTTTGCTGGGCTTTGCCGTGCCAATATCCATGCCTCGGTAGACCATCGCCGAATCAACACTGATGACCTCCATGGGCAGACGCCGGCAAAGTTCCAGCGCCAGATCGGTCTTGCCACTGGCAGTCGGGCCCATGAGAAAAACAATAGGTGAATCCATTTACAACAGGTCCTTCAGGGACTGCAGGTCAAAGTGACGGCAGGCCCGACGGAAATTTCTCGGATTAATTTTGCCTTCAATATTTTTCAATTCTTCAACGAGTTGTAAGGATTGCTTTTCTGTCAGGGGAACGCCGGTATCGTTGGCATGAGAAGCACAAGCATCCAGAAGTGAGTCCATGAGCTTGGCCGTGTCCTTGCACCGGTTCAGCGTAGTAACGACGTCATTGATCAATGCCAGGGCATCGGCATTGGCCAAAGGTACCGGCAGACCTTTTATCATGACAGTGTCCGGCGCACTTTGTTCAAACTCAATGCCCAGGGATTGCAGTAACATTTTATTCTGATCCAGCAATTCGATATCACTCTCACTGAATGTAGCTGACAAGGGCACCAGCACCGGACGGGAACGGATCCCGGAGTGTTGCTCTTGTTCTGATAACCGCAATTTCATGACCAGCTCAAGGGCAACTGGCATATCGATTAAGACAAGGCCCTGGTCATTGACCAGCAGATATCGGTCTCCGATAACAAGGGTCTTTCCACCCCCGCTTCCGGATTGCTTGAGCTTATCCTGATAAATGCTTGTGGCTTCTGCGATAGCGATTGGCTCCTTGCCATTGAAAGTGTCCTTCTGCAGAACGCCAGTTGCGGTCACATTTATGGCGCGTGTTATCACAGCCTGGAGAAAATCAAAGACCTGGCGTGTCTCCTTGAAGCGGACTTCGTACTTGGCTGGATGAACATTGACATCCACATCTCTGAGTGCGGTTTGCAAATAAAGGACATACGCGGGGTACTTGCCGGGATAAATACGGTCCTGGTATGCCGAGCGAACCGCATGTTGCAGCATCCGGTCGCGGATGATCCGGCCATTCAGGTATATGTATTGCTGGTCCGTCTGGCTGCGCGCAGCGTCTGGTAATCCGATCCAGCCAAGCAAACTCAGGTCACCCGCCGTCTGGTTAACCGGCACGGCATGCTGATAAAAGGCCTTGCCCAAAACCTGTTGAATCCGTTGCTCAGGTGTCTGATCACTGCTTGAAGTGGCGAATACCTGACGCTGGTTATGCAACAGGCGTAAGGATAAATCCAGACGACTCATGGCAACCCGCTTGACGAGTTCCAGGATATGCAGGTACTCGGTTTTCTCACTGCGCAGAAATTTTTTTCTTGCCGGGGTATTGTAAAAAAGCTGGTTGACTTCAACAGTGGTGCCAACAGGGTGCGCAGCCGGTTGAATCACTGGTTTACCATTACTCTCAAGTTGTAACGTCCGGGCATAATCCTGACCCGACCGACGGCTGGTCACACTGAATATTGAAACAGCGGCAATACTGGAGAGGGCCTCACCCCGGAAACCGAGAGTTGCTATGGCAGACAGATCGGAATCTGCCAACAGCTTACTCGTGGTATGACGCTCGATTGCCAATGGCAGATCATCTGCATGGATCCCCCGGCCATTGTCCATGACCCGAATCAGGCGACTGCCGCCGGATTCGATCTCCACCGTGATCCGATCCGCCCCGGCATCCAGACTGTTTTCCAATAGCTCCTTTACCACGGATGCCGGCCTCTCGATGACTTCACCTGCCGCAATCCGGTTTACCAGATTGTCAGGTAAACGATGTATTCGTATGTCCGGATCAACCACCGCCATAGGGCCTATGATACGGCAGTCGTGAGATAGCTTATAGTTGCAGGATTTGACTAGCTGCTGGGAATGGTGAGCGTTTGCCCTACCTTGATGATATCGGACTTCAAACCGTTATGATCACGCAGACGCTTGGTGCTGATCTGGTAACGCTGGGCAATGCCCGACAAGGTATCGCCCCGGGAAATGATATGTTTTTTGGGCACCTTGCGCATCGCGATCAGGGTATTGTCTGGTGCATGTTCGTAGAAATAACCGCGGATACCATTCAGGACCGCCCGTGCCAGCTTGGCCTGGTAATAGCCGTTTCTCAGATTACGTTCTTCACCGGGGTTGGAAATATACGCTGTTTCAATCAATAAGGAAGGAATGTCAGGTGACTTTAAAACGGCAAAACCCGCGGCTTGAACATCGCGTTTATGGACCTTGCCAATACTTTTTAGTCCATCGAGCACCCGGTCTGCCACCTCAATACTGGCTTCCAGGCTGGCAGTCTGGGAGAGATCCAGCAAGACTGATGCGAGCACATCATCTTGCACATCCAGGCTCACACCACCAATCAGGTCAGATGCATTCTCCTGCTCTGCCAACCAGCGTGCGGCTTCACTAGTAGCTCCGCGCTGCGAGAGTATGTAAACCGATGATCCATGCACGCGGGAGTCCCTGAAGGCATCCGCATGAATGGAAATGAAGAGATCGGCTCTTGCCTGGCGGGCCTTCTCAATGCGTTTACGCAGTGAAATGTAATAGTCACCTTCCCGGATCAGCACTGCCTTCATGCCATATTCTTTATTGATCAGGCTTGCCAGGCGTTTTGCTATTTGCAAGACAACGTCTTTTTCATTCGTTCCCCCCGGCCCCCTGGCACCGGGATCTTCCCCCCCATGTCCGGCATCAATTGCAATGACCACATCACGCGCCTTGGGTGGCGTTTTATCAACGGAAACTCTTTGTAATGCGTCACGACGCGAGGGTTCATAGAGATCAATTACCAGCCGGTGCCCGTAATGCTGATTGGGAGGCAAGAGGAAGCTTTTGATCTCGGTTTTTTGTTTGAGGTCGAGGACGATTCGAAGATCGTTCTGATTACGGACGCCATTGCGGACCAGTTTGAGGTATTTATCGGCCTTGGTTGGCTGCGCCGGCGCCCTGGTGATCAGGGTATCCTGAATATCCACGACCACACGATCCGGGCTACTGAGTTCAGACAGCTTATGCTGAACGGGGCCCGAGACATCGAACACCACCCGGGTGTTATCGGGTGCTGCCCAGATACGAACATTTTCCAGCTTGACCTGTTCGGCCCAGGCGGGCAGACCCAGACAAAGCAGCACAGTTAACCACAGAGCTCGCATTGGAATCCCTTGAATATTAGTTACTCACTCTTTAGTTATTAATCGTTATGTAAATAATTTCAAGTTTTTCCGAGAAAATCAACATATATTATTGTTTTGTAACTTAATTAATCACATTTTTTGAGCCAGTAAAGGATCCCAGCAGGTGGCTTCCTACTGCTGATTCCGGTATCAGTTCCAGTTCCCGTCCGGACGCCGTGGTCCGGATCCTTATCCTGAGATCACCCCGGAACAGTGCGCCAGCGGCCCGGTCCGGCCATTCCACCAGGCAGATAGCGCGACCATCAAAATAATCCCTGAGGCCGATGCCTTCCAGCTCCTCTTTGGAATTTAATCTATATAAATCAAAGTGATAGTAGTCCCTGCCGGCAATGTGGTAAGGCTCCACCAGGGTATAGGTCGGACTTTTGACCTTGCCCTGATGACCAGCTGCCTGAAGAAAGCCGCGGACAAAGGTGGTCTTACCGGCACCCAGTTCCCCTTCCAGCAGTAGTATTGTCCCGGGTTTACAGTGGGGAAACAGCCGGGCCGCCAGTGCGACCATGGCATCTGCTGTGGGAATTTGCATTGGCATTTCAGGGGTTCACCAACCGTCTGAGTTCCACCATCAGGTCGGTTGCCAGCATACCGCGTTCACCGTCCAGGGCCGCGGCATCACCTGCAAGTCCATGACAACAGACACCAAGTCGGGCGGCATCCGCCAGCTCCAGTCCCTGGGCAAGCAGGCCGGCAAGCACGCCGGTCAGGACATCACCCATACCACCCGTTGCCATGCCCGGGTTCCCATAAGGACAGACAGAAACAGTCCCGTCCTGGTCTGCGATCAGAGTGCCATTGCCTTTCAACACTGCGACACCACCATAGCGTTGTTGCAGTTCCAGAACCGCGCTGAAACGATCGGACTGAACCTCCCGGGTGCTGATCCCCAATAAACGGCCTGCCTCCCCCGGGTGGGGGGTTATGATCCAGCGATCGCGATAAACGGGATCCGCAGCCAGGAGGTTCAGGGCATCGGCATCGACCACCAGTGGCAGAGAGCTTTCCAACACCCTGGCCAGTAACCCCTGCGACCATTCGGTCTGTCCCAGACCCGGACCGATGCCAATCACACTGCATTTTTCAATCAGTGGCCCCAGATCAGTCGGCCTGCCCACTCCATGCGCCATGAGTTCGGGAACGGCCAGGCTGATCAGGGGCGCATGACCCGGGTCCGTGGCCACACTCACCAGACCTGCACCGACACGGCCAGCGGCCTCTGCGGCCATTCGAATCGCTCCGGAAAAGCCGGGCAATCCTCCGACCACCAGGACGTGGCCAAAGTGTCCCTTGTGGACGCCCGGTAATCGAGGTGCCAACAAGGCCTCGAGTTGCTGAAAATCCAGCAGACATGCAGAAGGTGTCAGGCTCTCCAGAATATCTGTCGGTGCACCCAGATCGCTGAAATGGATCTGGCCGCAACAGGTCGGGCCCTGGCCGGTGAACATCCCCTGCTTGAGACCGATAAAGCTGCTGGTCGCCTGTGCCTGGATGGCTACACCCATGACTTCACCGGTGTCTGCATTCAGACCGGATGGGATATCGATGGCAAACACCTGAGCTTGCAGGGCATTGAGTTCTTCCAGGACCCCGGCAAGTTCGCCGGCAACGGGTCGATCCAGCCCGGTACCGAGTATGGCATCGACAACCAGCTCTTCCTGTTCCGGCCGGACATAGGTGTCGATAACGACCCCGGCTTGCTTAGCCCGCTCAGCTGCAGTCTTTGCATCGCCCTGCAATTGTTCGAGCGGTTTCACATACAGGCAGCGTACCTGGTAACCGGCTTCATGGGCCAGCCGGGCAATCACGTAGCCGTCACCACCGTTATTGCCGCCGCCACAAATAACGGCTATCTGCCTGGTTTCGGGCCAAAGTGACAGGAGGGTTGTGAAGGCTGCGCTGCCGGCTCGTTCCATTAATTCGATGCCCGGTATCTGACCCTGCTCAATAACCAGGCGGTCCAGTTCCCTGACCTGCTCTGCCCGGTAAAGATTGACTGGTAGTGAGCTTGTCATTGGCGTTTCTTACTGTGGTTTCAAGAAGTTTTCCCGATAAAAACGCAATTCATCGATAGAGTCATGGATATCAGCCAGTGCTAGATGTGAAGACTCCTTGGAAAACTGCGCTTGCTCAGGGTACCAGCGTTTCACCAGCTCTTTCAGGGTGCTGACATCCAGATTCCGGTAATGAAAATACTCTTCCAGGCGTGGCATCAATCGGTGCAGGAAGCGGCGATCCTGGCAAATACTGTTTCCACACATGGGTGAGGCCTTTGCCGGAACGAACTTTTCCAGGAATGCCAGGGTCAATTGCTCAGCATCTGCTGTTGTGTAACTGCTTTTCATTACACGATCAGTCAGTCCTGACTTGGCATGTTGCCTTGTATTCCATTCGTCCATGGATTGCATAATGCTGGCATCCTGATGGATCGCTACGACAGGGCCTTCATCGAGTATATTCAACTGACTGTCGGTAACGACGGTCGCGATTTCGATGATATAATCCATGTCTGTATCCAGACCTGTCATTTCAAGGTCTATCCATATCAGGTTATCTGCAGATTGAGCCATCTTTTACCTTAGTTTTTGCGGGCTTGGCGTATTCTAGCAACATACCACAGAGATCTGATAGGGTGATAAATATATAAATCCGGATGAGAATTGAATGAATGAATTTACCGTAGTCTTTCTGGTTGCCCTGTTCATCAGTGTCGCCTTGCAATGGTTGTTGGGCATGAGACATATCCATCATGTGCGTCGACATCGTCAGGAAGTACCTCAGGACTTCAGTGAAAACATTCCACTGGATGCACACCAGAAGGCAGCCGATTACACACAGGCCAAGGTCAGGTTTGGTCTGACTGAACTTGTAATTGGTACAGTCATATTGTTGATCTGGACACTCGGTGGTGGATTACAATTGCTGGACCAGTTTGTTCGTGATTATGAGCTATCCCCAATCTGGACGGGAACCATTGTTATACTGGCCTTCCTGCTGATTACTTCTCTGCTGGATCTGCCGCTGTCATACTTGCGGACATTCAAACTGGAACAGGCCTTTGGTTTCAACAAGTCCACCCTGAGGATATTCCTCACCGATGCTATCAAGCAGGCGGCCATAGGTTTCCTTATCGGTACCCCATTAATCCTCCTGGTGTTATGGATCATGGCGACGGCCGGTGATCTCTGGTGGTTGTATGTGTGGTTTACCTGGCTTGTTTTCAGCCTGTTCATGATGTGGGCCTATCCGGCTTTCATTGCACCGCTCTTCAACAAGTTCAGACCCCTGCAAGACCAGTCACTGAGACAGCGCATAGAAAACCTGCTCAGCCGGAACGGATTTACCAGTAAAGGGATTTTTGTTATGGATGGTTCAACCCGTTCCACGCACGGAAATGCCTACTTTACCGGTCTGGGTGCGAACAAGCGCATCGTGTTTTTCGATACCTTGATGGATGAACTCAGCCCGGATGAGATTGAGGCCGTACTTGCCCATGAGCTGGGACATTTCAAATGCAATCACATCCGTAAACGCATCATTACCCTGGGACTGGTATTCTTCGCAGGTCTCGCACTGCTTGGTTATCTGATTGACAGACAGTGGTTCTACCAGGGACTTGGTATTGAAGAGGCATCAAACTACATGGCATTGATCCTCTTTGTCCTTATCTCACCGGCTTTCACGGTTTACCTGCAACCGATATTTTCCTTTATCTCCCGACGACATGAGTTTGAAGCTGATGACTTTGCCGCAGAGCAGGCACAGACTGGCAATCTTATCAAGGCACTGGTTAAGCTCTATAAGGAAAATGCAAACACCCTCACACCGGATCCCTGGTACTCAGCGTTTCACGATTCTCATCCGCCGGCACCCATACGCATATCACACCTGAATACCAAGACTGCATGACTAAAAGCCTGCCGGTATTGTTATTAATTGCTTCCCTGCATGTCCATCACTCTTCCCTTGCTGGTGAGCCAGAACTGGGCCAGCAACTTCACGACAAACATTGTATGAATTGTCATCAACCTGCTATCTATACCCGGGAAAACCGGATAGTCCATTCTTTTAAAGAATTGTCCGAACGGGTCAGGCAATGCGAACTCTCGAATGAATTAACCTGGTTTGATGAAGAAATTGATGCGGTAGTTGAGTACCTCAACAGCACCTATTACCGGTTTGAAAAGTAGGATTTGATCTTACCCTGGTTCTAGAATTCCCGGCGGCCAGCAAGTGCATGCAGTATTGTATTACTGCCCACGTATTCAAGTTCCCCGCCCATCGGCACACCATGGGCGATACGGGTAACCCTGAGTTGACGCTTCCTGACCATTTCACCGATGTAATGGGCCGTGGCCTCGCCTTCAACCGTGGTATTGGTGGCCAGAATCACTTCCTTGATCTCATCTTCATCAAGTATTGCGCTCAGTTTGTCCAGACCCAGCTCTTCCGGGCCAATACCATCCAGTGGTGAGAGATGTCCCATCAACACAAAATAAAGTCCCTTGTATTCGGCGTCTTCAATAGCGTAAACATCTGCAGGGCTCTCGACCACGCATAGTAATGAACGATCACGCTTCTGACTGATGCAAATTGAACATTCATCGGTTTCACTGAATGTCCGGCAACGGCTGCAGTGACCGATTTTCTCCATCGCCTCGGTCATTGCAGCTGCCAGATGCCGGGCACCCTGACGGTTTCTTTGCAGGAGATGATAGGCGATTCGTTGTGCCGATTTGCGTCCAACACCAGGCATGCAACGCAATGCCTCGATAAAACGTTCAAGGACTGTCGATTCAGGCATCAGTGGCTTGGATGAAATAAACGGAATTAAAAAGGTAATTTCATGCCCGGGGGTAATCCTATACCACCGGCAAGTCCGGACATTTTCTCCTGGGTTGCCGATTCGACGCGACGGTTGGCATCGTTAATAGCTGCCGCAATGAGGTCTTCAAGCATCTCCTTATCATCACTTAACAATGAGGGATCGATTTCCAGCTTTTTGACATCATGGCGACCGGTCATGGTCACTTTGACCAAGCCAGCGCCTGATTGCCCGATGATTTCCATATTGGCAATCTCTTCCTGGGCCTTTTGCAGGTTTTCTTGCATCTTCTGGGCCTGTTTCATGATATTGCCTAAACCATCTTTCATTTCAGTTTGTCTCCTCCTGCTGACTTGATTGCTGTGAGACGGGACGAATGGATGACTTGTCGACAACAGCATCGAACATCTTTTCCAGTGTCTTGATATTGGGATCATTCTCAATAGACTGTTCAGCCGCTTTTTGCCTTTCCTGTTCCTCGCGATCACGAATTTCCGCCGGTGTCTCCGTAGCCGGTTCCTCAATGGTCAATTCAACTTTCAAGTTTTCACCAAAGTGGGCTTTTAATGCACCGATCAGACGTTCTTTCTGGGTGGCATTGAGCAAGTGTTCCCGCTTGGGCGACAGTGACAGATGTATCCGGTCCCGGGTATGTTGCTTCAGGCTGCAATGACCGGCGAGTTCCCGGACCAGACCGGCCAGGGCCATGTCATCAATGATATGCCGCCATTCTTTTGCATTCTCTGCTTGCTCATTTGATTTCACGTGGCCGGAACCATTACCTGGCACCTGATCAGGATTGTCATTCAAACCAGCTGAAGCCTGTGATTGATATTCCGGTTCCGGCTCGTCGGATACTTGTGGTGATGATTTCCTAACGGTACTGCCCGGCACCGCAGCTGCCGGACTGAAGGCCAGCATCCGGACCAGTACCATTTCAAACGCACTGCGTGGATCAGGCGAGAGCGCAATATCACGTCGACCATTGAGACCAATCTGGTAAAAAAGCTGGATGTCCTCTTTATCTGCCTCGTCTGCAAAACGGGAAACCTCTGGTTCTGCGTCCACTGTGCCATCTTCATCCAGTACCTGGGCCACTGCAATTTTCTGTAACAGACCAATCAACTCAGACAATACAGCATCATAGTCCGGGTTTTGCGTTGCAAAGGATGCTACCTGTTGCAGCAGACCACGACCGTCTTTCTTCAATAATGCATCCATCAGAGCCAGCAAGTCCACACTGTCAATTGTCCCCAGCATCGACCGGACCTGCGATTCTTCCAGTACACCGCCGCCAAAAGAAATGGCTTGGTCCAGCAGGCTGAGTGCATCGCGCATGCTACCCGCAGCAGCAACAGCAATCAGGTGCGTGGACGCCTCATCGTGTTCAACAGACTCCTCATCCAGGATCAGGGTGAGTTGCTTCTTTATTTGTTCAACACTCAACAGCTTGAGATTGAATTGCAGGCAACGCGACAGAATGGTTACGGGGATCTTTTTCGATTCTGTGGTCGCAAGCAGAAATTTGACATGCGGTGGCGGTTCTTCCAACGTTTTCAGCAAGGCGTTGAAACTGTGATTGGAAAACATATGAACCTCGTCGATGAGATATACCTTGTAGCGACCGATAGATGGGGCATATTGCACATTGTCCATCAGGTCACGGGTCTCATCGACCTTAGCCCGGGATGCCGCATCTACCTCGATCAGATCCACAAACCGTCCCTCGTCAATACTTATACAGGCAGAGCACACACCACAGGGGGTGGAACTCACGCCCTGCTCACAGTTCAGGCATTTTGCAAGAATGCGGGCCAGGGTGGTCTTGCCAACACCGCGGGTGCCGGTAAACAGATAGGCGTGATGTAAACGGTTATTATCCAGGGCATTGGTCAATGCCTGTAAAACATGGGTCTGGCCGACCATATCGGCAAACAGCTTAGGTCGCCATTTTCGAGCGAGAACCTGGTAACTCATCGGGCAGAAATACTCATCCTGTTCCAGTCTTGGATTCATTTGCGGGCAGGGGAAATCGTGCCCTGAACCCATAATCATACCTTGAAATCAGGAGTCCTGCCCGCTTGTCAGGCAGGACTCGTGTAACCGGGTGGCGGCCCATACCCGCCTGACCCCGGCACCCGCAGCCATTGTTACCGCTGCTCCCTTCCGGGCCTGACGGGGTTCACAACTTCGCGTCGCGGGGGGACCGGCACAGGCCACCAATGAGCGGACGATGTTAGTATTAAACTGACTGCAAAACAAATCTGGATTTTTTGTTTCATATGAATGATTTAGAGTAGACTTACAGACAGCTTTTAAAAATTTATATCTGACTGGTACTGGTCATGGCCAAATCATTGAATGAACTGGTCCACGGTCTGTTTTTACAGGGCCTGGGCCAATTGTTGGTATTGAATGTTGATAATAAAGAAACCCTGTTGGGAAACATCTCCTTTGAAAAAGGAAAACTGATCATGCGCGATAATGGCCATTTGAAAGACGTAAAACCCGAAATCATGGCCCCCTGCTGGGAATACGGGTTGATGGGTGGACTATACAATTCAAAAGTAAAACAGGAGTGGGAAAGCCTGACATTCTGTGGCCCGGCTCATTGTGAATTGCCGATTAATCTCAGCAAGACGCGGCAAGGTGCTCTCAAGGTGGCAGAAAACGAGTTAGGTGATAACTTGAGTACCTTCTTTGGAAGTGTGTATCGCGCCTACCAGTTAATGCTGGACAATCATTATTTACCGGTCGTTATGCTGAAACCGGTAAAGATCAAGACCGGTGAATTCGGACTTGGCGTCTGCGACCTGCGCTCGGCGCCCATAGATCTCAATGTGATACGCAAGGTAAATGATGCGCTCAGGGAATCCATTGCCAGGCAAACTGAACTTGGTGTCGAGGACATGGACCTGACCTCGGAAGATTTTGGCAAAATGTTTGATGCATACCTTGATGAGGAAAAATGAAATCCAGGTTTTTTAATCATTTGAAATTCAAATTAAATTCTGCAACATCAACCCCCATTCACTGCTCTTGACAGGTTCTTTTTGTATCCGGTTGTATTACACTATTAAATACAGAACAAGATTCTGCTAGAAGTTAACTGTTGTCAGGTATCCCCGGAAATTTTGATCCGGGAATTTAATCGGGAAGCCGGTGCGCGATTCATCGCAAACCCGGCACTGCCCCCGCAACGGTAAGTGAGTCAAGACAGGCCAATAAGCCACTGTGTTTTCATGGGAAGGTGGTCTAGTCGGGTGGTTTCCAGCCATCGCTCACGAGTCCGGATACCGGCCTGTAACAGGATACTGTCGTGTCGCGGAGGGCGGTACGCAAGGTTCAACCTGTCCCACCTCCTGATTCCCTTTACGGGGAATGTCCACGGCAACAATAGAATACCAGGCTGCGGGCGGCGCCGGGGTTACTCCGATTGCAGATGCCGTCGGTGCCCTCTCCAGGCCCTTATCCTGAGTATGAATATATCAGCCAGGCATTTTGCAGGAGGGGGGAATGAAAATCTCGCAAGGAACCTGTTTATCCATATTATTATTGACCATTGCACCAATATCACTTGCTGAAGAGACAACTGAACTTGGCTTGCTTGATGTGGTTGCTTCCCGGCTTGATGAAAATGTGTATATAAAACCGGGTAATATAACTATCATTTCCTCCGAGGATATCGAAAAGAGTCCGGGTAAATCATTACCTGAAATTATCTCCCGGGAAGCCGGTATCAACAGTCGCTCACTATTTGGTGCCAATACCGGTGGAACTATCGATATTCGTGGCTTCGGTGCTACGGCAACACAAAATACCCTGATACTCATTGATGGTCGACGCCAGAATGACATTGACCTATCAGAAATTAATTATCCAGCCATCCCTCTGCATAATATTGACAGGATTGAAATCATTCGCGGCAGCAGTGGAGGAATACTATATGGGGACGGTGCGACAGGTGGTGTCATTAATATCATCACCAAACGGGCTCCAATAAATGAAATCAATGCCGAAACGAAACTGGGTTATGGTTCTTACCACACCAGCCAGGCAGAGGCAGCATTTGCCTATGGCACTGATTCCTCAGCTGTAAATATTGCCGCAAATATACTGGATTCAGATAATTACAGGGATAATAATAAGATTCTGCAAAAGAATATTCAGTCTGATTTAAGAAAATATACAGGGAGCTCCGAGATATACCTCAAAGTAACTGCATCTGATCAGGAACTGGAGCTACCGGGCGTTCGCACAGTGGATTTGGGGACGGGACTTGATGAGATCAGGGATAACCCGCGAGGTTCCAGAACAATAAATGATTTCGGAAATGAAGATAGTTTTAATACTGTCCTTGGTATTACTCACAAGTTTTCAAACACGTCCTCGATAACTGTTGATGCAGGTTATCGCAACAGGCATCAGGAAGCTTTTTTTGATGATTACGATTTTGGTGGACTATTCAGTGAATTTGTTGAAACCGAGATCGATGTGTATTCGATAACGCCCAGATTTAACATAACTGGTCAATTATTCAGTCACTCACATCATTTAATCGGGGGCTTTGATTTTTATCATTATCAATATGATTCTATCAGATCCCAAAACAAATCCGTTGCAGACAGACCGAAGAACATTCTGGACCATTACCAGAATTCATATGCTATCTATTTTAACGACCTCATAAACCTCAATAAATCAACAATTATGGATATTGGCATGCGACTGCAGCATGTGAAGCTGCATGCGAAGGATACTTTTGATCCTACAGCACCAGGGGCGTTTGGTAATGAGGCGGAAGAACTGAATCGCAAAGATACTGAGCCCATGTTTAATCTTGGTCTGCGTCATTACCTGAATGATGGGCTTTCCATATTTGCACTGGGAGGAAAAAGCGTAAGATTCACTACAGTTGATGAGATCTTTCAGGCCAATCCAGTTACGTTTTTACAGGAATTTTCCATTATCGACCCCCAGACAGCCAACCACATTGATATTGGTATTAATTATAATTCACAGAAATTATCAGGAGCTTTGACTGTATATTACATGGATCTGAAGAATGAAATATTTTTCGATGCCACGACCTTTGCCAATATTAATCTTGACCCAACGGAACGATATGGCATTGAATTGTCTTCCTTATTTCAAATCAGGGAAGATCTGAAGGTCATTGCTAATTATTCCCATTTACGATCTCGATTCAGCAAAGGACCATTTTCCGGCAATGATGTGCCGCTGGTCCCCAGAAATACTGCTACAGTAAGTTCCGCATGGAATTTATTTGAAAATTTTGCAACTTTGTCAGCTACCTGGTCCTACGTAGGAGAGATGTTCTTTGCAAATGATCCGACCAATACTTTTATAAAAAAGATTCCCGATTATAATTTGCTGGATTTGAGTCTGACTGGTTCATGGCATAACTGGTCGTATTCGATTGCAGCAAATAATATTACAGACGAGAAATATTATAACTTCGGTGTTAACAGCAACACTGCTCCAAGATATAACGGTTATCCTCAACCGGGCAGAAATTTCTTTGTATCCTTAAAGTATCTTTTCAACTAGAAAATTTGTTTAGATTAAATATTAATCGTTGATTAATCATGAAAAACTGTATCTTATTGACAATAACGATCATTTTACTACTGGCAAACGGCTGTTCGGGGGAAGGTGCAACTGATTTTGATACTAAAAATACTCCGGAACGAATTGTGGTGATATCGCCAGCAATAGCCGAAATGCTTGATAGACTGGGTTTGGCCGATCGGATTGTCGGGATTGGCCAGTTTGGTCCCTGGCCCGAAACACTTGAAGATCTTCCGGTTGTAGGTGGTTATGATAACCCCAATGTTGAACAGGTAATCGAGCTTGGCACAGATGCAGTCCTTAATGTCAAAAGCCAGGCCGCAATGAATGCGCATCATCGTCTAGAAACTGCGGGAATAGAAGTAATAGCGCTTGATACATCCACTGTCGAGGGCGTGTTCGAGTCATTAAAACTGATTGGTAAACGATTTAACCGGGCTGAAGCTGCCTCGGAAATCTCTGAATCAATAAGGAGAGAATTATTTCAAATCAGTCAAATAACAGATGATCTGTCCCGACCCAGGGTATTATTCGTCGTGGGAAGGAATCCGATTTATGTTGCCGGTCCTGAATCACATGTTGACTACCTGATCAAACTGGCTGGTGGTGAAAATATCGCCAAAGATGCAATAGCGCCCTATCAACAAATCTCCCTGGAAATCATTCTTGAACGTAAACCGGAGATTATAATTGATACTTCGTACAATCATTCCGGTTCGCTTCGTGGCCAGACAGCCGGACATTGGGGGACGTGGCCTTTTTTACCTGCCGTTAAAAATAACCGGGTTTACTGGGTTGATCCGTCCCAGGTCGTGATTCCGGGTATCCGCATGGCCAACATGGCACGTTTAATGGGTAAATTCATTCACCCTGAAATTTTCGGCAACCCTGCCACTGAGGACTTCCTGAAATATCGTATACCGGACCATGTCACAGCACACTAGCCCACTGACCAGACAACGTCTCGTCATGGTAATCGTCAGTATGGTACTGGTTTTGCTCATCTGTATCTTTTTCGCATCAACCAATGGCGCCGGGACAATCCCCCTGAGGGTTCTGTTTTATCCGGCTGACGCTAGCGAAGCACAGAGGATCATTCTGTTCGATATACGTATCCCGCGTGTGTTAATTGCCGGGCTAATAGGTGGAGCACTCGCCGTGGCAGGCGTGGTATTTCAGGCGCTGTTAAGAAATCCGCTTGCGGACCCTTATGTACTGGGTATCTCAGGGGGCGCAAGTATTGGTGGCGTCCTGGCACTTGTATCCGGAATCGGCGCGGCCGCCGGGCTGTTGGATAACCTGACAGTACCGATATTTGCCTTTATCGGGGCGCTGGGCGCCCTGTTTTTAATTGAGAGAATTGCGACCGTTGATGGCCGCTTGAGCGTTTATACGGTCTTGTTGACCGGTGTCATATTCAATGCCTTTGCCGGTGCCTTGATCTATTTTATCCAGAGTATCGCATCACTTGAACAGCTGCATGATATTGTGTTCTACCTGATGGGCAGGATCCCTTCACTGGATGAAAGCAAATTACTTGGTTTGGCAATCTTTATCACAATTTCTACCCTGGCACTGATTGCCATGAGTCGAGATTACAATGCCCTCAGTCTTGGAGAAGATGGTGCTGCAAATCTAGGCGTTGATGTCGATCGCCTCAAACGCAGGACTTTTATTCTGGGATCATTACTTACCGGAATCTGTGTTGCCTTTGCAGGTCTTGTGGGTTTTGTCGGGCTGGTCGTTCCACATATCTTGCGGCTGATCCACGGGCCTGATCACCGTCTGCTGTTACCGACTGCATTCCTTGGTGGTGGCAGTTTTCTGATTCTTGCAGATCTGTTTGCGCGAATTGTAGTCACACCAGGCGAACTGCCTGTGGGTGTCGTCACAGCTTTAGTCGGCGGTCCATTTTTTCTCTACCTGTTAAGAAAGCGTAGCCGGATATATGGAATCTGATAGAGGCAAAGCCATCGAGGTAAGTCACCTTTATTTTGCTTATGGATCATGCAAGATTTTGCATGATGTTGCACTGACCATCGAAAAAGGTAGCATTGTTGGACTGCTGGGACCTAACGGTTCCGGTAAAAGCACCATAATGAAAATAATTTGTGGCCTGCTGGATGACCATAGCGATTCTGTACGCGTTTTTGGAAAACAGCTGTCTGCTTTTTCAAGGAAAGAAATCGCCAGGTTTCTATCATTGGTCCCGCAGGAATCTTTTTTCAGCTTTCCTTTTTCTGTGCTTGAGGTTGTCATCATGGGACGTTATCCCCATATAGACACTTTTTCATTTGAATCGCAACAGGACATAGCCATTGCATATGAGGCATTGGACCGATGTGACGCCTCAAATCTGGCCTCCAGGAAAATACATGAATTATCTTCCGGTGAAAGGCAACGTGTGGTTTTTGCCCGGGCATTGGCACAACAGCCACAGATCCTGTTACTGGACGAACCAGCAAGCTTTCTGGACATTAAATACCAGGTTGACCTCTATGATAATGTCCGCGAACTGGCCAGAGAAAAGGATTGCACCATATTAACCGTATTACATGATTTTAATCTGGCGGCGGAATACTGTGACAGGATCTATCTCCTGTCTGATGGTGAGATCAAGGCCGGAGGTGCTGTGACAGAAGTGCTTACCTATAGAAACCTGAAAAACGTTTTTAACACGGAAATTTATGTCGACATCAACGATCTGACCGGGAAGCCACTGATCATCCCTCTCAGTAAAGATGTACATACAGGATTTGATAGGGAATAAGATTAATTCACCAGCAAGCTTTAGGCGGGAATTAAGATTACATCATGGTCCTCAATATATTGCACGCGCATGGTACTGGCAACCCATATAAAATAACGCTGATTAATCTTCCCGAAGGCATGATTGCTCTCTTATCTTAACGGAAAATTGAAATCCTGTTCCGAGACTCCAGGAAGATGAGATATGTTTGATATTCGTAACTTTGATTTAGATCAAGGATCGTCCTGATTTTATAAGGTTAAAATAATCCCCATGACATTGCACTGCAATATCAGATAGCGGTTTAGTCTCTAATAAGCCCTGGAAAAGCATTGTTAAAGAATAAATTTCTACTGCCTTCAGCCCTGACTGGTTTAATCTGCCTGGTAATTACAGAAGTGACTCTGGCGGATGACCTTTTCTGGGAGGCGCTGACCTCCGGGAAAGCGGATTTCAGTGCCCGGTACCGCTATGAAAACGTCGATGATGATCTGGCGCCCAAGGAGGCCCATGCCTCTACCTTGCGTAGCACGCTGGGCTACAAGACCGGCATCCTTTATAACTTCGATGGCCGCATCCTGCTTCAGGATGTGCGTCCTGTGGGTGCGGATGATTATAATGATGCCACAGGTAGGCCTACGGCAAAGACCCAGTATGCTGTGGTCGCAGACCCGTCCGATACCGATTACATCGAGGGCTATCTTGGCTACCACGGTGTAAGAGACACCTATGCAAAACTGGGTCGCCAGTTAATCACATACCGCAAGGCACCTTTTCACCGCTTCATCGGCACCATCCTGTGGCGCCAGAACTGGCAGAATTTTGATGCCATGACCCTGCAGAACACTTCTTTGCCGGACACCACCATTAGCTATGCCTATGTCTGGAATGTAAACCGCATCTTTACCGAAAAGGCGGTAGCCAGTGCGGCCGCCAATTTTGACAGTGACTCGCACTTCATTAATGTAAAATACAACGGCCTTGAATTTACCCGGCTGGAAGCCTATACATACCTGCTGGATTTCGAAAATGCACCGCAGTTTTCCACCGACACCTTTGGCCTGCGCGCCAGTGGCGACATCCCCTTTGGCCAGTCACTGAAGGTCCTTTATGCCGGTGAGTATGCCTACCAGACCGATGCCGGCGATAACCTCTCTGGCTTCAGCGGCAACTATATCTTCGGTGAACTGGGTGCCAGCATTGCCAAGCCCCTCAACTTTATCGATGCAGTGATTGTCAAGGCGAGTTATGAACTGCTGGAAGGTGACGGTGATGTCAATACGGGTATTAACTCGTTCAATACGATCCTGGGAACAAACCATGCTTACCAGGGCTGGGCCGACCGCTTTCTGATCACCCCCGATAACGGGATTCAGGACTATTACTTTACCGGCATCATCAAGGCGTTCGGCGCGAGTTTCGTCGCCGTTTATCATGATCTCAATTCCGACAATCTGGATTACAACTATGGTGAGGAACTCGATCTGATGGTCACCCGTAAGTTCATGAAGCATTACCTGATCGGCCTGAAATACTCTGACTACAACGCTGATGTGAATGCCAATAACAGCGGCGCTACCGAGGCCGATGTCTCCAAATTCTGGGCCTGGATCGCTATTAGTTTTTAATCGATATAAAAAAATAAATGTATCCATCGATCCAATAATCAAAAATCCCCAATGCTGGGGTTTTGCTTATCTGGCGGAGAGAGAGGGACTGGCTGTGGCACATCCATGTGCCTTGCCGCTTCGCGGTCGCTACGCGCTCCAAATCGTCTGTCCTGACGATTTGTCGAACCGAATGGTTCTCATCAAATCCTCATCTCATCCAGATATAAAAAGCCCTCTTGATGAGGGCTTTTTATATCTGGCGGAGAGAGAGGGATTCGAACCCTCGATACGCTATTAACGTATACACACTTTCCAGGCGTGCGCCTTAAACCACTCGGCCACCTCTCCTAAATTATTTATATTGACCACGAGTATGGGTCCATCCCTGGTGGGGGCTACCAGCTCGTCATCCCTGACTTGCGTTCACCGGGCTGCGATAGCTCCGCTTTCGTTCCCGGATCACCCACTCGGCCACCTCCCCTAAATTGTTTCTATTGACCACAAGTATGGATGCATAGATTGGAGCGAGAAGGGTAAACAAAAAGTCTGGACCATGCAATTTGGAATCGGTCAGACTATTTTGTAGCTGCTTTCATGTCCCTCTGGCTCGCCTTGCCATGCCTCAAGGTCGCTGATCGAATCAATATCTCTCAGCACCGGCAGTTCAGTCCAGCTCCAGCCGAGTTCACGCAGACGCTGCCGTGTGATGTCCGCAACCCGTTCAGTACTCCATGGCATGTCTTTAAATAAACCGGCGTTCATTTGCTGCAGGCCAATGAGATAATATCCCCCGTCTTTACTGGGGCCAATGACAGCGTCGTTCCCGGCAACTAGTGCCTGCCCGGCCCTGTCCAGAATCTCGCTGCTGATGCCCGGACAATCCGAACCAACCAATACAGCATGCGTGTACTCAGCCAATGTCTCATGAAAGGCCAACAACATACGTTCTCCCAGGTCCTTTCCCTGTTGGGGATAGAGACCGATATTAAACCGTCGTTCACATTCCTGGAAACAGTCATGAGTCGTATCTGGAGTGCAATAGAGCCTAATGGTAGAAAATGCAGTACCAGTGGCCTGTTCAAGTGTATATATAATGAGTGACCGGTGAAGTTCTGCTGCCTGTCCCGGTCCCAGCGCCGGGATCAGGCGGGTCTTGGTGTTTCCGGGTTCCGGGGCACGGGCAAATAAGAGTAAGGCAGACTTATGTCTGTTCATAAAAGCGGGCCAGCCTGGATGGATTGAATCCGATGCTGTACGCCAGTCTCAGGCACCACATCTTCAGGATGGTGCTTATCACACCGGTGCTTTCCCAGCGCCGGCTGGAGGTTACCAGCTTATCCTCCAGGCAGATGGGGCGTATTCGTTTCCTGAGTTTTCTGGAGAGAGCAATATCCTCCATCAATTCAATATCATCAAAACCACCGACACGCTTGAACAGTTCGCGGTTTACAAAGATAGCCTGATCCCCCGTGCATATCCCGGACATCCTCGAGCGGAAATTCATTCCCGCTTCTACAATTCTCAATAACCAAAGGTCACCACTGAGACGAACATCAAACCTGCCCCAGAAACTGGTACGATTGGTGGTCGCCGCAAGAATAAGCTGATCAGGGTGCTTCGGTAAGCGGGTATCCGCATGCAGGAACAGCAAAATATCGCCGCTGGCAAGTGCGGCACCGGTGTTCATTTGCCGCGCGCGGCCCCTGGCAGCAGTAATGACATGGTCGGCAAAGGGATTGGCCAATTCACAGGTATCATCTGTACTGCCGCCATCAACGACGATGATTTCATGCCCCGCTTTTTTCATTGGTAACAGGGCCGTGAGGCATTGATTAATTTCATTGGCCTCGTTCAATACCGGAATTATGACCGAGATTTTCCTGTTCATGACAAAGCCCCACCACAACTGCTGCCCTGACCGGCTGTGCAGCCAAAACAATGATTACCTGTAATGATCGGTTTCCCCTCTAGTGACATTTGCATAAGGTCAGTAATGTGCAGTCTTTCAGAATTGTACGATTCCAGCCCCAGGCCCAGCATCTGGTTGAAATCGCAATCATAAACATAACCCTGCCAGTCAATACTGATCAATGATCGGCACATGACGTTATCAAGATTTTCCTCGCGATGTGCCTGCTTCAGTAATGTCATGTAGTCGTGAAACTGGTTATTGGATACGAGCATGCTACCAAACCGTTTGATGGGCATATTGCACAGAGTGAAGAGTTGGTTGAACCTGATGTTATATTCTTCTTTGAGTATGCGCTTGTAATCACCTTCCAATGTCGCCTGATTCGGTGGCAACGACGGGCCCTGGGGATTGTAAACCAGGTTTAGCAACAGCCCGCTGTTATCTTGTCCGTAGCCGAGCCGGTTCAATGACTGTAACGCACGAATGCTTTTTTCAAATACACCCTGACCACGCTGGCGGTCAACATTTTCGATAGAATAACAAGGCAAGGAGGCAATGATCTCGACATTATTGGTCGCCAGGAACTCTGCCAGCGTTTCCTGCCCGGGTTCCAGTAAAATCGTGAGATTACAACGGTCAATCACATGGGTGCCAAACGTCCGGACTGCCTCGACAAGGTTTCTGAAACCGGGGTGCAGTTCCGGGGCGCCACCGGTAATGTCCAGTGTCTCAACACCGGTCTGCTCTATATAATCGATCACCTGCTGCAGGGTTTCCGGGCTCATGGCCTCGGTGCGTTTCGGACTGGCGTTGACATGGCAATGGATGCATTGCTGGTTGCATTTCAGACCAATGTTGATCTGCAATGTCTCGGTATTGCGTCTGCTGATATCAGGAAACGTTGTCGGCTGCAAAAGATGCAGGGTATTGTGCATAGCAGCAATTATAGATCAAATCTAACCGCACTGTCATACGCTTGAGGGCTCAGATTCTAGCCGGTTTAATCTTGGCTGACAACACGTATGTCTTTGACAGGAAAGACTATTTTAACCTGCAGGTTATCCCCTTCCGCATTTCGCATGTTGGATAAACCCTGGAAGACTTTGAGACGTGGCTCATCATAGGCATATTCCAGTCGGGTAGTGCCACCCAAGAGCCGGTAGAAAAAATTGTCCGGTTCGACGTGGATGATCCGACTACGCTCACCATCTTTCATTTGCACTTCCGCCTGGTAGATGCGGAAATCATAGAAACCCAGGAGACCGGGGATCAGAAACTTCCGGGTTACCGGTTTGCTGGCACGAATGTCATCCCAGTGGGTAATGATCAATTCGTCAAACCCGGCATCGGCAACGGCGTTATCCGGCAGGGGCAAGGTTTTGGATTTAATATCGGCCTGATCACTCTCGCTGAATTTCACTTGATACTGCTCTCCACGGTTTTTTCCGTACTCGGTATGTCCGGTGCGGCTGTTTTCCAGGTGAAAGTCAGGGGCGAGTGGATTCGGACTGTAATCGACATTTTTGACGGCAAAGGGTTTGCCATTGGCATCATGGTAGGTCACGGTGTCTGAGATAATCCGTCCCTCTTCCCTGATCTCGTTGTGTGTTTCGGTGTAAATCAATTCCCCGCTGTCCTGCGCATAGGCATAACCCACGCGCTCCGTTTCCAGCGCATGAGCGATACCGGAAAATAAGTTGGCTGAAATAAATATAATCGTGAATAAAGTTTTCATCATAGGTATCTCAGTCCGCTGTATGGCCCAGTAACAAGGTTTTTTTGTCTCCATTTGATTTCATCAGTGCGATAAGCAAGTAGAGGCAACTGATGATATTTCCCAAAATCATGATCGAAACTACCCAGACGCCCGCAGTCAGAACATTTTCCTCACGCAAGATGACCCAGCATGAGAACAGGATAAAGCCGATGTATACATCCACAAGAGTCAGGATCCCCCACGGCGATTCCGTTAATATGGCGCCCTCTTTTGCAAAATCGCCCTGGATTAATGCATAGGCTATCGCCATCGACATAATTATCATTCCTGACAAAGCCAGAAATTTAAGCGCCTGTAATTTATAATGAGACTGGTTCATGCCTTCCGTTTTTGAAAAAGATAATGACTGACCCACCACTCCTGGCCATGGTGATAACCAAAAAGTTCAGCACAGGCCATGAAAAATATGCGCCAGCGCATCCACCATTTCATGGCATCTTCTTTGCCGTAAATTGATTCAAAGGTGTCCCACAATTCCTTGCTTGCATCCATGTTTTTAAGCCAGGCATTGGCGGTCTTTTCATAATGGGTACCCGGCCAGCGCCATTGCTCTGCAATGACCAGGTCATTCTGGAAATAGAGTGGCAAGTCATCACTGGGCATCATGCCGCCGGAGAAGAAATAACGGCTCATCCAATCAGATGCATCACGCTCAATAAAGGCATAGGGAACCAGGCGATGACAGAAGACGTGCATGAAAAAACGTCCATCATCATTCAACCATCCGGCAACTCGTCCAAATAACTCACGATAGTTGCGCATGTGTTCAAACATCTCAACCGAAACAATCCGATCAAATGTTTCTTCGATATCAAATTCATTCATATCAGCAGTGATGATTTTGATATTTTTGATGCCTTCAATTTGCGCCTTGTTAAGAATAAACTCGCGTTGCGAATTCGAATTGGACACGGCAGTAATGCTTGCTTCAGGATATTGTCTGGCCATCCAGAGGGTCAGTGAGCCCCAACCACAACCCAGTTCCAGGATCTTTTGTCCATCGTCAAGACCGGCATGCTCGGCCGTGAGTGCCAATGCCCTGGCTTCCGCCTGATCCAGTGATTGGGTGGATGTATCCCAGTAGCAACAACTGTATTTCAGATTGTTGCCCAGCACTTTTTGATACAAGGCAGCAGGAACCTCGTAATGTTGTTCGTTGGCCTTATCCGGTAACAGGGCAATTGGTGAGCGATTCATTTCGGCAATGAAAGATTGCAGTCTGGCTGCTGCGGACTCACTGTCATTGGCTTCGATCTCCTGCAATCTGGCCCGACACAATCTCTGGATACTCTTACGTATCACCATATCGGGTACATAACCGCGCTCGACCCAGTTTATGGATAATTCGGTCGCTGTTGTCATGATGGTTCACCTGTAATTTGTTTTTTGGGTAATGGAATAAAACGACTGGTTGTCCTCTGATAACGCCGGTAGGCATCTCCCCTGCTGCGCAAGGCCTGCTGCTCTGTATAGGGAATGCCGGTAACCTTGACCAGGAAGACCAGCATAACTGCCACACCAAGCCAAGTTATCCACCAGACGTCAGAGCCTATACCTATCAGGACGTAGGCCCACCATTGCATCCATTCAAAGAAGTAATTGGGATGCCGTGAATAACGCCACAGACCCTCCTCGCAAACACCCTGTTTGCCAGAGGATTTTCGTCGATATTGATGCAACTGCCTGTCTGCTATTGCTTCACCGGCAAAACAGGCCAGCCAGAGAATCAGACCGGCATAATCATTCCACTGGAGCATCCCACCCGGTGCCCGGGCAGCTGCCCAGATTGGCAGAGCAAACATAACAGCCCATAAAGCCTGAACCTGGAAAAAAACAAACATGAAAGGCTGGACTTTAGACCCGAGTTTACTGCGTAGATATCGATAACGACCATCCTCTTCCTCTATAAAGGCCCGTTGTGTGAGGTAAATTCCCAGTCTTAATCCCCAGATTGCGACGATAAACGCCAGTAGCATCTGGCGTGCGCTGTGCCCGGCGTCATTATATAAGGAGAAATAGATGCCCAGGATAGCCGTTGCAAAAGCCCAGGCGATGTCGACGATACCGGCGTTCCGGGTGCGGGCCTGCACCAGCCACAGGATCAGCATAAGTATGGCAACCGCAATCCAGCCAGTAAGAATCAATTGACTAAGGGGCATGCCTTCACCTCGAGAATACTTTGATGATGGATTGTTGAATGTGACCGTTTTCGATTTCGGATTTCTCCGTAATCCAGAGCAACAACAGCATGGCAATGATCCACTCTATTCCGATTGCGATGAGGGCAGTCGTATGATCAGCCAGAACAATTGCTGAAAATTTTTCTCCGGCATAGTAGGCCAATGGTCCAAACACAGCACCGCCCAGCATACCCAGGACATAACGGCGCCTGAGCCATGACAGGCAATAACGCAGGGTCAGGGCAAAGTTGATCCAGAGCGTGACCATCCAGATTGTGGTTGGCATGCCTGCCTGAGCATAATCAGGAAACGTGAATTGCCCGGTTAGTACCAGAAAGGAATCAGCCAGATAACCAAACAGCCCCGCGACAATAATAATTCGCAGATCGATGAATTTGTCTGGAACGATCGAGAAATGGATGAGCAGCCAGACCAGGGTAAAGGCTGGTCCTGCCAGCGGATAACCGATACCGCTAAAGTAGCAGGCCACAAACCAGCCAATTTGCAGCGCGGCAAAGTTGAATAGTTTGAATTTGGTCATGGGCTTATATCATCCATAAATCGGGGCAAAGCCGGAGCCCGGCATGCCGGTTTGCTGAAAAGAATCTGTAAATCCCCGAGGTATCGTTCCCTGAAGCCGGCTTCGCAATAACACAGGTAATACTCCCATAACCTCAGGAAATCACGACTGTAACCAAGCGCCAGAATCCGTTCTTCATTTTTCACCACATTCTCAAGCCAGTAACGCAGGGTGTCTGCATAGTGCGGACCGATATTCTCGACGTGTGAAACCTGCAGATCAGTCCTGACTACTGAGGCATCCAATATGGCATTAAATGACGGGACACAACTGCCGGGAAAGATGAACTGTTGAATGAAATCAGTATTTTTAAGGTAATCTTCATAGCGGTCATCGGGCATGGTAATGGCCTGCAATAACATCTGGCCATCAGGTTTCAACAAGCCTGCACACCGTTTAAAGTATTCGGGTAGATACTCATGTCCAACGGCCTCTATCATTTCAATTGAAACCAGTTTGTCATAATTACCCTGAAGATCCCGGTAATCGGTCAAAAGCAATTCGATCTGGCTGGATAAACCCTCTGCTCTGACGCGTTCTCGAGCAAGTTCATACTGTTGTCTGGATATGGTGGTGGTTGTGACATGGCAGCCATAATACTTGGCGGCATGAATCGCAAAACTGCCCCAGCCGGTACCAATCTCAATAACTTTATCTTTGACATCAAGATCCAGTTTCTGACAAATGCGATCCAGTTTATTAATCGAAGCCTGTTTGAGCGTGTCCGTGGGATTTACAAAAATCCCGGCCGAGTAAGTCATGGTTTCATCAAGAAACAGTGCAAAAAAATCATTACCGAGATCATAGTGATCATGAATGTTTTTTTGACTTCCTTCCTTGGTGTTGGCTCGTCTGCTGTGCCAGCGCCTGAACCACCACATGCCTGTTCTGGCGAGACCGGACTCCATGGAATCCAGTAGATCAATATTACGAATAAACAGGCTGAACAGGCCGGTTAAATCATCACTGTTCCAGTAGCCGGAGCGATAGGCAGCGGCAGCACCATTACTGCCGCCGAGTACCATCTCAAGATAGAATGCAGAGTTAAATACCTGTATATGGATTTGCTGACTGGCGTTTGACTGGCCCAGCTCAACTTCTCCCCATTCATCCTGTAACACGACCTTGCCCCCGACCAGCTTGTCCAGTTTTGCCAGAATCCGGTTACGTAAGAACCAAGTCACACTCCTCGCCGGTTTCCAGGCCCGTCCCATCGTTAACGTGCGTTCTTCTATCGTCATGACTGACTCTCTCGTTTCATATAATGTTTTGGGTGTTCATGGAAAGGCACCCGTTTCAACCAGAGCCGCAACGCCTGCCAGTAAATCGCAAGAATGACCTTCAGGGTCATAAATGGAAAATGAACAAGTGCCGAGGCAAGTGACTTTGAAGAAATCGGAGCTTCTTCCAGTTTGCTCCAGGCATTAAATATGTGCCTGCCACCCTCGTAATTGCACATCTGCACCGACAATTGCTCACCTGGGGCGGTAAATGACCATTTGTAATTCTGATCCATCGACATGAATGGGGATACGTGAAACTCCTTTTTGAATTCAAATATCAGATCCCTGTCCTTATCTGCGTCCAGGACATAGCAATGTTGTTCACCCCAGGGGGTGTTATGGACTTCGGCAACGATAAATTCGATTGCATCGGCAGTATCATTCCAGCAGTAATAGAAACTGACTGGATTCATGACATAACCAAGGTAACGCAGATGTGTCAGCAGACAAATGGGACCTGATGGTGTTTTCCCTGTCTCGTTCCGGACCAGGTCGATGATCGATTGTTTCAGGGGTTGTGAGGGATCGCCGTGATGATCACTGCGCCTGAACCAGGCCAGATTGACACCGCGGGATGACCAGAAAAGAAACCTGTCAAACAGAGTGGGTAATTCATCCAGATCAAGATACAACATGAATACCTTGTACTGGAATCTGTGCGAGCGTGGGTACAGGCGTTCATGACCCACTGTGCCCTTGTAAAGTCGGCTACGCATCACAGTACCTCATCAAAGGCAGAGCAGACCCGTAAGGCACTACTGATACCGTCTTCATGAAAACCAAAACCCCAGTATGCACCACAATATGAAATACGATTGTTCCGGATCAGACGTTCGTGATCTTTCTGGACCTGGTCTCTGCCGGTGCTGAATTGTGGGTGTTGGTAAGTAATGCGATAGATGATCCTTTCCGGATCAATATCAGCGGTCTGGTTTAAAGATACGCAATAAGTGTCTTTTGAAGACAGGCCCTGCAGCATGTTCATGTTGTAGGTCACCATCCCAACATCCGTTGCGGACTCTGGAATTCGGTAGTTCCAGCTTGCCCAGGCATTACGCGATTTCGGTAACAGGCGGGTATCGGTATGCAAAACCACCTCATTGAGCTGATATTCGAAATGTCCCAACATTTCGTTTTCTGCGGTCTGCGGCTTTCCCAGTAATTGCAGGGCATGGTTTGCATGTGTGGCTATAACCACCTCATCAAATTGTTCACTACCGCCATCTATTAGAGTCAGTTTGACTGAAGATAATTGCCTGCTGATCTGTTTTACTGGTGTGGAAATCCTGATGCTGTCTTTATAGGGTGCAGTAAGTGGTCCAATATAGCTGGATGACCCACCAACAACTGTTTTCCAGATTGGACGTTGATTCACTTGCAACATGTGGTGGTTAGCCATGAATTCAATCACGAACCGCATGGGAAATTCCCGGAATCGACTGGCGGGACATGACCAGAGTGAGGCACCCAGCGGTACCAGATAATTTTCAACAAATCCATCACTGTAATTCATGTTGTTCACATAATCAGCAACCGTGACCTGGTCATCGAGACCACAATCAAGCGAAACCTTTGCATCATCATGAAAACGCAGGATGTCACGCAGCATGAACAAGAAGTCTGGACGAAACAGGTTGCGTCGTTGACTAAAAATACCGTTCAGGCTGGTACCGTTGTATTCAAGTCCGGTTTTTTCACAATGCACACTGAAGCTCATATCCGAATCACGGCTTTCCACACCAAGCCTGTCAAAAAGTTGACAGAGATTAGGATAATTCGTCTCGTTAAAGACAATAAAACCGGTATCAACTGGCAGTGTTTGCCCGTGATCTTTGACAAATATCGTATTCGTATGTCCGCCAATGTAATTATTGGATTCGAAAACGGTAATATCATGGCGACGATTCAAAAGCAGCGCCGTGGTAAGCCCGGAGATTCCTGTTCCGATCACCGCTATTTTCATCTCCCTCTCCCTGCTTCGTTTAATACAACAGCGGGAACTTCCCTTATCTCACTGATCAGTCCCAGCTTGTCCAGTGTTTTCAGGACGATATAGGTCAGATCAAGTTCCCACCAGAAGAAACCCTGCCTGGCCGCGGCGGGATAACGATGATGATTGTTATGCCAACCTTCACCAAGGGTCAGCAATGCAAGTAACCAGTTGTTCCTGCTGTCGTCGCGGGTGTGATAACGCTTCTTGCCGAATTTATGCGCCAGTGAATTGATCGTATAGGTAGCATGATAGAGCAGCACGGTGGATACTATAAATGCCCAGACAAAGACTTGGGCGCCATTCACACCCAGATATGGAAACCATATGGCGAGAAGTTCACCCAGTAGATAGCAGCCGAGACCAAAGAGAAACAAGGGAATCCAGTCAAATTTCTCCAGCCAGCAAAGTTCCGGGTAGCGTAACCAGTCCTTGACATATTTCCTTTCAATCACGAACTTGTTCCGGCGCAGAAACCAGAGTAGATGGCTGTTCAAAAATCCCTGGCGGGGTGAGTGAGGATCCTTGTCACTGTCAGACGTGGTGTGGTGTACACGGTGATGGCTGGCCCACCAGAGTGGTCCACGTTGCCCGGCGGTACAGCCCAGACATGCCATCAAGAATTGAACACCCCTTGAGGCCCGGTAACTGCGGTGGGAAAAATAACGGTGATAGAAGGCCGTAATGAAAAACATCCTGAGTAAATAACTGCCCAGTGCGAGAACCAGTGCCGCTGCCGACCAACCAACAATAAATACAAACAGGCAGGCTATATGGAACAGCGCAAACACTGCCACACGAGGCGGGTCGAGCCTTGTTCTTTTTTCCGACGGCACCCTGTCTAAGCGCGATTCGTCATTCAACATCCATTTGGCAAATTCCCGTAAATAGCCTGTTGGTTGTACTTTTTCGAGTATCATCTCTTATTCAAACTGGTTTGATTAGTCGCTAATCTAGACGAGGCCCTGTGAAAAAAGAGTGAAATCAGTGTGAAAAATGGATAAATCCTGCTCTAGACACCCGATGGATGTCGGGCGGTCATATTCTTCTCGGCCCCGGGGAATATGACCGTTACTTTTGTGCCGATATTCAGTTTGCTTTCGATAGTAATTGGCCATTTGAACCGGTCAGACAGGAATTTGACGATAGTAAGCCCAACCCCATAACCGCCAAGCTGTTTGCCTTCATGAGTGAAGAACGGCTTGAAGACCTTCTCCATTTCCTCATCTGGAATACCGACACCGCTGTCCTCTATGATTAACCTGTCGTTCTCAATGTATATATCCACCCTACCCTCCTCCGTATAGGAGAAGGCATTACGTACCAGGTTTCCGATCAGTACCGACAAGACCTTGTCGGAAGCGTTAACCGTCAATTGATTAGATTCATGAATATCGACTGCGATGTTTTTGTACTTAAACAGCTCCCGGGCAAAGTCGAGCTCCTCCCTGACGACATCATTCACACAGACATTTTCCATCGATAGGCCGTTGTCAGATTCCCTGGCCAGCACCAGCAAGGCCTCTATCAATTCTTCCATGTCCTTGGCAGATCGCTTGATCCGCTCCAGTGACCTCGTTGCACTCTCACTGAGCGTTTCATCTGCCAACAACATATCCGCGGCAATCTTTATAACGGTCACAGGGCTGCGCAGTTCATGGCTGGCATCTCGTGTGAAATTTCTTTCCCGTATCACAAATTCATCAATGCGGCGTAACAAGTTTGTGAGGGCGCGGGAGAGGTTCATGACTTCCTGGTCCGCATCCCCGGAAATATCAGACAGATTGATAGCAAAATGTTCTGTATTCTTCGGATCCAGTTTGTCGACCTGTTTTGAGAGCTGTATCAACGGTGACACGGCCCGGCGCGAAAAGCGGTACAGAAACCAGGTGGTGAGATATATGACAATCAGGACACCGGCCAGAGGAATGGTGCCGAATAATAATGCGAGTTCACCCACGCTCTCACCATCGAATTCCAGGTACAGTTTCCTGCCATGACGCTCAGAGACATGAATGATATACACATCAACACTATCACCGGGCAATTTGTGAATGCCTTCTTGCAAGTTCCGGATTTTTTCGGGGACAGCATCCCTGCCGGCCAGATAACCTTTCATGTTATATGTGTCAGGCCTCGGAAAATCATTATTGTCTGCATAGCGGCCCCAGAAATGTTCCGCCTCGCTATTCAGGGCACTGCTGATCAGAACATCACTCAGAACAAATCGTGCAGCATAGATACCCAGAATTGCCGCAACTGAAATCAGTCCTGCCTGGATAACAAAGGCTTTCCACAGTCTATGCCCCAGCCC
>JBFFIE010000009.1:0-61102 GCA_041556555.1 Gammaproteobacteria bacterium
AGAACTTCACCAGGAGTGATGCCAACACCCAGGTGCGGGGAAGCGGTGTCGTTATACGCTTACTCCCCGATGACCGGTATGGTAGTCAACACCAGCGATTTATTATTTCACTTGCTTCAGGGCAAACCCTGCTGGTTGCCCATAATATAGATCTGGCACCCAGGATTGATTCACTCAACCCGGGTGACCGGGTTGAATTTTTTGGTGAGTACGAGTGGAATGAGAAGGGTGGTGTGATTCACTGGACACATCACGACCCGGATGGCAGCCATATCGACGGCTGGGTGAAACACAAAGGAAAATTGTATCAATGAAGATTGTGTACAAGGCAAGGGACATTACCGAGGCTCATATCGTTTCCGGCATGTTACAGGCCAACGGTATTGAGGCCCACGTAGGCGGTCATTATCTCCAGGGGGGCATAGGCGACCTGGCGGCTCTCGATTTTGCCAATGTCCAGGTAGCCGATGAAGATATAGACAGGGCCAGAAGCCTGATTGCTGAATACGAAAAAAACTGTCCTGAATAAATCCTAACTTGCAAGCCCCCAGTCCTTGCCGCGTTTTTCTGCCATATCAGCCTGCAGGATTTCCACCCAGTAACCATCCGGGTCTTTCACAAAAGCAATACCCTGCATTTTCCCGGCATCAACCTTTTTCACAAATTCAATTCCCAGCTTTTCCAGGCGTTCACAGGCCTTGTATACATCCGGAACCGTGAAACCAAGATGGCCGAAACCTTTCGGTTCCTCGTTGCCACTATGATAACTCACATTATCATCATCTTCTGTCCCCCAGTTATGAGTCAGTTCAAGCATGGCCTTGTGACTGAATGCCCAGGTAGCGCGTTTACCGGCACTTTCCGGTATATCATTATCATCAGGCACCATGGCAAGAAAATATAGTGTGAATTTCATTTCCGGGAAGTCAAAACGCCGGACCAGCCGCATTCCGAGAACCCGGGTATAAAAATCCAGAGACGTTTCCGGATCCTTGATCCTCATCATGGTGTGTCCGAACATATAATTGCCTGTTTCCGGATCCGGGCTTTCGCATAAACCCTTTGCCTCATCGAAATGTCTGCTCATGATTCTCTCCCTGCATTTGAATGATCTTATATAATGGTATGCCGATAGGGTATCGCTTCATGGAAAAACATCAACCTCGGTCCAGATGAAAAAACAGTTACTTATCAGTTTAATTGTTTTCCTGGTAGGCGTATTTGCAGGGGCTGGTCTGATGTTACTGGCCTATCCCTTTATATTTCCTCCCCCTGTTGTTAATGAACAATTGGACAAGCAAACAACCAGGCAAAAACTGTTGAGCGGAGAATTTATTCATCCCGATCCGTCTGATCCGGTACATTGGGGCAAAGGTGGAGTCGGCCTGTATCAACAGGAAAGCACCGAAATCATATTCCTGGAAAAGGATTTCGAGGTGGGACCAGGACCTGCCTACCACGTCTATCTATCGGACAGGAAATTGATTCGTTCCAACGAAGATTTCAAGACAGCCCGAAACACTGATCTTGGAAAACTGAAAAGTTTCAAGGGCAGCCAGGTCTATGCCATTCCGGATGGCATCGGGAGCGGGCAAAGAGTGTCAGTGGTAATCTGGTGCGAGGTCTTCAGCCAGCTAATTTCTTCTGCAACACTCAAGGCGGTTAACGATAACTAGAGACCAAGTTCCTTTATCTTACGGGTCAGGGTGTTACGGCCCCAGCCCAGCAAGCGGGCGGCTTCCTGACGCCGGCCACCGGTGTGTTTCAAGGCAACCTCAATCATTATCTTTTCAAACCTCGGCACAACATCATCCAGTATTTCCTTGCCACCCTGGGACAGGGCCTGGTCTGTCCAGTGCCGCAGCATACCTTCCCATTCTGTACCAGATTCAACTGTACTCTCTCCGGGTTCTTTCAGTTCTATGGGCAAGTCGTCCATATGAATGTCACGGCCGGAAGCCATGACTGTAATCCAGCGACAGAAATTTTCCAGTTGCCTGACATTGCCCGGCCAGTCCAGCTTCTGAAGGTAATCGCTCGTGTCAGGTAACAGGGATTTAGGTTCTGTATTAAGTTCCTGCGCAGCCCGATTTAGAAAATGTTCTGTTAACGGAATGATGTCTTCCCGGCGATTTCTCAATGGCGGAACATGAACACGGATCACGTTCAACCTGTGTAACAGATCTTCACGAAAAGTGCCTCGCTCAACGTGTTTCTCCAGCTCCTGGTGTGTCGCTGCAATTACCCGGACATCAACCTTGATTGGGGTATGACCACCCACCCGGTAAAACTCACCATCAGCCAGTACACGTAACAGCCGGGTTTGTAATTCAGCAGGCATATCACCTATCTCATCCAGAAACAAGGTGCCATGGTTCGCCTGTTCAAAGCGGCCGATTCTCTGGCTGGCCGCACCGGTAAATGCGCCCTTCTCATGTCCGAACAGTTCAGATTCCAGCAGGTCCCGGGGAATAGCTGCGGTGTTCAGGGCAATGAACGGTTTGTCTGATCGAGGACTGTGTTTGAACAGGGCGCGGGCGACAATTTCCTTACCGGTACCGGATTCACCGGTGATTAACACGGTCAGGTTGGAACTGGATAGGCGGCCGATAGCACGGAACACTTCCTGCATGGCCGGTGCAGAACCGATAATATTTTCATCCGGAAAAAATTGTGGCTCGACCTTTTCTTCCTGAAGCTTGGCTTTATCCCGGACTGCACGGTTGACCAGTGTGACCATTTCATCAATATCAAACGGCTTTGAAATATATTCAAAGGCGCCTTCACGAAAGGCTGAGACAGCATGGTCCAGATCAGAGTAAGCTGTCATGATGATTACAGGCAATTCAGGTGAGTACTGCTTGAGTTGCTCAAGCAATTCTATCCCGTTCATCCCGGGCATCCTGATATCACTGATGACAACATCAGGAATCTCATGCTTGATTTTCTCGAGCGCCTTTGCAGGGTCTGAAAAACTGGTGATTGATACATCATTACTGGAGAGTGCTTTTTCCAGCACCCAGCGTATGGATTTGTCATCATCTACAATCCAGACATTGTTATGTGCCATGGTTTCTCTCCGTGGGTATATAGATACTGAAGATGGTAAGGTCATCTTTCCTCTCATACTCAATTAAACCTCCATGTGCGCTAATTAAAGACTGGGCAATTGATAAACCCAGACCCGTGCCTTCCGGTCTCCCGGTAATCAATGGATAAAAAATACTTTTCTCAATATCCGAAGGGATGCCCGGACCATCATCAATAATATCCACCTGGATAACATGCCGGTGAACCACCTTGTGCAGGATTACCATTCTTAGTATTCGTGTTCTGAGCTGGATAAATCCGGATGACCTGTCTATGGCCTGCAAGGCATTGCGTGTTACATTCAGGATGGCCTGAATAATCTTTTCCCTGTCTACTTCAATATCCGGCAAACTGGGATCATAGTCCCTCGCAATACGGAATTCTCCTTCGTATTCTGCCTCAACAATTTGACAGACATATTCCAACAACTCGTGAATATTCACGAGTTCGTATTCCTGTTGCTGTTCACCCGCCAGCATGCGATCAATGAAGTTCCGTAGCCTGTCGGCCTCCTGAATAATGATACGGGTATATTCATTCAACTCCGCCTGGCCCTTGTTCAGTTCGCTTTCCAGCAGTTGGGCAGCACCGCGTATTCCCCCCAGTGGGTTCTTGATTTCATGGGCCATGCCCCGCAGCGACTGGCGTGCGGCATCATGCTGCAGAGTTATATTCTCCTCTCGCAGAATGCGTTGGATGGTATTGGCATCAACCAGTTCGACAATCACTTCCTTGCACTTCTGTCCGGCCTGCAATGGTGTAACCCGGCAATCGGCCAGTACCGCATGGGCATTGTGCGTGGCAATCTCCAGCGCCCGTTCGGAGTAAACCGTCCCGGTTTCGCGGCTCCTGTGAATCATCTCAACCAGGTCTGGCGGTGATGGCAGTACCTGTTCGGGTTTTAACCCCATCAGGCGTTTTCTGCTGGCAGCCAGCAGATCTTCACCAGCCGAGTTGATCCAGACTAGGTTCAATCGCTTATCAAACAAAAGGATGGCCGTGGTCAGATTGTCGAACAGCTGCAGGGCCGTTTTCGCAGAAATGCTCATGTCAAACTCATTATTGCACTAAAGTAGTGCAAAGGATACCACTCCCGGTCAGCATCAATTTATAGGAAAAATATTTAACTTTTAAAACAACAGGTTATGGAGGCCTGCTGAGGAAGTTCCGATCCCTGCTGATTTACGCAGCAAGAAGCAGACCAGTTCAGGGGGTGGTAGGGGTCGGTGTTGGGGGTGGGGGGATGTTCGAGCCGGGCGGTGGGTGTTGGGCAGAGTGACGAAGCACCGTAAAGGTAACCGGATCAGATTCAATGATGACCTGGCCATTACTGCCCTTGACTCTTGCAACCAGGGTGTGGGTACCGCGATCGACATTGGTTAGCGAGAACGTGCGGCTGCGACCAGAACCGACTTCCTTGCCGTCCATCGTCAGGGACAGGCTGTGTCCATAGGCGGTCTTGAGATTGGGTTTGAGTGACACATTGACTGTCAGATTACCGGCGTTTTCCCTCACCGAGGTATCGTTTTCCGGCGAGGTTATGGCGATTGAGTTATAAATGGCCGGTTTTTCTGCGGCCTGGTCACGCGGTGGCGTGTACTTGAACTGGGGAATATTAGGCGTATCTATTGTCTGAACATCCTGTTTCTTGATCTTCTCGGCCCCCTCGGTAGGCTTGTCCGAATAGGTGATATTGCCGTCCTCATCGACACTTCGATATACCTCAGCCGCCACCTGGCCGGCGAGGAAAAGTAGACTTAACAACAAGATACGCATGGTTCCAAAATAATGTATTTCGCTCAGAGTCACAATTATTAGATTTGATATGTCTCGAGTAAGTTCAGGGTCATAGTTAAAAAAGCCCCCGGCGGGGGCTTTTTCAGGCCATATGATATCACGTGCGATTACAAGCTATAGTACATATCAAACTCGATGGGATGCGTGGTCATTCGAAAGCGGGTCACTTCATCCATCTTCAGGCCGATATAGCCATCGATCATGTCATCACTGAATACACCACCGGCCGTGAGGAATTCTCGATCGGCGTCTAACGCTTCGAGGGCACGATCCAGTGACGCACAGACCGTAGGAATTCCCTTTTCCTCTTCCGGTTCGAGATCATAGAGGTCTTTATCTAACGGACCACCCGGATCGATTTTGTTCTGGATGCCATCCAGCCCTGCCATCATCATGGAGGCAAAGGTAAAGTACGGGTTGCCGCAGGAATCGGGGAAGCGGACCTCAAGCCGGCGGGCCTTGGGACTGGCAACCCAGGGGATTCGGCAGGAAGCGGAACGGTTCCTGGCCGAATAGGCCAGCAGAGTTGGCGCCTCGAATCCAGGCACCAGGCGCTTGTAACTGTTGGTAGCGGAATTGGTAAAGGCATTCAGGGCCCGGGCATGCTTGAATATGCCACCGATGTAATAGAGGGCTTCCTGGGACAGGCCCCCGTACTTATCACCCGCGAACAGATTATTACCGCCTTTTGCCAGAGATTGGTGAACATGCATGCCGTTGCCGTTATCACCGACCAGCGGCTTGGGCATAAAGGTGGCGGTCTTGCCAAAGGCATGGGCCACGTTCTGCACCACGTATTTCAGGATCAACAGTTCATCGGCCTTGCGCACCAGGCTGTTGAACCTGGTACCAATTTCCGCCTGTCCAGCCGTAGCCACTTCGTGGTGATGCACTTCAACGGCCACACCCATTTCTTCCAGCGTAGAGCACATGGCAGAACGAATGTTTTGCATGGAATCCACGGGTGGTACCGGGAAATAACCGCCCTTGACGCCGGGACGATGCCCTATGTTGGCTTCCTCACCCAGCCTGCCGGTATTCCAGCTGCCTTCCTCAGAATCGATTTCATAGAAGGCATTGCTGATAGAATCATCCCAACGGACATCATCAAAGACAAAGAACTCCGGTTCGGGTCCGAAAAAAGCGGTATCTGCAATACCGGTAGATTTCAGGTATGCCTCGGCGCGCTTGGCAAGGGAACGCGGATCACGTTCATAACCCTGCATGGTATTGGGTTCGAGGACATCACAGCGCAGGTTGATGGTTGGATCGTCAAAGAAAGGATCGAGTACCGCTGTTTCGGTGTCAGGCATTAATACCATGTCGGATTCGTTAATCCCCTTCCAGCCGGCGATGGAAGAACCATCAAACATCTTGCCATTCTCAAAAAAATCCTTGTCAATCGTGCTTGCTGGAACAGTGACGTGTTGTTCTTTACCAAGAGTATCGCAAAAACGCAGGTCAATAAACGAGACATCGTGGTCCTTTATTAGCTGCAGAACTTTATCGCTAGACATATTCATAAGCTCCCAATTAAAAAATTATCACTATTATTGGTGACGTCCCCGTGACAGAAAGCCTGAGAGTCCCCCCAGAAATCATTCTTATCACAGAGAAGATTTACTGATAGAAATAAGGAATACATTGCAATGAATGCAATCAACCGAAAATGCCCAGCCCGCGGTTCTTCTCCTGTCAGGATCTTCTTGTTCTAATCTGAGCAGATGCAATTCCGAAAAATTATAACGGGACTGCGTCCTAACTTCTAGTTCCTGTGTCGACTCCGAATCCTTAGCTTGCAATATTGCATGCTTGAGAGGTGCTCAATCTCTCGCGGATTGGCGGCAACAACCCGCTGGCGAAAGGCAATCAAAAACATAAGCTTAAAAAGTAATAATCAGGAATTAATGGACGTTTATACTGGCTGGCTGGTGCCCGAAACTGTTGCAATCAGCAGGTTTGCCAAGATTATTTTTCAGGGTGTCATAAACAATCTGCTAGAGTGTCCGGGGTCACGTCGTATCAGACCTGAACTGTAAGAGGACATGAAAAATGACAACATTTCCGGAGCCGCCTAGTGATGACTATGCCATGGTTTACCTGGAAAACACGGACCAGGAGCTCCCGGAGAAGCTGGATCAAAATACCCGCTATGCCTATTTCAAAACCATAGCCCAGGGCGGCAAGGCGCTTATCCAATCCTGCAAGGATTTGTATTTGTCGAGAGTCATTTGTTACAAGACGCTGCGATCTGAATTCGCCGATAATCCCATAGAACAGAAGCGCCTGCTTCGTGAAGCACGGGTGGGTGCCATGCTGCAACATCCGAATACCGTCCCGACGTATGAGATCGGTCGTGATTCACGCGGGCACTATTACTTCACAATGAAACTGGTACACGGTTATACCCTGAGGGAAATCCTTGATTACCGGCAGCGCTATGACTTGAAAAAGCTCATGAATGTCCTGATCCAGATTGGCAATGCCCTGGAATATGCCCACACCCATCGTGTGATTCATCGGGATATCAAACCGGAAAACATTCTGGTCGGCCCGTATGGTGAGGTGTTATTGCTCGACTGGGGGCTGGCCAAGGTCTGGAATCCGGATGGGACCAGTGAGGATTTACCGGACGACAACTCGAGTGGGTTCAACAAGAAAGTCAGCTCCTTCACTGACCTGGATCATCTTCAGGGTACGATATGCTACATGTCGCCAGAGCAGGTCGGCCGTGATCCGGATATCGACTACCGGTCAGACATCTACAGCCTGGGCGCTGTGCTTTATGAAATCCTTGCCGGTCAACCGCCGGCCAGCGGTGAGATGGTGGAGGAAGTCATCGACAAGATTGAGAACGAGACGCCGGCAAAACCCTCGAACCTGAGTAAAGCCCGGGTCCCCGAACTACTCGAGGACCTCGCCATGCGATGCATCATGAAATCAGTGGACGACCGTCTGCAAAGTTGTGCCGAGCTGGTGCGACACCTTGAGGAAGATTGGTAACGGGTCAGCTTTTTTCAAGTACTGCACTATTATCGTGCAAATTCAGGATCATATTCCATGTTTTGCACTATGTTTGTGCTTTAATCCGTTACGTATTCTACTCATTTAAAGCCTCTGTAAAATACTGACGTCGTTATCGCCTGAGGAAACGGCCGTAGGCCCCCATTTTTGCAGTAAATCCGGGTAACCTGGAATTAACCTCCTGGACTACGGCCTGTATTCTTCCCCACTGCTCATAATTGGAACATATCTTGCAATTTCGATTGATCTACAGGCTTCAGTCTGAGTACTCAAAAAAATCGTAAGAGAGGATTAAATCATGAAAAGTAAGTTGGAATACATTTGGCTTGACGGCATCCTGCCTACGCAGGGTCTGCGTAGCAAGACGCTCGTGAAGTCTGATTTCAGTGGTAAATTGGAAGATTGTCCAACGTGGGTCTTCGATGGCAGTTCAACGGAACAGGCAGAAGGCAATGCCTCGGATTGCCTGTTAAAACCTGTCGCCATCTTCCCTGATCCCGATCGTAAAAACGCCTACCTGGTCATGACCGAAGTATTGAATGCTGACGGTACGCCGCATCCTACCAACGGCCGTGCCACGATTGATGAAGGCGATGAGGACGAGGATTTCTGGTTCGGTTTCGAGCAGGAATACTTTCTCTGGGATCCGGAAACCAACTTACCCCCGGGCTTCCCGCACCGCGGCTACCCGAGGCCCCAGGGCCCCTATTACTGCTCGGTTGGTGCAGACAATGCCTACGGTCGGGAAATCATTGATGAACATCTCGATCTTTGCCTGGAGGCCGGCATCAACGTCGAGGGTATCAACTCCGAAGTGGCGGCGGGCCAGTGGGAATTCCAGGTCTTTGCCAAGGGAGCCAAGCGCGCCGGTGATGAAGTCTGGGTTGCCCGTTACCTGCTGGAACGTACTGCAGAGAAGTATGGCCTGGCCATCGAGTGGCATCCAAAACCCCTGGGTGATACCGACTGGAATGGTTCCGGTATGCATGCCAACTTCTCCAATACTGTGATGCGTGAAGCCGGCAAGCAGGATGTCTTCACCAAGATATGCGAGCAGTTTGGCAAGAACATCAAACGCCACATCGACGTCTATGGTGCCCATAATCACCAGCGCCTGACAGGCAAGCATGAAACCCAGTCCATCAACCAGTTCAGCTATGGCGTCTCTGACCGCGGCGCGTCCATTCGCATCCCGGTCAGCACCGTGGAAGATGGATGGAAGGGCCGACTGGAAGACCGTCGTCCGGCATCCAATGCCGATCCCTACAAGGTCGCTGCTGCTATTGTGAAAACCACCAAAGAGGCCGCTTAAGGCTTCGGGTCACATAGCAGGGTCCACGGAATAACCGGAGCCGGGCTATCCTGGCTCCGGTTTTTTATTGCTGAAGATCCTGTCAGGGAAGAGTGGACTCTGGCTGTAATAAATCGGCTACGGTTTCCCGTTTCCGGATTTCATACATTACACCCTTGTCCAGCATCACTTCGCAGGCCCTGGGCCGGGTATTGTAATTCGAACTCATACAGAAACCATAGGCACCGGCTGATCCGACTGCCAGCAGATCACCCTCGCATAAATCCAGAGTTCTGCCCTGGCCGAGAAAATCACCTGTCTCGCAAACCGGACCGACAATATCATAAACCTGCTCACCGGGCGGTGCTTCGCGGACAGGCAGGATCTCATGCCAGGCCCCATACAGTGAGGGGCGCAGCAAATCATTCATGGCCGCATCGACGATGGCAAAGTTTTTATGTGGTGTGTGTTTCAGATACTCGACCCGGGTCAACAGGACACCGGCATTACCGACAATACTACGGCCAGGCTCAATAATGATTTGTTCAACACGGTTGGCAAAAACCTGGCGCAGGGCCGAAACGAATTCGGCCTCAGTCGGCGGTGATTCATCCTTGTAAGGTATTCCGAGCCCACCACCGACATCAATATGACGGAGGGTAATCCCACCAGCCTCTATTTGCCGGGTGAGATCCAGCAGCCTTTCCAGTGCGTTGATAAAGGGATCAATAGCCGTGATCTGGGAACCGATATGGCAATCGATACCGGTAACTTCAATATGGTCCATTGAGGCGGCCTGCCCGTAAGCTGTTAATGCCTCTTCCCAAGGGATGCCGAATTTGTTTTGCTTCAGACCTGTGGCGATGTACGGATGGGTTTTGACATCAACGTCCGGATTCACCCGGAATGAAACAGGTGCCTTTACACCGCGCTCGGCTGCCATCTGGTTCAGACGTTCGAGTTCCCCGAGACTCTCAACATTAAAACACTTGATACCGACATCCAGTGCCTTGCGCATCTCATCAACTTGTTTACCTACCCCGGAAAAAACCGTCTTCTCCGGTTCCCCACCGGCCTCGATGACCCGTTGTAATTCACCGCCAGAAACAATGTCGAAGCCGGAACCCAGCCGGGCCAGGGTGTCCAGTATCGCCAGGTTTGAATTGGCCTTTACGGCGTAACAGATCAGATGATCAGTATCACCGAAGGCCTCGTTGTAAGCCTGCCAGCGTGCTTCAATAGCCTGTCTGGAATACACATAACAGGGGGTGCCAAAGCGTGCGGCAATGTCAGCCAACGCTATGCCCTCGGCCATCAGCTGACCGTCCCGGTAAGCGAATGCCCCGATCATCAGGCCATGGCCCCGGTGTGAGCAAGGGCTGACTCTGGCTCCTCCGGATGGTATAAATCGCCTTTTTGTCCACAGCCCGAAAGTATTGTCATCACAATCAGGGTCAATGTGATTAAAAATTTCCTGGGGGCAGACATCGGCTTTTCTCCGGGATTTCGAGTTCTCAGTTCAAGGGACGGGAAATAATAACACCCTGAAAAACGACATGAAATTTTTTTCCATACCCGACGCATGGGAACACACAAAACACGGGAACAGGTATGAGCCAAACTGAAAATGCAGTCATAATAGAACCCCGCGGCAACCACAAGGCATCTGTGATCTGGTTGCATGGCCTCGGCGCAGATGGCCATGACTTTGAACCCATCGTTCCAGAATTGCGTTTACCTGATTCACTCGGGATACGGTTTATCTTTCCACACGCTCCGGTGCGGCCAGTCACTATTAATGCCGGCATGTCGATGCGTGCCTGGTATGACGTGAAGAACACGGACCTCAGGCAGGAGGAAGACCGTGACGCAATCATTCATTCTTCAGGTTTGCTCAAAAAATGGATTGAGTCTGAAACCGGTGCAGGCATTGCGACTGACAAGATCGTGTTGGCCGGTTTTTCCCAGGGTGGCGCCATCGCCCTGCACTGTGGCCTGCGTTATCCGGACAGGCTTGCCGGCATTCTGGCCCTTTCTACCTACCTGCCTTTACCTGACACTCTCACTGCCGAGGCCAATAACGGTAATCAGGCAATCCCGATCATGATGCTGCATGGTCAATACGATCCGGTGATCCCGGAATTGGCAGGCAGACAATCTGCCGAAATACTGAAACACGCCGGATATGATGTCGAATGGAAAGTCTATCCCATGCCCCACGCGGTTTGTGCCGAGGAAATTGCAGACATCAGCCACTGGCTGGCCAAACAACTGGCCTGATAATCAGTGAGGTTGTTTATGATGGTGTTTTTTCTTGCCCGCACGATCATTGCGGCTGCTACCAGGCTTATTCCCTCTTGGTCCTGGACGGGAACGTTGCATTTTTACAGGTGCGGACGGTTCGACCAGCATATCGGAAGTCACCCTCTGGACGGGAATCTTGTAACCCAGGTAGTCTTCGATTTCCGAGATCGAATAAACATATTCCTCGCAGCCAAAACTCACTGCATCGCCACTGGCACCGGCGCGCGCCGTCCGGCCTATCCGATGAACATAATCCTCGGCGTTTTGCGGCAAATCAAAATTAAAAATATGGCTCACATCCGGAATGTGCAAGCCTCTCGCGGCAAGGTCGGTGGCAACCAGGACGGGTAATTTGCCCTCGGAAAATTCCTGAAAAAGACGCTGCCTTTTCTTCTGTGGTACGTCACCGGAGAGAATAGACGCATGAAACCCGTTGCCTTCCAGGTAACCCCAGACTTTCTCGGCCATCCGCTTGGTGTTGACGAACACAATCGTGCGCTTGGGATCGATCTTCTGCAGAAGACCGATTAAAAGAGGAATCTTTTCTTCATTGGAAACGTGGTAGAGAGACTGAGTAATCCTGTCAGCAGTGACCTGCTCCGGGTTAATGCGGATAATCCTGGGATTGTTCATGTGTTCGTAGGCCAGTTCCGTCACACGAAATGACAGTGTGGCTGAAAACAGCATGCTAAGGCGATCCTGGGGTTTGCACATGCGCCGGAACATGTAACGAACATCCTTGATGAAACCAAGGTCAAACATACGGTCGGCCTCATCCAACACGACTATCTCGACAGACTTGAGTTTGTAGACGCCCTGCTTGAAGTAGTCGATGAGTCTGCCCGGCGTACCGATTAATATATCAACGCGTTCGTCAAATTGACGCCTTTGCTTTTCGTAATCGACACCGCCGTATACCAGAGCCAGATTAAGGCCGGCATATTTATTGAGTAACCGGGCATCCTTATGGATTTGGATCGCCAGTTCCCGGGTAGGGGATATGACCAGGGCCCGAGGCAATTTTGCCTGGTTATTGCCTGCCGCTGGCTTCTCGAGAAAGCGCTGCATGATGCAAAGCAAGAATGCTGCCGTTTTGCCGGTGCCTGTCTGGGCCTGACCGGCAATATCCTTGCCAGCAAGGATATCAGGCAGTGTTTCAGCCTGGATAGGGGTACAATAGCTGTATCCGGCATCGTCGAGCGCACGAATCAGACGGCCATCAAGGGACAAATCCCGAAAGGCTGTCGAGGTGGTGTGAGGCGCGGTCATATGCTTACAGGAAGAGAAGAAATGAGGTCAGGGGATCCTGACTTGCATTCCGGTAGTAATTTGGTTGAAACTATCGACTCCAATCCAATCCCGAGGTAATACTTTTAAATGAGTGAACATATTGTTCATGTTACAGATTCGTCTTTTGAAGAGGAAGTTCTAAATTCCAATACACCGGTAATGGTCGATTACTGGGCCGAATGGTGTGGCCCCTGCCGGGCAATCGCCCCGGTACTTGAAGAGCTTGCCGAGGAATACAATGGCAAACTCATCGTGGCGAAGATGGACGTGGACCAGAACCAGTCGACTCCACAGAAATATGGCGTCCGCGGGATACCCACACTGATGATTTTCAGCAATGGTAATGTGGTAGGCACCAAAGTAGGTCAGGCCTCCAAATCCCAGTTGTCGGCATTTATAGACAGCACCATCTAGGTCAAAATTTAACTGTTTTTTAGCTGGACGAATATAAATTCGCATGCTAATTTAAATACTAATATAATAAGTAAAACCTGCTCTTTCTGATTACCAAATCCCTCTAACCGATACTTTTAGACTAGGATTTTCATCCACAAACGCGGATTTGCGTTTCGATAACCTGTATCTTTTTCCTATTATCATGAAGCACCGGAGTTATGAACCTAACAGAACTAAAACAGCAACCAGCCTCTGAGCTGATCACCCTCTCTGAAAATCTGGGCCTTGATGGACTGGCCCGCTCCCGCAAACAAGACGTCATCTTCGAAATACTCAAGGCCCAGGCCAAGAAAGGTGAAGATATCTATGGTGATGGCGTGCTTGAGATACTCCAGGATGGGTTTGGGTTTCTGAGATCAGCTGATAGTTCTTATCTGGCCGGCCCCGATGATATCTATGTATCCCCAAGCCAGATCCGGCGATTCAACATGCGCACCGGGGACAACATTGCCGGCAAAATAAGACCCCCCAAGGATGGCGAACGTTATTTTGCCCTTCTCAAAGTCAACGAAATTAATTTTGAGCCCCCCGAAAAGGCCAAGCACAAAATACTTTTTGAAAACCTTACCCCGCTGTTTGCCCATGATCGGCTCAAACTGGAGCTGGGTAATGGCAGCACGGAAGATCTGACCCCCCGTATCATCGACCTGGTTGCACCGATCGGGAAAGGACAACGAGGATTGATCGTATCACCGCCAAAGGCCGGCAAGACCATGATCCTGCAAAGCATTGCCCAGTCTCTCACACACAATCATCCGGAATGCCATTTGATCATCCTGTTAATCGATGAACGTCCGGAAGAAGTGACCGAGATGGAACGTTCCACCCAGGCCGAAGTAATTTCCAGTACCTTTGACGAGCCAGCGAGCCGTCACGTGCAGGTAGCAGAAATGGTAATAGAAAGGGCCAAGCGACTCGTGGAACATAAAAAAGATGTAGTCATCCTGCTTGATTCCATCACCCGACTGGCACGTGCTTACAATACAGTTGTCCCGGCCTCCGGCAAGGTGCTGACCGGGGGTGTGGATGCCAATGCCTTGCAACGACCCAAACGCTTTTTTGGTGCCGCACGAAACATCGAGGAAGGTGGCAGTCTGACGATACTGGCGACCGCACTGATTGATACCGGTTCCAGGATGGACGATGTAATCTACGAGGAATTCAAGGGCACAGGCAACATGGAGTTACACCTGGATCGCACGATCGCCGAGAAACGCGTCTACCCGGCTATTAACATAAACCGTTCCGGCACCCGCCGTGAGGAATTGCTCACTGACAAGGAAGAACTGCAAAAGATGTGGATTCTGCGGAAACTGCTGCACCCCATGGAAGACCTGGCAGCTATGGAGTTTGTGCTGGAACGTTTGAAGGCTACCAAGACCAACTCCGAATTTTTTGACGCCATGAAGCGCCAATAATCAATTTACTGTTTTACTCCAGTTACTGTGAACGGCTGAATCCCCAATTCCTGCAATTTGTCTGCAAGGCGTTTACTGCCAGTCTTCATCCACAGTTCATACAGCCGCAATACATCACTGTCTGAAGTAAAGTTACTTTTCTCGCTGATCTCGGCCAGAACATCCACGAGCCCGATAAATTTTTCCGAAAGTTCACCAAAAACCTTGCTGAAGGTACAACCGTTGTAGGTATACCGTGTTTGATCTGCGAGGCAGGCATAGGCAGTTCCACCCATGGCAATATAATAATCTACGTCGACCAGTGATCGGTTCAGGCTGTCTGCAAACAAACCGGATATAAACAGTGCCAGATCGCCCAGTCTTTGCAAACTCTTATTCTTTTCTGACGTGGAACTGGCTTCCAGTGCATCAGCATAAATCAATGCCAGGGCCTTCAGCATCAAGCCGTCTGTGGTTTTTTCATAAAACCTTTCAGACCTGGAAAACTCGGTCATCATGTTAACAACATAAAATACTGTCTCTTCCTGGACTATGAGATTCTGGTTGATGACTGCCTTGTTGACTGATTCCCTGAAATACTCCCTGAGGTCCATGCCGGTAATCAATTGTTCCTGAACTTCGTCATGCATAATATTCCTCCAGCCAACTGAAGCGTTATTACAGCGATATGCCTGTAAAACAATGTCTTATATTTAACAAAATTAGACCATTGGTGGGAAGTTAGCACTCCTCCAGGTTGGCTGGTAAACAGGAATTGAAAGCAGTTCACAAAATTGTAGCCCGAAATTGAAAAACCCGCCTGATGGCGGGTTTTCTCTTAAATGCAGTAATATCATGCTTCTGACATATAGTAATCCATCAATATTTTTGCCACTTCTGGGCGGGCAAATTCCTCCGGCAATGGCTCTCCGGCAGCCAGCATCTCACGGACTTTGGTTCCAGATAGCATGACGAAATCCTCTGGCGTATGATCGGGGACATCACGCATCATTACCACCTTGTTGAGTTTTCTCGAATATGCGGTGTGATCGGCATTAAAAATATCAATTTCCAGTGCCCCTTGCGGAAGGGTTTTGAAGATTTCCTGCGCATCAAATGGCCCATAATAATCACCTACGCCGGCATGATCACGGCCAACTATCAAATGGGTACATCCGGCATTTTGCCTGAATATGGCATGCAGTACCGCTTCCCTGGGCCCGGCATATAACATGTCAAAACCATAACCTGTAATCATCACCGTGTTGGCAGGGAAATAGAGCTCGACCATTTTCCTTATCGCCGCATCCCGGACATCTGCAGGAATATCACCTTTCTTAAGCTTGCCCAGGAGCATATGAATCAGGACACCATCAGCATTGACCGCTTCTTTCGCCATCTTGCAAAGTTCTTCATGGGCACGATGCATTGGGTTGCGGGTCTGGAATGCAACTACCGTTTCCCAGCCACGCAAACTGATATCTTCACGGATCTGTACGGCCGTCCGAAACGTGTCGGGGAAATCTTTTTCAAAGTAACTGTAATTCAAAACCCGTATCGGGCCAGAAACGATATATCTACCCGCAGACAGGAAGGTACCTACTCCCGGGTGTGATTCATCCAGAGTACCAAAGGTTTTTTCAGTCATCTGCTTCAGGTCCTCACTGGAAATCTCCTCTATGGAATCAACTGTCTGGATGGCCAGTACTGGATTTCCAGGCATATTTGGATCAAGTAATGCAATTTTTTCAGTCTCTTTGATTTGAGAGATATCATCTGTCCTGTTCAAGCAGGGAACCGGCCAGAACAATCCTGATGACGTCATCATGGTATCAGCGACCGACAGTGCATCAGTCCTATTCATGTAACCCCCAAGGGGTGTGAAGTAACCTGCACCAAGCATCACTGCATTGGCAGCGGAGGATGAATCAAGAAGAAGCTTTGGAAATGCTTTTGCTTCTTGCAGGAGGGCCTCGCGCTCTACCTGATCTTCAACAAATAGCGGTGTTAGGGTTTGTGAACCATGCGGCTTTATCATATGAATCTATTCTCCCGAAAACTTTGGATTTGCTCTGACAGAGGCATCAAAAGGTCGCTAACAATAACCATATATAAAATAAATTCAAGCCTGATCCCTCCGGAACACCAGGGTAGTAATTGGGGACATCTACAATTATTATCAAGTGGATAGGTCAAATACCGGGGAAATTTAAATGGCTGACAATAATGCAATTCCCGTAGAAGCTGTTGATCCAGATAAAAAAACGTCATCCCGTTTGGGACCGATCACGGAAGAGAGCACTGTTCAATCGTACCTCAAGGACCAGAAGTGTTACTGGAATGACATCGAATTTGAGGCTGGTGACAGGATCCTCAGTGACGGCACATGTTACGAATGCAGTTATGGCCTTTGGGTAATTGTCGAGGAAGAGTAATCATCGTAAACTTCGTCAGGTCCAGCCCTGAAACTGTATTTCTCGCCCTGCTTGATAATATCTCCTGTATGCAGACGAAATTGTCCGACCTGCCGATCCGCATAAAAATATTTTAATGTCTGACGTATGGTCGTGAACGCCAGGTCATTCCATGGGATCTCGTTCTCGGAATACAATGCGACATCCAGACTCTCCGTACCCGGTGAGTAGTCCAGGTCAAGTAAACATGATCGATACATCATATATACCTGATTGACATGAGGCAGATTAAAAACCGCGTAGAGTCCGAGAATCTCAACCCGTGCATTGGCCTCTTCCAGCGTCTCCCGCAGTGCACCTTCCATGCTGGTTTCATCCAGTTCCATATAACCAGCCGGTAGTGTCCAATAGCCCGAGCGCGGTTCGATGGCACGCTTGCAAAGCAATATCTTTCCCTTATGTTCCGGAATACAGCCAGCGACTATTTTTGGGTTCTGGTAATAAATAATATTGCAGGCGCTGCAGACATGCCGCAGTCGATTATCATCTTCCGGGAGTGCCAGTATGATTTCTGCACCGCATTCACTGCAATAATTCATCGAATCTCCCGCTATAAGAGTGGTTCCAGTCCATGCCAGACATTATCCAGCATCTGTTCTTGTGCATGTGCCTCAGGGTGAATGCCATCTGCCTGCATCAGTAAGTGATCACCGGCTATACCCTCAAGAATGAATTTTCCCTCCTTGATATCTTTCTCTTCTGCAAGGTCACTGTAAATAAGTGAGAACTTCTGATTATAGGCCTCACCATAATTAGGCGGCAGCTTCATGGGAATTAACAGAACCCTTGAACCGGACTCCAGTAAGCGATCCAGAATATTGGAAAGGTTAGTCCTGATTTCCTCTGGTGAAAAACCCCTCAGGCCATCATTACCTCCGAGTTCCACGACAGTTACATCCGGTGTCAGTTGTGAAAGAATATTGTCGAGGCGAACCTTTACGCCCTGTGTTGTCTCACCACTGATACTTTTATTCACAACCTGATAACTGTGTCCGGTTTTTTCGAGGCGGTCTTCAAGTAATGAAACCCATCCCTGTCTGAGTGAGATACCATAACCCGCACTCAGACTGTCACCAAGGATGAGCAAAGTTTTGTTACCCGCCAGAGCGGGCAAACAGAAAAGATATAAACAAACGAGAATTATTTTTTTCAACATGAAAAATGCCTCTGACTATATTGTGCAGGTGGAGCAATTATCAAAGCAAGTCTCCATCCCTGCTGGAAACCTGACCATATTAAAGAATATCAATCTTGGCATTCACAGGGGGGAAAGCGTTGCTATCGTTGGTGTATCAGGTTCAGGCAAATCCACATTGCTTGGACTGCTGGCCGGACTCGACGTTCCAAGCAGCGGCAGGATCAGTCTCGATAATATTGAACTGGGTCAACTGGATGAAGACGGCCGCGCCAGACTAAGGAATCGGAGGGTCGGTTTTGTCTTCCAGTCCTTCCAGCTTTTGCCCAGCCTGACCGCGTTGGAAAACGTCATGCTGCCGCTGGAACTGGCCGATGACATAAACCCCGAAAACTCGGCCAGACATTACCTGGAAGATGTGGGTCTGGGTGATCGGGTCAATCATTATCCAAACCAGTTATCAGGTGGCGAACAGCAGCGCGTCGCCGTGGCGCGTGCCTTTGCCGGGAACCCCGCTATCCTGTTCGCGGACGAACCTACAGGAAATCTGGACGAAACTACAGCCGGTAAGATCATAGAATTGATTTTCAGACTGAATACAGAACATGGCACAACCTTGTTACTGGTAACTCATGATCATGAAATTGCCCGACGTTGTGATCGTCGGCTGACACTTGCCGGTGGAGAACTGATTGCAGATGAAACTGTATAAACTATCTATCTCCGCTCTCATGCGTGACTGGCGTTCAGGTGAGTTGCACCTGGTCTTGCTGGCCGTGATCATATCAGTGAGTGCAGTCACAACCGTCAGTTTTTTCACGGATCGGGTGAAACGGGCGACAGAGTTGGAATCCAATACCCTGCTGGCTGCTGATTTGGTATTGGCCTCACCTTCGCCAATCAACAGCGCTTACGATTCCCTGGCTGAAAAGAACGGGCTGGACGTTGCCAGGACAACCAGCTTTCGCAGCGTTGCCGTAGTAGGTGAACGTCTGGAATTGACGGAAGTAAAGGCCGTTGATCCGGCCTATCCATTATACGGTGAACTTCGCACGGCATCTGAACTGTTCGGCGAGGAAAAAGTCACCGACCAGATCCCTGCCAGTGGCGAAGCCTGGCTGGACAGCCGCCTGTTCCAGTTACTGGCCATTGATATCGGTGACTCACTCAGTCTTGGGAGTCTGCAACTGAGAGTTACCCAGGTGTTGACACATGAGCCGGATCGCGGCGGTGACCTGTTTAATATCGCACCACGGGTACTTATCAACCGTGTCGATCTGCCACGCTCCGGACTCTTGTTGCCAGGCAGCCGCGCCAAATACAGGCTCCTGATCGGTGGATCCGAAGAGGCCATATCATCATTTCGGAGTGCGCTGGACGATATCGCCACTGATAATATCGAAATTCAGGGCATCCGTGACGCCCGTCCGGAACTCAAAACAGCCCTGAATCGTGCCGAGCAATTCCTAGGACTGGCGGTACTCAGCAGTATCGCCCTGGCCGGTCTTGCCATTGCCTTGTCAGCCCAGCGCTTCGCAAGCCGACATTTTGATCATTGTGCAATCATGCGCTGCCTGGGTATGCAGCGTGCTACAGTATTCAGGTTTTATCTCTACCAGTTGTTTACTATGGCACTACTGGGCAGCCTTCTTGGATGTTTCATTGGTTATGTCCTGCAATTCGGTCTGGCCGGCATGCTGTCCGGTTTGAGCCAGGTACCGTTACCACCACCCAGTGTTCTGCCGGTATTTCAGGGCCTGCTTGCAGGGGTCATTACCATACTCGGTTTTGCCTTGCCGCCATTGTTACGTCTCAACCGGGTTTCACCCCTGCGGGTATTACGGCGAGACCTGACGCCCCTGCCCGTCAGTTTGAAAACTGCCTACCTGTTACCAGTAATGGCACTGGCTTTATTAAGTCCCTGGCAGACAGGTCAGTTTGCCCTGACGTTCTATACTCTGCTGGGAATCGCATTTGCCATGAGCTTGCTGGCACTGGGTGCACGGTTATTTCTTTATGTCTTGAATCACTTTCGGCCCCGTCTGGGTGTGGTCTATCGTTACGGGCTTGCCAATATTCAACGGCGGTCCCGCCAGAGCAGCTCCCAGATTGTCGCCATTGGCCTGGGCATTACTGTCATGTTGTTACTTACATTGATCAGAACGGATTTGCTGGACAACTGGCAGAATCGTTTACCTGAAGGCACACCAAATTATTTCCTGATAAATATTCAGCCGGACGATATTGATGCTGTCAGGCAGTTTGTAAAACTCAACCTGGAAAAAGATTCTATCTTTTACCCAATGATACGTGGACGTCTGGTCTCTATAAATGATCAGGAGATAAAACCGGATGACTATGTTGAACCAAGGGCACAACGACTGGCTGCCCGTGAGTTCAACCTGTCCTGGACTGATACCCTGCCTGCTGACAATGAAATCATTGCAGGTAAATGGTGGGCTAATAATAACGGTTCTAATGTCTTTTCAGTTGAAGAAGGTATCGCAGAAACATTGGACATACGGATGAATGATGTCCTTACCTACCGGGTAGCGGGAAATGATATTTCCGGTAAGGTAGTTAACATACGCGCACTGGAGTGGGATTCATTTAATGTGAATTTTTTTGTGATCTCTAACCCTGTAACCCTGAAAGATGCACCGACTACATACATCACCAGCTTCTATCTACCAGGAAATAAACGACATTTGCTGGCCGACCTGGTGCGCTCTTTCCCCAGCACCACAGTCATAGATGTCGATGCTATCCTGACCCAGGTCAGACGAATCATGTACCAGGTCATCGACACGATTGAATATGTCTTTGTATTCACCCTCTTATCCGGCATCGTCGTGTTATTGGCTGCACTAAAAGGAGTGCAGGATGAAAGGATACGGGAAACAGCCCTGCTATTTGCGCTCGGTGCGCGGCACCGACATATGAGAATGAGCCTGCTGGCAGAGTTTATCTATCTCGGAGTGATTGCCGGCATGCTGGCAGCCTTTGCAGCCAGCATTTCGGAATGGTTACTGGGCCAGTTTGTTTTGGATATGGACACGAGTTTTAACCTGGTTGTTTGGCTCATAGCTCCACTTCTCTGTGCCATAATTATTGCCATGACTGGTATGTTGTATACGCGCAGTGTTTTTGCAGCTCCACCACTGCTGACGCTCAGGCAGGAGTAAGGTGGCTGAGGTTTATTTCAATGAATTCAGGATGCTCGTAATCGAGCAAATCCGGGCGATCGAGCAGAATCGGCCCGAAACCCACTCAACCGAATGGTTCCTGCTAAAGTACCTGAGAAGAATTGAGAAAAATTCCTTGCCTCCTGCCTCGCCAGGACGGATGGAAAATTGCATGCGGGCGTTGATCAGGTTCTATGTGGACTGTATTGATGAGAACACTGAGGTCGGCGAACGCTGCAAAATGATCTACGAAGGTTATCGAAAGACATTACGTGAAGCCCAGACAAAAAAGCAGGGCTATTAAAAATATTATCAAACTAATATCGCTAACCTGTCCGGAGATGTCCGAGAAAAAAGAATAAGGACTTGCAATATTACACTTACTAGCTTGCCGGTTGCCGAAACCCATCATTCAAGACGGATATCCCCTGCTTCTGTCCAGGGCGGACTGACGATTGCCATAAACTGTATCTCGTCCTCTCCGGTATTTTCCAGCCATTGCACGGAACCTGCTGGTATCAACACCACATCACCCTGCTGCAAAACCTTTTCTTTATCATTCATGTGCATAATGCCTGAACCGGATAGAATGAAATATACCTCGGACTGTTCAAGTCGATGTTTATAGCTACGCTTGCCCGTCTGAACACTTGCTATTGCGATTGAATAGGGTAAATCGACCGGGTCATTAGCGGGGTGCAATAATTCCTGAATGTCACAACCATCATTAGCGCTGAATTTCTCGCAATCGGATAAATTTTTTACAAACACGGCCTACTCCTATATAAAATGATTGCATGAGCAAATATATTGGTAATCCTGACTATCAACATGATACCAGGCCCTGCCTGGGTGTCTTATTGACCAATCTTGGGACTCCGGATGCCCCGAACACTCGCGCCGTCCGTAAATATCTTGCTGAATTCCTGTCCGATCCCCGGGTAATAGAAGTACCAAGACCGTGATGGTGGTTGATTCTGCACGGGATCATTCTGCGTTTCAGGCCACGGAGTTCGGCACATGCCTACAGCCAGGTCTGGACTTCAGAAGGTTCGCCGCTGCTGTCCTGGGGCAATAAACAGGCCCGGGCCATACTTGATGAACTCGCCATGCGCCAGCCTGGACCAATCAAAATTGAACTGGCCATGCGTTACGGAAATCCCTCAATTCAGTCCGGGCTGGAAAAACTGCGCGATTGCGGTGCTGAACGGATTCTGATCTTTCCGCTTTATCCCCAGTATTCTTCCGCTACCACAGCGTCAACTTTCGATGCCGTTGCTGCTGTAATGAAAACCTGGCGCTGGATGCCGGAACTACGCATGGTGACCCACTACCATGATAACGTGAGGTATATTGAAGCAGTGGCGGAAAGTATCAGGACATACTGGCAAAAGCATGGTCAACCTGAAATCCTGCTGTTTTCGTTTCATGGCTTGCCCGAGGATTATTTCAGGGCTGGCGATCCTTATCATTGCGAATGCCACAAAACGGCACGGCTTGTGGCTGAAAATCTTGAATTAAATGATGACCAATGGCAGGTCTGCTTCCAGTCACGCTTCGGGCCGCGCGCCTGGCTCAAGCCCTATACCGATGAAACACTTGCAGAACTTGCCCGGAATGGCATCAAAAAGGTCAATGTCATCTGCCCGGGTTTTTCGGCAGATTGTCTGGAGACCCTGGAGGAGATAAACATACGCTATCGCGAAGTCTTTCTGGAAAACGGAGGCGAGCAATTTGAATATATTCCGGCTTTGAATGATGAATCTCGTCATATCGAGGCATTGACTGACATTATTATTCAGCACTGTCAGGGTTGGCCTGAGGTTTCTTCTGACTGGAATCTCACCGATTACGAATCAGCAATACAGACACGTCAAAACAGATTTAAACTACTGAAAAGTTCAAGTAGTAAGCAGAATTAATAATTAAACAGGATTTGAATCCTGTAATCTAGTTTTCCATAACCTCAACACCATGCCTGAAGGCAATATAATTACGGATATATTCAGCTGCAGGTAGAGGATCCGGGTAATACCAGGCCGCATCTTTATTCAGTTTTCCATTGACCTCCAGATCGTAATAATTGGCCTGGCCTTTCCAGAGGCAAGTAGTATGGGAGTTACTTTTTCGAAAGTATTCGCCGTTGATTGATTCAGGCGGAAAATAATAATTACCTTCAAGTTTAATGCATGAACGGCTTTCAGCTAGTATTGCACCATTCCATTTTGCAATTGTCATTGCTATTCTCCAAAAAATGTTAAAAAAATGTGGCGCTGATAATCCTGATAACGATGTTCGTATACATAAATACCCTGCCATGTACCAAGGGCAAGACGGGCATTGGTCACGGGAATGGTCAGACTCGCATCCGTCAGTATGGTCCTTATATGGGCAGGCATGTCATCTTCGCCTTCCGTATCATGACGGAAGGCGGGATCACCGTCAATTATCAATGATGAAAAGAAAGTTTCAAGATCACTACGCACACCGGGATCAGCATTTTCACAAATAATCAGTGAGGCACTGGTATGACGGATAAAAACATTACAAAGGCCGTTACGAATTCCTGATTGCTCCAGTTGCTGCTCTACCATGGGCGTAATTTCATGAGTACTACGCCCTTTTGTGTTGATGTTAAGGCTTGTCTGGAAGATCATAAACGCTGCTCCACAGCCCGGTAAAAGTCCAGAATATTCCGTGAATTCTTGCCAAGATCACCGCGTCCCAGGCGTGAAGATGATCGTACATAAACGGACTGATCATCATTATCACCAGGTCGTATTCGAACCAAAACATCGTCCCTGAAAGACCATAACGGCGTTCTGGCTATGGCATGTATTTCCCTGCTGTTCGCATCATAACTCACCAGTTCCCAGTCAAGGGATTGAATCGCCTGACGACTCAGATCAAGCAGATATTCCGGATCCCCCGAATAGGAGCGAATTTCGAGTTCCGGCAACCTTGGTTCGGCCGCTGTTTCTGCCACATTGCTTGTGAGGTAGATCCTGAGCCTTTCCAGAACACCCGGTGTACTCAAGAGTGGTAATTGGTTCTGGTAAATTGCTATACCGCTCATGAGCAAAGCGCCTGTAACCAGGATCAAAAGCGTTACCAATATTTTAACTAACATCAGTAAATCTTCACGACTGCATAAGTTTGTCAAGTATCAACGCAAAGAACTTCTGGCCATTTTGGAAAAACCAGCCCAGATGTTCATGGCAACCACTACACAGTGCAATCTGCCAACTGTAATTCCTGAACCAACTGTATTCAAATGTTGATTTTCCATCGCTAACGCAACCTTTCGCATTTTGAAAACAACCGAATGTGTAAATTATTCCTGCAGGGTTCATAAAAGTATGAATATGCTGTTCATTTATATTAATTGCGTCTGATTCAGATGTTATTAGCTGTTTGCACCTCCTGCAAATAAGCCATTTCTCTTCTTTCAATGACCGCCTTTCCTTTTCAAGAAGGTCGGTTTCTTCCTGGGTTCTGGTACTGACATCAAAATAGCAGAGAACCGTATCGCTCATATACACCACACTGAAATTACAAAAGCATTCTTATACCGATACACGCCAGTAGAATTGCAAAAATTCTCCTAAGAACCACAATCGGAATGGCGTGAGCTACCCTAGCACCCAGAGGTGCGAATACTATACTGGTGACAATTATAGTGCCTGCAGCAGGTAAGTAGACATAACCCAGACTGTTGTCTGGTAAAACCGAACTGTCCAGTCCTGCTAAAATGAATGTTGCGGTTCCTGCAACAGCAATTGGAAATCCCAGTGCCGATGATGTGGCGACCGCATTCCGAATATTTACATTACACCAAAGCAAGAAAGGCACCGAGAGTGTCCCACCGCCGATCCCGAGTATGGTTGAAACTGAGCCTAGAACTGTGCCAGTCAGGCCGCTACCAGAGACACCGGGCAACTCTCTTTGTGGTGATGGCTTGAAACCAAACATGACCTGCATGGCGACCAGCAATTCAAATATCCCGAATGCAATTCGTAGTACGTTTGTCTCAAGCTGGTCAGCCAGCCAGGCACCGAGAACGCAGCCAATCACAATACCCGGTACGAGAAAATTTACAGTCTTCCAAAGTACCGCTCCCCGGCGATGGTGTGCCCAGGCTGAGGAAATAGAAGTAAAAATGATAGTTGCCAGCGAGGTCGCGAGTGCCATGTGCATTTGTACTTCAGGATGGAAGCCTTGCTGGATAAAAAGAAACAACAGGGCAGGGACAATCACGATCCCTCCACCCAATCCCAGGAGCCCACCGATGAAACCTGCTATCGCACCGAGCAGGATATAGGAAATAAACATGAGGGCAGGCAGGGAAATCATTGGCCTGATTATACTGTGATTAACTGTTCACTGCAGGGACTTTGATTTTATGAGAGCTAGTTACACTATAGACAATCTGGAAATGATATACTTGTTTCAATAGAATATTTTTTCACAACTGCGTCGAAGCAGTGAAAACTGGAATCTTGAGGGAATCGATTTTATGGGAAACCGTATTTGTGCGGTCATTTTATTACTGGTTTTTTCGTCACCACAGAACCTGTATGCCAATAGCGGCTCGGACATGGATCTGAAAGAACAACGTGCCCGGTACCTTGAAGCAAGGAGGGCTTTCCACAAGAAAGAGAATGACAAGTTCCTGGAACTTGCTGAGTCATTACAGGACTACCCGCTTTATCCCTATCTTCGCTATAACTATCTTACAGCGAATCTTTCAAAAACCGGCAAAAGTGAGATTGAAAAATTCCTGTCTGAGCAAAGTGATTTCCCCTCAATTGAGTTGTTGAGACAAAGATGGCTCAAACATCTTGCTGCAACAAAACAATGGGAAATATTTGTAAAAAATTACATCCCTCAAAACAACGACAAGCTACGCTGTTATTACCTGCTTGCATTAATGAATAGCAAGGACAACGTGTCCTTGCTGGATGAGACCAGAAAAGTCTGGCTGTCCGGCACTTCCCTGCCATCGCAATGTGATTCCGCATTCGAACTGTTATACAAAAGCGCGCTCATGAATGACGATCTGGTCTGGGAAAGGTTTGCACTGGCAGTAAAGAAAAATAATTTTCGCCTGGCAAACTATCTGGCTGAACAACTCAGTACTGAATACAGGGGACTGGCTAATATATGGATTGCAATACGCAAGGACCCGGCAAAACTATCTGCTAAACCCGGCTATGCTGATAACAGCAAAACGAGGCAAATCATCATTGATGGTTTGATAAGACTTTCCCGCTATAACATTAATGCATCCATTACCCGTTGGGCCCTGTTGGAAAAGCAATATAATTTCACCCCTGAAGAAGAAAATGAGGTTGATCGGAAACTTGCCATCCTGGCTGCCTTGAAAGAACATCCGTCAGCAACCATGTTGCTGGACAATATTCCCAGATATTACGCTGATGAAACTATATTTCACTGGCGACTGGTAACTGCCCTGAAAAATTCTGACTGGGAAAAACTGAAAGAATGGACCACTGGCGTACCTGTTACTGATACTGTGAAGTATCGCTGGTATTACTGGCATGCCAGGGCCCTGGAAAAGACCGGCGAACATGAACAGGCAAGCCGGGTTTATGGATTGATTGCCAATGATCGCGATTATTATGGTTTCATGGCTGCAGATCGTCTGGGCAGTGTTTATAACATGCGCCATGCCGCAACCCCGGAACATCCGGAACTGCACCAAGCCGTGTTGGCACTGCCAGCCATCCAGCGTGCCTATGAGCTTGATGCTATTGGTGAGCGCTATGAATCGCGGGAGGAATGGCTGCATGCATTGACCTATCTGGAGCCCGAACAGAAAAAGATTGCAGCATGTCTGGCCTCTGAATGGGGCTGGCATGATCTGGCCATAATCACACTGGCATCGGCCGGTGCCTATGATTATCTGGACATGCGTTTTCCTCTGCCTTACCGTGACCTGATTTACGAAAATGCGAAGCAATACCAGCTGGACACGGGCTGGGTCTATTCCCTGGTCAGATCCGAGAGTGCTTTTGTTGAAGACATAAAATCACCCACAGGGGCTCTGGGTCTGATGCAATTGATGCCAAGAACCGCACAGGAAACCGCCAGAAAACTCGGTGTCAGTAATTTCAGAACCCGACATCTCCTATCAGCAGAAAAAAATGTCATCCTGGGCAGCAAGTATCTCAGGCAAATGCTGGACAAATATAAGGGTAACATGGTGCTGGCAACCGCTGCCTATAATGCGGGACCAAATCGTGTCGACAAGTGGCTGTCAAAATCCGGTTGTTCGGAACCGGATATCTGGATTGAGCAAATTCCATTTACTGAAACCCGCAAATACGTCAGCCGGATCATGTTTTATGCCAGCATCTATGACTGGCGACTGCAAAGAGAAATTCGGAATGTCTCCAGCAGGATGACACTCATCCCGGCAGCTACAGGGCTTAACATTGCAGGTTTGGCTTGCAGTGGGCAACAGCTCTCTTACAATTAACCCATGATCATTAATACCATCTGCATACTCGGCGGAACCGGGTTTGTTGGCCGCACGCTGGCAAATCGCCTGACCCAGAAAGGCTTTAAGTTGCGTATCCTCACGCGCAATCGTGAATACCACAAGGAAGAACTGATCCTCCTGCCCACGGTCGATCTGGTCGAGGCTGATATTCACCGCCCCGAAGTCCTGAAAAAACAGTTTGCCGGCTGCGATGCCGTAATCAATCTGGTGGGTATTCTCAATGAGAAAGGACGGCACGGCGAGGGCTTCCGTCATGCCCATGTCGAGCTGGCAGAAAAAGTCGTCGATGGCTGTATCGAAAACCGGGTGAAACGACTCTTGCACATGAGTGCACTGCATGCTGATCCCGTCAAGGGGACAAGCTATTACCTCAAAACCAAGGGCGAGGCGGAAAACCTGGTACACGAATCTTCAAAACGTGGACTGCGTGTCACCAGTTTCAGGCCATCCGTGATATTTGGTCCGGATGACAGTTTCTTCAACCGCTTTGCAAAACTGTTAAAGATGACACCTATGGTTTTTCCGCTGGCCTGTCCCGGGAGCCGTTTTGCACCGATTTATGTCGGCGATGTGGCAGAAGCCTTTGTCAAAACTATGGCTGACCCGTCTAGTTACGGGAAACGCTATAATCTCTGCGGCCCTGAAGTTTATACCTTGCAGGAACTCGTAGCTTATACGGCAGCCTGTCTTGGTATCAGGCGGATGATTATTCCATTGAGTGACCTGATTTCCAGAATCCAGGCCGCCATATTCGATTTTGTACCAGGAAAACCATTCTCAACAGATAATTATCTTTCTGCAAAAATTGACAGTATTTGTCACCACAACGATCTGCATGAACTGGACATTACCCCGTCCACTATTCAGTCCATCGTCCCACAATATCTCTCGAACAAATACCAACGTGCCCGTTATTATCAGTTCCGCAGTCATTTGTCCGGTAAATAACCAGTCTGGATCTCCTGCCACTTGCACTGAACATTTAACAAGAGCAGTCTTTGCCAGATGAAGATATACAAGGTTGGTGGTGCTGTCCGCGACAAACTGCTTGGGATTCCGGTAAAGGATACCGACTGGGTCGTAGTAGGCAGCAACCCGGAAGAAATGGAACGAAAAGGTTACCGACCAGTTGGAAAAGATTTTCCGGTGTTCCTCCACCCCGAAACGCAGGAAGAATATGCACTGGCAAGAACGGAACGTAAATCCGGTAAAGGTTATAAAGGTTTTGTTTTTCACACCTCGGAAGAAATCACTCTGGAAGAGGATCTGGCCCGGCGTGATCTGACCATCAATGCCATGGCCGAGGACGACCAGGGAAATCTGATCGATCCATTCAACGGTGCATCGGACCTGAAGAAAAAGATACTAAGACATGTTTCTCCCGCATTCATCGAGGATCCTCTCAGGGTTTTGAGGGTTGCCCGGTTTGCAGCACGGTTTGGTTTTCGTATTGCCCCGGAAACCATGGACCTTATGAAGGGGATCACAGAAACCGGTGAACTGGAAACACTGACGCCAGAACGTATCTGGAATGAAATGGAGTTGGCCCTTGCCGGCAGTTACCCGACACGTTTCATACTGACATTGCGCGCCTGTGAAGCACTTAAGGTACTTTTACCCGAGATTGAGTGCCTGTTCGGTATTCCCCAACCGCCAAAATATCACCCCGAAATAGATACCGGGCTGCACACCATCATGGTATTAAACCAGGCCTGTCGATTGACAGATGATACCCAGGTCAGGTTTGCCGCGCTGATGCATGACCTGGGCAAGGGCATAACACCGAAAGCTGACTGGCCCAGTCATCATGGTCATGAAGCACGCGGCGCCAAACTGGTCGAAAAGTTATGCAAACGCCTCAAGATTCCAAACCAATATCGGGAACTGGCCAGCCTGGTTGCCCGCTACCATCTGGATTGTCATCGTATCCTTCAAGCACGACCGGAGACACTCCTCAAGAAACTGGATGCACTTGACGCATTTCGCAGACCGGAACGTTTTGAACAATTCCTGCTGGCTTGCATGGCCGATGCCCGGGGACGTACAGGCAAGGAAGACAGTGATTACCCGCAAGCTGACTATTTCCGAAAAGCATTGGCAGTAGCAAACTCGGTAGATACCAGTACGTTTGCAGACAGTGGACTCAATGGTAAGGCCATAGGTGAAGCTATCAGTGAGGCCAGAATTACAGCACTAAAAGGTCTTACTGCAGAAAATCTCTAGCTATAGACATATATCAGGAACAGGCCCAGTAATACGCGGTAGATAACATAAGGCAGCATGCCGGTCCGGTTAATTAAAGTGATAAAAAACTTGATGGCTAACCAGGCACTGATTCCGGATACGATCATCATCAGAATAAATGCCACCGGGTCTACAGATGATTCCTGTTGCAGGTAACGGAAAACTTCATGCGAGCCGGCCATTAGGATTACCGGTATCGCCAGATAAAAGGAAAACCGGGCCGCGGTTTCCCGGTTGAACCCCAGAAGCAAACCTGCCGTTATCGTGATACCTGAACGGGAGGTGCCTGGTATCAGTGATAATATCTGTGCCAGACCTACCCAGATTGCATCCTTTAAGCAGATGGCGTCAGTATCAACAGAAACTTTACCGATACGATCTGCCCAGAGTAAAACCAGTCCAAAGAAAATACTGCTGCAGGCGATAATTAGGGGTTGACGAAATACCGTGGACACCAGGTCATAGAAAAAATACCCGCACACGGCAACCGGAAGACTGGCTATGATGATATACCAACCGACACGCGCATTTTGTGTCAAGGGTTGTCCTGCCAACGAACCACTCCAGTCTTTAATGACCCGGGAGAGGTCTGCATGAAAATAAACGATAACCGCCATCAGGCTGCCCAGGTGTGCAGCAATATCATATACCAGTCCCTGGTCTTCCCAACCGGCAAGTTCAGGCAGCAGAATCAAATGTGCGGAACTGGATATCGGCAGGAACTCCGTAATCCCCTGCACCAATCCAAGTATCAATAACTGCAGATAATCCAAACCCGGGGTCCTGTCATTGTTTTCTCTCTAGAGGTGATGGCGTTGATCAAATTGTCGAAAACCCATTAGCGGTGAATCCAGGTTCTTGCCTAAGGCAATAACCTTGAAGCGTTCTCCCATTTCTCCTGGCATGGTTAATAGCCGTGCCTGCTTTGCCATTTCCAGTTGTTCTATTGACGAACCGGATTGCATTTGCTCTACAAGCCCGGCAATTCCGCAATTAATCAGAAAATGGGCCTGTGTAGTATAACCCTGCACCTCAAGGCCTGCATCATGGGCCGCCTCAGCCACAGCGGTGAAATCAACTGACGCGGTGATATCCTGCAGTCCGGGATACAAAAAAGGATCCGTATGAACATGGTGACGATAATGACACAACAAGGTGCCCTGGGTACGCTGAGGATGGAAATACTCTTGCCTGGGATAGCCGTAATCTATCAGAAGGATCAGTCCTTGTGATAATGCTGTAGAAATTGTATTGATCCAGGCATTCAGCTTGAAATTAATTTCAGTCCGATATCTCTCAACCGGTTTTGTGCCAGCTTCTGCAAAGCGCCTGTCACATAATGCTTGCTTCTCAACTGCAAGAGGACGCTGACACCAGCTAAAACGATTTTTATCGGTGCTAACGGCCAGTTCCATGAATTCACCCTTTTCATATTGAATACAGCAAATCGGCAAGGCGTCCAGGATTTCGTTACCAATAATCACACCGTTTATGGATACATCGCTTAAGGTGTCGAGCCAACTAAAGCGTTCATAAAGATGCGGCACCTCCTGACTTATTCTATATTGTTGCCTGTCCCGGAGATCGGCACTGGTTTCCAGCATGAAATAATGGTCCGGCAGGGAACCCAGATGTTCGAGTTCCAGCATCATCGCGACTGCCAATGCACCGGTTCCTGGACCCAACTCGAGGATATGTTTATCCGATAACTGGTCAGTGACTTCTGCTACCTGCCTGGCAAGACAACGGGAAAATAATGCAGAAACCCCCGGTGCAGTTATGAAATCACCTGCCTCACCAATTTTTTCTGCCCCCGCACTGTAGTAACCCAGGCCTGGCATATAGAGCGCAAGTTCCATGTATTCATCAAAACCGATTTGCCCGCCTGCATTTGCGATTACACGAAAAATCTCATCACTTAATTTCTGGCTCAACTCGCGGGCATGTTGATCAGGCTGTGGTAAATCATTCATGGCGATGCGTGTCATAAATTGGTATGTTGCCGGAATTGGCAGGAAAATATAACTGCCATTATGTAGACAAACGGAAAAATCTTAACAAGAAATGAGCAAACCCACAGCGCTGGTCACCGGGGGCAGTCGTCGAATCGGTGCGGAAATTTGCCGTGAACTCCACCGTGAGAAAATGGATGTTATTATTCATTACAATACCTCATCCGCTGATGCGCTCGACCTTCAAAAGAACCTAAATACTGACAGACCTGACTCAGCCCATGTCTTGCAAGGTGATCTCTGTCTCGTAGATAACTGTGTGTCGCTGATTGACCGAGCTTTCCGGATAAACCAGCGTCTTGATGTACTAATTAACAATGCATCGGCATTTTACCCGACACCGATCAAAACCATCACTGAATCCCAGTGGGAAGAACTGATTGGCGTTAACCTGAAAGCCCCCCTGTTCTTATCCCGGGAAGCAGCACCGCACCTTTCGAGAACCGGGGGAAGCATTATCAACCTGATTGATATTTACGCTGATCATCCCCTCAGGGAATATATCATTTACAGCATAAGCAAAAATGGACTGGTGACATTGACTCAATCCCTGGCAAAAGAGCTGGGGCCTGAGATTCGGGTAAATGGCATATCGCCTGGCGCTATTCTCTGGCCAGACAATATGCCAGAAGAAGACAAGAAAGCTATTCTTGCCAGAACGATATTAAAAAGGCAGGGAGAATTAACGGATATTACCCGCGCTGTGAGGTATCTGGTAATGGATGCAACTTATACAACCGGCCAGATATTGACAATTGATGGTGGCCGCACGTTGTTTCCCTGAACTCCACTTATTCAAACCGCGGGAAATCGGATTCAATCAGCCAGCGTTTGGCATCCTCACTGTACCACCAGTATTGTGTTTGCTTGATCGATTTCACGGTACTATAGCGTTCGTCATAATATTCAAACTGATAAGGTACCGTTGCCTCGGTAGCGTCTTCATTGTTAATTGTCGGTTTTACCGCTTTTACTGAGGTGATTTTAATATCCTTCAGGACTTCAAGATTAACTTCCGGTTGGCTGCCATCACGGTAGACATGATAATTATAGGCATCCGTGTACCTGCCCCAACGTAAGTCTGCTCCATATTGAATTACTGACTTGTCGAGTCTGCTTGTGTGCTCCCTGACCTCCATTTTCGCACAGGCGGTACTTAATAACACAACCACTGAAAGGGACAACAGTGCTCTGATATTCATTTCCCCTCCCGTTCCGATTGAAACCAGTAATTCATTATCTTAATAAACATATCGCTATTCAACTGACATGCTGACTGGCCAGATAGCCTGGTCCTGTTTATCAAATGCAGACCACATTTCTGCGAAGGTTTTGTTTGTTTCCGGATGTCTGAGATCTCCGGCAATATCGGCCAGTGGTTTAAGTACGAAGGCATACCGTTCAATATCTTCTCGTGGCACATCAACGTTTTTATCATGTCGTACCAAATTGCCATATAAAAGCAGGTCTATATCAAGGGTTCTCGGCAGAAATTTCTTGCCGTGCTGTTCTCGTCCCAGGTCAATTTCAATGCCTTTCAATACAGCATTCAGGCCGGTAACAGGGAGATCGGTTTGGAAGCCAGCAACCAGGTTATAAAAATTGTGGCCGTCGAAACCATAGGCCTCGCTCTCATAGATATCGGAAAGTATCAGTTCACCAAATTTTTCACTCAATTCCTCCAACCCGCCACGAATACTCTCTTCACGATTGATATTACTGCCAATACCGACATAGACCTGTGTCATTCAGGTAATTTACCCCGCTCTATAATAACACCCACATCACGGACGCCCCGTACAGCACCTTGCTTATTGAGACTTAATTTCAACCAGGGAATATCAAATTCATTCAGGAGTATTTCAGCGATCTTTTCTGCCAAGGTTTCCACAAGCTGGAATTCACTTTCACCGACAAAAGCCATGATACGTTTGGCCACAGCCTTGTAATTCAGCGTGTCATCAATGTGGTCAGTCCTGGCGGCTTTTGCAATATCTGTTGCCATCTCGATATCAAGAATTATGGTCTGCCTGGTCTGCCGTTCCCAGTCATAAATTCCGATGACTGTATCTATGCGCAGATCTTTAAGATAGATAATGTCCATAATGGCGGTTAAGTCCCCGTTATATCCATCACTAGAACCGATATGGGCTTGACCTGTCAAGCATGACCGATTCCAATAGAAGCATGTTTTTGAATGTCATGCTTGTCCTGCTGGCCTACCTGCTTGGCTCGGTATCTTCAGCCGTGGTTGTGTGCAAAGTGATGGGATTGAGTGATCCGCGTAGCCATGGTTCAAAAAATCCAGGTGCAACCAATGTCCTTCGCCTGCACGGAAAAAAAGCAGCGACTCTGACTTTAACCGGTGATGTATTGAAAGGCTTTGTCCCGGTGTTTGTTGTCTACCTGTTAAACGCCCCCTTGCCGGTACTGGGACTTGCAGCCCTGGCTGCATTCTGCGGTCACCTGTTTCCGGTGTTTTTCAGATTCAAAGGCGGCAAGGGTGTGGCAACCTTGATCGGCGTCTTGTTTGGTATTAATGCATTCCTAGGACTGGCATTTGTGGTGACCTGGCTGATCGTGGCATTGCTGTTTCGTTACTCGTCCCTCGCAGGCCTGACCGCCAGTGCACTGGCACCGGTCTATTGTGGTTTGCTCAACCCCACACCCTATCTCGTAATCCCGGTGAGTATCATGGCCGTGATTCTATTCTGGAGACACCGCAGTAATATCCGCAATCTGCTGAGCGGGACCGAGGACAAGATAGGCGAGAAAAACGGCTAGACCGGCACCAGTTCCTCCATCGGCCAGCGCGGCCTGGCTTTAAATTGCAATGGCTCCTGATGTCCGGCCACCAGCTTCAAACAACCCAAGTAAGCAATCATGGCACCATTATCCGTGCAGAATGCCGGTCGCGGATAATACACCCTGGCACCGAGATCATCCGCCAGGTTTGCCAGCGCCTCACGTAATTGTCGGTTAGCACTTACACCTCCGGCGGCAACCAGAGAGCGCAGTCCGGTTTGTTCGAGTGCGCGTTGGCATTTCAGCACCAGTGTGTCCACTACCGCGTCTATAAACGCCCGGGCTATATCAGCCCGCAACCCGTCATCCAGGTCATGAGCACTCACAGTATTCAGAGCATAGGTCTTCAGGCCACTGAAACTGAAGTCGAGTCCCGGGCGATCGGTCATGGGACGGGGAAAGGTAAAACGGTCAGGATTGCCCTTTTCAGCCAATGCCGACAGGGCCGGTCCACCGGGATACCCTAAACCAAGCAGCTTGGCCGTCTTGTCAAAGGCCTCACCGGCGGCGTCATCCAGGGATTCACCCAGGATACGATATTGCCCGGGCTCGTCGACCTCAACCAGCTGGGTATGGCCGCCGGAGACCAGCAAGGCTATAAACGGGAATTCCGGGGCATTGTCCTCCAGCATGGGAGCCAGCAGGTGTGCCTCCATATGATGGACACCAACGGCCGGGATCCCCCAGCCATAGGCAAGACTGCGGCCTACGGCCACTCCAACCAGTAGCGCCCCGATAAGCCCAGGCCCGGCCGTATAAGCGATGCCATCGATATCGGTTTTTATTACTCCGGCTTCTTCCAGGACTGAGTTGATGAGCGGGATGATCCGGCGAATATGGTCCCGGGATGCAAGTTCCGGTACTACACCGCCATATTGACTGTGCATCGCCACCTGGCTATGCAGGGCATGGGCCAGCAGGCCCTTTTCACTGTCATAGAGCGCAATGCCAGTCTCGTCGCAGGAGGTTTCTATCCCCAGAACGCGCATTTTCTCTGCCTATCCCGCTGAAATAAGTAACAAATCATTGCATTTCTCAGTTCAGTCACTAGAATGACCGCTTTTTCGTCACTGACATCAAATTCAAGATCCTAGGAAATACGATTTTTATGCCATCAGTCAAAGTGAAAGATAACGAGCCTTTTGATATCGCATTGCGTCGCTTCAAGCGTGCCTGCGAAAAAGCAGGTATCCTGGCCGAGGTTCACAGACGTGAATTTTACGAGAAACCAACCCAGGTTAGAAAGCGCAAGGCTGCAGCCGCAGTTAAGCGACATCAAAAGAAAGCGTTTCGTACCAATACAAATCGCCGTTCTGCTCGCCGCTACTGATAATCCTCCACCCTCCCCAACATGTCATCCGGAATCAAACAACGTATCAGCGATGATGTGAAGAACGCCATGCGTAGCAAGGATAAGGAACGCCTGGCAACCCTGAGAATGATTACGGCCGCTATCAAGCAAAAAGAAGTAGATGAGCGCGCAGACCTGGATGATGGCCAGGTACTTGCCGTTCTGGATAAGATGGCAAAACAACATCGTGATTCCATTGAGCAGTATCAAAAAGCTGGCCGCGATGACCTGGTTGCAAAGGAAACCAGTGAACTTGAGGTGGTGACATCCTACCTGCCTGAACAATTGTCCGAGGAGGAAATCCGGCAAATCATCAAGGAAACCATCGAGGCGACCGGTGCCAGCAGTATGCAGGATATGGGTAAGTTGATGGGCCAGCTGAAACCCAGGCTGCAGGGTCGTGCCGACATGGGCAAGGTTTCCGGCCTGATCAAACAAGCCTTATCTTAAGCCCGTTCCCGGGACTTGTTGGCAGTACAAGTATCTGTATTTTCAATTAATTTTTGGCCTGTCGCTGTTTATATCCGGGCTGTTTATACTGGCCTATTTGAATATTGATCATGGCCGGACTGATACCCCAACAATTTATTGATGACTTGTTGACCCGTGTTGACATCGTCGATGTTATCGATGGTTATGTTGCCCTGAAGAAAGCCGGGCGCAACCACCAGGCCCGTTGCCCGTTCCATGAAGAGAAGACCCCTTCTTTCACAGTCAGCCAGGAAAAACAGTTTTATCACTGCTTTGGTTGCGGGGCGAATGGTACGGCCATTACCTTCCTGATGGAGTATGCCGGCCTGGATTTTGTCTCGGCTATCGAGGAACTGGCTTCCAGGGTTGGTCTTGAAGTCCCGCGTGAAGGCGGCATCAACCAGAAGGATTCCCACCTCACCCAGCTCTATGAATTGATGGAACTGGTCGTTCACTACTATACCCGGCAACTGCGGGAACATCCCCGGGCACAACAGGCGATAACCTATCTGAAAGATCGGGGCCTTACCGGGAAACTGGCCGCAGATTATGAACTGGGCTTTGCCCCGCCCGGCTGGGACGGTTTGATTAACGCACTAGGGAGCTCCACAGAAGCTCTCGGCCGCCTGGACGATATCGGGCTGGTCATTCGCAAAGATTCGGGTAATTACTATGACCGTTTCAGGAACCGAATTATCTTCCCCATCCGCGACCAGCGTGGCCGCGCGATTGGCCTGGGTGGCCGGGTACTGGACCAGGATGACACACCCAAGTACCTCAATTCCCCTGAAACGCCAATCTTTCACAAGGGACGTGAGCTATACGGCCTTTACCAGGCCAGGAAGTCTCTAAAGGAATATGATCATCTCTATGTCGTAGAGGGCTACATGGATGTGTTGGCACTGGTCCAGCACGGCATTCCAAACTGTGTTGCAACGCTGGGCACCGCAGCGACACCAGAGCATCTGGATCGACTGTTCCGCTCTACATCCCAGATCATTTTCTGCTTTGATGGCGACACCGCAGGGAAAAAGGCTGCCTGGCGGGCAATGGAAGTTGCCCTGCCCCTGTTGCGGGAAGGTCGCCAGATCTTTTTTATGTTCATGCCTGAGGGCCAGGACCCGGATGATTTTGTCCGCCAGTTTGGCGCTGAAAAATTCACCTCCAACGACCAGCGAGTGGCTCTGTCCGGTTACCTTTTCGAGACACTACGCGAGCAAATTGATCTCACCACCCTGGAGGGCCGGGCCCGGTTTGCAGAAAAAGCCATCCCCTACATTTCCAGGATCCCCGCGGGCGCCTTGCAGACCCTGCTGATCAGCGACCTCGCAAAACAGTGCCAGCTTCAGGAAGAGGCATTGGTAGGTTTGCTGAAGGAAACCAAACCTGCACCTGAAATTGTGCGCAGTAATGTACGCATTGCCCAGACATCAAAGCGATGCATACCGATGACACCGGTCAGCAAGGCTATTCAATTACTGTTACACCACCCTCAACTCAGCATCAGCGATGAGCAACTCACTCGACTCCGGGACATCGAGGACCCGGGCGTTGAATTTCTGCTGGAACTCCTGGAGTTTTGCCGCAGTCAGAAACAGGTCAACACCGCCAGAATACTGGAACATTGGCGGGATAGCCGTTACGGGAAACGACTCAGGGAACTGGCAAGTCAGGAGAATCCCCTGATTCATGATGATTCAGTGGATGACGAGGCCTTTAAAAATGAATTAATCGACTATATTTCAGATATCGAACGGTCCATTCATGAGGAAAAACGCAAGATGCAAAGACGCAATATCAAGGGCTGGGATGATTTCAGGCAATTGTATGACAAATCCACAGGCAAACCGGACCAGGAATCCAGCTAGCGCATCTTGGAAAGTATGCTATACTTGAGCGTTTATGTTGACACTTTATTTTTAATCAAATCAAATACTTAGAGCGAATATTCGCCTAGCAAATCCCGAGCCAAAATCACGAATCCTATGGAAAATGTTGATCAAGTCGACTCTCAAGACGAACAGTCGTCGCAATTAAAACTGCTCATTGCCAAGGGCAAGGAACAGGGATTCTTGACCTATCATGAGGTCAATGATCATCTGCCCGATGACATTGTCGACCCGGAGCAAGTTGAAGATATTATCAATATGATCAATGACATGGGGATCACTGTCTATGAGTCCCCGCCGGATCTCGACATCATCATGACCGACAGCACGGAGGGCCCTGACGAGGAGGCAGCAGCGGAAGCCGCAGCCGCCCTGGCCAGTGTCGAGAACGAATTTGGCCGTACTACAGACCCGGTGCGCATGTACATGCGTGAAATGGGTACCGTCGACCTCCTGACCCGCGAGGGCGAAATCAAAATAGCCAAACGTATCGAGGAGGGTATCGGACAGGTCCTGAAGGCCCTGGCCACCTATCCCGGCACCATTGAAAGCTTGCTGAACAATTACCTCTCGGTCCAGAAGGAAGAACTGAAACTGAGTGACATTATCATCGGGTTTACCGATCTGGAAGAATACCCGGATGACGGGATTTTGCCGGAAAACAATAATAACAATGACATCTCTAATGAAGATGACACGGCCGAGAGTGACGATGACGAAGACAATGACGACGATGATTCTGATTCAGATGACGAGCCAGAGGCAACCCTGGATCTCGAGGCCGTGCGTGAACACGTGGAATCCGTTGCCAAGCTGTTTAACAGGGTTAATCGTTCCGTCAAGCGCAATGGCAGACATCACAAGAAAACGGTCGCGTTACAGGAAGAATTAACCCAGGCATTCCTTGGTCTGCGCCTGACGCCCAAGTTTATTGATCTTCTGACCATGAATGTCAGGCACCTTGTCGAAATCATCCGATCCGCTGAACGCAACATCATGAACCTCTGTGTCAAGCAGGGGAAAATGCCGCGCAAGGAATTTATCGCCACTTTCCCGGGCAATGAAACCAACCCGCAATGGACCAGGTCTATTGCCAGATCCAGGAAACCTTATGCCAAAAAAATCAAGGAATTTCAGGACGAGATCATTACGATTCAGCAGAGACTTGCGGAGATTTTCACCGAAGAGTTGACCATCTCCGATGTCAAGGACATCAACCGCCGAATATCGATTGGCGAAGCAAAGGCCCGGCGGGCAAAGAAGGAAATGGTAGAGGCCAACCTCAGGCTGGTGATCTCGATCGCCAAGAAATATACCAACCGTGGCCTGTTATTCCTGGATCTGATCCAGGAAGGCAATATCGGCCTGATGAAAGCCGTGGACAAGTTTGAATACCGTCGTGGTTACAAGTTTTCTACCTATGCGACCTGGTGGATACGTCAGGCAATTACCCGTTCCATTGCTGACCAGGCGAGGACCATACGCATTCCGGTTCACATGATTGAAACCATCAATAAACTGAACCGGATTTCGCGGCAGATACTCCAGGAAAAGGGACGTGAACCGACGCCTGAAGAACTGGCAGAAAGAATGGAAATGCCGGAGGAGAAAATCAGGAAAGTCCTCAAGATTGCAAAAGAACCCATCTCCATGGAGACACCCATTGGTGATGATGAAGATTCACACCTTGGTGATTTCATAGAAGACCTGAACATCCTGGCACCCAGTGAATCCGCCGGCTTTGAAGGCCTGCGGCGGACTACCCGTGAAGCGCTGTCCGGACTCACACCGCGCGAGGCCAAGGTGCTAAGGATGCGATTCGGCATCGATATGAATACGGATCACACGCTTGAGGAAGTGGGTAAACAATTTGACGTGACCCGTGAGCGCATCCGCCAGATTGAGGCCAAGGCCCTCAGGAAACTCAGGCATCCCAGCCGCTCCGAACAGCTGAAAACCTTCCTGGATTGAACAACTGCCAGAAGGAACAGTCACCTCTGGCAGTCACCCGCTTTTTTCAGCTATCATCCCGCCTTTCACCGGGCCTGTAGCTCAGTTGGTTAGAGCAGTGGACTCATAATCCATTGGTCGTAGGTTCGAGTCCTACCGGGCCCACCAATTAATAAAAAGCTTATCTGTCACAGTTAAATTGTTGACTTCATTAACTGCGATTCGCAATTTTACATGTATCTAACGATAGAAAAGCAGGTACATCACCATAATAACCACTGGTATAGAGAGTATTCCCCCGTATAAGGCCAGGACTATCTGACCCATCACGTCCGATTGCGCGATCAATAAATTATAAAATTCCCACGGTTTCATAGCTCCCCCCTTGCCATGCATGAGACCGTTAAGTGAATTTCCTGTGACTCACCTATGATGCTACCAGAATTAAAGTGCGATGTTGATGCACTCCTTTGAACTCTTCAGCAAGGAAGTATTCTCAACAGGCAATAAAAAACCCCGCATTCGCGGGGTTTAAACAAGGAGGTCTATCTTAGGAGGAGAGCCAATTGCTAGACCTAGGGGAAAGCTTTACGGCAGTAAGTACAAAAGTTCTCCATTCTCAACGGTGGAGGCTTCCAGGGTATCAGAGGGATTCAGAGCAGCCTTTGTATCTGTACTTGTACAGTCATTAAAAAATGGGCTTACAAAGCAATCCCAGAGGGAAGCACCTTCTGGGGCATTACCGCCAGCAGCCGTGTCCATCACTTCCTGCACGGTCTTCAGTGAATTCACGTCCAGCATCACATTAGGTCCGCCGGTAACAAGGTCCATGATTTCCACGGTCCACATCTCGCCACCACTCGGTTCGCCGCCACCTTGTTTCTCGTGGAAAACTTGCCAGCCATAGTGTTTGCCCTTGCCTTTGTAGTCTTTGGACCAACCGTTGTGATTACCCTTGCCACCAGCGTAGGTAACAGAGGGTGCAGCGACGGTCAGTGTCAGAGCGAGACACGTGAGGGCCGACATCACATTTTTAAGGTTTAATATTTTCATTTGCGACCTCCAGGTCAGATTGTCTGCATGTTAATAAACTTGTGCCTAATACCATTCACGATGCATGCCAAAGGTCCTAGTTATTGCAAAGGCACGGGTATAATTGATCTAACCAACTGTTTTTGTTAATTATTTAGTACAGATTCGCCGATCAGCCACTGACCTCGAAACGTGAACCGCATCACAATATTCTCGACATGGTGACTGCTGTGGGTGACAGTTAATGTCAAAAAGTGACAATCCCTGTCATCTAGAAAGGGTATGAATTCCCCCGGAAAAACCGGCTGAAAATGGCATAATTCCGGCAGTTAACAGCAAGGCGAATCGACAGGTATAATCCCCTATCCAAACTAATTATTTAAAAGCCATGACTCTCAACAAACTGGAAAGCGAACTGCAGAAACTGCGCGAAGAAGTAGCATGCCTGTCAAAAGACGATACAGAATCCAGGGACAAACTGAACCGCCTGATCAACGAGTTGGAGAGGAAACTGGACTCGGAAATAGAGGATGATGATCGCAGTTTGATGGACAGCATGAAAGACGCCCTTTCACATTTTGAGGCTGAACACCCTCGCGCAACCGCCATATTAAATGACATCATGGTCACACTGAGTAACATGGGTATCTAAACCGTCGTATTCAGAAAATAACCCATAAAAAATAACTGCAATAATGCCGACCGGAGAACATGTCAACGACGATGCTGCCGCCGCGGCCACAAAAACCCCTGCCATCTGAGTGTTGTGAGCGTGGTTGCGAGAAATGTGTCTTTGTCTATTACGAGGAGGCCCTCAGGCGCTGGGAGGAGACCGTCCGCCGCCTGTTGTCAGAATCGAAAAAGCTGAATGGTCAGTAGCTGCCACTTTTCCAGCCTCCATGCCGGTTGGCTGTTTATTGCCAGGCAAATCGATCCTATAATCGCGATTCGCCGAAACCAACCTGGATCAACCTATTTACCATCATGACAGAGACCATATTCAGCAAGATCATAAACCGTGAAATACCGGCCGAAATAGTTTATGAGGATGATCTCGCCCTGGCATTTCGCGACGTCAATCCCCAGGCACCAGCACATATTCTGGTCGTACCAAAACAGGCCATTCCCCGGTTGGTCGATGCCAAGCAAGAACACCAGGAATTGCTGGGGCATTTATTACTGGTCGCGGCCAAGATTGCTGATCAGGAAGGTTATGGTGATGCATTCAGACTGGTTGTTAACAATGGCGAGAAAGTAGGTCAGACTGTGTTTCATCTGCACGTTCATATCCTTGCCGGAAGATCATTCGGTTGGCCTCCGGGCTGATTGAATGGTTTTCTGTCCCTGATTTATAAAATATACCTATTACAAAAGCTACGGTTCACGTTTGATGAAATACAATACTGATGACCTGAGGATTGAATCTATCAAGGCAGTGACCTCACCTGCCGAGATTACCGAAGAGATACCGATTACGGAAAAAGCTGCCATCACGACATATGAAACCCGTGAGGCTATCCATAATATTCTGGAAGGTAAGGACAAACGCCTGCTGGTGATTACCGGCCCTTGTTCCATACATGATACCAGGGCAGCACTCGATTATGCGCAGAAACTCAAAACGCTGAAAGACAAATTCAAGAATGAATTGCTTATCGTCATGCGTGTCTATTTTGAAAAACCCAGGACCACCGTGGGCTGGAAAGGGCTGATCAATGATCCTGAACTGAATAACAGTTTTCACATTAACAAGGGAATACGGCTTGCCCGCACTCTGCTCCTTAAATTAAATGATATGGGTATTCCTGCCGGCACCGAGTACCTGGACCTGATTACACCACAGTATGTCACTGACCTGATTTCCTGGGGCGCAATCGGTGCCAGAACAACGGAAAGCCAGGTTCACCGTGAACTGGCCTCCGGGCTTTCCTGTCCCGTCGGTTTTAAAAACGGTACTGACGGAAATATAAAAGTTGCAGTGGATGCTATCGGTGCGGCGATCCGTCCCCATCATTTCCTGTCCCTGAGAAAGGAAGGCAATTCAGCCATATTTGCAACCAGGGGCAACCCGGATTGTCACATTATACTGCGCGGTGGCAAGACACCGAACTATGACAAGAAGAGTGTTGAATCCGCAGCAGAGGCACTAAGAAAAGCCGGATTGCCGGATCGGATCATGATCGATTTCAGTCATGCCAATAGCAGGAAACAACCCAAGCTCCAGCTGGAAGTCGGCAAGGATGTCGCAACCCAAATTGCCAGCGGTGAACCGCATATCTTCGGCGTCATGATAGAGAGTCATCTTGTCGAAGGGCGGCAGGATGTCGAGGAGGGCAAGAATTTGACATACGGTCAGAGTATTACCGATGCCTGTCTTGGCTGGGATGATACAGAAAAGCTGATTAGCCAACTGGCCGAGGCTTCAGGTAAACGGATCAAATCTTCCTGAGTTAATTATCATGATTCCCTGTCAATTTCACCTGGATTCGTTTTGAAATAATCGAGACCAGATAGACAAAGCTTGCCATGATAATAATTGTGGCGCCGGAAGGTAGGTCAGGCTGGTACGAAATCACCAGGCCACTGGTCGTCACAAACAGACTGAACAAAACCGAAAGCAACATCATTGGCTTGATTGAGCTGACGAATTGTGTAGCACTGGCAGCAGGAAGAATCAGTAACGCCAAAACCAGTATCAATCCAACCACCTGGATTAATAACACCACTGTTAGTGCTACCATAGAGAGCAACAGGATGTAATAAAACTCTACATTTATCCCGCGTAAGCGGGCAAACTCCTGATCAAAGGCTGTTACCAGGAATTGACGGTAAAGGATGGTGGCCAACAGGAACAAGAGGATGTCCAGTAACAGCATTAGAATAAGGTCATTGCCGGATACCAACAGGATATTACCAAACAGGTAACTCATGAGATCCACGTTGTATCCCGGTGTCCGGGATATAAACAGGATCCCGATCGCCATGCCCACGGACCAGAACATGGCAATCAAGATGTCCTCATTCTGTCGCCACTTCAGGTTTATCAAACCAATCAGAACGCTGGCTACGAGTGCTGCGATGACGGCACCCACCAATGGTGTATTACCCAGATAATAGGCAATACCCATACCTGCGAGCACCGAATGCGCGATACCGCCAGCAAGAAATCCAATCCGCCTGACGACAACATAAGTTCCCATGATGCCGCAACCAATGCTGGCCAGAATGCAGGCTAACATGGCATGCTGGATAAAATTGTAGGAAAAGAACTCACTCATTATTATCAGTGGGCATGATCTATCATCCTGACATCGATGCCGTAGAGCTCCTCAATGGTTTTGCCGCTGATTTCTTCCGTGTTATGGCAAGCCAGTGTCTTGTTAACACATGCTACCCGGTCAACATAGCTTGATATGAAACCAATATCATGAGACACAACTAGTATCGTCATTCGTTCATTGTATTGTTTCAGTAAACCAAAGATATCCTCCTCGACACGTATATCGATATTTGCTGTGGGTTCATCCAGAATCAGAATCTCCGGTTCTGATACGAGTGCCCTTGCAATCAACACACGCTGTAATTGTCCACCGGAAAGCGTACCGATAGGTCGGCTTGCTATATCCTCAATTTCAACAGCGCGCAAGGCCTCCTGGCAAATCTGTCTGTCAGTCGACGAATAGGCAGAAAACCAGTGAGCCAGACCAAGTCGGCCCAGCATGACAGTATCCCGGACATTGATTGGAAAATCCCTTCTCGAAAATGTTGGATATTGAGGTACGTAACCGATCTGTTTTCTGGCTGAGGTCACGGGCATGTCCAGAACCCGAATGGTTCCAGTATCCGGTTCCAACAGGCCAAGGATAAGTTTTACAAGTGTGCTTTTCCCACTCGCATTGGGACCGATGATCCCCAGGAATTCACCAGGTTCAACCGAGAGGTTGATGTTCTTGAGTACCAGTTCCCTGTCATAGGCAAAATCAACATCCTTGATTTCAATCAGGCTCATTGGTTATTCCCCTCCCTGATCAGCTTGCTAATCATTTCCAGGTTCTCGATGTAATTTTCCGCCAATGGATCAATTTCTATCATGCTCGCTCCTGTCTCACGTGCCAGGACTTTTGCCGCTGTTGTCTTGTATTGGGGTTGCACATAAATTACCTTGATACCGGTTGCATTGATCAGGTTAACCAGTCTCGCAAGTTCCCTGGCCCTGAGTTCAGAACCGTGTCTTTCGATTGGAACCTGGTTCAAATGATAGCGTTCGGCGAAATGGCCCCACGATGGATGGGATACAATCAGGTAACGGTGCCGAATTTCATCCAGGTTGTGTTTTATCTTTAAATCCAGCTGGTCCAGTTCTTCTGCAAGTTGATCAAAATTCTTTGAATAAATTGCAGTATTCACTTCATCGTGTTCTATCAGCACGTCCCGGATTATCCTCGCGAGTTCCTTCGCATTATCGGGACTGGTCCAGACATGAGTATCCTTTAAATACTGTTCTTCATTGGAATGATCATGCGTTATTTCGCCAAGGGATCCACAGCAAGGAATGATAGCCAGTTCCGGATTGAGTTCGGCGACCTGTTTTATCCACACTTCTTCAAAAGGCACACCTATCCGGAAATAGAGGCTGGAGGAATTTAACCGCGCCATCTGCCGGGGTGTGGGTTCATAACTTTCAGGACTCATGCCTTGTTTCAATAACACGGCCACATCCACCCGGTTTCCGCCTATCCGTTCAACCAGGAATTTTTGCGGAGGAATACTGACATGGATCCTGACGGGCTCCTCTGCTTTTACCTGAGGCTGAAGGCAACATAACAGCATGGATAACAAAACCGGAAATGGATGTCTGGTTCGTCGCATGGCTGGTTAGCCGGCAATGCATTTCTCACAGAGTCCCTGGATCTCAATCGTCTTGTCGAGGACCTGGAAACCGAGAGATTCAGCCTTGCGTGACAATACCCGCTGGATATCCGGATCATCAATTTCAGCGACATCACCACAGTCCCGGCAAATCAGGAACTGGCTGGTGTGGTGCTTGAGCGGTTCGCCACAACCGACGTAGGCATTCAGGGACTGGAGTTTATGAATCAGGCCCTCCTCCAGCAGGAAATCCAGTGACCGGTACACTGTCGGCGGGGCGGATCCAATCTGTTCATCACGAAGCTGATCCAGCAGGTCATAGGCTTTGACCGGCGTATGACTGCCCCAGATCAGTTCCAGGACTCGCCGCCGCAACGGGGTAAGCCGTACGCCGCGGGATTCGCAGTTTTTGACTGCCTGATCGAGGGCTTTTTCAAGGCAACGCTGGTGGGCGTGATCCCTGTCCTTGAATGGCATCAATACGCTGTTATTTGCCATAGATTGCTCTCCTGTCGGCGGCCGGTTAATGTAATGTTATAATATAACAAATTTATCAGTCAGCGGCATATCGTCTGGGATATAAATACAGGATTAGCTCCTACAGCTGTTTCAGTGAAATGCGCATGGCGTTATGGTAATCAGCCGGATCCTAATCATTGTATAATCACTTATTTATGCCAATGAACCAGACTGACATCGACGAGAAGCTGACAGCAGACCAGGTGCTGGATGCCAAGGGCCTGAATTGCCCACTGCCCATACTCAAGACCAAGGTTCTGCTGAACAAGATGCAACCCGGACAGATCCTCTTTGTTGAGGCCACAGACCCTCACTCCGTGGTTGATTTCGAGGCCTATGCGGCCAGGACCAGGCACGAGATCCTGCGACAAACCGAACAGGGTGGTATCTATGAGTTTTATATTCGCCGGGCCGAGAACCCTAGAGAGACTTGATCCCCCTGATCGAGCCTTTACCAGCTTTCAGGTGTCAAGCGCTCAGCCCCGGATATACTTTTAACAGGTTATTTTTAAGTACCATTAACAGGGGTATATCTCATGCATGAGTGCTATAGTAATATAATTGCTCCTGAATAATTTGCCCCTCAAATCAAGAAATTAAAATAAATGTCCAGGAAACGCATATTGATTGTTGATGACGACCCGACGACGGCTTCGGTTATCAAGCTCTATATCAACGATCTCGGTTACGAAATCGCCGGTACCGCCAATGACGGCAAGGAGGCCATCAACCAGGTACGCTCACTCAATCCGGATCTCGTATTGATGGACATTAATCTGGGCAAGGGACTGGACGGGGTGGACACGGCCGAGATCATGGCCAAGAATTTCAAGACCCCGATCATCTTTGTCACATCGCACGCCGATGAAGCCACGCTCACACGGGCAAAGTCAGTGGAACCCCTGGGCTTCATCAATAAACCCCTACGCGAGACCGACCTGAAAACCACCATCGAATTTGCCATCGCCAAGATTGATTCCACCGGCGATGAGGAAGAGGAGAAGCCAACCGGTTCGGTGGAGGATGTCCTGATCGGACTCTATTCATTGACCCCTGCTGAGGCCAGGGTCACGGCCAAACTGCTGGAAGTCCCCGAACTTTCTTACGTTTCCGAGGCATTGAATATCAGCCTGTCCACGGCCAAGACACACCTGAAACGAATTTACCGCAAGACCAATACCAACAAACAGTCCCTGCTGGTGCATAAGATCGTTACCGGTCCCGCCGGCGCCTTCATGAATAAAAATCCAAATAGCGATTAATGACGGGTGTCATTATCGAGATCGGCCCCGTATCGCTGGAGCTGGTCACACTGGACACACCGACTGCGCAAGCGATCATTGACCAGCTGCCGTTTAATGCCACTGCAAAAACCTGGGGCGAGGAAGTTTATTTCCAGGCCCCTGTCAGTTGTTCACTTGAGCCCGATGCCAGAGACATAATTGAGCCGGGGGAGATCGCTTTCTGGACCGAGGGACAATGCATCGCCATCGGCTATGGCAAGACGCCCGTATCTGTTGGTGATGAAATTCGGCTGGCTGCAAAAACCAATATCTGGGCCCGGTCTCAAACCAACGTCAAGGCTCTCAGCAGTGTGACAGATGGTGACCCGGTTGTGGTGAGATTGAAAGAATAATTATCATGCCCCGGTGGGGGGGATAAGTTCGTAATCGTGTGTGATTTTTGCCATGGCACCCAGCATGATTGAGGCAGAGCAATACTTTTCCGCCGATAGCTGGATGGCACGCTCAATATTCTTTGCCTTTATCTCCTCGCCTTCAATGACAAAATGCAGATGGATGTCTGTGAAGATCCGGGGATGATCTTCAGCGCGCGTAGCTGAAATTTTCACAGTGCACCCGGCAATGTTTTCCCTGGATTTTTTCAGTATGGAAAGAACATCATAGGTACTGCATGCGGCCATGCTCAGGAGCAGCATTTCCATGGGCCTGGCTCCAAGATTCCGCCCGCCTCCCTCGGGCGGACCGTCGAACACCACGGTGTGTCCACTCGAGCTCAATCCGATAAACGCGGCCCCTCCTGCCCATTTCAAGGTCGTCTCCATCAAAATCTCCAACTGGTTGAATATTTGGAAAAAGTGTAAACTGTGCCAATATGACTGTTGTACATACCTGAACGGTAAAATAACCACAGGCAATCGGGGGGCACAACGATATGGCCGAACTGGCTTTTCGTGACCAAAATACATTAATTTCCCGCTTTCTGGAACACTGCCACGTCAGGGAGTATCCAGCCAAGAGCATCATCATCAAGGCAGGCGATCCGAGCCTTGATTTGTTCTACATCATCAAGGGATCCGTGTCCGTTCAAGTAGAAGACAGCCGTGGTCGGGAGATTGTGCTGGCCTACCTAAACCCCGGGGATTTTTTCGGTGAACTGGGACTGTTCGAGGAAGGCTCCCGCCGCTCCGCTTATGTACGGGCGAAATCCAAATGCGAGATTGCCAAGATCAGCTATGAGCGAGTCCGCTCACTGCAATCTCTGTTTCCGGACATTCTTTTTTCCATTGCTTCCCAACTCGCCATTCGCTTGCGCAAGACCAGCAGCAAGGTACGGGATCTGGCATTTACCGATGTGCAGGGCCGGGTTGCGCGTACGTTGCTGGAACTCTGCCGGGAACCGGATGCCATGACTCATCCGGATGGCATGCAAATCAAGATTACCCGCCAGGAATTGGGCCGGATTGTGGGTTGCTCGAGAGAAATGGTCGGCCGGGTCCTGAAAAGCCTGGAAGAAGAACACCTGATCACGGTTTCCGGCAAGACTATTGTGGTATTCGGCACCCGTTAATAGTCGGGCATTTCACTCACATTCTTGACAAACCAGCTTCCAGTTCGGACAATCGCGCATCCAGAATTTCACCCCTGTGGCTATGTAGCTCAGTTGGTTAGAGCGCAGCATTCATAATGCTGATGTCGCTGGTTCAAGTCCAGCCATAGCCACCAATCAATCAAATACTTACCACTCTACTTCACGACTGAAATTTATGACAGTGACGTAAATGCGTCATGAGACGCTATTCTTTCTGCATCATTACTCAATTTATCCGCAGAAAAATATCCATAGCGGTGCGCCATCTAATTAATTCTCTAGCCGCCTAATATCTGTAATAGATTGATGTCCGACTCTAACAAGTTACTGATTTGTATGTAACTTAGTATCTGTAACCAATCTGTAACTCGTTTGTTACTTAACCGTTACTACCCATAAATTAATAAATCCTCCGTAATTAAACTGCTTATTACATAAAGACCCTCCTCTCATCGCTTTTCAAGCAAATTAGCTAGGAGGATATGTATTTAAGCAATTCAGCGTTCATTTTGACAATGTTTCTTAAATTAACGAATTGTTGTTACTAGGAGGTATCGCCATGAAGATAATGGATCTCATTAATAAACAGTTATGTATTTCACTTGTTGCATTTAATGCCATGCTGTTTGGTGTTCAGGCACCCGTTTCTGCACATGAGCCTGAAGGCCGTGCAGCCGGACATATTGTTATTGGTGATTCAATAGAATGCAGCGTATCACTCGACATTGGCAGCCCTGTGATTGGAGATGGCTATATAAATCCATACCATGATTATCTGGAATCTCAGTTGGACGTTGATATGGATCTAGTCAATCTATGTGTCCTGGGTGCTACGAGCAGAGAAATAAATATCGATCAATTGCCTCGGGCAGTAGTCGAGAGCATTAATCATGATCTTGTTATTGTTACTTTGGGTGGTGGTGGTAATAATTTGAGGCGATTCATTACATCGCCACAGGCAGCTACCTGTGCCCGGGGTAACCTCAGTTGCCTGACACGGCTCAATGCTCTTTTGAATGAATCCGAGCAAAATCTACGGCTTGCATTGCAATCACTACGCTCAGCTGCAGGTGAGGACAGTGTTCTCCAGGTCCGCACCCAATACAATGCACTGAGAGGGACGTCGATACTGGGCACGCCATGTGCTGATCCGAATTTAATTGGTCTTGCCGATCTCGCACTTGAGGGAGGCGTACCTTTCCTGGAGGAAGGTCTCAATGACCGCATTCGCAGAGTCGCTGAAGATCATAATGCAGGTATTGCTGATATTTTCGATGCATTCTTTGCAAATCCGGATCTGATCGCAGGTGACTGTATTCATCCTACTGATGAAGGATATTCCGTGATCAAGGATGCATTTACATTTGCATTCTGAAACACATACATCATTACATGCCCCCGGCTTCAGCCGGGGGCATTTGCACTACTTCCCCTTATTTCAGATTCAGGGTGTTACCCCAATCTGTATCCGCTTGCCATAAGCACAGCAAGCAAAGGTATTATTAATAAAAGCAGTATCTCCATACGCACTATCATGATTACAGTCTTTGGCACTGAAATAATCGGGCTGGCTGATCGGCGGGCTTTAATAAAAAATATGGTCGGATAGATGGAAATCAAGGCAGCTATAAAAAACAACGATATTTTTATGTAAAACACAGGATTTACCGAATAGAATTCTGATGGTTTACCAACCCACAGCCAGAGAGCAAATCCGGTAATCAAAACGACAGCAGCAGATATCCCATAGACAAGATCGATGACTGCTAACTTTTTAATTTCATGAACGGCTATCAGTTTTTTTAAATAAAGATGCTCAACCATAAGTGATGAAAATAATATGAATATCCCGATAAAATGCAGATACCTGATAAACACATCTTCCATTAGTAATATCACCTGTTATTAAACATATTGGATTTTAAAAATTCCTCTGCTGAAAAACTTATATTTATTTCGGTACCAGCGCGACAACACGGGCAGGACCCCCGGAACCACCCTCGATCTTCATTGGTAATGCAATCAGCGTAATACCGGTTGCTGGTAACAAATCAAGATTGGCAAGATTTTCCAGTCCGGCCACATTATGCGCGCCAGCTATCTGGTGGACCGGGAAATCTCTGGATTTCCCGTAATCTATCGATGCCGTATCGACACCGAGCAGGACAACACCCCTGTTTTCTATCAACAAGCTCGCAGCATCAGCTCCATAACTTGGAAAAGACAGTTTGCTGTCGTCACCGGGGGTATCATCACCGAGATAAGCCCTGACATCAGGCCAGTATTTGCCCCAGCCGGTCCTCAACAGGACAATGGTTCCGGCAGTAATCCGACCATGTTTTGATTCGAAGTAATTTACATCTTCAACAGACAGGCGGTAATCCCGATTCTTTGCAGACTGTTCAGCTACATCAATGACCACAGCGGGAGCTACCAGGTTTTCCAGCAGTAGTTCATCTGTACTCATGGCAGACTCAGAAAAGTGAACTGGTGCATCAAGGTGGGTACCGCCGTGTTCCGGAGTACAAATGGAATATGCGGAGTAATAAAAACCGGCAGGTGTTTTACCTTTATATAAGGTTTCCTTATCAAACCTAGACGGTGAAGTAGGCCAGTAAATAGTATCCTTGTTATAGTTATGAGTCAGGTCAACCAGATTGTATGAATTGAGATCAATGGCTCCTGCTCCAGCAGAACATATTAACAGGCAGGTAATAACGGCAGTTATTTTGATCATGAATTACTTATTCCATACATAAAAAATGGATTATCCCGGAAATATATAATAGCAGTAAAGCAGCTATTGCAGCTGGCCTTGCTGTCGCCGGCGGATTGCCAGATTGATCATCTCCACCGCAAGCGAGAATGCCATGGCAAAATAGATATAGCCCTTGGGTATATGCATATCCAGACCCTCGCCCATCAGTGCAACACCAATCAGTATGAGGAAACTGAGTGCCAGTGTTTTTATGGTTGGGTTATTTTCAACAAATTCCGATATGGCCCTCGCCGTAAACATCATCACCAGTATTGAGAGCACAACCGCAATGATCATGATCTCTATATGCTCTGCCATACCCACCGCGGTGATAACCGAATCCAGGGAAAATACAATGTCAATGATGCCTATCTGCGCAATCACCGCCCAGAATGAACTAGTATAGGCAGGCTTTTCCAGGCTGGCTGCCGACTCGAACTCCTTGTGTATTTCCAGCGTGCTTTTGGCCAGCAAGAACAAGCCGCCGGCAATCAAAAGAATATCTCTGCCTGATATTTCTTCCTGCAGAATCGTAAACAATGGACTGGTTAATTGCAGAATCCAGGCAAGGCAAAGCAGTAACAGGACCCGGGTAAGCATGGCAAAGGAAAGCCCAAAGATCCGGGCTTTCTGCCGCATTTTTTCAGGCAGTCGGCTGACCAGGATTGATATAAAAATAATATTATCGATACCAAGAACAATTTCCAGAGCAGTCAGTGTGACCAGTGCAACCCAGGACTGCGGCTCAAATAACCATTCCATAATTTATTCCTGTTATTGTGGTTGATTAAATATTTTCAGGTTACCTTCAGTTCATGAGCCAGGCACCAGCACTGCTGCACCCTGTAGTCTGCCCTCTCTCAAGTCAGCTAATGCGGAATTGGCGCTCTCTAGTTTGTAAGGTGTAGTACTGGTATGAACTGAAATGTTTTTCAGTAATTTGAAATAATCTTCACCATCACGTCGGGTGAGGTTGGCAACTGACCTGATTACCCGCTCACCCCATAGAGATGCATAGGGAAAAGTGGGGATATCACTCATATGTATTCCGGCACACACCAGCACGCCCCCTTTTCTGAGTACCTTTAATGCGAGGGGTACAAGTTCACCCACCGGTGCGTAGATAATACAGGCATCAAGTTCTTTTGGTGGATTGTCCCCGGAGTCGCCGGCCCAGGTGACTCCCAGTGTTCTGGCAAATTCCTGACTTGCAGTATCTCCTTCACGGGTAAAGGCGTAGACCTCAACACCCTGATGAATTGCAATCTGGGTAATGATATGCGCAGCGGCTCCAAAGCCATAGACACCGAGTCGACTGAATTCGCCTGCCATTCGATAGGATCGGAATCCAATCAAGCCGGCACATAGCAAAGGGGCGACTTCGACATCATCCATATTCATATCCAGCGGAAAGACAAAATGTTGATTGGCAACCGTATACTCTGCGTAGCCGCCATCAATCTGGTAACCGGTAAATCCCGGTTCATCACACAGGTTCTCCATGTCATACCTACAGTAAAAACAATGACCACAGGTTGACCCCAGCCAGGGTATGCCGACCCGTTGCCCAAGCTGAAAGCCCCGGACTTCACTGCCCATTTCTTCGATATAACCGACAATTTCATGCCCCGGTATCAATGGCAGTTTCGGATTATCAAGATCACCATCACAGACATGCAAATCGGTGCGACATACCCCGCAGGCACTGACCCGAACAAGTACCTGATCCTTTCCACATGTTGGCTTGTCAACTTGTTGATCCTGCAAAAGCTGTCCCTGCTTATGCAATACCATGGCTTTCATTTTGAACTCCTAGAGTTCAACGCCAAATTTCCCCAGGATAAATATCATCAAGAAATAACAGATGATCGTTACCACTATAGACAGGGACATACTGAGGTAAAAATGCAAACCATGCTTAAGTAGGACAGGCAGACATATAAACAAGGCGAGTGATGGCAATACCAACCAGAAGATACTTGTTGACAGGGTTGATATTTTTTCGAGATCCCCCGTATCCACATACAACCAGACCATTGCCAGTACGGAAACCAGGGGTACAGAGGCCAGAATGGCACCGATCAGGCTGCTGCGCCTGGCAATCTCGGAAATCAGGACAATGAGCAGGGCGGTAATGATGATTTTAACAGAGTAGTAAAGCAAGCGCAGACGTCCTATTTCGAAAATTATGAATAAAACTTGAACTACTAGTCTAGGATATCCGAGTGTTGGTGGTTCCTGCAAACCCGGGAAGTACTGTCATTGAATGCGTGGCAGGATTCTTCGCGAAAAGGACACCCTGTCCATGTACGACCCCATGCTCATGGCATTGGCATCAATGAATCGAAGACGATGAAGCAGTCCCATTCGGTTTGCAATTTGAATATTGAGTCCGGGCCTGGCATTCATTTCTAGGACCAGCGGCCCCTTGGTCCTGTCCAGAACGATGTCCACACCCAGATATCCAAGATCGGTCAATTCATAACATCTGGCCGCAATGATCAGCAATTGTTCCCAATTGGGAATCTGGAAACCTGTTACCGGATGCCTGGTATCCGGGTGTTCAGTTATCACTGAATTTTCCCACACTGCCGTGAGTGTCCGGCCATTGGCCAGATCGATACCGACCCCTATCGCGCCCTGATGGAGATTGGCCTTGCCCCCTGATAAATATGTTGGCAATCGGATCATGGCCATCACCGGGAAACCTTTATAGACAATGATCCGGATATCCGGCACACCCTGATAACTGATAGCATCGAATATTTCATCAAATTTAACCCGGTACTCAATAATAGCCTGGTCCTCATGCCCGCCCAGGCTAAACAGTCCGCTGAGAATATTGGAAATGTGAAATTTCAGTTGATCCTCGGATATGATCTGGCCATTGGCTTTTTTAAACAGGTCCTTGGTTCGGCCGACAATCACTTCGATGCCATCACCACCACTGCCCTGGGCGGGCTTGATGGCAAAATCTGTATGCCCGCTGAGTACTTTATCGAGGTTGCGAATCTGTCCCTCCGCTTCAATAACACCATAAAGTTCTGTAACCGGGATTCCCGCTCGCTCTGCAAGTATCTTTGTTTTTAACTTGTCATCCACCAGGGGATAGTTTTTCCTGTCATTGTAACGGGATATATACTCACCATTGCGCTTGTTGATCCCCATCACACCGACTTCGGAAAGCTGCCTGCCCAGATTCAACAACATTATCTATTCACCAGTACCTTAAAACGCTGCAATTCAAGCAGGCGGTATCCTGTATAACGGCCCAGTATTAATGTCAGTGACAGGATAATAAAGAGTATCTCCGGAAAAACGGTGATTAAATGCTCAACGATGTCATTGCTCATAAACTGAAATGCGACGGCTGCTGCTACCAGGCTGCCAATGCCCTGATAGATTGCATCCTGGCTCCCTTTTTCTTCCCAGACTATTGACATTCTTTCAATGGTCATCGTGATGATCACCATGGGGAAAAGTGCAACAGACAGCCCGCTCTCTATTCCAAGATTATGGCTCAGTATACTCATTACCAGCATCAGCATAATGACAATGATCAATACCGAGGCGAGTCTGGGCACGAGTAATAATTTCAGTCTTTCCAGATAGAACCTGATAGCCAGGCCCAGTGTGACCAACAGCGTAAAGAGTATGAGACCGGATAACAGCTGGGTTTCCCTGAAAGACAGTGCTATCAATATCGGCATGAAGGTGCCAAATGTTTTAATACCGATAATATTTCTCAGGATAACCAGCAGAAATACACCAAAAGGCACCGTCAGAAGTATCGAATAAACATTCTGCGTATCCAGTGGCAGATTCGATAATGAATATTTTGAGAGATTTGGACTGAGATTTTTCTCCCTGGTGCTGGCGGCTGCCAGGCTTTCAATTTCAGAGCGCCTGATATTAATGTCGATATCAAGATTACTGCCACCCGTGAGCGTGGCCATTTTGTCCCTTCCCTTCCATAACACCAGATAATCACTCAGATCAACGAATTGCTTGGTGACCATATCAACAGCTTTCCATTCATCTGATGTATATACTTCGATCCAGCTGGCTGATTCAGAATGGTCAAGGCTTTCGACCATTTTCAATCCGTGAACCTGTCTTGCGGCTATACCATCGAGGGACAACACACGGATAATTGAATCAATAATGTTATCCGGGCTGGCCTTCCCTCGCAGTAACAGATCAACATTATAATTATTTGCCGGATCATTAAATAAATCGATTAGTTGCAACAGCAGTGTTATCGGGTCAGCTGACTTTTCCTTTGCTTCGGAAAGTACAGCAAGGGCTGCCTGCAGATCAGCACCAGTATAATCTGCTGATATCGGTGTAATCTTTTTTGTCGACGCATCTTTTTCGCCCAGGTCCAGCCTTTCAACTACGGCCTGGTAATAGAGTGTTTGTTGACCCGATGCTTTTCTGATTGACCAGGCAACCTGGCGGTTTCCTTCCGTAGTGCTAATGGAAACACCATAACCTCTGGATATAAAATTCTCATTGATTATTGAGAAATATCTGGAATTTCTGGGAACATAAAGCATCAACTTGATCGGTCTGTTACTGGCCTGAAAATTGATTTTGATTTCAACATTCCAGATACTGGTCTCCTGTCCCGGCGTCAGTGGAAAACCAAGATAGGCACTCTTATATACCAAAAAACTGATGCCTATAATCATCAGCAGTGATGACAAGACCAGTAGTTGTTTATTGATCACTTTCTTCTTTCTCGCAATCTGGCGTAGTTATATGATGTTGTGACGGATCAATAACAAAATTATCCTTGAGAAATCTCCGGCCTATAAGCAGTTTATAAACAAACCTTTCCCTGTTAACCAGGCTGACCTGGGTTTCCTTGTACACATTGCCAAGACAGAGACCCATTTTTACAACATGCCGCTTCTGACTTTTACCAACATGGCGTTTGATTTTAACAATCCGTTCCTGGGGTAACTCAACGATCTTGCTTTCATTATCATTGTTGACAATTTTAAAACGGACCCAGGTTTCATCCTCTTTCTCGAACTCTTCTATATCCATTGCATTTATAGAGGAAGTTAATGCGCCGGTATCAAGTTTTGCAGAAAACTCGATGTCAGCGGACATGACCTTCACATTTTCAACCCAGCCAATGATTCTTTTTTCATTTGCCTGGCAAATAGCCGGTATGAAGATACATAAAATAATGCAATACAAATCTCTATGGTTAATTCTCATCTTCACCAGGGTAAGTCTCTCTTCAGTATCGGATTTTTTTATTGCCTTGCCCGGCATGGAAAGAAGTTGTTTTTATCAGGCAGGTTACATCTCTCTCTCCTGGTCGGTACCCTTCTATATGTGTGATACCAGGCACGGGATGCCTGCTAGCGTTCCCTTTTGTACAGTATTTCTTTCAGTATGTTGTGTACAAAACACCTCTTGCAAATTCAAGCCTTTATACTTGTATATGTGAAGCAGTGATATCTCACAAGGATATTTTGGGTATATCCACAAGCAAAACAAATATTATGAGGCCAAATTGTATAAATAGAAATTATCCCCCTTGATTCGAGCATACCCATCCCGTAGAGAATTTTGCCCTGATCTCTGGGCTGTCAATTCATTCGTATTTATAAAATTCACAATTTCATAATGATAAATTATCGCCCATACGCACTGATTTCAGGCACTAATCATGCACCTTTTAGATGCAATCCAAATTTCATGTGATCCTCCTATCATATTGTTTATAAACAAATTGACGCAGAGCAGCAATCGGACTATACAGCGCACATGGCTAAAATAAAAAAGAAAATTCTCAGCCTCGCCCTGCAGGGCGGGGGGTCGCATGGCGCCTTCACCTGGGGGGTCCTGGATTACCTCCTCGGCGATGAGCGTATCGAGATCGAAGGTGTCTCCGGGACAAGCTCCGGGGCAATGAACGCTACCGTCTTGACCTATGGCCTAGCCAGGGGCGGACGTGAAAACGCCCGTAATGCCTTGTATACCTTCTGGACCAGGATCGGGGATGAATTTTCGGAAATTTTCAGATCACCCATGGATGGTTTGATACCGAACCTGTTTGGATCAACGAACCAACCCGGGTTGGACGCCTACCTGGCTCTCACCAAGACATTCTCTCCATATCAGTTAAACCCCATGGATATGAATCCCCTGAGGGGACTTGTGGAGGATTCCATCGATTTCGAGTTTCTGCAAAAGCATCTCAACGTTAAATTGTTTATCTCCGCAACAAACGTGAAGACCGGTAAGCTCAGGATCTTTGAAAACAGTGAGGTTACAATTGATTCACTGATGGCATCTGCCTGTCTTCCATCTTTACATCATGCCATAGAAATAGATGGTGAAAGTTACTGGGATGGTGGCTTTTCCGGTAACCCGCCGGTCTTTCCCCTGATTTTTAATTGTAAAGCCAGCGACATTACGATTGTGATGTTGCACCCACTGGAAATCGAGGAAACACCGATAATGGCAGAGGACATTCAAGCCAGGGCATCGGAATTAAGTTTTAATTCTGCTTTTCTTCGGGAAATGCGGGCAATCGCCTTTTCCAAGAAAATGATCAACAAGGACTGGTTGCCATCCGGGAAACTGGAAAGCAGAATGAAAAATATCAATATTCATATTGTTCAGGATCAGGTACTTTCATTGCAATTCAATTCGAAAAGCCGTTACAACACATTGCCATCATTCATCAAGAAATTGCACGATGAGGGCTATGCCTGTGCACAAGTCTGGGTTGAAGAGAAATTTGCTGAGCTTGGTAAAAAATCTACTGTGGATCTTGATCAGTTATTCTGTTAACCGGAATCGCTAATTGAGTATTTTAACTGCAGATGATTTGAAACTCATCCAAACCTTACTGCCAACATCAATTTCCAGTTCTTCCAGGGCATTTTTGCTGATCATAACCTGAAATGTTTCAGCAGCATTAATGCTGACATCCACCCTGTCTTCATGCGAAGCAAGTCCAGTTACATATCCCTGAAACCGATTTCTCATACTAGAATCCAGTGATTGGTTGGATAAAACAATTTCTTCCGGTTCTACTGCAATAATATTGATATCTCCTTCCCGTTCACCGATATTTATCTGAATTTTGCCTGTATCAAAAACCGATTTATCGGGTAAATATTTACCATGAAACAGATTTACTGATGATTCATCGATTAATCTTGAATTGACCAGACTACAAACATGATCGCCCAACAAGTGAGCACGAAGATGATCATGAGTACTGAAAATTACTGTCTGTGATCTATGCTCTCTGATATTACACAGAAGATTTTCCAGCTCAGAAGCAAATCTTTTATCAAGATAAGTAAACGGTTCATCGAGAATCAGTATCTCGGGCTCAAGTATCAAAGTACGTGCGAGGGCAACCTTCTGCATTTCTCCGCCTGAAAGTTCATGACCACGTTTATTTCTCAGGTTTGCTATATTCAATTGTTCAATAATATTGTCAGTTCTGGCTTTTCTTAATTGCTTGTTGATTTTTCTCAGTTTCAAGCCAATAGCAATATTGTCAAATACCGTCATATTAAATAGATAAGGCCTTTGCTGAACGTAGCCTATCCGCTTTCTTAAAGAAAGCCTGTTATCGTTATTCACAACTTCGCCAAGCAGGGCGATTTCTCCTCTATCAGGTCTGGATAATAATGACATAATGTTAAGCAGGGTCGTCTTCCCTGACCCGTTTGGACCAACGAGAACATGTGACTTACCATCCTCAAACTCATACTGGTCTATGGAAATAATATTTTCATCAGCATATTTATAGCTGAGGTTTTTAATGGTTATTGCTGCACTCATACATTCAGTCTGTTAAAGCGTTCCATAAGTACATTGACTATATAGGCTACCAGCAAGAGCAGGATGCCCAGGGCGAGGGCAAATTCGAATTCACCCTTACTGGTTTCCAGGGCGATCGCCGTGGTCATTGTCCGTGTATAACCCTCAATATTGCCACCCAACATCATTGCCACGCCTACCTCGCCTATCGCCCGCCCAAAGGCAGCAACTATAGCCGCCATCATTGCAAATCTGACTTCCTTGATAAATATGATGTTTTTCTGGAAGCTATTGGCCCCCATGACAATACTGGTAGATGCAATCCTGGGATCCGCCGTATTTGCTCCGGCAATCACCAGGTTAAGTACGATGGGAAATATCAGCAGACACTGGCCAATAATCATCGCGACCTGGGTATACAGGAGGCCCAGTTCCCCCAACGGGCCCTGCCTGCCCAGAATTCCGAACAACAGGAGACCAACAACAACAGTTGGTAATGCCATCAAGGTATTCAGAATATTTTGAAGGCTTTTCTTTCCTGGAAAACGGTTTAATGAAAATAGTATGCCCAGTGGCAGACAAAGGATGGATGTCA
>JBFFIE010000010.1:0-49663 GCA_041556555.1 Gammaproteobacteria bacterium
GCAGAGAGAATGAGGGAAATAGCTGTTATTGCGTGGCGTACTCCCGCTTACGTACACGAATTATCGTGCGATGCAGCCACACCTGATGACAGCAATGACAAGAGACACTGACAGCAGGATGATCGTCAAGATCCGGGGAGAAATCAGCTACTGATTTCTCCCCGTCTCAGAACTAGCGCCGGTTATCAGCCTGCAAAATAAGACTTCAGTCCCTTCATGATTTCATCCTTGTTGAAATCGGCGCCCATTTTCAACATGGCATCAGCAAACCGACTGACTATTTCAGTAATCGCTTCCTCAGTAAGCTGGTTAAGAATTCCGATGCGAACCTGCACCGGCTCAGAGAGTGTCGGCCAGATACAGAAATTCTCTTCACGACAACCGGCCACCAGATCTTTTTCCTTTCCTGCCAGCTTGCCGGGCAGGTTCAATACCACCAGACTGGTCATATTCGAAGTGACCTCACAGCCCATTGCTTCCACGGCCTGTCTGAGAGCCTTCTCATGGTAAGCATAGTCTGCTGCCTTCTGGCCCCGACCATGATTCAGAAGTATGCGCAGGGCTTCATGAAAAGCTGCAACGGCATAAGCGGAGTGTGTGCGGTGGTAACCTGCCGGACTGCCGTCTTTGCCGTCTGCCGATATTCCCCAGTGACGGGCTTCTAGAATTGGATGGTGCACATATGTGTAGCAGCCCCGCTTGGCAACCACATCAATGGCCTCGTCGGTGAAGCTGACTGGTGCGTAGGTCAGCGGCAGGCTGAGCACACCCTTTTGTGGACAGGAAGCCCAGATCTTGACGCCGGAATAGTCATCAATATCAAAGTCACTGACACCCAGGCTGGAAACCGCGTCGATAATTCCCATCGCACCATGTTTCACACATGCATCATTAAAGCCCTGCAGGTCATTGATACGGCCACTGCCAGTCTCCCAGTGAGCCATAACTGCCCACATCGGCTTGTGTTCTGCCAACGCCTTTTCAACGATCTCGCCGGTGACAGACTGGCCATGGGGTACGTCGACGATCGTGACACTGGCAGGCTTCGGATCCAACGGATTGGCTGCCAGTTCGTCACGGCTTGCAGCTTTCATGCGTACATTAAGACCATCGATACCACTGAATGTCCCGTTCACAAAGGCTACAACATTGTCGCCCGGCAATATCGGACTAAACGCGCAATCCAGACCACTCCAGCCAGTGCCCCCGACCCCGAAGGTATAGGTATTTTTTGTTCCGAATGCAGCGCGCAGCATCTCCTTTGCCTCGACCATGCCCCTCAGGACATCCTTCTGCATGTGATCGGCCACACCAGTCTTGCAAAAACGCTCAAGTACTCTCGGGTCGGTATTTCCAGGTCCGGGACCGGCGGCCAGAGTTTGTGGAATTTCCAGTTGGGGATAGATTTTCATAGTGACTCCTTAATCGGCTTGCTGATTATTAGGTTTGAGTGTTGTTTTTAAAAATTCTGGCTTTATGTGCAAGCACATTAGTTATAATGATAGTTTATCGTGGTATTCATCTATTTTACAGCTCCGCGGTGACATGAATAGCTCCTGGTAGACCCTGTGCCCCTCCTCTTTTCTCTTTGTGGGCACAAGAGAAAGAAACTGAGCATCAAGTGGAAGTCATGTTAAAGATATACCTTAATATTCAAGCCGAACCACTTGTATGGAAAATTGATTGTGAAAACATTGATCATCGGCTCTAACGGCAAAATCGGCAAACAGTTGGTTAAAAAACTGGTTGAATCCGGCCATTCAGTGCGTGCTATGGTTCGAAATGAATCCCAGCGATCGGCACTGGAAAAAATGGGAGCAGAGGTGACCATTGGTGATCTTGAAGGACAATTTTTCCACGCATTGGACGGTTGTGATGCCCTTGTATTTAGCGCCGGCTCCGGAGGACACACCGGCGCAGACAAAACCATACTTGTTGATATGTGGGGTGCAATCAAGACAATCTCGGCATGTGAAGAGAAAAAGCTGCAACGCTTTATAATGATCAGTTCACGCAATGCCGGAGATCCGGAAAATGGACCGGATGCCATAAAGCATTACAATGTATGCAAACACATAGCCGATGAATACTTGTTAAAGAGTTCACTGGATTACACTATCCTAAGACCGGGGAAACTGACCGACAGCCCTGGGAACGGACTCGTAAGGACAAGCAGATCCAGGAGTGGTGAACAGTCTGTCCCCAGGGCAGACGTGGTCACTGCTATAAAGTTCTGCCTGGAAAACGATGACACCATCGGCAAGGTAATTGAATTGTATCAGGGTAATAAGCCGATAGCGGCTGCTTTATCAAGCGCAGACTAATTTACAATTCGAGCAACTGCTACCCATTGCTGAGATCCATTGCCATAGGCTGGATATGATTTACTGCGGTATTGCCGCAGATGTGTCGTTGCCTTGGCAATACTGCCTGATTTCCTGCCATGAAACATACGATAACTCACAACTCTTCCCCTTTTGTCCTTTTGTACTGAAACAACTACACCCATGTGTTCAATTCCCCTCGACCGTGTAAAAAGATCATTGGCATTAAAATTAGCATAACGTCTACCGCGTTTGCCAAAAAACATCACGGCGCCGGGTTTAATCAAATGAGAACTTGCCATGGCATCATGCACCAGTACAAGATTGCCTCGATGATGATACCATTCTGCCAGCTGTCGTGTGCTCCGTTGTTGCTTGTGCGTAGGAAAGTTATTGCCGGGACAGGTATCGTCCAGCATCAATAACACACGGTGAAACATGCCCGAACAATCACTCAGAGGAATGGAATTGTAGGGTATTGCTCGGGCCTCTAGATGCGCGGTAATCTGTTGCAATGGATTACCGACATCGATGACATTTCCCCTGCAACGAATGGGATAAAAATCTTGCCTTGATAGCTGATAAGACTGCCGTGACTCATGATGCGTAGCCTGACGACGTGGTAATGTTTCGTTGCGGACTGATTGCGATGAGGAACTGCATCCCTGCAGGAGGGTAATCATGCCGACTGATATGACAATTACGGATCTCATGGATAGCATGGTCATAACAAATCCCTTTTACCGTTGTTGTTACTATATTATATGACCATGACTTTTTCTCCGGTTCAACAACAGTCTGTTGATTGGCTCACATTTTTTGAATTAACAGTCAATCACCTGACGAAAATACCAGTAAGCCAATACCGGCAATACCAAATACCCAGGAAAGGAGTGGTGCACCGCTGAACATCACCGGGGAGAAGCCATCCAGACCATAGATAATCGCTGCCGCCAGGACAAATGTTGAACCTGCAATTGCCATTACCGTACGTTTGTTTGCTTGTTTAATCTCCAGTCGCAGTTTTTGAATATCATCCGAGTGAGTCTGCAATTCAATCCGTCCGTCTCGCAGTCTCTCCATAAGATCGATCGCCTTCCCCGGCAATTCCGGCAAACGATCCAGCCAATGAGGTATGTTCTTACGGGTCCCGCGATAGAGTCCACGCAAGCCGACACGCTCACTCATCCAGCGTTCCATCTGTGGACGTGCAGCCTTCCAGATATCCAGATCCGGGTATAATTGTCGGCCCATACCTTCAATATTTACCAGGGTTTTTTGTAATAATAAAAGCTGCGGCATAATTACCATGCCAAACTGACGAGCAGTCTGAAATAACCTGAGTAACAGGTTACCAAAAGATATTTGCTGGATCGCACGATCAAACAGCGGTTCACATACAGTCCGGATCGCAGCTTCAAATTCATCAACTCGTGTATTTCTCGGTACCCAACCGGATTCAACGTGCAGTTCTGCAACCCGCTGGTAATCCTTGTCCAGGAAGGCAATAAAGTTTTCTGCCAGATAGCGCTGATCAAATTCACTGAGTGAACTGGCAATACCGAAATCCACCAGCTGTATGATCGGGTGCCTGCCATCTTCGCTTGGTGCCACAAAGATATTACCGGGATGCATATCCGCATGAAAAAAACTGTCTCGAAATACCTGGGTAAAAAAGATCTCGACTCCGGTTTCTGCCAGCCACTTGAGGTCAATGTTTGCGGCCTTGAGAGAGGCAATATCAGTGAGCGGTATACCATCTATACGCTCCATGACCAGTACACGTTCACTGGTCAGTGGCCATTCGATCTCAGGAATATGGATCCTGGTCGAATTTGCAAAATTTCGCTTGAACTGGCAGGCGTTTGCAGCCTCTCGCATGAAATCCAGTTCATTGAATAATGTCTTGCGTAATTCAAGTACCACATTGGTGGGGCGAAGCCGTCGTCCATCTTCCGAATAATGTTCAGCCTGCCGGGCCAGGAAGTTTAACAGGCCCAGATCACGCTTGATGATATCCTCAATGTCGGGGCGTAACACCTTGACGATCACCTTTCGGCCATCATTCATGGTAGCTGCATGCACCTGGGCAATTGAGGCAGAGGCTGTTGGTGTTTCATTGAATTCAGCGAACAGATCACTGATCGGTTTATCGAACTCATCCTCGATAATCCGGCGGGCAACATGGCCGGGAAACGGTGGCACATTATCCTGCAACCTGGACAATTCATTGGCAATGTCCTCGGGCAACATGTCACGACGAGTAGACAATAACTGGCCAAGCTTGACGAAGACCGGGCCGAGGTCTTCAAGGGCACGGCGAATTCGTTCGGCATGTGTTCCCTTGGCCCGGTTACCAAACCAGTTCCAGGGCAAAAGATAAAACAGCAGACGAACTGGCCGGAACAGGTGGGTGGCAAATATAATCTCATCGAGCCCATGGCGAATGAGTATGCGCTGGATCTTCAGCAGCCTGAAAATTTCACCAAGGCTTTCCATAACCCGTTAGCTGGACCCCTGTACTTGTTTTTCAAGGCGGTCAAAACGCTGAAACAATCTCTCTGAATCATTTCTTAATGTGGCGATTTCCCGGATAAAATCATCGATTTCCTCTTTCTCCGGAACAATTTCCTTTTCATACAATAGATATTCGCTGATATTCAGGCGGGTACTTTGCCTGACTTCTGCCAGATAATGACGCATGGCCCTGGCCAGCCGGCCCAGTTGCCTTGCTGCAGTATCACCGGTCCAGTGTGAGGCCAGCTCTTCCCAATCGATCTCGAGTTCATGCAACAATTGCTGGAATTTCTGGGCCACCCCGACATCACCCTGAATATTCATATTCGCCGGGAAACCGTCGGCATGGTTCATCAATAGCGATAGATACGTAATGGGAGTGGCCGAGATAGTGACATGTGGTTCACCCTCAAAAGCTTCCAGCAACCTGACACCATCTTCTGCAAATTGCAGGCAAACAACTCTGTCTGGTCCATCAATGTGAATAATGATGACTCTGCCGCGCAAGGCAGAAAGTTTGTCCGCACTACGGGCATCTTGCTTGATAAGTTCATTGAACAATGACTGCATTTTTGCCTGGAACGAAAACATACACAAAATACCCTCAGAGTTTCCAGGCACGATGCACGGCAACAATTCCACCGGAGAGATTATGATACTCAACTCGATTAAAACCGGCCGCCTCAATCATGGTTTTAAGGGCTTCCTGGTCAGGATGCATGCGTATGGATTCAACCAGGTAACGATAACTGTCTGCATCTCTGGCAACTACCTTGCCGAGCATCGGGATAAGCTTGAAGGAATACTTTTCATACAAGGCTCCAAGATATGGCAATACGACTGATGAGAATTCAAGAATGATAAGAGAACCGCCATATCGTGTTTTTTCATACATCGATCGCAGCGCTGCTGCCTTGTTGGTCACATTGCGCAAACCAAAGGCAATCGAAACACAATCAAACGAGTTATCTCTAAATGGCAATTTCTCGGCATTTGCCTGGATATACTCCATACCACGGATAATGCCTTGATCAATCAGCTTGTCCCGTCCTTCCCGGATCATGTCAAGATTGATGTCTGCGATAACAACCTGGCCACTTTCTCCTACACGCCGCTGAAACAGTCTGGCCATATCTCCGGTTCCACCGGCTACATCCAGCACCTGATGACCCTGCCTGACTCCGGACAGATGTACAGCGTAACGTTTCCACAATCGGTGCACGCCGAATGACATCAGATCATTCATAAGGTCATAACGGGACGAAACGGAGGTAAAAACCTCTCCTACCAGTCGTGTCTTCTGGTCTGAAGGTACCTTGGTAAAGCCAAAATCAGTCGTCGTGTCGTTCATGATTGTTTGCGCGAATGCCCCGCTTTTTCCAGCTTCTCCAGATAGTCCCGCCAGTATTCATCCATGTTCGTGCCCAACTCATACAGATAGGACCAGGAGTACAGTCCAGTATGGTGTCCGTCATTAAATAACAGTTTTATAGCGTAATTTCCAACCGGCTCGATGTTATCAATATTAACATCTTCCTTGCCTGTCTGGAGCACGCCCTGTCCCGGGCCGTGCCCCTTCACATCAGCAGAGGGAGAAAGGACACGCAAAAACTCACAGCTATAACGAAACTGCTTGCCATCATCAAATTCGATATCAAGACAGCGTGATTTCTTGTGCAGGTTAATCGACAGCGGTTTGGGTGATTTATCCATGCTTGATACGACCTGCTTATCAGAGAATATACCTCGCAAGATCCTGATCTTCTGCCAATGATCCCAGCTTGCTGTTGACGTACTCGGCATCAACTCTGATTGTTTGTCCGGCCGTTTCTGAAGCATCAAATGATATCGGTTCGAGCAGGCGTTCCATAACGGTATGCAAGCGCCGGGCACCGATGTTTTCTGTACTCTCATTGACTTGCCAGGCGATTTCGGCAATGCGTGAAATTCCATCTTCACTGAACTTCAGACTGACACCCTCGGTAGCTATCAGCGCAGTATATTGTTCTGTTAAAGAAGCATCCGGCTCGGTCAGGATACGTACAAAGTCTTCAACTGTCAGTGCATTGAGCTCAACCCGAATAGGCAAGCGTCCCTGCAGCTCCGGTATCAGGTCGGAAGGTTTTGCCAGGTGGAAGGCACCCGAAGCGATAAACAGGATATGATCCGTCCTCACCATGCCAAACTTGGTGGATACCGTGGACCCTTCTACCAATGGCAAAAGATCTCGTTGCACACCTTCTCGAGACACATCCGGACCGCTGCTTTCAGAACGCCGTGTGACTTTGTCGATCTCATCAAGGAATACCAGGCCATTCTGTTCAGCATTTTCAACTGCCCGATGCTTGATATCATCTTCATTAACCAGTTTGGCTGCTTCTTCTTCAGCCAGTAGTTTTATTGCTTCGCTAACTCTTAGGGTTCGCGTTGCTTTTTTCCCGCCGGACATGTTCTGGAACATGTTTTGCAACTGACTGGTCATCTCTTCCATGCCGGGAGGCGCCATGATCTCAACGCCAATTCCGGGCATATTCAGTTCAATCTCGATTTCCTTGTCATCAAGCTTACCCTCCCGCAACATGCTGCGAAACTTGGCACGGGTGGTATTAGCATCCTCTGCTTCCGTATCTTCAAACGTCCTGGCCTTTGGCAACAGAATATCGAGTATTCTGGCTTCGGCAGCATACTCGGCACGGTCCTTGACCTTTGCCATTTCTACTTCGCGCGTCATTTTCACTGACACATCCACGAGATCACGCACGATCGATTCCACATCACGCCCTACATAACCTACCTCTGTGAATTTTGTTGCCTCGATCTTGATAAAGGGTGCATTGGCCAGTTTTGCAAGGCGCCTTGCAATTTCGGTCTTGCCAACACCGGTGGGACCAATCATTAGAATATTTTTGGGCGTTATTTCGTTACGAAGTTCTTCCTTGACCTGCAGCCGGCGCCATCGGTTGCGAAGCGCAATAGCGACGGCCCGTTTGGCCTCTTCCTGGCCGATGATATGCTTGTTTAATTCATTGACAATCTCTGATGGGGTTAACTCTGACATAAAAATTCCGGAAAGGTATGAGTATTACTCGCCTGACAAATCTTCGATTGTCAGAGAGTGATTGGTATAAATACAGATATCTGCCGCGATATTCAGTCCTTTTTCTACGATTTCCTGTGCTGAGAGTTCAGTGTTTTGTAACAGGGCCAACGCGGCTGACCGGGCAAAGGCTCCACCCGAACCAATGGCCATGATATTGTCCTCCGGTTCAATCACATCACCATTACCTGAAATGATGAGTGATGTTTGCTTGTCTGCCACACAAAGCATGGCTTCCAGCCGGCGCAACATCTTGTCACTGCGCCAGTCCTTGGCCAGTTCTACAGCTGATCGCATCAGGTGACCCTGATGTTTTTCCAGCTTGCCTTCAAAACGCTCAAACAGGGTAAAAGCATCGGCGGTTCCACCGGCAAACCCGGCCAGTATCTGATCCTTGTAAAGCCGCCGCACTTTTCGGGCATTGCCCTTCATGATAGTGTCACCCAGTGACACCTGGCCATCACCGCCGATGGCAACGGCATTCCCCCGGCGCACGGAAAGAATGGTCGTACCTTTGAACTGCTGCAAGGGAATTCTCCTTATCATTTTTGAAGCGGCATTGTACCTAAGATTGAGCCTTGCAGAAAAAAAACAAGGCCCGGAAAGGATAATAACCGGCCTAGCGTTTCCTGGCCCGGGGATGGGCCTGGTCGTAAACCCTTGCCAGATGTTGGAAATCAAGATGTGTGTAGACCTGGGTCGTACTGATATCGGCATGCCCGAGTAACTCCTGGACGGCCCGGAGATCACCGCTGGATTCCAGTAAGTGACTGGCAAACGAATGACGCAGCATGTGCGGATGAACGTTGGCGGGCAAACCCTGGCGTATGGCCCATTGCCGCAGGCGCTGCTGCAGGCCGCGCGCTGACAGGCGTTGTCCGCGCCGACTGACAAACACGGCGGTTTCCCCGGTATTGGCAATCGTCTCGCGCAGTGTTAGCCAGTCCCTGATTGCCCGTAGTGCCTGCCGGCCGATGGGAACAGTACGGGTCTTTTTGCCCTTGCCGAGTACCGTAACGAGTGCATCCCGGAGATCCAGATTCTCCATGTTCAATTGGATTAATTCCGATAGTCGCAGACCAGAGGAATATAATAATTCCATCATGGCCAGATCCCGGATGGCCAACGGGTCCTTGTTGTCGATATTCAATAACTGGGCTGCCTGGTCCACATCCAGTGCATGAGGCAACTTACGCGGTGTCCTAGGTGCGCTAATACTTTGGGCCGGGTTTTGTGTACAGATCCCTGCATCAATTAGATAACGATAAAACTTGCGAATGGCGGAGAGCTGTCGCTGCAGCGTCCTGCCACCAATACCCCGACGAAACCGGGAACCAATGAAACTGCGCAGTTGCCGGCTGTCCAGCGCCTGCCAAGTGGCTATTTCCTGATTACGGCAATGATCCAGAAGTTTATTCAGATCACGTCGATAAGCGTTACGGGTATGAACTGAGAGATGCTTGAGCCTTGCAAGAAATTCTTCCAGGTATTTTTGTTCGCTGTCTTGCATATGAGTTACGGAATATTGACAATTCAATGTCCGTGGGTGGATTATTTTTCAATAACCCATGGTTTTAGGATAAAGCTCAGTACTTCAGCGAGATTGGCAAGAAGTTCTACACCCATACCGGGTTGAAAACGCTCGGGGTCAAAGCTGGCTATCGAGAGTATGCCACTCCAGCCTTTACCATGCAGCGGTAACATGATAGACGAAGCGACTTCATTGCCATCGTCACCAAACATAAACACCCGTTGCTGATGTTTCATACGGCCACATAAAGGTTCCAGTTTATCTATGATGCTCTTGAACAGCGCCTTTTCTTCGGCATTACTACCTGCAAATTCTTCACCACTATAGCTATCAATGAACGCCGGATCAGCAAACAGGCGCACAGCGACCTTATCGGCATGAAAATTCTTCATGAGATTGTCGTACAAGGTTGAAAAAATATCCCTGGGCTCGTCGGCATCCATCAGGGTTAGTGAAAGTTTATGCATGCGCCGGGCCAGCTCCTCATTTTGTCTGGCGATCTCAATGAGTTCATGCAGTTTTTTTCTGGCATGCTGATTTTGTTCCCTGAGCACCTGGACCTGGCGCTCTACCAGGGAAATGGCACCGCCACTGTCTATATGCGGGATCTCGAGCTGACTGAGTAAATCGGTATGCTCGTGAAAAAAATCGGGATGTTTGCAAAGGTAATCAACAACATCATCATCGGAAATTGACGAGATGGCCGCGTTATTTTCTTTCTGCGTCGTCATAGTGTCACCCTTCCGTCGTAAACAAAAGTTGCAGGTCCCGTCATAAATACGGGCTCACCTTCACCCTTCCATGATACCAGTAATTGCCCGCCATTGAGACCCACCTTGACAGATTCATCCAGTTTTTCCTGCAAACGACCGGCGACGACTGCGGCACAGGCGCCGCTGCCACAGGCCAGTGTCTCTCCCGCCCCGCGCTCATAAACACGCAAATGGATGCTGGATCTATCGACGACTTGCATGAAGCCGACATTGACGCCTTCCGGAAACAGCTTGTCATGCTGTATCACCGGTCCCAGTGTTTCTACCGGGGCCTGCATGACATCTTCTACTGTCAATACGGCATGCGGGTTACCCATTGACACAACAACAAATTTTATATTTTCGTCATCGATCGCGAGGGTGTATTCGCGGGCGCGAATGGAGACATTTATCGGGATCTCTGCCGGTTCCAGCTTGGGTACGCCCATATTGACCCTGACCTGACCATTTTCAAGACGATGCAGGGCCAACAGCCCCTCACGGGTCTCTGCAATGATATCTTGCTTGGTAATGATACCGCGCTCATATAAGTATACTGCGATACAACGGGCCCCGTTGCCACACTGTGATACTTCTCCACCATCGCTGTTAAATATCCGGTAACTGACATCGGCACCGTTATCTACAGGTTGGGACAGCATCAATAACTGATCAAAACCGATGCCAAAATGGCGATCCGCCAACTGCCTGATCTGATCCGCTTCCAGAATCACAGGTTCATCGATGGCATTAACAACCATGAAATCGTTGCCCAGGCCATGCATTTTTGTGAACGACAGTTCCATGACGGCTAGATTACCCGTAGTTGACTGTCAATCAAGTGGCAAATTACTGAAAACAGATTAACTCTGCTCGATATTGATCCCGTCCGGGATGTGCAGAGTGGAAGTGGGGAAGGCACATTCGGCACCATGACCCTCTATGATATCGATGATCTTCAACATGACATCCTGCTTTATCTCGTGATATTCCACCCAGTTTGTGGTTTTGGTGAAAGTATATATAAAGAAATCCAGTGACGAGGCTGCAAATTTGTTGAAATTTACGATCAAGGTCTTTTCGGTATCTATTGCCTCATGCGATTTCAGCATGGCTTTGACATCACGGACAATATTCGCCATTTTTCCTGCATCATCATAGCGGATTCCGATCGTTTCATTGATGCGGCGATTTGTCATTCGTGACGGATTTTCCACTGCAATGGTGTTAAAAATTGAATTCGGCAGGTACAGGGGACGCTTGTCAAAGGTACGAATGACTGTCAGGCGCCAGCCGATGGTTTCCACGGTACCCTCGATTTCCCGATCCGGTGAACGGACCCAGTCTCCCACGGCAAATGGACGGTCCATATAGATCATGAGACCACCAAAAAAATTGGCCAGCAAATCACGGGCAGCGAAGCCAATGGCAATACCACCGATGCCGCCAAAGGCCAGGACACCGGAAATGCTGTAACCCAGAGATTGTAAAACCACCAGGAAGGCAGTAATGACTACAGAAACCCGGAGTAGTTTTGCAATGGCATCGGCTGTTGTACGATCGAAGCTGGGGTCTTCAGAAACTTTTTGTTTAACAATATTTTCTTCGACGTTGTTGATCATCCTGAACAGGAACCAGGAGATACAAAAAATCACCCCCACTGTTCTGAAAGTTGGGACCACGGAAAATATGGCGGCGTCGGTTTCCTTCCAGACAATTTCCGCTGCAAAGGCAATACCGATGACCCACACCAGCAGGGCAGCAGGTGATTTAATTGATTCAAAAATCGGGTGGTCCCAGCTGGTGCTGGTTTGCCTGGTACGTTCGGCGAGTTTCTTCAAAACCTTGCTGACAATAAAATTCAACACCAAGGTCAGAAAGACAACTATGAATACCTGTATAACCCAGGTATCAAGTTGAAAATATGCCAGTGTTTTTTCTATGTAGGCCTGTATCTTGGAAAGAAAATCCATATAGCTCCCGACTCAGTCAGTAAATATTAATAAACCGGTGTGATAGTGAAACCTTTTGATGCAAGCAGTGCCAGGACTCCTTCTGGTCCAGGTAAGTGCATGGCACCAATAGCAATAAAAGCATTACCTTCTTTCAGGATATCCTGCATGCGTTCCACCATGGTATGGTTCCTGTCACTCAATAAACGCTTGACCAGGTCCTTGTAAAGTTTTTCATTGGCAATTGTGTATTGGTTACTGTAGACATACAGATCATTCAAGTTGCGATCCAGGTAATAGGATTTCATAACCTCGAAATCTTCCTCTATCACCTCATAGTGGCAAACCGAATCCAGCAATAATCTGAGTTGTGATTCAAGTGCCATGCCTCCGAAAATCTGTCCCTGTTCTTCCAGTGTTTCCAACGCAGTGATTCGGGCTCCGTTTTCCTGGGCAGTATTCAGTAGCTGGAAATCCAGCGGTAATCCATCATCCGGGGGATAATTCATGATCAGGAATGCAGCCCAGGGCTTGAGAAACAAAACCATTTCCGTCGTGAATTGATGATCTGAAAGAATCTCGGCAGTACGCTCAAACAGCTTTTCATCGAGGAAATCTCTCAAAGTCGTTCCATCATTAAAAAACATCATCTCCGAAAATTTCAGGAGTTGCTCATCATCCGGTAATGCTTCCATGGTAAAGACATCGGCATCCAACAAAGCCGTGCTCACCTCATCTGGTAGCGTGGTCACATCAGGATCAGAAACATGAATGGTCCCGTATATATGGCTGGTTGGCATATTCGATTTTGAAACCCTCCAAAGCAGGGCATTGGAATACTCCAGCGTTTCACCGGCTGCCCTCTGGGAGATTTCCAGTGCGCGACAATCATTCAGGCCGAGCTCTTTTGCATTGAGAAAAGGATTGATTAACAGCAATAGAGCTGCGAACAGTGAAACAGTTATTGGTTTTATTTGGTTATACAGTGTCATTACCGAGGTCCAGTTCAGGTGCCATATCCAGTGCGGCGATTTCTTTTGAAACTTCCATCCATTCAGAACTTGAATCGAGTTCTGCCAAGTCTGTGGTGTTCTTGCCGTGCATGCGGATCAATCGTGCCTGAAGGGCAGGATCATGACTGTATTCCAGATTGTCCAGTATTTGAATGACCGCATCGCGATTATTACATACCAGGACCATATCACAACCTGCTTCGAGAGCAGTGTAGCTTCGTTGCAGGTAATCACCCGCAATCCCTGCTCCCTCCATATTAATGTCATCACTGAAGATAATACCCTGGAAGCCTAACTGCTGACGCAGGATCTTTTTTAACCATACTGACGAGAATCCTGCGGGATGCATGTCGACCTCTGAATAAATGACATGGGCTGGCATGATGGCCGGCAAGCCGGCCCGAATCAGGCGCTCAAAAGGAATCAAATCATCCAGTTCAATATCTTCGTAACGGCGTCTATCCACGGGTATCTCATGATGGGAATCTTCACTTACCGCACCGTGACCGGGGAAATGTTTACCAACAGCAGCCATGCCGGCCCGCTTCATACCCAGCATGTAAGACCTGGCAATCTGGGCAACCAGATCCGGGTCGCGACCAAATGCCCGATCACCAATAACCTGGCTGATGCCTTTATTTAAATCCAGTACCGGTGCAAAACTGAAATCTATACCCACGGCGCGAAGTTCTACTGCCATTAACCAGCCTGCTTTCTCCGCAAGGACAGATCCCTGATCCGGATGACTTTTGCAGTATTCACCGATGAGTCCTGCTGCCGGTAACCGGGTGAATCCCTGTCTGAATCTCTGGACCCGTCCGCCTTCATGATCCACGGCAATCATCAGGCTGGGTTTCCTGATTTGATGAACGGAATCGATCAGATTTCGAAGCTGCTGCCGCGATTCATAATTCCTTGTAAACAGTATCAGGCCACCGACGAGCGGATGACAGAGCAATTCCCTCTCTTCTCCACTCAGTGAAGTGGACTCTAAATCCATCATGATTGGGCCCAGTGACAATGAACACCTCTCTTCTACGATAAGGGCTTGAGCTGGCGGACATCGATTCGATCCCTGAATTGGTCACCCAGCAGGTTGATTGATAATACCACCACACAAATAGCGATACCCGGCGCCAGCACCATGTGTGGTGCTACCAGCATATAGCGGGTGCCTTCCCGTATCATGCTGCCCCAGGAGGCCGCGGGGGCCTGCACACCCAGGCCCAGAAACGAAAGGCTGGCCTCGGCGATCACCGTTGCAGCAACCGCAAAGGTCGCTTCAACTATCAAGGGCGCAGTAACCAGCGGCAAAATGTGTTGCCTGCCGATGCGCCAGCCCCGCGTGCCCAGCGCATGTGCGGCCATAATATGCTCACGATGCTTGATAGAGAGAGTCTGTGCGCGTGCAAGCCGGGCGAATCCGACCCAGCCGACAATACTGAGAGCAATCACCGCATTCAGAATTCCCGGCCCCAGCAGCCCGGCTAAGGCTATCGCTAGCAGTATGCCGGGAAATGCCATGAAAATATCCAGGACAATAACGAAACACTGATCCCAGCGACCACCTATGGAACCGGCCAATATGCCCAGTAAAGTGCCAAACACAGCCGAAATGAAAACGACACAGATTGCGACCAGCAATGAAGTCCTGGCGCCCATGACCAGCCGATCCACTATCGCTCGACCGAGGTCATCGTAACCCAGCCACGACTGCCAATCCGGCGGGACCAGAACTTTTTCCAGGTTAATGCGATCGGGTTCCAGCGGCAATATACCTGCGAGCAGCGCGACCAGGCCCCAGCAAAGGATAGCCAGCAATGGAAAAGCCATACGGAACTTCATTGCTCCACCCTGACCCGGGGGTCGACCATCCCGTAACACAGATCTGTCACGAGATTGATAAAAACATAGGTAATGCTGATCAGTAACACGCACGCCTGCACCACAGGGTAATCCCGGCGTTGAATGGATTCGATCGTTAATTGGCCGATCCCCGGCCAGGAAAATATGGTTTCAGTAATTACAGCTCCGGCCAGCAGACTGCCAAACTGCATTCCAAGTACGGTGATAACCGGCAGGGCTGCGTTCGGCAAGGCATCTCGTAATAAAATGTGCTGGGTGGAAAGTCCCCTGGCCCGGGCCGCAGTAATGTAGTCTTCATTCAGCACTTCCAGCAAGGCAGAACGGATCATGCGACTCAGGATAGCGGCGAGCGCTGTGCCAAGAGTCAGTGCCGGCAGGACCAGTGAGGAAATGCCTTCGTTCCCGCTTACCGGCAGCCAGCCGAGTCCAATCGAGAAAATCAGGATTAGCACCGGCCCCATCCAGAAATTGGGTATGGCAACCCCGAGAATGGAAAAACTCATGGCCAAACTGTCCCAGATAGTATTTTTGCGTATGGCAGCCAGAATACCCAGGGGGAAGGCTATCAACATGGCGATAACTAGACTGGCAAATGCCAGTAGTGCAGTTGGTCCAAGTCGTTCGTATATGATCTCAGCGACGGAGCGACGTGAGTAAAGAGATTCCCCAAGGTCAAAACGGAGCAGTCCCTTCATGAATTCCAGCCACTGCTGGTGAATCGGCAAATCCAGTCCCAATGCAATCCGGATGGCCTCAATATTGCCAGGTAACGCGGTTTCTCCAAGCATAGCCTGTACCGGGTCACCAGGGACAACATGTATCAGCAAAAATACCGCAGTGGAAACACCCATAATGACAATGACTGCGGTAAAAATGCGTTTAACGAGATAGTTCAACATTTACCGGATTGAAGATTGACGAATGACAACACCTGTTATCTACTAGCCATAATAACCAATCAATAGGCATGACAGGGAAAAACAGGATATCTCTAATGAGTGATACAGGTAAAACTGCGGAAGCAGGCAGGATTGTCATGAGTATCATTGTCAGGTTTGCCGGTCTGATCCTGCTGTTTGCCGGACTCTGGATAGCATTCCAGGTATTGACCGAGGCACTGAAGCTTTATAATGATCCTGAGCGTATCGAACGGTTTGCGGTAGCAATAGAAAAAGGTTCAAATATTGATAAAACCCTGATATCTATCCAGGACACTGTCATAGATGATTCCCCAGTACTGAATGATGGTTCGCCTGTTGCATCAAGCGCAAAAACTGCAAGCGAGAGAAAACCCAGAAACGATATTAGAATTTCCTATTTTCTAGCCTGGATTATTGTCCTGCTGCTGTTATTGATGATAGCGAGGATATCTTTGTCCGCTATGAAAATCGGCGGTGAACTGGTACTTTATGATGTGCAAATCAAACAATTTGCACGAATGATACTGAAAGAGGTTAATCGCCAGGATAAGTAAATGTGCCTGCAGTCAAAACAACTGCAGGCAAGTAATAATGTGCTATTCCGCTTTTTCTGCCTCCTCAAAAGCCTCTTTCCACATGGCTTCCATTTCATTATTACGATGGCTATTCAGATATTCCTGGCGTTGCTCCGGTGCCATGTTTTTGAGTTTTTCCCGCATTGCAAACCGGCTTTGTCTTAAGCGTTCCTTTTCCTGCGGACTCATGGTGTTCCACAAGTGATACATATTACGTTTAGCATCACGAAGCTGTTCTTTTTCTGCATCAGGCATATTACTCCAGCGTTGATATAACATTTTTTGCCTTTCCAATACAGCCTCGCGTTCCGCCGGGCTCATCTGGGCGATCCGTTCCCTTTGTCGTTCGAGCAATTGCCGTTCATAGTTATCAATAGGGATCAATCCTTCATCGTAATTCTGGGCTTGAACAGAGCTTGAAAGCCCAAGACCCAGAAGCAATGATGAGAGGGCAGTAGTTGAGATTCGTAATATCTTCATAACTCTCTCCAAATTAATCTATTGCATAGTAATAAAGTAGCAGTATTTGACATAAATCAACACCTTATATTAGTTTAAGTGCCAACATCATCAAAAAAGCCACTCTTTTTTCTACACAGCAACATGATTCGGGTTGCAAAAGCAGATAGTTATTGAAGATTTTAATTCATATAATTTCCTGTATACAGTTCTGATATGCCAGCCTCTCAAGCAAAATTTACTGAAAAACATAGCATTATTCATGAAGAGTCCTTTAGTAGAGATAACTAAACTGAGCTTTAATCGCGGCTCCCGTATTATATTTAATAATGTAAATCTGGATATTGAGCGCGGAAAAATCACTGCGATCATGGGGCCAAGCGGTACTGGCAAGACCACTCTCCTGAAACTGATTAGTGCACAACTTGAGCCGGCAGCCGGCTCTATTATGGTAGACGGCCAGAATATTCATGAGCTTGACCAGGAAGAACTATTTGAAATGAGAAAACGCATGGGCATGTTGTTTCAGTCCGGTGCACTTCTTACAGACCTTGATGTCTTTGATAATGTGGCCTATCCGCTCAGGGAACACACCCGCCTTGATGAACGAATGATCCGATTTCTTGTTTTGATAAAATTACATGCCGTGGGTTTGAGGGGTGCAGCGCAATTAATGCCATCAGAACTTTCCGGTGGTATGTTACGGCGGGTTGCCCTGGCCCGTGCCATTGTTCTGGACCCTATGATGATATTGTATGATGAGCCATTTTCCGGGCAGGACCCAATCTCCATGGGGGTTCTGATGAAGCTCATCAAAACCATGAATGATAATCTGGGACTGACCAGTATAATCGTCTCCCACGATGTGAATGAAGTATCAGCAATAGCAGATTATATCTATATAATCAGTGACGGGCAGATAATGGACCAGGGCTCACCCGCTGAACTCGAAGAAACTGCCTCCGAGTGGGCGAGACAATTCCTGAAAGGCCTTCCTGATGGACCCGTCCATTTTCATTACCCGGCTTTAGATTATGCTATTGACTTGTTTGAAACCTCCTAAATGCAACCTTATTTGAGAAAAACAATTGCAGTTTTTGAATCCCTGGGGGATAGAAGCCTGGACTCCTTTGAACGTCTGGGGCGAAGCACACTGTTTCTGGTCAGGCTATTTAAAAGTATCCCGTTTGTATTTCTCAGACCATGGTTGTTAATTCAGCAATTATACTCAGTGGGTGTTCTCACAATTGTTATTGTGTTGGTTGCAGGGACATTCGTAGGTATGGTCCTGGGTCTTCAGGGCTACAACATACTGGTAAGATTCAATTCAGAGTCATCACTTGGCACCATGGTCGGATTGACTCTTGTGCGTGAACTCGGGCCCGTCGTTACTGCCCTTCTGTTTGCCGGCAGGGCCGGCTCTGCCCTGACTGCCGAACTGGGTTTGATGAAGACCACAGAGCAGTTTTCTGCGCTCGAAATGATGGCGGTTGACCCTTTCAAGCGTGTAATTGCCCCCCGCTTCCTGGCAGGGTTCTTATCCATGCCTATGCTGGCCGCAATTTTCAGTGCCGTTGGAATCTATGGAGGATACTATGTCGGAGTGTATCTTCTGGGGGTGGATGACGGTGCATACTGGGCACAAATGCAAAAGTCGGTGGATTTTCATGAAGACTTTATGAATGGTGTCTGGAAAACCATTGTATTCGGTTTTGTGGCAACCTGGATTGCGCTTTTTGAAGGTTATGATTCGGTACCAACTTCTGAAGGAATTGGCAGAGCGACTACCCAGAGCGTGGTAAATGCATCTTTGGCAGTTCTTGGCCTGAACTTTATATTAACCGCCCTCATGTTGGAGACTAGCTGAATATGACTCGACAAATACTGGAGATCTGGGTAGGTGTTTTTGTAGCAGCAGGTATTGCCGCTCTGTTCATGCTTGCCATGAAAGTAAGTAATCTTAGCACCGTTAGCACCGGTGATACTTATGAAGTAACTGCACGTTTTGATAATATTGGCGGTCTTAGCATACGTTCACCCGTTAAAGCGAGTGGTGTACTTGTAGGCCGTGTCAGTAATATTAAATATGACAAGGATTACAGCGTCGCCGTCGTTACCATGAGCATACAAAATCGATTTGACAGCTTCCCAATTGATTCGAGGGCAAGTATATATACAGCCGGTCTTCTTGGTGAACAATATATTGAACTGGTCCCAGGTATAGAAGATGACTATCTTGAGGATGGCAGTGATATTGTTATGGCAGATTCGGCATTGATTCTGGAAAACCTGATCGGAAGGTTTATTTCGGAAATAATTGCTAAATAAAAATTATTTCTTATCTGAATGAAGAAAAATGATTCTGATTGCCGCCTTGAGCTTCTGGAAAGTGATGGCTCTACCGGTAGATTTCAAATCAAGGGAAAGCTTGATTTTGAGAGTGTAATTTCCCTCAATCTGCAAGCACAAAAACTCTTCCGGGATTTCAGGGAAATCATTATTGATTTATCTGAGGTAAGCTATGTGAACAGTGCAGGTCTGGCATTGTTACTTGATTGGAAACGCTTGCTAGTCTTGCAGGAAAAAAAGTCACTCGAATTCCTCAATGCCCCGCAGAAACTACACAACCTTGCCCAAATGAGCGAGATTGAGACTATTTTGTCAATTTAGAGGATACACCAATCAAGGAGGTGACGGGTTCTCTTGAACTAGTTTTCCAAGATCCGGACTTCTGTTCCCACATCCACCTGGTCAAATAATTCGATAACATCAGAATTGCGCATTCTAATACAACCACGTGAACCTGGTTTGCCCATATCTATTTCATCAGGACAACCGTGGATATATATATAACGTTCATGGCTGTCCTGGTTACCGCCCAGATTAAATCCTGCCTCGGTCCCTTTTAACCAGAGAATCCGCGTCAATATCCAGTCCCGCACAGGGAACTGCTGACGCATGACCGGATGATAGATCTCACCGGTAGGTCTACGGCCGACAAAAATCGTATTAATTTCACAACCGTCACCGATTTTTTCTGCAATGATATGATGACCGCGCGGCGTGCATTCACTGTCCAGAAGTTCACCCGGCCCATTTTCGGCTGTAGAAACCTGCCATATTTTGACTGGCTTGTCACCTTCAAACAAGGTTAATGTTTGTTTGGCGATGTTGATTTCGATTTTCATTTGTCCTTATGTCTAATAATTTTGTCGGTATACCTTGTTTAATGCATCAAACTCACCATCAACCGAAAGCCGGTATCCGTGGATATTACTGCGTCTTGCCAGGATATTATGCTCATACCATAGCGACACATAGGGTAACATGTCGTGCAATCGTTCCTGTAATTCCCTGTACAGTATGAGCTGTCTCATGGGATCTGCCTCTCGTTCGGCGGCTTCGATTAACTGGTCTACAAAGTCATCATTTAAATAACCTCGGTTAGCGCCTGCAGGCGGTACCGAGTCACTATGAAAAGCATAACGAAAAATGTCCGGCATTTTCAGACCGACCCAGGAGAGACTGTAAAGCTGGAACTGGCCGGACTTGATATCGCCGTAAAAGGTTCCCCAATCATAACTTTTCAAAACCAGATCGATGCCAATCTGCTTCAACTGATACTGGATGATCGTCGCCAGCCTGAGCCGAAGTGGATTACTGGAAGTTTTATATTCGACTGACAGACGCTGTGTCTCATCAAAGCCTGATTGTTTGAGTAATTTCCTGGCCTTGTCCGGATCATAAGTATAGGGCTCAAGTTCCGGGTGTCCCGACCAGTGATTCGGAGGCAAGATACTGCCAGCAGGACGCGCTGCATTACCGAGTACGTGACGGATGATGGCTTTCCTGTCTATCCCGTGGGCAATCGCCTCGCGTATGTTTCGTTGTTTCAAAACCGGATCACGGAGATTGAATCCGAGGTAAGAATAGGTATTACCAGGCCTGGTTTCCAGTGTGATGGTTTCTTTTTGATTCAGCCAGTTCAATAATTCAAAAGGAAGATCATTTTGAATAATATCAATTTCACCGCGCAATAGTTTCAGCGCCCTTACAGTTGAATCTTTCACGGTAATAAATTCGACAGCCTGGTTGTCACGGACTCGCTCTAAAACCAGACGCGACTCATCTGACCAGTCTACTAAACGAAAGCTGCCACTACCCACAGGCTCTCGAGAGAAGGGATGATTAGTAGCAATCAGTTGCGTTGGCAGAATTCCAATGACCAGCCGGCCCGGGAATAACGGATCAATATGCTGCAGGTGAAAGTCAATGATATTTGAATTAATCACCCGCATATCCTGAATATTCTCCAGAGTGGCACGATGTGGTGAAATGTTTAGAGGATCAAGAACCCAATCATAGCTAGATTTGACATCAGTTGCGGTAAGGCGCGTGCCGTTGTGAAACAAACGGCCTTGTTTACCGAGTGTAAACCGATAATGAGTGTCAGAAATTTTTTCCCAGCTGGCCAAAGACGGTACTGGCTTTTGCTGTTCATCGAAATCTACCAACTGCCGGTAGAGCAAACGGTTTATCCTGTGTGAAACTGCATCAGTTGCCAGCCGTGGATCAAGAGTAACCGGAGGGGTAGACAGGCCAAAGCGAATGCTGTCACGGGATTCATTGCTACAGGCGTTCAACAACAATGAAAGAAGCAGGCAGGCAATCCATAAACAGATGGCGCGTTGAGGACAATTACTCATGATTACCGGGTGAACAGGGCAATAGATTCAATATGTGCCGTTTGCGGGAACATATCTATGACACCAGCCAGATCAAGTCTGTAACCCATTTCATTAACAAGTATGCCTGCATCTCGTGCGAGTGTTGCAGGGTTGCAGGATACATAAACGACCCGATCCACTGGTTTGTGATTCAGTTGCCGAATGATGATGTCAGCACCTGTGCGTGGCGGATCAAGCATTACCCGATCATAGCTATTGGCCATGAATTCGCTGGAGATTTTATCATCAGCCAGATTAGCCGTATGAAATTTAATATTATCTATATTGTTATGTTCGGCATTTTTTCTTGCTCTTTCTATAAGACCAGCATCACCTTCAATTGCCGCAACACTTTTTGATTTTCTCGCCAGAGGCAGAGAAAAATTTCCCAGCCCACAAAATAAATCCAGAACCCGTTGCGAACCATCCAGGGCGAGCAACTGGATTGCCAGCTTCACCATGGCCTCGTTGATGCGGGCATTAACCTGAATAAAGTCCGTAGGCAGAAAAAAATATTTGATGGGAGGCTGTCCAAGATGATAGAACAAAGGCTCTTCGCTGTCCGTTGTTAATGGGGTTACCGTATTCAGCCCACCCGGTTGCAGGTAAACCCGGATTCCGTACCTTGCTGCAAACGCTTCGAGCAAGGTCCTGTCAACATCAGTCAGTGCCTGAAGATGCCTGAATACCAGTGCCACTGCATTATCGGCTACGGCAATCTCTATTTGTGGCAACTGCCTGATCACAGATAATCCTGAGATCAGCTCCTGCAAAGGTTCCAGCATGTCCCCGACACCGGGGTGCAGGACCTCGCAGTTACTGATGTCAGCAACAAACGGTGAACTTTTTTCCCGGAAGCCAACCAGCAGCCGTTGTTTTTTCTCGACATACTTCACCGCCAACCGGGCACGGCGCCGATAACCCCAGGCCGGACCGGTATGTGGCGGTAACCATTCACGGGGTTGAATGCCGCCTATGCGTTGGAACTGTTCGCTCAGTGTCTGTTGCTTGTGTTTTATCTGATAACCGGATGATACATGCTGAAAACTGCAGCCGCCGCAGATGGAAAAAAAATCACATTTTGCCGGGATCCGTTCCGGGCTTGGTTCCAGAATTTCCAGTGGAATCGCTTCACTGTATCGTGAATGCTGTCGTGTGTATTGAAAGCTGACTGTTTCACCGGGCAGAGTTTCATTAACAAAGACGGTTTTACCACCGACATGGGTAATCCCCCGCCCTTCATGAGACAGGGATTCTATGGTGGCGGTTACCGGTTCACGGGATAGTCTTCTGCGGCGACGGGACATTAAGAAAATCGTCAGGTGGATTCCCAGGCATCCAGAAATTCCTGAAGGTGAGATTTTCCTTCTGACTGCAACATTTCACGCAAATTTTTGCAGCTCTCTTCATAACCTTGCCGGGACTTGCGTCCTCTCATCAATTCATAACGCAGGAAAACAAGATAAGTATTGAGCACATCGGTTTCACAATAATTCCGGATGGCACCGACATCACCCTCCATGAAACAGTCCCAGACCTTGTCACCGCTCATGCCCATCTTGCCCGGAAAACCACAGACACCGGCTATCTGATCCAGCGGGGCCGCAGCACGGCCCTCGTAACCGGACAGCACATCCATCAAGTCCGTGTGCCTCTCATGGAAACGGTTGATGTAATTATTCCATCTAAAACTCTGATCCTCGTCTCCGGTTTCCCAGTAGCGTGGGGCACTGATGCCATGTATCAATGCACGGTAATGCAGAACCGGTAAATCAAATCCGCGCCCGTTCCAGGAAACCAGCATGGGACTGAAACGCTCGATGCCATCATAAAAACGCCGGATGATTTCTTCTTCCGGAGAATCCGGATCACCGAGGGACCAGACACTGATCTTGTCAGCGGTGCGTAATACCACCGAAATGGCAACTACCCGGTGTAAATAGTGTCTCAGGAATTCATTACCGCCCGTTTCCTGGCGGCGCTTGGTATACATCACTTCGGCAGTTTCCTTGTCAGACAGGCCATTTAACTTGTATAACTTGCGACCGGATTCAATATCCGGAATGGTCTCTATGTCAAAGACTAGAACATTCATAAAATCTGTATTACTTCGGATCAAAAATTCCGGTGGACAGGTAACGATCTCCACGATCACAGATGATGGTGACAATTACGGCATTTTCCAGGTTCTTGCCGAGACGCAATGCCGCCGAGATAGCGCCACCGGATGATATGCCGGCAAAAATACCTTCTTCTGCCGCAAGCCGGCGGGTCATATCCTCGGCTTCTTCCGGAGTAATGTCGATCGTCATATCCACGCGGCTTTTATCAAAAATTTTCGGCAGGTAGGCTTCAGGCCAGCGACGTATGCCCGGGATATTTTCATCACCCGCTGGCTGTACACCAATAATCTGGATCTCCGGATTCTTCTCCTTGAGAAACTGTGATGTCCCCATGATGGTCCCGGTTGTACCCATGGAACTGACAAAGTGCGTAACCTTGCCATTGGTATCACGCCATATTTCTGGTCCCGTACCTTCATAATGTGAACGTGGGTTATCCGGATTGGCAAATTGATCAAGTACTCTGCCCTTGCCTTCACGTTCCATTTGTTCTGCAAGATCGCGGGCACCTTCCATGCCTTCTTCCTTGGTTACCGGTATGATCTCGGCACCAAAAGCTGTCATTGCTGCCCGCCGCTCCATGCTCATATGCTCAGGCATGATCAATACCATCCGGTAACCGCGAATGGCTGCAGCCATGGCCAATGCAATTCCCGTGTTGCCGCTGGTGGCCTCGATCAGGGTATCGCCGGGTTTAATTTCTCCGCGTTCCTGGGCATGACGAATCATGCTCATTGCCGGTCTGTCCTTGACCGAACCCGCCGGGTTGTTACCTTCCAACTTCCCCAGATACAGATTACTGGTTTGCCCCGGGATGCGTTGCAACCTCACAAGCGGAGTATTGCCGACGAAGGATTCGATTGTAGGTATGTCTCTATTGGTCATAATTTTCTTAATGCAAATGCAGGCGTTTCCGCCTGCAATATATCAGGTATATCTCAGGCCAGGTGTCGGGCCAGTATTATTGCATCCTCCCTGCCAATTATCGCGGGATAATAATTTCGACGCATGCCAACTTCATCGAAACCGGCTTGTTGATAAAGATGCAAGGCAACGTGGTTTGATGGGCGGACTTCAAGAAAGGCTATATTTGCCTTGTGTTCCCTGGCAAGTATAAGGAGATGTTCAAGCAACAAACTGCCATATCCCATGTTATGCTGATCCGGCTCAACACACAGGTTCAGCAGATGACATTCGCCTGCGACAACAGACATGACGCCATAGGCAATGATTGTTTCATCTACTTCCATGGTCCAGCAGCTATATCCAACCCGCAGGCAATCACGGAATATCATCTCAGTCCAGGGATGTGTATAGGCCGAATTCTCTATTTGCATGATCTGATCCAGATCCGCATCTGTCATGGGACGAAAAACAGGGACCGGAGTTTCCAGAACCGCGCTCATACCGTCTCCCTGTAGATCTGTAGCGCCGTTTGCAGGTCTTGCCAAGCCTTGCGTTTTTCCCTGGGTGAACGCAACAGGTAGGCCGGATGATAGGAGACCACAACCGGGATGCCGGTATCGGCATACTGATAACGCTGTCCGCGCATCCTCCCTATGGGGGTATCGGTTTCCAGCAGATTTTGTGCGGCCACCCTGCCCACGGCCAGAATGATCCTTGGCTGGATCATCTCTATCTGGATACGTAGATAATTCTTGCAATTCGCCACTTCCTCGGGTCGCGGATCCCGGTTGTTTGGTGGCCGGCATTTCAATATGTTGGCAATGAAGACTTCCTCACGCTGAAGGCCAATAGCCAGCAGCATCGCATTCAGCAGTTTTCCGGCCCTGCCGACGAACGGTTCACCCTGACGATCCTCTTCGGCACCCGGTGCCTCGCCAATAATCAGCCAGTCAGCCTGTGGATTTCCGACACCAAATACCGTTTGCGTACGACCCTTGTACAGCTCACATTTTTCACAGGTAGCCACTTCACGACGTAACGTCTCCCAGGCTGCCGAATCAAAACTTGATGATGGTTCAGCGGCAACATCGTCGGTATTATCCGGCTTTTCCATCCGCTGCAGATAGACATCGATGCCCATCTGTTGCAGGTAATACTGCTGTAATGGATTCAGACTCATACCTGGGGGTGCGCCCGTTCGATCGGTTCCAGGATCTTGTTAATCGCGTTGATGTAGGCCTTGGCAGATGCAATCACAATATCTGTATCCGATCCCTGACCGTTGACAATGCGTCCACCCTTGTCTATACGCACGGTAACTTCTCCCTGGGCATCGGTTCCCGTCGTAATATTGTTGACCGAGTATAATTGCAGGTCACTGCCGCTGTTGACAATCAATTCAATGGCCTTGAAGGTTGCATCAACCGGACCACTGCCGATGGAATTGGCATGTTTTTCCTCACCATCCACTAGCAAGGTCACCATGGCATCCGGAGTCTCGCCGGTTTCGCAACACACTTTCATTGACACCAGTTTGATGCGTTCATCGGCCGCTTCCTGGATGGTTTCTGAAACCAGTGCCTGGATATCTTCATCATAGATTTCGTGTTTCTTGTCGGCGAGATCCTTGAACCGACTGAAGGCGGCATTGAGATCTTCCTCCCGCTCAAAGGCATAACCAAGTTCAAGCAAACGACTGCGGAATGCATTCCTGCCGGAGTGTTTGCCGAGTACCATGCGATTGGCATGCCAGCCGACATCCTGGGCCCGCATAATCTCATAGGTCTCGCGACTCTTTAATACGCCGTCCTGGTGTATACCGGATTCATGGGCAAAGGCATTGGCGCCGACTATCGCCTTGTTGGGTTGTACAGGAAAACCGGTGATCGTGGACACCAGTCGGGAACAATGCAGTATTTCCTGGGTATTTAAACCGGTATCACAGGGAAACATGTCCTGACGGGTTCGTACGGTCATTACAATCTCTTCCAGGGCGGCATTACCGGCGCGTTCACCCAGTCCGTTGATCGTGCATTCCACCTGGCGCGCACCATTCAATACAGCAGACAATGAATTGGCCACGGCAAGCCCCAGATCATTATGACAGTGCACGGAAAAAATGGCCTTGTCGGAATTGGGCACACGTTCGCGCAACTGTCGGATTAATTCACCGAACTGGCTGGGAAGATTATAACCAACCGTATCCGGTATATTGACCGTACTGGCACCTGCATCAATGACAGCTTCTATAACCCGGCAGAGAAAGTCCAGCTCTGAACGGCCTGCATCTTCCGGTGAAAACTCTACATTGTCGGTATATTGACGCGCGCGTTTAACCGCTTGCACCGCCTGTTCGAGCACCTGTTCCGGCTCCAGGTGTAATTTTTCCCGCATGTGAATCGGCGAGGTCGCAATGAAGGTATGAATGCGGAATGAAGTTGCCGGTTTCAGTGCCTCAGCCGCTGTATCGATATCCTTATCTATGGCCCGTGCCAAACCACAGACGGTACTGTGCTTGACATTTTTGGCTACCAGTTGCACGCCCCTGAAGTCATCCTGACTGGCAATCGGAAAGCCGGCCTCAATCACATCAACCTGCATGCGCTCAAGTGCCTTGGCGATGCGTAATTTTTCATCTCTGGTCATTGAGGCGCCGGGGCTTTGCTCACCGTCCCTCAATGTTGTGTCAAAAATAATTAATCTGTTACTCATAATTCCTGCTCCGGGGTCTATCCATACTAAATGGCGTGTATGGATGAAACAACTGTAAATAATCCGTCCTTGACGGACGAGGAGTAAGACTACTGGTTTTTGGGAATAGAACGTATTTGCCCGTCAGGGCAGCAGGAACTGTGCACCCGGCAGAATTGCCAGGCGGGAGAAAAGGCTGGTTTGTGCGTACGTTTTCTTCATTTGTCAGAAACTATAGCGTGAATGCTGATAATTTCAACTAGTTCGCGTCATCCGCGACCTGCCGCTTTTCCTGGCTCTTACGCGCGGCCCGGTGCCTGCGGATGTAAATCAGGGTCAATACGGGCCCGGAGACCGCGTAGATCAGCGCGAGCAAAAACAGAACCAGTGGCGGTTCACTGGCGATCAACACGAAGATCATGACAATCACCAGTCCAGCCACAAACGGTTTGCGTCCCTTCAGGTCAAACCGTTTGAAACTGTGGTAACGGATGTTGCTGACCATCAGGATGCCCGCAACCATGGTGGCGGGAAAGGCGAACAGGGTGAATGAAGCAACCCCATCAATTGAAAAATACTCACCGCACCAAACCGTCCCGGCAATCAGCGCGGCTGCCGATGGACTGGGCAATCCCTGGAAATACCGCTTGTCGGCCGTGCTGGCCTGGGTATTGAAACGTGCCAGGCGCAAGGCCGCCGCAGCGGCGTAGACAAAGGCACCCAGCCAGCCGAGTTTGCCGAGACCGGACAATGACCACTGGTAAATCACCAGGGCCGGAGCCAGTCCGAAGGAAACCATGTCGGACAGGCTGTCATACTGCACGCCGAAGTCGCTCTGGGTATTGGTCAGACGTGCGACCCTTCCATCCATTCCATCGAGAATCATGGCAATGAAAATCGCGATGGCGGCGGCCTCGAAATTGCCATTAATGCCCGCGACGATGGCATAGAACCCTGCAAACATCGCCCCGGTCGTAAGCAGGTTGGGCAGCAGATACAGACCTCGACGTCGATTAACCATGGCGAACACCATGTCTGGACTTGTTCAGTAAATAGCAAGCTCGATGAATCATCATGCTTGGACTATAACAGAGCAGGCGCCCGATTGGATCAGGTTGGCTCTGTCAGGTAGCTGCAGTTTCTGTGCTTGTTGATTCCCTGTGCACCAGTTGGCCAAGCACACCAGAACCGGAACAGATGGTCTCGCCAGCCGCGACATTTACCTTTGAATTATCCGGTATCAGTACGTCAACACGCCCGCCAAAAAACAGGAATCCACATCGCTGCCCATGGCCAATACGCTCACCGGAGTGCGCATAGAACCGCAGGAAAAATGCAGTGATGAAATTCAGATTGATTACAACCACGATTTCGTCATCTTCATCAGTCCGCAGGCGATAGGCAAATCGCCTTTTGTTATCATTTTCTTCGGGACGCCTGGTCCACTGATTCACAATCTTGCCTTCCGCGGGGCTGCGAATGGAATATACATCAAAAAATGACGACTTGATGCTGATCATCTTGGCATAGCGATCGATCCAGGGATCATCGACCTGGCTGACGCCGAGTATTCTGCCAGATATCGGGCTGACAATTGATAACGGCGATGAAGGTATTTCTCTGTAAGGATCCCGAAGGATAAAGATAAAAAACAACAAAACCAGAAAAACGACGGCCGTGACTAAGACACCCAGAAACTGCCAGGAAAGGATTAATATTACTAGCAAAATGGCCAATAGAGGCCATCCTTCCCTAGCAATTACGGGATAGGAATTACTCGCCATAACTCATCAAGACAATCAGGCAGTGACAGTATTAATTATATGTAACTAAATCCGGCGGAATGGATCGGATCGAAATAATCAGTTTTTTTCCTGGTCGACCAGTTTGTTATTTTTAATCCAGGGCATCATGGACCGCAATTTCGCGCCCACGACTTCAATCGGGTGTTCACGGCTCATTCGACGCATGGCTTTTAATGACGCAGCACCACTCTGGTTTTCAAGAATGAATTCCTTCGCGAATTGCCCGTTCTGGATTTCCTTGAGAATGGTCTTCATCGCAGCCCTGGATTCTTCAGTTACCACACGTGGACCACGGGTAAAATCACCATACTCTGCAGTATTGGATATGGAATAACGCATGTTGGCGATGCCGCCTTCATAAATCAGGTCAACGATAAGCTTGGTTTCATGCAGACATTCGAAATAGGCCATCTCAGGTGCGTAACCAGCTTCGACCAGGGTTTCAAAACCAGCCTGGATAAGCGCCGTTATACCGCCACAAAGTACAGTTTGTTCACCGAAGAGGTCGGTTTCAGTCTCTTCACGGAATGTGGTTTCAATAACACCGGCCCGACCACCTCCATTGGCTGAGGCATACGACAAAGCCAGTTCCTTGGCCTGTCCTGAAGCATCCTGATAGACCGCGATCAGCGAAGGTACACCGCCACCCTGGGTGTAAGTCGAACGGACCAGATGTCCCGGCCCTTTCGGTGCAACCATGAAGACGTCAAGGTCTGCTCGCGGGGTTATCTGCTCAAAATGAATATTAAAACCATGGGCAAAGGCCAATGCTGAACCTTTCTTGATGTTCGGTTCGACCTGATCACGATAGAGTGCAGCCTGGTGTTCATCCGGCGCCAGGATCATGATTACGTCCGCCCAGGCCACTGCATCAGCAATAGATTTCACACTGATGCCGGCTTTCTCCGCCTTTTTGGCTGAAGCTGACCCTTCACGCAAACCAACACAAACATCTACACCTGAATCCTTCAGGTTATTGGCATGGGCATGGCCCTGGGATCCATAACCGATGATGGTGACTTTCTTTCCCTGTATCAGGGAAATATCGGCATCTTTATCGTAATAAATATTCATTAGCTTTACTCTCGAAAAAATATATCGTTGAAATTTGTACTAGATGGCTTTATCGCCGCGGGCAATTCCAGACACACCTGACCGGACAACCTCGAGGATCAACTTCTTATCCAGTGCGTCAATAAACGCATCAAGCTTGTCGCCACTACCTGTCATTTCGATGGTATAACTGCTGCCCGTCACATCAATAATACGGCCACGGAAAATATCAACCAGGCGTTTTATCTCTTCCCGGTGATCATTTTTTGCTGTCAACTTAATCAATAGCAACTCACGTTCAATGTGACGACTTTCACTCAGATCGACGACCTTGATAACATCTACCAGTTTATTTAACTGCTTGGTAATCTGCTCGACGATCTCGTCAGAACCTGACGTCACCAGGGTCATACGTGATACCGTCGGGTCTTCCGTGGGTGCAACTGTCAGGGATTCAATGTTGAAGGCACGAGCAGAAAACAGCCCGGACACCCGCGACAAGGCACCGGCTTCATTTTCCAGAAGCAATGAGAGTATGTGGCGCATTTATGCCAGTTCTCGATCAGTCGTCGGGGCGAGATGCATCTCATGCTGCCCCTTGCCGGAGGCAATCATGGGATAAACATTTTCTGTCTGGTCGGTGATGAAGTCCATCATCACCAGCTTGTCTTTCATGGCCAGTGCGTCTTTCAAGGCACCATCAACATCGGCCGTTTTTTCGATGCGCATGCCGGTATGACCGAAACTCTCGGCAAGCTTGACGAAATCCGGGATGGCTTCCATATAGGAATGGGAATAACGGCCGGCATAAAAGAATTCCTGCCATTGCCTCACCATACCCATGTAACGGTTGTTAAGGTTAATGACCTTGACCGGCAATCCGTATTGCAGGCAGGTGGACAGTTCCTGGATACACATGACCAGGCTGGCCTCACCAGTAATACAGGCAACAACATCGTCAGGGAAGGCAAGTTTGACACCCATGGCTGCCGGCAGACCGAATCCCATGGTGCCGAGTCCCCCAGAGTTGATCCAGCGACGTGGCTTGTCAAACTTATAAAACTGGGCGGCCCACATCTGGTGTTGTCCCACATCGGAGGTGACATAGGCGTCACCATTGGTGAACTCGTAGAGTTTTTCTATAACGTACTGCGGTTTGATGACCTCGGTTGTGCGATCAAACTTCAGGCAGTCAATAGCCTGCCATTCCTTGATCTGGTCCCACCAGAGCTTGATGGCATCGGTATCCGGTTTATTTTTGCTGGCCTTGATCAGGGCCGTAAGGTCCGTGAGCACATGCTTGACATCACCTACAATCGGAATGTCCACGGGAACGTTCTTGGCAATGGATGATGGATCAATATCAATTTGTATGATCTTTGCGTAAGGGCAAAACTGCTCGAGATCACCGGTAACCCGGTCATCAAAGCGGGCGCCGATGGCGATCAGGACATCGCAATGATGCATGGCCATGTTGGCCTCATAGGTACCGTGCATACCCAACATGCCAATGAACTGTTTGTCCGTGGCAGGATAGGCCCCGAGTCCCATCAGGGTATTGGTAATCGGGTAGCCCAACTCCCGGGTGAAGTCCGTCAGTTCCTTGCTGGCATTCGAGAGAATGACGCCACCACCCGTGTAAAGCATCGGCTTCCTGGCTGACAGGATCAGTTCAGCAGCCCGTTTAATCTGGCCGGGATGGCCCTTGACCACCGGTTTGTAGGAGCGCATGTCTACACTGGCCGGGTACTCGTATTCACAACTATCGGCCGTGACATCCTTGGGAATATCGACCACAACCGGACCGGGGCGGCCGGTAGACGCCACGTAAAAGGCACGCTTGATGGTGGCCGCAAGGTCCTTCACGTCTTTAACCAGGAAGTTGTGTTTGACACAGGGCCGGGTGATACCGATGGCATCAACTTCCTGGAAGGCGTCGTTACCGATCATGTGGGTGGCGACCTGGCCGGTGAATACCACTATGGGGATGGAATCCATATAAGCGGTGGCAATACCGGTCACGGTATTGGTAGCACCGGGACCTGAGGTCACCAGGACAACGCCGGTCGTACCGGTGGCCCGGGCATAGCCGTCGGCTGCGTGGACGGCACCCTGTTCATGGCGTACCAGGATATGCTCCACGGCATCTTGCTTGAAGAGTTCATCATAAATGTGCAATACGGCACCGCCAGGATAGCCAAACAGGTGTTTGACGCCTTCATCTTTGAGGGCGCGGCAAAATATTTCGGCACCACGCAGGATTTCTTTCGATTTAGCCACTGTTTTACCGTTAGTTTTTGTGCTTCAGGGGACCATTCATCGGAGCTGAATGTAAACCGTGAGAAGTTACTGGCAATCGCCCTGCAGGTCAAGCCAAGAGCCGGATTGCAATCCTTGCCGGACAGCCTTCCAGGCCCGTTACAGACGATTACGACCTCAGCCTGAAATTACGCTAACATAGCCGCCCAACCACGAGTCAATTAATAATAAATGCAATTATCCCGATTTCTCCTCACCACCCTGCGCGAGGCCCCGGCCGATGCCGAGGTCACCAGTCATCAATTGATGCTACGTTCCGGCATGATCCGCCAGATCGCTGCCGGTATCTACACCTGGTTACCCCTGGGTCTGCGGGTGCTGCGTAAGGTCGAGGCCATTGTCCGTGAGGAAATGGACCGTGCCGGGGCACAGGAACTCCTGATGTCCGCTGTCCAGCCGTCCGAACTCTGGCAGGAATCCGGCCGCTGGGAGCAATACGGCCCGGAACTGCTCCGTTTCCAGGATCGCCATGAACGGGATTTCTGCCTGGGACCTACCCACGAGGAGATCATCACGGACCTGGTCCGCCGCGAGATCCGCAGTTATAAGCAACTCCCGGCGAATTTCTACCAGATCCAGACCAAGTTCCGCGACGAGATTCGGCCTCGCTTCGGCATCATGCGTGCCCGCGAATTCCTGATGAAGGACGCCTATTCCTTCCACCTCAGCGAGGACTCATTGCAGGAAACCTATGATCAAATGTTTGCCACCTATGCCCGCATCTTTGATCGCTTTGGCTTGAAATACCGGGCAGTGGTCGCCGATACCGGTAACATTGGCGGCAGCGCCTCCCATGAATTTCACGTGCTGGCCGAATCTGGGGAAGATGTGATCGTCTACAGCGAAAACGGGGATTACGCGGCTAATATCGAGCTTGCTGATGCCCCGATACCGACTGCCAAGGCTGCCGGCCCGGCCCGGAAACTGGAGACCGTGGACACACCCGGAAAACATACCATTGAAGAAGTGTGCCGGTTCCTGAACATACAGCAGACCCAGTGCCTGAAGACCCTGGTTGTCCGCGGCATCAACGATACACTGGTCGCTCTAGTCTTACGCGGTGATCACGAGTTGAACCGGGTCAAGGCCGAGAAACTGGACACGGTCGCCACACCCCTGAGTTTTGCCAGCAACGAGGAGATTAAGAAAGCCACGGGCTGCGACATCGGCTCACTGGGGCCAGTGGATTTAAACATGACCGTAATCGCCGATCACAGCGCCATGGCCATGAGTGATTTTACCTGTGGTGCCAATAGCGAGGGTAAGCACTTTATGGGCGTCAACTGGGGTCGCGACTTGCCTGCTCCAGCGGTCGCCGACATTCGTAATATTGTTGAAGGTGAGCCGGCTCCTGATGGTAGCGGCCCGGTCAAACTTGCCCGCGGCATCGAGGTGGGCCATATCTTCCAGCTTGGCAGGAAATACAGCGAGGCCATGAAAGCCAACTGCCTGGATGAAAAAGGAAATTCCATCATCCTGACCATGGGTTGTTACGGCATTGGCGTGTCGCGCATCGTCGCCGCGGCAATTGAACAGAACCACGATGACAAGGGCATCATCTGGCCCGTTAATATCGCGCCGTTCCAGGTGGCGTTGATCCCGATAAACATGCACAAGTCCCAGCGCCTGCGCGAGTCCGTGATGAAACTCTACAATGAGTTGCTCGATGCCAGTGTGGAGGTGTTACTGGATGACCGTAAGGAACGTCCCGGCATCATGTTTGCAGATGCTGAACTCATTGGTATACCGCATCGGCTGACCTTCGGTGAGAAAGGCTTGGATAATGGCACCATTGAATACAAGTCAAGAACCGACACTGAAAACAGGGAGATTAAAATTGACGAGGTCGTCAATTATATAGGGGATATTCTGTCGGCGAACTGAATTCTTATTTATCATCAGTTGAATAATGCACCACACTCTCCTGCTCGCTGGGATCGTTGCGCGTGACGATCGCCATCGCCTTTTCTGTCTTGCTCAGGTTACGCGGTTGATGGGGAACGTTGGGTGGTATAAAAATAAAATCCCCGGCTTCATTCACAATGCATTGTTTCAGTCCCTCACCGTAACAGGTTTCCACCCTGCCCTCGATCAGATACACCGCTGATTCAAATCCATCATGGTAGTGCGCCTCGGCTTGACCGCCGGGCGGGATAATCACCAGATTCATGGATAATACCTTTGAGCCGGCGGTTTCCTTTGATATGCCCACATAGTAAGGCAGCTTCTGCACAGACTGGATTGCCTCGGGGGATTTCACCGTCACCACCGCCTGCTCGTTGCGGGGTGCTTCGTCTGCAACAGCAGCAGAGGTTATCAAAACAGCAAAAAAGAATGCGATAAATCTCCGTAAAATCATGGGGATCATGGGCTTACCTCGGGCCGGGAATTTTTCACTATACTGTATACAGATGTGGTTTTATTGCAATGCGGGCAGGCACTTTTGAACCATACCCGGGTCAAAATAATATAACCAAGAATATGAGAGACAAGTCCATGAAACGGATAATTCATCTCGGCAAGGTGTTGCTGATAGGCAGCCTGGTTATTACGTCCAGCGGAGTCCAGGCCCGGGGCGGCCATGGCTATGGTTACGGTCATCATGGTTACAAGAGTCACTATGGCTACGGCGTGCATTACCGGCATCATGGCCATGGTGATGCTGCAGGTTACCTGGTCCTCGGCCTGATTGGCGGCGCCATACTCACCACTATACTCACCCAGTCCCAGTATGAGCGTGAACGTGATTATGCTTACAAGGAACTGCCACGGCGCCAGCCTTATGGCAGGGCACGCTATGAACAACCGGGACAGGAGATGTACCTGCCAGAGCAGCGCCAGCCCGTTTCCCGCTACAGTGATTACGAGGGCTGGGACTGGCTGGAACGCGGCTATGCCGAAAAAGCCATGGACATATTTGCCCTGCAATCCCAAGAAGATCTGGGTGCGGGCATGCCACGGGTTGGATTTGCCTTGGCTGCCGCGATCAACGGCGAAAAGGAACGCGGAACCCGTTCCATGCGCAAGGCCCTGGAAGTAGATCCGGATGCATTGCGTTACATCAATATCACCCGTGGATTACAGCCAGCCGTTGATGATTTGACCCGTGAATATGAGTTGCTGACCCTGGGTAATTACCGGCGCCCGGACGAGGCCTTCATGCTGGCCACGCTGTCTTACCTGCAGAAGGATTATGAAACGGCTCACCGCGTGATCAGTGAATCAATCGCTGATGGCGACTATAGCCAGAGTACACGCAATCTGAAAGTGTTACTTGACAAGGAACTGAAACGTTCCTGAGTAACCTTATCCCTGCTCCAGCAGGTTTCTGAGATCGATCACCGCGGCGTTGGCGCGGGAAATGTAGGAACCCATGACCAGCGAGTGGTTGGCCAGGAAACCAAATCCCGTGCCGTTGAGGATGACCGGACTCCAGACAAAATGCTGGGTAGCTTCCAGTTCGCGTATAATTTGCCTGAGACTGACCAGGGCATTTTTTTTGCGCAGGACTTCTTCGAAGTCTTTTTCTACCGCCTTCATGAAATGAATCAGTGCCCAGGTGGAACCACGCGCCTCGTAAAAAACATCATCGATTTCCAGCCATGGGGTTTTGACTGCTACCTCTTTTGGCCTTCCCGTCGATTGCCGGGCAGCGGTATCACCCTGCAGGTCGGTATTCACGCGGGTCTGGCCGACACTGGCGCTCAGGCGTTGTGAGAGACTGCCCAGTCGTTTCTCGACAATGGCAAGCCAGTCACGCAGGTTATCGGCACGGGCATAGAACTGTGCGTTTTGTTGTGAGGGATCGGACAGGCGTTGCAGATAGCGGCGAGTGGCTTTTAAACCGGTTTTATATTCCCCCTCGGAAGACGGCAATATCCAGGACTCGTTGTCGTAATGAAACTGGGGATCGGCAATCGCAAGGTCCGGATCCTCGGTTGACTGGGTTTGTGAACGGCTGAAATCATTACGCAGTGCACGTGCCATATCGCGAACCTGGGTGATCACACCGAATTCCCAGTTGGGTATGTTATCCATAAACACGCCTGGAGGAGTTACATCGTTACTTAAATAACCACCAAATTTGTAAAGGGTCTCTTCCATGATCCCGATCAGGGTTGCAGTCGTGATTGAACCGGTCACAAGCCGGGTATCCTGACCGACAATCGCCTGGGCATTGGCAACCACGTCAAATTCATCGGGTTCATTATCCCAGATGAACATGAGTAATAGCACAATGACCACATAAACGGCCAAGACAGTGCCAACTATTTTGCCAATAGCGGACGTGGAGAAGGATTGACCTGTTTTGAACATGCGTATGGGTTTTTAGTTAGCGTATCATTATAAACATATGGGCAGTAAGCGCGAGATCAAGGCCGGATCAAGCTGCAGCAGACAGGATTAATACCATGAATGCCAAAAGGATCAAGAGGATTCCTGTTATCCCGGGCAAATACCTGAGATTGACCAGCCATTTCTCCGCGGTGATGAATAACATCAGCACAGCAACCCAGAGCATGTTCATAACTCCCCCGACAAACAACAGAGTCATCAGCAACACACAACAGCCCAGGCAGAAAACACCATGCGCCAGCCCCATCCGGAGTGCACCAAACAGTCCGGGTTTCATATGATTTACGATAAATATGGCAGGAGCCTGGCATTGACGCAAACAGGCATCTTTTAAAGGAGTTAACTGGTACAGACCAACTGCAAACAGGATTGCTGCAGAGAGAAAGGCATTACGGGAGGCTATGTGCATCGAGATCCACTGCTGCTGTTCCAGCCACCATTGAAGGCCTGTGGCAAGTAATGAAAACACCAGCCACACCAGCAGGTAACCGGTAACAAAGCACAGGATCGATGCATTGACTGTGAAAGATTGACTGCCAGATGATTGACGAACGACCCGCGCATACAGCAGGACTGTCGGTGCAGCGCCCGGCAACATCATGGCGATCATCATGATCCACCACATCAGAGCAACGATAATAATGTAGTTAATGGACCAGCTTACCAATGAAGTAACAGCCATACCTGACTGTTTGGGGATCAATGCCAGCGAGATCATCTGGCTCATATCCATATTCATCCCGGCACCAGTGAACAGGTATAACCAGGCCAGCAAGGTCATGGTGACGAGCCCGGTCACCACGATTCTGCGATCACTGGCGAGTATTCTTTCGGGGATGGATACCGAGTTCATCTCTTGCTGACTATTATTTGACGATACCGTGGTTGTTGAGATGGATATATGCGAACTGGCCATAGCTCTCTTTGAGATCAAGTTCAATGTTTCCGTGAGTCCTTGATGTGCCGCTGCCCATCTCCGCCAGTGAGTACTCGAAGCCTTCAGGCAAATCAATGCGAGCACGGTGTTCCTCCCCGGTTACGGGATTCTTGATGGGTGTGCCGCTGGATTCAATGAGGCCGTCGACCCGAATGTGTGCCTTGCGCCCGTCGATATCCACTTCAAAATCAATATCGGTCACGATCGGATCAAAGACATGTTCATAGGTGGTTGAATAGACCTGGAATACTGTCTTGCCAGGTTCGGTATCCTCACCGCTGAGGATTTTCAATACCGCTTCCTTCTGTGCTTCGCTGGCACGGCTGTCTATGATCGGCTGACATTTTCCACGTCCTTCATGCACGGCACCCGGCCACTGCAGAATGCAGGCAAAGCGCACACCGGCCAGGTCCGTCTCGCCATGGTGACCCTCGTCAATTTCCATGCCGACGACCGCTTCGCAGTTACCATGGGTTGGCAATGCACTGAACTGGCAGGGACAGCCATAGGAACAATTGCAGTTGGCAAATTCTCTTGCCTTTATTTCCCAAGGGATCATGGTGCTTCTCCTTCCAACAAAAATGCCGGATTTATTTATAGTAAAAATGGTTTCAATCAGGCTGAATCAGCTTGAACAGTGCGATCATGTCCTCATCGCCCAGTCCCTGTGACTCACCCCGGGAATAGATGGCCTCAGTTTCCCTGAGCAATTTCAGGCCGTTTACAGTATGGTCCGTCTGCAGGGCCAGCCTGATGTCTTTGAGCATGTTCCTGACAGAAAACTGCGGGGCATAATCACGGGACCGCAGTTTTGGTTCCTTGTATTCGCACAGGTAATTCCAGCCAGTGTTATTACGGAACACATTAAAGTACTGGTCATCAGTTAGACCGTTGGTGCGGGCATAGGCATAACTCTCGCAGAGTGCCTCCAGTTGCATGGCTAGGTTCAGGTTCATCGCCAGCTTGGCGACACTCGCCGTACCAATATCTCCCACGTGCAGGCAGACCGAGGAAAGCGGTTCCAGAACCGGCAAAACCCGGTCAATAATGTCCTTCTCACCGCCCAGGTAAAATGGGAGCTTGCGGTTCACCGCGGCCAATTTGCTGCCACCCATCAAGGCCTCGCAGAATGCCGCTCCGGTAGCTGTTGCACGCCGGGACAGGGCCAGGTTTTCATCAGGGCTAACCGTGGCACAATTGACTACGATCTTATCCTTGCCCAGAGCAGGTGCCATTGCCTTCAGCACGTCAGAGACAGCGGCGGCGTCGCTGACAGTGATCAACAAGATGTCCGACTTTTCCGTGGCCTTGATGATATCGTGTTCAAAACAGGGTGTGGATTCCTTTCGACTCCGGTTCCAGCTGACAACAAGCCTACTATCAGTTTGTAAGTTGGCAGCCAATGCCTCACCCATGATACCAAGCCCGAAAACACCAACCCGTTCATTACGCATGCCGGATAAACCTCCCGAGTTCCTGTTCGTCTTGAAGCCTGCCACTAACGAACACTGAATCCATCAAAGTCTTTCAGATCGACTTCCTCCTCGGTCAGATCCAGCACCTTCGCCATCTCCGGGCCCCGTTTTAACCATTGCTTAAACTGATTCAGGGTGTTTTCACTGGCTGTGGCCATAACCTCGACGCGTCCATCCGGTAGATTACGCACCCATCCTGTAACACCGAGCATGTGTGCCTGTTGTTCCGTGTCCATGCGGAAACACACTCCTTGAACGCGACCTGATACAAGGTAGTGACAGGTTTTTTTCATTTATTACTGGAAGATTGTCTAAACAGGGTACCGAGTTTTACGGACATGCATTCCTCAATATTACCCTGATGGGTATCGATCACCGTCTTGACCGCATGCTGCCATGGATTGGAGTCGTCCTTGATGCGCTCGGGTAATTTCCGCGGCAGGATACGATGCAGATCCAGTAATGTCAGTTCATTGATATCACGTGCCAGCATCCATTTTCCGGAACCGGTTCGGTACACCCAGTTTTCAGTATTGAGTATCTCCAGCACCTGGGTGATCAATAGGTGCGGTATTTTCACGCCTTGCTTACGTATCTGGAAGGCATTTAACTGATCACCCGTAATTTGAGCTTCCCATAAAACTGCCAGAATCTGATAGGCATCAAGAAATGACCAGTCATAACGTCCGCGTTTCCTGATGGCGTCCTCCAGCCTGAACACCGAGAGACACCAGGCAATCTGTGAGCCGAGCAGGACGACCAGCCAGGAGACATATATCCAGATCAGGAACATGGGTATAACTGCAATCGCTCCATAGATCATCTGGTAAGTCGGAACGGCGCGCACGTACACACCAAATGTATATTTCGCCAATTCGAATAACAGGGCTGCAACTACTGCCCCGATAAAAGCATCACGTTTTCTCACTTCACAATTTGGAACAATAACGTAGAGCAGGCTGAAGGCGAGTGTGCTGGTAAAAAACGGCATCAGCGCCAGGAGACGTGACTTGAGACTGAGTGTTTCATCCATGGAAGATACCAGCGGCAGCGCGAGAATATAGGAAGTTGAATACATACCGATACCTAACAGTACCGGCCCGAGTGTCAATATGGCCCAGTACACTAAAAACCGCGCGACCGTACTGCGCCGTGTAGTAACATTCCAGATATGGTTCATCGCACTCTCAATCGTAGACAGCATCAACAAGGCGATGATTATCAGCACGGCAATTCCGGTGGCCGTTAATTGAGATGCCTTGACAGAAAAACCGATGAGGTATTCCTTAATGGTTTCTCCAAAGGCTGGAACAAAATTTCCAAAGACGAATTCCTGGACACCCTCACTCAATTCACGGAAGACTGAAAGGTTGCCAAAAAAACTGAACATCACACCAATGAGCGGGACGATGGACAGCAGTGTTGTATAGGCAAGCGATGATGCTGTTTGCAGTCCGCGGCGTGTAACATACTGACGCATCACAAAACGTATAAAATAATAAAGCCAGAGTGAAGCCGTATGTGCTCGGCGCATAAGCCGGTGCATTTGCTTGTTTATTTTCTCAGATGTTGTATTTGTCATGCCGGTCTTCATCAACAGGTTTTCAGAATGCCGCGGCTGCCGTTAGAATGATACTTTAAATGCCCACAGGACAGACCATGACAGTTACGATATACCACAATCCGAGATGTTCAAAATCCAGGCAAACCCTGGCCCTGTTACAGGAGAAGGGCATAGAACCCGAGATCATTGAATACCTGAAAACCCCGCCATCCAAAGTCCGTTTGCAAGAGATACTCAAGATGCTCGACATGGAGCCACGGGAACTTATGCGAACAAAAGAATCGGCCTACAAGGAAGCGGGGCTTGATGATCAAGGCCTGTCCCGGGAGCAACTGATTGCTGCCATGATCGAGTATCCCATCCTGATTGAACGGCCGATAGTGCTGGCTAACGGTAAGGCCGCCATTGGCCGCCCGCCGGAAAGCGTACTGGAGATACTCTGATATGGCCGAACTGCTGGTGCTTTATTACAGCCGCTATGGCAATGTAGCCAGTATGGCTGAGGCTGTCTGTCAGGGAGTCGAGTCGGTTGCCGGTTGTACGGCCCGGCTACGGACCGTACCCCCGGTTTCCACCGTCTGTGAAAATACCGAGGACAGTATCCCCGACACCGGACCACCTTATGCTAGCGCGGATGACCTGATAGATTGTGACGGCCTGGCACTGGGCAGCCCGACCCGGTTCGGGAATATGGCTGCGCCCCTGAAATATTTTCTTGATGGCACTGGTGATCTCTGGTTGTCCGGGAAGCTCACCGGTAAGCCGGCCGCTGTTTTTACTTCCACGGGCAGCATGCACGGTGGCCAGGAATCAACACTGTTGAGCATGATGTTGCCACTCCTGCACCATGGCATGATCCTTCTTGGAGTCCCTTACCAAGTACCGGAACTGGCCACTACCACATCCGGTGGCACTCCCTACGGCCCCAGTCACACAGCGGGCAGTAACAATGACCGGGCGCTGACCCAGGAAGAAAAACAAATCTGCCTGGCCCTCGGCAAACGCTTGGCGGAGACCGCACAGAAACTGAAACAATAATCTCTTAACCGCCTGACTGTAACTGCTCTACCTGTTTTCCAGAAAGCTCCTGGCAAACGGTATCGTCAGCTTGCGCTGCGCGGTTAATGTCGCCTGCTCCAGCTGGTCGAGAAGTTGTATAAGACTTGGCATGTCCCGTTGGACACGGTTGACGAGAAACTCCGCCACTTCCCTGGGCAAGCTAAAGCCTCTGGCATGGGCCCTTCTCTGCAGAGCCTCGATCTTGTCTGTATCCGCAAGTGGCTTCAGATGATAAACCAGATCCCACACCATGCGGGATTTGAGATCAGGCAGCTTGAAATCAAGATTGCGAGGGTTGCTGTGGGCAGTCATCAATAAGCTGATATCTTTTTCGCGCAGGCTGTTGTAGAGATGGAACAGCGCTGTTTCCCACTCCAATTCCCCGGCAATGGCATCAATATCATCAATGCAGACCATCACCATCCTGTCCAGGTCCTCGAACATGACCGGATCCAGTTGTTGATAATCACCAAGGGGAATGTAAGCGACTGCCCGATCCTTTTCATCCGCCAATATACAACTTGCCTGGAGGAGATGACTGACACCACAACCGTGGCTGCCCCAGAGAAAAAGCCGGGTATGCTTGATACCCCCGGCAATCAGTTTTAACAACTGCACGGTCTCGATATTGTCACCGATGATAAATTGATCGAAACCGGGTTTTTCCCGGATGGCCAAAGGCAAGGTCAGTTGGCCCTGCCCGGTGACCAGCCGTTTGGTCATGGCTGGTACATACCACTCTTGATATAGAATTCATGCATGTGACGCAGCATAACCACAATCAGCGCAGCAACTGGCAGGGCCAGCAACACCCCGAAGAAACCGAATAACTGGCCACCGGCCATGACAGCAAAGATAACGGCAACCGGGTGCAAACCGATACGGTCCCCAACCAGTAACGGGGACAGCACCATGCCTTCCAGGGCCTGGCCCACACCGAATACGAGGCCGACATAAACCAGATGCCATACATCATTAAACTGGATTAATGCAGCGATAACTGCGGCGATGCTGCCAACCAGAACACCGAGATAAGGCACAAAACTGACCAGCCCGGCCAACATGCCGATTAATAATGCAAACTCAAGCCCCGCAATCCAGAGGCCGATAGAATAAATGATACTGAGCGCCAGCATAACCAGTAACTGCCCACGCATGAATTCTGACAGGACCTGGTCACATTCATGTGCCAGCTGGCTGATAAAACCGACCTGCTTACGTGGGATCAGATCCCTGAAACTGGCAATCAGATGGTCCCAGTCCCGCAAGAGATAGAAAGTAACCACGGGTATCAACAACAGATAGGCAAACCAAGTTACGATCGCCTGACCTGATTCGGAGATTTTCATCATGACCTTGCCGGCAACACTGCCAACATCCTGCCAGTTGGAAGCCACAGCCTGTTTCAGGGAATCCAGGTTTATTGCTTCCGGATCGAAACCAAAAATATCCGCAAGCTTAGGAATAAATTTCGTTTGAATCGTGTTAATCAATCCGGGAACACTGTCTATAAATCCAAGTAATTGCCTTTCGATCAGGGGAATCAGGAAAAACAGGGACAACAGGCCTATCAATATCATTATAAAAAATACAATTACTACGGCCATGGTCCGGGAAAGCTTCATGCTCTCCAGCCTGTCGGCCAGCGGATCACCCAGGTAAGCAAGCAGGGCGGCAATAACAAAAGGTGTCAGGACAGGTGCAAGAAGATACAGCAACCAGCCGGTAAAGATCGTAAGACCCAGTACCCACCATTTTTGTGTTTCATTCATTGCTGATTAACGAATCAAACGATAATGGTTGGTATTGCCAGCCACCGGTTCCAGGGTATTCCCCAGCTGTATGGTTTGTCTTAATCCCTCCTCATCACTACCGGCAGTATTGATACTAAAAGTCACACTGCCCGTCTTCAGCGACTTGATATTGACATCACTGACATTACTCAGTGAGCGGAAATATTTCAGGACCCGGGCATGTTCATCATATTTGTACACATTATCTACCGTAACCTCGATCCTCGTGTCTTGTAAGCCGCCCGTTGCCTGCACATAACGATCCGCCAGAATATCCGCAAGCTTATCTATCCCTTCGGCCAGTACCAGTTCAGGGTTTTCTGCTGATTGAGTCCAGCTGATGGGCCGGTCATCAACGATGGCCATCCACCGCGCCTCCCACATCCGCGCTGAAATCTGGTAGACGCTGCCCATGAGAATTGCATTGGGTGAATAGCGTTGTGATGCCCGTTTAACTGGTTCGGAAAAACCACCCCAGATATCTGCCTTTTCAACCATTACCCGGTCTTCCTCGTCCAGTAATGGATAGCTCAATGTAATACCACGTTTCTGCGCAGAATTTTCAAAGACACTGGTATAAGCTTCCTCTTCCTCGAGTGTGACATAGCGACGCTCGCCATTTTCCTCTACAAGGACCCAGACGAGGGTGTTTGGCCTGACATTACCCCACAGGGGAACCTGGTAGTCCCTGAAAACATTTTTAAGCGCCGGTTCATTAAACTGTACCCAAAGAAACAATTCTTTTTCCAGCGTCAGTTGATCCGCTTTCTGTTTTGCCTTGTTTCGATATTTGTATTGCTGCACATACAACTGCGGGTTATCGAGCAAGTAGGCTGTCACCTGTCTGCCCTGTACATCACGCTCCCCGGTCAGTTTGACCAGGACAGCTTTCAAAGCCCGGGTCAAACCATCCTGGTAACTTTCCTGTGACTGATCGGCGACCGGCACCTCTGCCTCGTATAAACCAGTCACGGCAGCGGCTTGCAGGGATGACAACGGCAGGGCCAACAGGGTTATCAATAAAGTAAATCTGGCTAGCATGTATCGCAAGCTATGCAAGAGTGACAGACAAGTCAAGGATTGCGGCAAGTGCGGCTTCCCTCTACTATGCAGCCCCATGACCAGCAATCGGGACAAGAATACCAGCTATGAAGATGCCGGCGTCAGCATTGAACGAGGCAATCGGTTGGTAGAGCGGATCAAAGCTGCAGCTTCTGCGACCCATAACCATGGAGTCATGGGTAACCTCGGGGGATTCGGCGCATTGTTTGATCTGGCTCCCCTGGGTTATCAAGATCCGGTTCTGGTTTCCGGTACTGATGGCGTCGGTACCAAGATCAAGTTGGCCATCGAGATGGATATCCACGATACCATCGGTATCGACTTGGTTGCGATGTGTGCCAACGACCTGTTGGTACAGGGTGCCCAACCCCTTTTCTTTCTGGATTATTTTGCCACCTCAACACTGGATGTGGATGTCGCTGCCCGGGTCATCGAGGGTATAGCCGAAGGTTGCCAACGGGCCGGATGTGCCCTGATAGGAGGAGAAACTGCCGAGATGCCCGGCATGTATCAGCCCGGGGATTATGACCTCGCCGGATTTTGTGTTGGTGCAGTTGAACGTGAGCAGATTATTGACGGTAGCCGGGCGCTAATTGGTGACGCCCTGATTGCTATCGCTTCCAGCGGGCCGCACTCCAATGGCTATTCCCTGATACGAAAGATCCTCAAGGATAGCGACACTCAATATGATCATGTGGTCGCCGGAAAGCCTATTGGTGAATTGCTGTTATCACCCACCCGGATCTATGTGAAGCCGTTGTTAAAATTGATAGAGAGTATTGATGTCCGTGCACTTGCCCATATAACCGGTGGCGGTTTGGTAGAAAACATTCCACGGGTATTACCTGCAAACATCGACGCCGTGATAGATCCACAGACCTGGTCGCTCCCGCCGATATTCACCTGGTTACAGGAGCATGGCAATGTGGCTCTCAGCGAGATGTACCGAACATTTAACTGCGGTGTAGGAATGGTGATCTGTGTTGCGGATGAGCAGAAAATGGACGCCATCAAACAGCTGACACAATCGGGTGAAACAGCATGGTTGTTAGGTCATCTGGCTGAAAGTACAGGCGACCGATCAACTGTCCGCTTTGCTCCGCTGTAACTATTTCTTTTTTTTACCCGTAGCTTCTTCAATTTTGGTCAACATGCCGCGCAAAATGTTTATTTCATTCTGATCAAGCAAGGCACGGTTAAAGAGGCGTTTTAATCTGCGCAGCAGTTGTCTGGGTTTCTTCGGATCATAAAAACCTATATCAGTCATGCTGGCTTCAAAATGCTCATAAAACTGTGCCAATTCATCCGCGGTTGCTAATGGTACTCCTTCATCAGCCTCCTCAGGTTGATACTGGCCTGAAGCCATCAAAATTTCGTAACAGATGATTTGTATTGCGGAGGCAATATTAAGCGAGCTGAAACCGGGATTGGTTGGTATCTGCAACACTGCATTGCAGAGTTCTATTTCATCATTATTCAAACCGGAGCTTTCACGACCGAATACGATTGCAACCCGGTTTGACGACACTGAGTTTATGATTTGTTCAGCACATTCTCGGGAGGAGTAGACTGGCCAGGGTATGCGGCGCATTCTTGCGGTTGTAGCTATGATCAGCCCGCAGTCATGTACCGCCTCTTGCAATGTTTCACAAACGACCGCCGTGGACAGAATATCATCAGCCCCGGCTGCACGTGCCGTCACTTCACCTGAAGGGAATATCTTGGGACGGACCAGATAAAGTTGTTGCTGACACATGGTTTTCATAGCACGCGCAGCCGCACCGATGTTACCGGGATGACTGGTTTCAACCATGACGATACGAATTTTGTCAGAAATATTTTCCAGCATTGAGATAATTTGCCTGAAAGTTTCAAGTACGACATGTTTTAATACACATAATCTGTCGATCTTGCATTACAATATACGATTTATCCAAGGGGAACATCATGCATCCGATGCTCAACATTGCCATTCGTGCGGCCCGTAGTGCCGGCAATGTCATTATAAGGCAAATGGATTATGTCCATGATTTACCGGTCAATGAAAAGAGCCGCAATGATTTTGTGACTGAAGTCGACAGGAACGCCGAGGCCGTGATCATAGACACCATCCTCAAGGCGTATCCGAAACATGCCATCCTGGCAGAGGAAAGTGGCAGTCAAGGTGAAAGTGAGTATGAATGGGTGATAGACCCACTGGATGGAACCACCAATTTCCTGCATGGTTTCCCCCAATTCGCGGTATCCATTGCCCTGCGTCACAAAAATGTGCTTGATCAGGCCGTTATTTATGATCCACTACGCCAGGAACTCTTTACTGCTAGCCGCGGCTCCGGTGCCCAGCTCAATGAACGGAAAATACGGGTCAGTAAACGCAGGCATCTGGATGGCTCCCTGCTCGGGACTGGCTTTCCCTTCAGGGAGAATGAAAGGATTGAACAGTACATAAATACTTTCCGCATCCTGTTTCCTCTCACAGCTGGCGTTAGACGTGCGGGTGCAGCGGCGTTGGACCTGGCCTATGTGGCCTGTGGTAGGCTGGACGGCTTCTGGGAATTCGGCCTCAAGCCATGGGACATCGCTGCCGGTGCATTACTTATTCAGGAAGCGGGTGGGATGATCACTACCATGGGAGGTGCCAAAGACATCCTTGAATCAGGTAATATTATCGCTGGCAATCCTTTCTTGCTTGACGAGTTGAGCAGGAAGATTAAAACGGCACTTTCAAATCTAAATAGCAATTAGGAATATCGATTTGAAAATCTTGGTTACAGGTGGTTCAGGCTTTATCGGAACAAATCTGGTCCGCTATTTGCTGTCCATGCCCGGCATTACGGTTTTTAATGTCGATAAACTGGTGTTCCCGGGCAGCGGTTACACCAACAAGGACCTTGAAGAAACTGCTGGTAATGCTTACAGGTTTTCACCAACAGATATCTGTAATGGCCAGAAGATGCAGGAAATCATGATGGAATTTTTGCCTGATGCGGTCATGCATCTTGCGGCAGAGTCGCATGTGGACCGATCGATCCAGCAACCGAGCTCTTTTATACAAAGTAATATTTTTGGTACCTATCAATTACTGGAAAATACGAGAAACTACTGGCTTACACTGCCTGAAGATAAAAAGCAGTCCTTCAGGTTTTTACATGTATCAACGGATGAGGTCTATGGTTCTCTTGATTCCGGAGCACCCGCCTTCCGTGAAGACGACCCCTATCGGCCCAATTCCCCTTACTCAGCCACTAAAGCTGGCTCTGACCATCTGGCAAGAGCCTGGCATCACACCTACGGTCTGCCCGTACTGATTAGCAATTGTTCCAACAATTACGGGCCTTACCAGTTTCCTGAAAAACTGATACCACTGATGATCATAAAAGCTGTCAAAGGTGAGGCATTACCAGTCTATGGGGATGGAACCAATGTGCGAGACTGGTTATATGTAAGTGATCACGTAACCGCACTTCATCAAATACTGGAGCAAGGCAAAGCGGGTGAATGTTACAACATTGGTGGAGATTGCGAGCTATCAAATAATGAAGTGGTCGATATCCTTTGCAAAGTCCTGGATGAATTATTGCCCGGATCGGAATTCATTCCTCATAGTAAACTCATTGAATATGTTCCGGATCGACCCGGGCATGATCAACGTTACGCCATGGATATCAGCTATATTAATAAATCACTGGGCTGGTCTCCCTCACATGGTTTTGAACAGGCTTTAAAAAATACCGTTAAATGGTATCTGGATAATTTTGACTGGTGTGAGAAGGTCATGGAAAATACCTACAGTGGTGAAAGGCTGGGATTAATCTGACCATGAAAGGTATTATACTTGCTGGCGGGTTAGGTTCCCGTCTTTACCCCCTGACAAAGGCTACCAACAAACATTTACTCCCTGTCGGAAGAGAGCCCATGCTTTATCACCCGATAAGGCAAATGGTCAGCGCCGGAATACACGACATACTTACCATAACCAGTACCGATCATATGGGCGATGTCGTCCAGTGTCTGGGCAGTGGCGAGGATTTTGACTGTAAACTCACATACAAGGTACAGGAAGAAGCTGGTGGCATAGCACATGCACTGGCGCTTGCAGAAGACTATGCAGGGAGTGATCGGATCTGCGTTATGCTTGGAGATAATATTTTTGAATACAGTATTGAGCCTTATGTAACAGCATTTCGAAATCAAGAAGAAGGAGCGAGAGTACTGATAAAGGAAGTCGGGGATCCGGAACGTTACGGTGTGGCTGCGATGGATGAGAAACACATTCTGGATATTGAGGAAAAACCTGCTAACCCCAAATCATCCTTTGCAGTTGTTGGCCTGTATTTTTATGGGCCTGAAGTATTCGATATAATAAGGAATACAGAAATTTCCGAGCGCGGTGAACTGGAAATAACTACTGTCAATAATTTTTACATACAAAAAAGCCTGCTTGAATACAGTATTTGTCATGGCCGATGGACAGATGCAGGAACTTTCGAATCCCTGTTCGAGGCCAGCAAGATCCTACTGGAAAACGATAACCGGATCCTTCCACATTAATGGGCAATAAAAATCACCTGAAACCGGTACGTGATAATTTTCTTGTTTTCGGTTCACCGGCAATCGGGGAAGACGAGATTAATGAAGTGGTATCCTGCCTGCGTTCAGGTTGGCTTGGCACCGGTCCCCGGGTGGCACAATTTGAAAAGGATTTTGCAGCTTACAAACTGGTGGATAATACACATGTCGCTGCAGTGAATTCCTGCACGGCGGCCCTGCATATCAGTATGATAGCC
>JBFFIE010000011.1:0-49393 GCA_041556555.1 Gammaproteobacteria bacterium
GCAAGCTTTACATCCGCCACCGTGTACTGCACATCTTCGGTAATATTAATGGTGATGTAGATATTCTTGTTATCCGGAGTGATAGATACCTGGGTGGAATCAATTGACATATTGATATATCCCCTGTCCAGATAAAAAGAGCGTAAAGATTCCAGATCTGCAGATAATTTTTCCCTGGAATATTGATCATTTTTCGTAAAGAAAGAAAACATGGTAGTTGTAGATAACTGGAATTCATCCAGCAATTCATCGTCATCAAATGACTCATTACCGACAATATTGATTCTCTGTATCTTGGCGGCCAGGCCTTCGGATACTTCAATTGTTATATCCACGCGGTTATTTTCCAGCGGTGTTATTATAGTATTGATTTTGACGGCGTATTTGCCCAGGGAGAAATATTGACGCCTGAGTTCCAGCTCAAGTTTGTCAAGCTGTGACTGATTGAGTATACGTCCTTCCGCAACACCGATCTGACGCAAGGCGTCGATCAGATCTTCTGACTGAACGTCCTCGTTTCCTGTTATCGTGATCGATGAAATTGTGGGCCGTTCTTCAATGATAAATACCAGGACATTACCTTCTCTTTCAAGTCTTACGTCGTTAAAGAAGCCAGTCCTGAATAATGCACGTACTGCTTCGGCTGAACGGGCATCATTAAAGGTATCACCGACTTTCATGGGAAGATAATTAAATACGGTACCAGGTGTGAGCCGCTGCAAGCCTTCCACCCGAATATCTTCAATTACAAATTCCTCCGCGGCGTCAACTGGAATACTTATTAATAGTATGACTAAGGAACAGAGACAATATCCGAGAATTCTTGACATGCTTATAATTGTTCTTGTATGGCAAAGTTATCCTGTAATACGGACTATATCGTTATAAAAAACCAGTATCATCAATGCAAGCAGGATAAAAAGCCCGATTTGCTGGCCCAGTAATTGAACCGATTCAGATACCGGCTTGCGCGTCAGAAATTCAATCAGGTAGTAAAGCAAATGTCCGCCATCCAGCAGTGGTATGGGCAATAAATTCAAAACTCCCAGACTGATACTGACGATGGCAAGAAACCAGAGGAATGCGGCCAGACCGCTTTTTGCAGAGTCCCCTGCATACTGGGCGATACTGATTGGCCCACTCAGGTTCTTATATGATGCTTCCCCCGTCAGCATTTTACCCAACAACCGCAGGGTTAACCATGACATATCCAGTGTTCTCTGAATGGCTTTGGTGAACGCTGCGACAGGACCATAGGCTTCTTTGGCAAACAGGAGATCCGGCGGCTCATTGGCTGCACCAATAAAACCTATGACGTTGCCACTTTCTGTTGTTTTGCTTTCCGGACGAAGTTGTATGGTTTTAATATTGCCATTACGCTGGATTTCGATGTTCAGAATCTGTTCCGGGTTTTCTCTTATAATTTCAACCCACTCCCGCCAACCATCAATCGGCTCTCCATTGACCTGCTGGATCCGATCGCCAGGTTTCAATCCGGCCCTGTCAGCCGGAAGACCAGCATGAACCTCACCAATTACGGCTGGAACTATAAACTGTTTCGGAGTAATTCCGAGTCGTTCGAGTAGTCCGCTCTTCGCAAGATCATCGATGGATATTTCCTGGAGATCGAGATAAACATCCCGCTCACCACGTGTGTCCTGTGATAACGTCAACCTGACCTTATTTCCTGCAACCACATGACCAATAAGATTATCCACGACCATCGTCCAGGTGGCCGTTTCTTTTGTATCCACGGCAATAATCTTGTCGCCAGCCTGTATTCCTGCATCCTGGGCTATGGATGCCTGCGCAACTTCGCCAACTAGTGGCTGCAGACCATTTAATCCCACCATATACATCAACCAGTACGCCAGAATAGCAAACAGGAAATTAAATAAAGGCCCGGCTGCAACAATAGCAGTCCGTTGGGACAAGGGTTTCCTGTTGAAGGCGCGGTGCTGTTCATTGGCCTGAACAGGGCCTTCTCTTTCATCCAGCATTTTCACATAACCGCCTAGTGGCAACGTGGCGATAACCAGTTCCGTATTATCTTCACCAATATACTTTTTCCAGATCGGTTTACCGAAACCGATGGAAAACCTCAGTATCTTGACATCGAATTTCCTGGCGACCCAAAAATGCCCGAATTCGTGGAAGGTAATCAATACTCCCAGGGCAAAGATAAATGCCAGAATATGCTGCAGAATATCCATTAGGCGGCCAGTCTCCTTATATACTGTCTCGATATATCGCGTGTCTCGGCGTCATCTTTCAATATGATGTCGAGGGTGCTGGGATCATGTCCATCAATATTCTCAAGGGCATATTCCACAACCCGGGCAATGTCCGTAAACCGGATTTCATTATTAAGGAAACTCTCAACCGCGACCTCATTGGCAGCATTAAGAACCGCCGTACTCGTACCCCCCAGACTGACGGCTTGCTTGGCCAGACGCAGACAAGGAAAACGATTATAGTCCGGTGATTCAAAATCCAGGTGTGCAACTTTAAACAGATCCAGAGGTTCAACGCCGGCATCAAATCTATCTGGCCAGGCCAGGGCATGTGCTATCGGGGTACGCATGTCCGGATTACCTAACTGTGCCAACACGGATCCATCGGCATACTGGACCAGTGAGTGAATGACACTCTGGGGATGAATTACCACCTGTATCTGATCCGCTGAAGTATTAAACAACCAGCAAGCCTCGATAACTTCCAGTCCTTTATTCATCATTGTCGCAGAATCAACAGAAATCTTGCGGCCCATGGACCAGTTAGGGTGGGCACACGCCTGGTCCGGGGTCATATGTTCCAGCTCCTCCAGGGAAGTTGTCCTGAATGGGCCTCCGGACGCCGTCAACAGGATCCGGGTGACACCACTGGATGCCAGTCCTGCTGAAACATCATGAGGCAGACACTGGAAAATGGCATTATGTTCACTGTCGATTGGCAATAATTCAGCATTGTTTTCCCGAATTGCGTCAATAAATAACTGCCCTGACATCACTAATGCTTCCTTATTGGCCAACAATACCCGCTTGCCTGCTCTGGCAGCCGCCAGTGTCGGCAACAAGCCGGCAGCTCCGACTATCGCAGCCATCACATAGTCGACTTCCTCAAGCTGTGAAACCTTTTCCAGACCTTCTTCCCCGGCCAAAACGGTTGTATCCGGTGCGTTTTTTTGTAAATGTTTGCTGAGCATCTCAGCATGTTCTGTATTTGCCATTACGGCATACTCAGGTTGCCACTGCTTACATTGTTTAATCAGTGCTTCGACATTGGAATTGGCAGTGAGCGCCACAACCCTGAATTTATCCTGGTGCCGAGTCAACACATCCAGTGTACTCAGGCCGATACTACCGGTTGAACCAAGGATGGTGATGCCTTTCAATATCTGTCTCCAATAAGAAAGAAACTCCCGGCATACACCGGGGCTGCTGCAATCAGACTGTCTAACCTGTCCAGTATGCCACCATGTCCAGGCAGGATTGAACCGGTGTCTTTCATGTGGGCATCGCGTTTCATAACGCTGATAAAAAGATCACCAATTACAGAAAATGCAGCAGTGACGAGAAATATGACAATCAAAGTAATCTGATAACTGATTTTATCGATACTGGCGTAAACAGAATAAGTAACTGCCAGCAAAACGCTGGCCAACAGGCTTCCCAGAAAACCTTCCCAGCTTTTGGCTGGGCTGACACGACTCGAAAGACGGTGTTTTCCAAAATATGTGCCTATAAAATAGGCACTGCTGTCAACCGTCCATATCAGGATAAACAGCATAAGAACCAATTCACTACCATTATTAGACTTATATAACATTGTAAGACTGTTCCAGGCAATGGCTAGCATGACCAGGCCGATGACGAGCTTAAATGTTTTTGTAATAGAAAATGCTTTCCCGTGTTGGTATGCCAGAATTACGGCAAAAGCCAGGCTCCAGATTAATACGGCAGCAATTGCAATTAATAATGGTTGCTTAAGCGCATCAAGAATATAGTAGACACAGATCAAGGCGGAAAGGCATGCCAAGTATGTGATTACAGGGTTTTTCGGGTGCAATTGGCTTAATCCAAGCCATTCCCAGGCAGCAATTGCAACAAATGTCAGCATTAATAATGTAAATAGTTGGCTTGAGCCGGTAATAATTGTGCCGACAACTATCAGCCCGAGTAGTAAAGAGGTAATAATCCGTTTTTCAATTCCGACCAGCATGATTCACCTGTTCACTTATACTTCCGAAGCGTCTCTCTCTGCCTGCGTACCAGCGTAACGCTTTTTCAAATTCTGTTTCGTCAAAGTCCGGCCACAGTGAGTCACAAAAATACAATTCAGTGTAGGCAATTTGCCAAAGCAAAAAATTACTCACACGCATTTCACCACCAGTGCGAATAAATAGATCCGGTGAGGGCAGCTCAGACAAGCAAATTCTGGAGTCGAGAGTTTCTTCGCTGATATCATCAATGCTCATTTTCCCCGTATAGATATCTATCGCTATCTTCCTGACAGCCTCGGTTATATCCCAACGGCCACCATAATTGATAGCCACATTAAACTTCAGACCGGTATTATTCCGCGTCAATTCATGGGCAGATGAAATCGAATTTTGTAAAGACTCCGGAAAGGCACTGCAGTCGCCAATGAATCTCAGCTTGACATTATTATCATGCAAATTCCTGATTTCCTTTTCCAGAGAACTGATAAAGAGTTTTAACAACAGATTGACTTCATTTTCTGGACGCTTCCAGTTTTCGCTGCTGAATGCATAAACTGTCAGGGCCGGGATTTCTCTCCTGACACACTGTTGGAGGATTTTTCTTAGAGAGTCAATGCCTGCCTTATGGCCTGCTATGCGTGGAAGCCCCCGTCGTTTTGCCCAGCGCCCGTTACCGTCCATGATAATAACAACATGCCCGGGTTGATTTTCATGAGGGATGTTTGACATTTATTATGCAACCGGGAAATGAATAACCTGGAATCAGATTTCCATCATCTCTTTTTCCTTGGCTTCAAGAAGATTGTCAATTTCCGTGACATGATTGTCAGTGATTTTTTGTATTCTCTCTTCGGCACGACGCTCATCATCTTCTGAAATACTCTTCTCCTTAATCAGATCCTTGAAAGATTGATTGGCATCACGCCTGATATTTCGGACAGCAACTTTGGCTTTTTCTGCCTCTGCACGCACGACCTTGATAAGTTCCTTTCGTCGTTCTTCTGTCAACGGTGGCAATGGCACACGAATGACTTCCCCTGCTGTTTGTGGATTCAGGCCCAGATCTGAGTGCATTATGGCTTTCTCGACGCTTGCAATTGCGCTTTTATCCCAGACACTTATAACCAGTGTCCTGGCATCTTGTGCACTGATATTTCCGACCTGGCTAATCGGGACTTCACTACCGTAATAATCAACGGTAACGTGGTCCAGCAAATTTGCATTTGCCCGTCCCGTTCTGACCTTGCTCATTTCCACTTTCATTGCGTCTACGCTTTTGATCATACGACTATCAGCATCTTTGATAATGTCTTCTATCATGACTCTTCTCTCTATTCGTTGGCAGCAACCAGTGTTCCTTCATCTTCACCACAAACCGCCCGCATCAGCGAACCAGGATGGGTCATATCCAGTACCCGCAAGGGCATATTGTTTTCCCTGCAGAGCACCACAGCAGTTGCGTCCATCACATCAAGTTTCTGTTCTATTACTTCATCATAGTTCAACTTGGCGTAACGTTTTGCGGATTTATTTTTAACCGGATCATCTGAATAGACGCCATCAACCTTGGTAGCCTTGATAAGCAGATCAGCAGCAATTTCAATCGCCCTGAGACTGGCGGCAGAATCAGTGGTAAAAAACGGGTTGCCGGTCCCGGCTGCAAATATAATAATGCGCCCCTTTTCGAGGTGCCGGATGGCGCGACGACGGATATAGTCCTCGCAAATCTGGTTGATCTTGATTGCAGACATCACACGGACATGCAGGCCCAGTTGCTCAAGGGCATCCTGCATGGCCAGCGCGTTCATGATAGTGGCCAGCATACCCATATGGTCTGCGGTCACCCGGTCAATGCCCGCCGCTGACAAACCTGCCCCCCTGAAAATATTACCGCCGCCTATCACAATAGCCACTTCGACACTGGCCTTGCGCAACTCGAGGATTTCACCCGCTATACGTCGGATAACCGCGGGGTCAATACCGTAAGCACCGTCACCCATCAATGCTTCACCGCTGAGTTTTAGAAGAACCCGCCGGTATTTAATCTTTGTTGACGGGCTGGACAAGGTTTTTATTCTCCCTTGGCCTGGGCCATGACTTCTTCGGCAAAATTATCGCTGCGCTTTTCCAAACCTTCGCCAACTTCATAGCGTATAAACCAGTTGACGCTGGCATCAGCAGATGTAAGTAGCTTTTCAACCGTTATATCGGGATCCTTGACAAAAGGCTGGCCAAGCAAGGTAATTTCTTTTTTGAATTTTGCCATACGACCGCTCACCATTTTCTCAATGATATCGTCCGGTTTACCGCTTTCGCGGGCCTGGGCCACAAAAATTTCCTTCTCTTTATCTAGGGTCTCTGCCGAAATTTGATCATCAGAAACACAAACCGGTGGGGGCTGATGCCCGGCAACATGCATGGCAATATCACGGGCAAGATCCTCACTACCACCCGTCATATCCACCACAACCCCGATACGTGTACCATGCAGATAAATGCCCAGCGAGTCTCCCTCAGCCTTATGCAGGACAAAACGTCTGACATTGATGTTTTCACCAATCTTCGCTACCAAATGTTGTCTTGTTTCCTCAACGGATATGCCAGAGGACAGTTTAGTGTTATTTAATGCCTCGATGTCTTCCGGTTTTTCTGCCAGGATAATTTCGGCTACAGAATCACAGAACGATACAAAATTTTCATCCTTGGCTACGAAATCGGTTTCGGAATTTACTTCAAGAATTACCGTATTACTATCTGCATCCTGTTTGATGACAATATTACCTTCTGCTGCAATACGCCCTGATTTTTTTGCAGCCTTAGCAATGCCTGATTTGCGCATGGCTTCTATGGCTGCATCAATATCACCATTGGAATCTTTCAGGGCCTGCTTACAATCCATCATGCCCGCGCCGGTACGCTCGCGAAGTTCTTTTACCATTCCGGCTGTTATTTGCATTTCAACATTACCTCATTAAATCTGTCATATATGTTGGACCGTTAGCTCAAGATGCTTTTTTCTTGGCAACTTTCTTCTTTTTCTTGGCAACTTTCTTCTTCGTGGTTTTTTTCTTGGTCACCTTCTTTTTGGTTGCTGCAGTCTTGGTGTTTTTTTCTGGTTCGTCCTTTTCTCCAGCATCAGCTTTTTCTTCAATGCCAGGTTTTTCAGTTGTCACTGCTTCTTCTGGTACACCTGCTGTTTCCTTAAGTGCTTTGCTGGCAATTTTCTTCTTGACCTTGATCTTTGAAATCGTGGCCTTCTCTTCGGTTTCCTTAACAACAGGTTCGCCGGATTCGTCAAGTTCAACAAACTCATCACCCTCACCTGCAGCTATATGCACCACCGACTGTCTACCATCGATAATCGCATCGGCAATGCCCTTGCAATAGAGTCGTATTGAACGAATTGCGTCATCATTACCCGGGATAATATAATCAATACCGTCCGGACTATTGTTACTGTCAACCACACCGACCACAGGGATTCCCAGTTTACGTGCTTCCTTGACAGCAATGTACTCATAGCCAACGTCAATTACGAACAGTGCATCCGGTAGACCGCCCATGTCCTTGATACCGGACAGGGTACGCTCAAGCTTTTCGAGTTCTCGGCGCAGGATTAATTGGTCTTTCTTGCCCAGTCGTTCCATAGAACCGTCATCCTGCTGGGCCTCCAGTTCCTTCAAGCGATTGATCGACTGCTTAACCGTCTTGAAATTGGTAAGCAAACCACCCAGCCAGCGGCGGTTAATGTAGGGCATCTCACAACGCTCGGCTTCTTCCCTGATGATATTCTGGGCAGCGCGCTTGGTTCCTACGAAGAGTATCTTCTTGCGCTTCGCAGCGAGCTTGCCAATGAAATTCACGGCATCGTTGTAGAGAGGCAGGGTTTTTTCCAGATTAATTATGTGGATCTTGTTTCTCTGCCCGAACAGAAAGGGGGACATTTTCGGGTTCCAGAAACGGGACTGGTGGCCAAAATGCACGCCGGCCTCCAGCATTTCTCTCATGCTGACATCAGACATACTTGTATTCTCCTGGGGTTAAGCCTCCGCGCACCCCTTGCAATAACCCGGCAGTCATGGCTGACCAGGCACCCATTACTCGGTTTCAGTGCGCGTGTGTCGTTAGTTTGTTAAACTGCGGGCGCTTTATACCACATAAGCCTAGGCATAACAATTGCTTAGCAGCAAATATCCGGGAAATTGCATGACCGTCACCATCAAAACCGCCGCAGAAATAGAAAAAATGCGGGTTGCAGGGCAGCTTGCCGCACAAGTCCTGCAATTTATTGAACCTCATGTCACTCCGGGCATCACGACAGATGCGCTGGACCAGCTTTGTCACGACTACATCATCAATGAGCTCAAGGCCGTACCGGCGCCACTAAATTACCGCGGGTTTCCCAAATCCATCTGCACTTCGGTCAACCACGTGGTTTGCCATGGTATCCCAAGTGACAAGAAACTGAAGGATGGGGATATCATCAACATTGATATTACTGTCATCAAGGATGAATATCATGGTGACACCAGCAAGATGTTCTATGTCGGTGAACCCTCCATCCTTGCCAAGCGGCTGGTTGAGACCACCTATGAATGCATGCACCTCGGTATCGAGATGGTCAAGCCCGGTATTCGTCTTGGTGATATTGGCCATACCATCCAGCAACATGCGGAATCGCGAAATTATTCAGTGGTACGTGAATACTGTGGTCATGGCATTGGTCGGGAATTCCACGAGGACCCGCAAGTGCTGCACTACGGGGAACCGCATTCAGGGATGGAACTGGAAGAAGGGATGACCTTTACTATCGAACCGATGATTAACGCCGGTAAACGGCATGTCAAACTGCTAAACGATGACTGGACGGTAGTAACCAAGGACCGCAGCCTGTCAGCGCAATGGGAACATACAATTCTGGTCACCAAAAGTGGCCATGAAGTTTTGACCCGGCGACCCGAAGAAACGTTCTAGGCCATGCATGCTGAAGTCAAAACCTACCCCGGTCTCTTTGATGTAAAGGGATTCCGGAAATCATTGGAGGTCTCGGATAAACCATTAATCGTTTTTAAAGAGGCACTGCAAGCAGGCCATGAATTTCTCGACGAGTCTTTCCTGGCTGGTGAACCTATTGAGGGCCTGGTGAACGGTCGTGCCTGGCTGGTTGACCAACTCCTTATCCATGCGTGGTCACAGTTTGTGACCACAGATAACCTGGCGCTGGTTGCCGTGGGAGGATATGGCCGTGGGGAACTACATCCCTGCTCGGATATTGACCTGATGATTCTCAAGAAACCCCGTCTCCGTTCTTCATCACTCATCCCTGTCGAAAAATATCTGACATTCCTCTGGGATATGGGGCTAGAAGTCGGCCACAGTGTACGCAGCGTAAGAGAATGTATAAGAGAGGCAAAACTTGACATTACTGTTGCTACCAACCTGATTGAGTCACGCTTAATAGCCGGTAACCAGGATCTTTATAACGACATGTGTAATTTAACCGGTCCGGGAAAGATCTGGCCCACAAAAAAATTTTTCCAAGTCAAACTGGAAGAACAACAGGCCCGCCATAAAAAATACGATGGTTCAGAACATAAGCTCGAACCAAATATAAAAGAATGTCCTGGAGGTATGCGAGATATTCAGATGATTGGCTGGGTAGCTAAACGGCATTTCAGAACAAAAACTCTAAGAGAATTAATCGACCATAATTTTCTCACGCGCGAAGAGTGGAACATACTTCATACAGGGCAGTCACTGCTCTGGCGCATACGTTACGGTCTGCATCTCATCACCAGACGTCGCGAAGACAGATTGTTATTTGATCATCAGCGTGCAGTAGCGGAACAGTTCGGTTTTAGGACTTCGGACAACAGTGGTGTGGAACAATTCATGAAAATGTATTACCGGACAGTCCGGGAACTCAATATGCTGAATGAAATGTTACTGCAGCATTTTCAGGAGGTCATTATTTATGCCAGACGACGTGAAAAAATCAAACCATTGAACAACCGTTTTCAAATAAGGAATGATTTTCTCGAAGTCAGAAATAAAAACGTATTCAGTCGGTACCCGTTCGCCTTGCTGGAAATTTTTCTTTTGAAACAGCAGAATCCGGAAATCAAAGGTGTCAGGGCAAGCACCATACGCCTTATCCGTCAAAACGCAGATCGTATAAATAAAAAATTCAGAGACGATCTCAGGAACCGAGCGCTGTTCATGGAAATTATCAAGCAGCCCAGACAGGTTGGTCATGAGCTGAGACGCATGCATCGATATGGACTGTTAAGCCGATATTTGCCTGCCTTTGACAAGATCGAAGGACTTATGCAGTTTGATCTCTTTCATGTTTACACAGTAGATGAGCATATTCTATTTGTAGTCAAGAATCTGCGCTTGATGGGAATAGAAGACGGACAGGATAACGCCAGCTATCATATTATCCATTCCCTGCTACCGAAACAGGAGATTCTTTATCTTGCCGGCCTGTTTCATGATATAGCCAAGGGCCGTGGCGGTGATCATTCGGAACTTGGATCGAATGAAGCCTATCGATTCTGTAAACATCATAGCATGAGCGAATATGATGCCAAACTGGTTGCCTGGCTGGTGGAAAAGCATCTTTATATGTCAAAGACGGCTCAACGCATGGACATTAGCGACCCGGAAGTTATCAACACGTTTGCTGAAACTGTTGCCGATCAAAACCACCTGAATTATCTCTACCTACTTACTGTCGGCGACATCAAGGCAACCAATCCCGATTTATGGAATAACTGGAAAGAGGGTCTGCTGGCCGAATTATATCAAAAGGCACTACTGGCATTGCGACGTGGGCTTGAACATCCGATTAACAAGCGGGCTCTTATCAGTGATACCAAGAAGGAATCCGTAGGACTTCTTGGACCAAGGATAACGGCAAAAGACGATTACAAAAAATTCTGGAAACAGTTAGGTGAAGATTATTTCCTGCGATATTCTGCAGATGAAATTGCCTGGCATTATAATTCGTTATACAAGGACATTGCCTCAAAAACACCAAAAGTACTGGTGCGGGAAAAATCAGCGAGAGGTGGCTCTGAGCTTTTTGTATACATGAAAAATCGTGACGGAATCTTCTCTACCACTACCCAAGTATTAGATCGACTTGGACTGAATGTAGTCGATGCCCGGATCATTACCTCAAAAAATGATTATGTGTTTGATTCCTACATCATCCTTGAGCAATCTGGAGAGGAGGTCAGCGGCAAGGAACGTATTAATGAAATCATTGAGAAAACCAGGACAGCCTTGACCAGCAGGAATAAGCTTCCTCCCCGAACTCACAGGCGCCGCTCGCGTAAACTTGACCACTTTAATGTGCCAACAAGAGTGAGCTTCACAGAGGATGAAAACAACAACCGTAATATCATGGAAGTTACCACGTTGGATCAACCCGGGCTGTTATCAAAAATCGGTATGGCTATGGATTTTTGTGGTGTCAGATTACAGGGTGCAAAGATTGCGACCTATGGTGCCCGGGCAGAAGACATATTCTTCATCACTGACCGGGAAAACAATCTGATTAAAGATCCTTTGAAGTTTGAATGCCTGACCCATTCCATTGAAAGCCATCTTGCTAAAAGCAATGCCGCCGCCTGATACCATGACGCCTCTCACAGAAGCTGAACTTATGGAACGGGCTTCCGCACTTGCCGGCAAGACACTGGGTAAGGTCGCCCTACAGACGGGGCTGACAATGCCGGCTTCCATGAAACAGGCCAAGGGCCTGGTTGGCCAGTTGATCGAGCTGGCCCTGGCCGGAACCTGTAGTACTCATGCCGGTCCTGACTTTCCCGCGCTGGGGATCGAATTGAAAACACTGCCCCTTGATAGACCGGGGCACCCCCGGGAATCCACTTATGTCTGTACCGTCGCGCCACAAAGCGATTTGAAATCTTCATGGAAACAAAGCCGGGTCTGGCACAAGCTGGCCCGGGTCCTGTGGATTCCAGTCGAAGCCGCCCCCGAGATCCCGCTTGCTCAGCGACGTATTGGTTCACCGGTTTTCTGGCATCCGGATGCGGCTCAGGACAAAATACTGCAGCAGGACTGGGATGAATTGACCGGGATGATTCGCGAGGGTGAGCTGGACAAACTGACCTCCCGCTATGGGCAATATCTCCAGATCCGGCCCAAGGCCCGTGATTCGAAGGCATTGCAATCCAGTAGCGGACCGGATGACAGCCCGGGCCAGACCCTGCCCAGGGGGTATTACCTCAGAACTTGCCTGACCCGGCAAATTCTTGACAGTCACACATGAAAAAACTCGATCGCAGACTCAGCATTGCGCCGATGATGGATCATACTGATCGTCATTTCCGCTACCTCATGCGCCTGATCACCCGGCGCACTCTGCTCTATACCGAAATGGTCACCACTGGCGCCCTCCTCCATGGGCCGCGGGATGATTTGCTTGCCTTTTCCACTGAAGAGCACCCGATCGCCTTGCAGTTGGGTGGCAGTCAACCAGACAAGCTGGCCGAATGCGCAATCCTGGCCGAGGACCGGGGCTATGACGAGGTCAATCTGAACGTCGGCTGTCCCAGTGATCGGGTCCAGAACGGGCGCTTTGGTGCCTGCCTGATGGCAGAGCCCGAACTGGTTGCCGAATGCGTCAAGCGAATGATTCAGGAGATCAGCATTCCTGTGACAGTAAAGACCCGGATCGGGATTGATGACAGGGACCGCTATGAACACCTGTATCAATTTATAGAAATTGTCCGGGCCGCGGGTTGCAACACGTTTATAATTCATGCCCGCAAGGCATGGTTAAGCGGATTGAGTCCGAAGCAGAACCGGGAGATCCCTCCCCTGCAATACCAGATCGTCCACCAACTGAAACAAGACTTTCCGGATCTTGAGATTGTGATTAACGGCGGTTTCACAAACCTGGAGCAGGTCGGCAGCCAGCTTGCCATGGTCGATGGCGTGATGATCGGCCGAGGTGTGGTCCATAACCCCTATCTGCTGGCAGAGGCTGATCGACAGATATTTGGTGTGCGCTCAGCGGTACCCAGCCGGGAAGCAATCCTCGAGCGTTACCTGCGATACATTGAACAACAGCTCGTACAAGGCGCCCGCTTACAGGCAATGACCCGCCATGTCCTGGGACTGTACCTGGGCCAGTATGGCGCCAGGAAATTCCGGCGTATACTCACTGAAAATGCCCGCAAAACCGGATCGGGGCGGGCTGTTCTCACACAGGCCCTGGCCGCAGTCCAAGCCGCTCCTCAGATTTGATCAGAAACCACTTTGCCCTGTATTTTTGCCCGGCATATGCTATTGTGCACCGCAATAATTGCATCCAGAGAAATAGTGTAACGAGTGAAGATACTGATTGCCGACAAGATTGCTGACTCCGGCATTGCCTTGCTCAGTGAGGACCCTGAATTCGAAGTCATATTCAAACCCGGGCTGGATGAGAACGGACTCTGTGACTATATCCAGGATGTCGACGGTTTGATTGTGCGTAGTGGGGTTAGCATTACCTCACGCGTCATTGCTGCGGCCCGGAATCTGAAGGTGATCGGCCGCGCCGGCATTGGTGTCGATAATATCGATGTCAACTTCGCCACCGAACGCGGTATTGTGGTCTTGAATACACCCAACGCCAACGCCACCACCACGGCCGAACTGGCCATTGCCCATCTGTTCTCACTATGCCGGCAATTACCTCAGGCCAATGAGTCAGTGCGTGCCGGTAAATGGGAACGCGCCCGCTTCAATGGCGTGGAAATCACCGGCAAGACCCTGGGAGTCATCGGCTTTGGAACCATCGGCCGTGTCGTTTGCCAACGGGCACTGGGGCTGAAGATGAACGTTATCGCCTATGATCCCTTTGTGACCGAGGATGTCTTTAACGATGCAGGCGTCGAAACCATGTCACTGGAAGAATTACTGGCACGTGCCGATATCATCACTCTGCACTGCCCGCTAACAGCAAATACCTCGAAACTGATAAACAGCGACGCCATCAGCAAGATGAAACCCGGGGCCCGGTTGATTAATTGCGCTCGCGGCGGGCTCGTCGATGAGGATGCACTGTATGATGCCTTGAAGAGCGGTTATCTGTCAGGTGCAGCACTGGATGTTTATAATAATGAGCCACCGGTCGATTCGCCGCTTCTGGAACTGGATAACATTCAGTTCACTCCCCACCTCGGGGCATCCACCCATGAAGCCCAGAATGCCGTCGGCCTGGAAATCGCCCAGCAGATTGCAACCTTTCTCAAGACGAATGAGGCGATCAATGCAATCAACTTGCCACGAATCCCGGCCAAGGAAAGCCTGCGTCTAAAACCTTACCAGGAACTGGCCAGGAAACTTGGGCGGTTACTCTCCGCCATGTGCAGCGATGCCATCACCAGACTGGACTTTGCCCTTTCAGGACCCGTGGTTGAACTCAATACCCGTCCCGTATTCAATGATGCACTTATTGGCCTGTTGGAGGCACATCTCTCGATAGCGGTAAACCAGGTTAATGCCAATTTCCTGGCCAAACGTCAGGGAATCCAGTTGTCCGAATCCTGCTCGATCGAATCTCATGACTATTTGACATCGCTTAGCCTGACCGCCCATACCGGGATTGAAGCCATTACCCTGTCAGGCACCCTGTTTGATGAGCGTTATCCGCGGCTGGTACGTATCAATAACTATCTGATCGAGGCGCCACTGTCAGGACACATGGTGTTCACCCGGCACCAGGACAAGCCTGGAGTGGTCGGCGACCTCGGTGCCCTGCTGGCGAAAAATCATATTAATATCTCTACCATGCAGGTTGGGATTGCCGAGAGCAGTGAACATGCAATTGCAGTTATCGGTGTCTCGAATCCTCTTGATGAAAACATGCTTGCAGAACTAAGGGAATTACCCGCTATATCCAGGGTTTTGCAGATCACTCTTTGATACGACATGCTCGAAGCAGACATCATCATTTTTGATTGCGACAGTACCCTGACCAGAATTGAGGGAATTGATGAATTGGCAAAGCGTGCCAATGTTCAGGAACAGCTTGTCCCTCTGACTACGGCAGCCATGGAGGGAGACATGCGCCTGGAGGATGTCTATAAACACAGGCTGGAACTCATCCGTCCTGCGCTTACAGAAATTGACTGGCTTGGGCAACAATATATCAAGGACGTCGTTCATGATGCCAAACCGGTTATCCATGCATTACAAAAGCTGGGCAAACAGGTGCATATTGTCAGTGGCAGTGTTCGTCAGGCGGTCATGCAGTTGGCTGACTACCTGGGTATTTCAGCAGACTGTGTCAATGCTGTTGAAATTTATTTTGACCAGAATGGGAATTACCGGGGCTTTGATGAAAGCTCACCACTCGGACGCTCCGGAGGCAAGAAGATGGTTTGCGCGGAACTAATCGGCAGCACCCGTCGTGGCGTTATTATCGGCGACGGGATTACGGACTATGAAGCAATCCAGGAACGATTGGTATTTATCGGTTTTGGCGGTGTTGTCCAGCGAGAAAAACTCAGGCAACTGGCTGATCATTACGTGACAGAACCCTCGCTCAGGCCAGTGCTTGATATACTTTTCACGAAATACCAACTGCAGAACCTGAATCTGGTCTAGTATTCAAGAAACCAACCGGCCTTTGCTTGGATAGCCCCAGTATTTATGGGATGATGCTGAACCCATGCAGTTTTAACTGTCTAAATATTTCAAATATTTTCAAATCAATTGGTAAGCAAATGAAAAAATTACTTCACTTATTATCCCTCGGGAGCCTTTCTCTTTTTTTTATTACATCTGCCTCTGCTGTTGAACTGAAAACCGAGGAACAGAAACTCAGTTATGCGCTGGGGGTATATTTCGCTCAAAGTATCAATAAACAGAATTTTGACATTGATAATGAGCCATTCCTGCAGGCAATTGAAGATATTCTCAACAATGCAGATTTACAAATGAGCCAGGCTGAAATTCAGGAGGCACTCAGCAAGTACCAGCAAAAAGTGGCAGCTGAACGCAATAATATTGCCGCAAGCAACAAGGCTGAGGGTGAGAAATTTCTTGCTGAAAACAGCAAGAAAGATGGCGTGGTTACCACCGATAGCGGACTTCAGTACAAGGTAATCAAGGAAGGCGATGGAGAAAAACCCGGAGTCGACAGTAATATCAAGGTGCATTACCACGGTACTCATATAAACGGTGACGTATTTGACAGCTCCTATGAACGTGGCGAACCCATTTCCCTGTCACTGAACCAGGTGATTAAAGGCTGGCAGGAGGCTGTACCAATGATGAAAGTGGGCTCCAAGTGGAAAATCTTTGTGCCCGCCGAATTGGCTTATGGAGAACGTGGAGCAGGTGCTTCCATTCAACCCAATGAAACGCTGGTATTTGATATCGAACTTCTTGGGATCAATTAACAGCATCAATCCAGTGATAAATCATTGCCGGGACGGTGCTTCACTGTTCCGGTAAATAATTCTCCAGACACGTCCCTGAACTGAATCTGTTACATACAGTGAACCATCCGGACCTACAGCCACACCTGTCGGCCGATATTCGGCATCCTCAGGGAAACGCACATGCCCGTCCCCGGCAAAACCGTCTGCGAAGACCTCCCAGTTGCCTGAAACTGTACCATTGGCAAACGGCACGAATACAACCTGGTAACCAACTTGTTCAAAAGGACCGCGATTATAGGAACCGTGAAATGCAATAAAAGCTCCATTTTGGTAATGTCCGGGAAATTGCGTTGCAGTGTAAAACACCATGTCATTGGGACCATAATGTCCGGGGAAGGCCACGAGCGGCTCAGGATAATTTTCACAGCGACCGGTTAACATTCCGTTACCACCATACTCTGGCGCAAGTACTCTCTTCTCCAGGCGTTGATCATAATAACAATAAGGCCAGCCATAACTCAGTGAATCATTGATTTCAAGAAATTCCTCAGCTGGTAATTGGGCACCCTGTTCAGCAGAATAGATGTCTGGCCACAATTCATGCAACTGATCGCGACCATGTTGAACAGCATAAAGTTTGTCATACACAGGATGCCAATCGATGGCATAGGTGTTACGGATGCCAATTGCATAATGTTCACCATCCTGACCCGGAACCTGATTCACCCGGTCTAATGAAAATCGCCAGATTCCTGCATGATTGTCCAGCTCCGGGCAAGGATCCAAACCAGGGCTTCCAGCTACCTGTTCCTCTTCCTGACAGGCATTTGATATTGAACCGACATTCACGTAAATGTTATTCATATTATCTATGGCGAAGGCCTTACCTGCATGGAGATTCTGTTCTGGGAAATCACCCACCACTTTCTCCGGGTTCGGTTCAGGTAACAGGCTTTCATTTGTTAACTCATAACGAAAGATGGCGGTCTCAGAAGCAAAGTAGAGAGAACCACCATGAAGCTGGATTTCCAGACCGGGAATATCTGTAAATTTTTCAATCTGGTCCATTCGTCCATCCTCGTCGCTATCCCTGAGTGCCATAATTCCACCAAGACCCAGTCGCGTGTTTCTCAATGCGACATAGATGTCTCCTCTTTCGTTTACCGCCAGATGCCGGATAAAACCAAGACTGTCAGCAATCACTCCGGCACAAAATCCGGGGGGTAATGTAAGACCTCCATTATCAGCATCGCATTCAAAGGCAGAAGTGGCCGTTGCCGTTTCTGCATCATAGTGTTCCGATGAATTATCGCAGGAAGCAATTATGATTAAACAGAACACCCATAAGGAAGTCCGCTGGAATTTTTTGCGCACGAGTCTAATCACAGAACTACACCAGCAGATTTTTCTCAATCAACATGAAACCTTTCCCGGGTATAACCATCAAATTGTTGTTTACGAAATACTCATTTACCGTTATTTTTAGCCGATTGACAGGCAAATATTTAGAAAATTTATGCAATACGGACCCCGGCAATCTATTTACAGAAACAGGCTATTTGTATTTATCCTGATTCTGATGTTGTTTGTTGCCGGAGAAACAACCGCAGAAATTTCTGCTGACAGGTTGTTTCTTGACGGTAAAAGATATTACACCAATGCTGATTATGATTCAGCTGTAGACGCCTTTAAAAAGGCCATTGACCTGCAACCGGACTCATCACTTTATCATTACTGGCTGGGTAAAAGTTACGGACGACTGGCAGAGAATTCTGGGATATTTTCAGCCTACCAACTGTCGAATCTGACACGAGAGGAATTTGAACTTGCCGTGGAACTGGACGGTACCCATCGAAATGCCCTGGTTGACCTGATGGAGTTTTATAAACGGGCCCCGGGATTTCTGGGCGGCGGGCAGGACAAGGCAGAGGCGATTCGTATCAGGCTGGATGCCCTGGATCAGGGCATGGAAACAGCGAAAAGTCCCTGAACTGGATATTGATTCTCCAGAAACCGTGGAATCGGGTTGTTATGTGACCTGTGCGGCGCAATTCCTCACAATTATCGTGTCAGCCGAAAGCTAAAATGTTATATTAATTCACCAGATATATGATTTTCCTGACCATGCGCGACATACCCACACGCGGTAGCTCACACCGTTTAATGCAAATCCTGGTAATCCTGTTTGCCCTGTTTATTGCAAACATCCAGGCGGAAATTCCGCTCGTTGATGAATCCGAGATAGTCCCTGCGGAACGGCATGAACGAGCGACAGAAATCATTACCCACATTATCAATACCTATCATTATAAATCACGGCCATTGGACGACAGCTTGTCAACCTCAATACTTGATCGATACCTGGACAGTCTGGATCCCAACCGCAGTTATTTCCTGGCATCTGATATCAGTAATTTTGATAAATACCGTTTCAAACTGGACAACCGCCTGAAGGACGAGGACCTTGTGCCCGCCTTTGATATTTTCAAGATTTACAGAAACCGGGTTGATGAGCGAATCAATCATGCCATTGCCATGCTTGACAATGATTTTGATTTTACAATCGACGAATCCTATCGGTTCGACCGGCGTGATTCCGATTGGGCCAGAACAAAAGCTGAACTTGATGAAATCTGGCGCAAACGGGTAAAAAATGATGTTCTGAACCTACTTCTGGCAAAAAAAGATGACGCTGAATATGTCGATACATTGACAAAACGCTATGAGAGAATCAGAACCAATACCTTTCAGCTGGATTCAAACGATATTTTTCAGACATTTATCAATTCCTATACCACATCAATCGAGCCCCATACGGCCTACTTTTCGCCACGCGAATCAGAGAATTTTGATATCAGTATGAGATTGTCTCTTGAAGGTATTGGCGCGGTACTGACAACCGAAAACGACTATACAGTAATACAGCACATTATTCCTGGTGGACCTGCAGACCTGAGCAACCAGCTCCACGATGAAGACAAGATAATCGGTGTTGGTCAGGGTAAGAATGGAGAAATTGTCGATATTATTGGCTGGCGCCTTGACGATGTTGTCGATCTGATACGTGGTCCGAAAGGAACAACACTCCGCATAGAAATTCTTCCCAAGAATTCAGGTCCCGAAGGACCTCACAAGATGATTACGCTTGTACGTAACAAAATTAAACTGGAAGAACAGGCAGCCAAGTCATCCATAATAGAGATTCCAGAAAGCAAGCGCAAAATTGGTGTAATAAATGTGCCTACCTTCTATATTGATTTTGCTGCCCAGGCCAGAGGGGATAAGAATTACAAGAGTACATCGGGCGATGTCAGGAAACTCATTGCAAAATTAAAAGAAGCCAGTATCAGTGGTTTGATTATTGATCTGAGAGGAAATGGTGGAGGTTCTCTATCTGAGGCACTGGAATTAACCGGTTTGTTTATCGAAAAAGGCCCGATCGTGCAGACCAAAGACTCAACTGGCCGAATTGATATCAACGATGATCCCGATCCATCCATAGTTTACAGTGGTCCTATGGCTGTACTGGTTGACCGAAACAGCGCGTCTGCCTCTGAAATTTTTGCAGGTGCAATTCAGGACTATCTACGAGGCATCATTATTGGAGAACCTACCTTTGGTAAGGGTACAGTACAAAATATTGTAGATCTGGATCGTTTCATCAGTAATGCTGATGAGGAACATGGGCGTCTTAAAACAACTATTGCCCAGTTTTTCAGAGTCAGTGGTGGCAGTAACCAGCACAGAGGGGTTATCCCCGACATAATCCTGCCTACAGCAAATATTTCATCTGATTATGGTGAGAAATCCCTTGATAATGCGCTTCCCTGGGATCAGGTAAAACCTGCGAAATACATCAAGGTCATGTCAACACCAGACGATATATCAATGGCAGAAGCACGTCATAAGCAGAGGATAAAATCTGACAGGGCCTTTCAGTTGCTGATTGAAGAACAGGAATTAATTGAGGAAACCAGTAATCAGAAAGAAATCAGCCTGCTAATGTCAGAAAGGAAAGCTGAACGTGAAAAACTACAGGAAACAAGAGAACAGCTGGAAAATGAAATCAGAATTGCACAAGGTTTGCCTCCCCTGAATGATAATGAATCCAATAACGAAAGTGCGGGTCAGGAAGACGACACCATGGATATCATACTCAAAGAAGCTGGCATGATACTCGATGACATGATCGCACCCAGCTATGACTTGCCAATGGATATTCAGGCAGTTCAAAACAGCAAGAATAAATCTGATCCTCTGTAGATAACCATAGCACTCTACTGTCATATCTTACGGCAGGTAATTTTGATTAATTAATCATCTGGAGAATCTGTCATCAACAAGATACCTGTAACCCTGATTGAAGGTGATGGCATCGGGCCGGAAATCATCTCGGCAACCATTCGTGTGCTCGATGTTCTGGAGGCACCATTTGATTGGCAGAGATTCAACGCCGGCATGTCTGCCTATGAGCAGTCTGGCGATCCGCTACCCAAGCCCATGCTGGAAAATATCCGGGAGACCAAACTCGCGCTCAAGGCACCATTGACCACGCCCGTGGGCAAAGGTTTTCGCTCTGCAAATGTCAGGTTACGTGAAGAATTTAACCTCTACGCCAATGTCAGGCCGGCAATAAGCTATATTCGCGGTGGAAGATTTGAAGATATCGACCTGGTTTTAATAAGGGAGAATACAGAAGGTCTTTACGTCGGCGTTGAACACTATATACCCATAGATGGTGATCCCAAGGCCGTTGCAGAGGCTTCTGGTATCATCACCCGAAGTGGTTGCCGTCGCATCGCCAAGTTTGCATTTGACTACGCTGTACGTCATAACAGGAAAAAAGTGACCATTGTTCACAAGGCAAACATTTTAAAAGCCCTCACTGGCCTGTTCCTCGAGACGGCAACAGAAATTGGCAAGGCCTACCAGGATACACTTTTGATTGAAGAACGCATCGTTGATAATTGCGCCATGCAGCTGGTCATCAATCCTTCCCAGTTTGATGTCATCCTCACAACCAATATGTTTGGTGATATTCTCTCAGATGAGATTGCCGGGCTGGTCGGGGGTCTGGGGCTCGCTCCCGGTGGAAATATTGGTAATGATGCCGCGATTTTCGAGGCTGTTCATGGTTCAGCTCCGGATATTGCCGGTAAAGGTATTGCAAATCCAACAGCATTGATGCTGGCAGCTGCGATGATGCTCGAACATACTAACCATTATGACAAAGCTGCACGTTTGAAAAACGCCATCTCGAATGTTCTGGAAGAAAAGCATTATGTAACCGCTGACCTCGGCGGCAAAGCAACCACTAACGAATACACTGATGAGGTCATCAAGAAATTGGAAAGCTAACCACATAAATGACCACCGGCCTGCTATACGATCCGATTTTCCTGCAACATCAGACTTCACCCGGTCATCCAGAGTGCAGTCAACGGCTTACCGTCAGTTTGAAATACCTTGAAAACCAATCCTGGTTTGCTTCATTGACAAAAATCAATGCCTGTCCGGCAGATGTCAGTTGGATAGAAACAATTCATAGCCGGAGTTACATCCGACATGCAGAAGAAACCTGTCGTGCCGGTGTTCCTTACCTCGACTCCCTGGATGTCAGCATTAGCACAGATTCCTACGATGCAGCCATCAACGCCGCTGGGGGCACTTTGGCCCTGGCAGATCTGCTGATGAAACGGGAAATCACTAATGGTTTTGCCTTGCTCCGCCCGCCTGGCCATCATGCCGAGCATGAAATGGCTTTGGGATTTTGCCTGTTCAACAACGTTGCCATACTGGCCCGATATCTGCAGCAGCAATATGGCCTGGGGAAAGTCATGATACTGGATTGGGACGTACATCATGGCAACGGCACCCAGCACTCTTTTGAAGATGATCCATCGGTACTTTACATCAGTACCCACCAATACCCGTTTTATCCCGGTACCGGTGCCTGGTCAGAAACGGGTATTGGGCGGGGCACAGGGGCAACCCTCAACTGCCCCATGCCTGCCAACAGTAACGACAGGGATTATGAAATAGCCTTCAAGGAAAAGATCATTCCCAAGATTGATGAATTCAAACCTGAATTCATCATCATTTCCGCCGGGTTTGATGCCCATCGTGATGACCCGTTGGCCAATATAGAACTGAGTACAGGATTTTACGGTTGGATGACCCGGCTACTGGTTGAAAAGGCAGAGCATTATTCCGAAGGCAGGATTCTTTCGCTTTTGGAAGGTGGATATAATCTGGAACGCTTACCCCAGTGCATTTCGGAGCATCTAGGTGAATTAACAAGCGCATGAACAATAAGCACGCCTAGTTGCTAGAGATCTCTGTATTTCGCCTCGATGTCCTTTAATTCCCTGTAGATATAATCTATACGACCGAGTTCACTGCTGATCTCATCAATACTGGAATAAGCACCCAGCAGTTTTTTATTTTTCAGATGCGCATAACCGTTTTTCATAACCTCGGTAATCTTTTTGCGCTCGCCGTCGGGTAATTCAATTCCATAAAAGACAACTTTCAAACGGTTCAGTAGTGATTCTAGGTTGCGGCGAGCCTTTTCAAGTTTCTTGAATTCTTCCGCCATGGCCTCCCTTCGGGCAGATTCGGTCCGGGTCTGTTCGTCAACCCGGTTTTCTTCGGCTGCATTGCCAGCCTCACCTTCGGAAACAGTCACCTCAGTCACTACATATTCCGGCGCTGGCCTGAAAATAAAATACAACGTTCCGACGAGCAGCAGGAACACAAGTGTAATGATGTATTTCATGTCAATTCTCTCTGTTTCTCCCTATGACACGGTGCCCGTTCAACGGTAATCGCAGGGTCGGCATCCAAGATATATTTTATTCAAAACTATTTAATATTCAATAGGTTATATAATTAAAGTTAGGTTATATTTTTAACTTAGTAAATAAACTTTATTTTGTATGTATAGGAAATTTATATATTTTTCTTGATTTCCAGTTAAAATAATCCTATAAGTATTTATTAATAAAGCAATTGTTAAACCAGGTATGAAAATGATGCGCCACAGATTGTTTTCCCGTGCCAGGTGTTCACTCAGGCCAGGCCTCTTATTCTCTCGGCCGGTAAAGCCAAGGAAACCCGGTATTCCGGTCGGTTATTCACTGGAGCTGGACAGCAATCTCCAGGGATTTATTCATCACCCCGTCGGCTACCCGATTGAATACCGGGCCATCGCCCCTCCTGTCGATCATACCTCTGGACATACCCATCACGACCAGGCCATAGGTTTGTACTTTGAATGTGCTGAATATTACCCACCCGGCTCTTACCTGGAAGTCTGTATTCGGGTCAGAGGAGAATCTTGTATGTTCAGTGGACAGGTTGTGCTGGTAAAAAACTGTGACGAATATTTTGAGACAGGAATCTGGCTGGAGTGCCGCACTCAGGCCAACAGGCTACGTATCGTGGAACAGATCTGTCATATCGAGAGCTACCTGAGGCACAAGCGCCAATATGAAGGGCCATTTGTCAGTAGGGAAAATGTTGCCCGTGAATGGATCAATCGCTTTGCAGCAAGTTTCCCCTCATTTGGGTAAAGCAAATGACGATAAAGGACCAGAATTGCTATCGCTCACAGGCCGGCGCCATGATCGAACCGATTCGCCAGCAGCAAATGAGTCTGCCCAAATCTTCAAAGTCCAAAAAAAAACAGCGTATTAAAGCGGACTACAGCAAACGCTCGAAAAAATAGCCACATTTTTTATTAGTTATTAATTTAATCCATTATCCCTATGGCGACCAGTTTGAGGCAGGATAACTTATGCCAGTGCCCCCCAGCCCACAATAGCCATTCGGATTCTTGGCAAGATATTGCTGATGATAATCCTCTGCATAATAGAATTCTCCAGCCTCACGAATTTCTGTTGTAATCTTTCCCATATCTGATTCATCAAGGGCTTTCTGGTAATTCTTGAGTGAGTGTTCAGCAATATTACCCTGCTCTTTTGTATGGTAATAAATGGCTGATCGATATTGTGTGCCACGATCATTACCTTGTCGCATTCCCTGGGTTGGATCATGCGCCTCCCAGAATACTTTCAAGATATCAACAAGATCAATAACAACTGGATCATATACCACCCTGACTACCTCGGCATGGCCGGTTTTACCACTGCAAACTTCTTCATAAGTTGGATTAGGAGTGAGTCCTCCGGCATAACCAACAGCCGTAGTATATACGCCATGTTCAATCCAGAATTTTCTTTCTGCACCCCAGAAACAACCCATTCCCAGATCTATGATCTCCAAGCCATCCGGAAATGGAGGTTTGAGAAGATGACCATTGACGTAATGTCTGTTAGTGATGACCATGGGATGTTCACGACCGGGCAAGGCTTCGCCCTGGGTTGGCATCATGGATTTGGATATAAAAAGCGACATGCCTAGCCTGCTGGCAGTACCTGATGATGGAAGATATCAGCATAAGCCTTGTAAATGCTGATAAAACCGACCGGTATCAGGATAATGTAACCCAGGCCAAAGGGTATTGCGGCAATTACCGTAAAAATAATGCCTACGAGTCCATAGATAGTAAATGGCAGAATGTTATATAAGCATGCCGTAAAACTGGATTTGAGTGCCTCTACAATAGATAATTCATCAAGAATTATTAATGCGGGTGCAAACCAGTAAGCCATCAGAATAGGCAGATACAGCGCCATACCAATTAGGAAAATAATCATAAAAAACTGCAGGGCCGGTTGTATTTCCTGGAGATCACCTGAATGCATGAATTCATCAAAGGACGACTGGCCAGATACAATATCTGAAATAATTTCACGCCCGCCAGGAATAACAAGGATAAGCAACCCCAGTATGATAGCGAGGACTATCATGATCACAATATAACTGGCGCCAAGACCAATTAACTTACCGGTCTGTCTTGAAAAACCAGCAAATAAATGATTAATACCCAAAGGTTTGCCGTTTTCCTGATCGCGGCAACCTAACATCAAGCCTGCGAGAAATACAGGTGTTAAAACCTGTGAGACGAGGCTACCCAAAATTGGTATGAGACTAATTGCTAATATAATAATAATCAATAATAAAACGATACCCATCCAGGTCAGAAATGATTTTCGGAAAAGAGAAAATGCATCGGTCCACCATCCAAGACCACGAGTAATTGATAACACATGCGGAGAATTCATAACACATACCAGGTTGTTGAAGGAATTAAATTAGGGAAAGAATTCCGAACCCCCTCTAGAATACTGGCATAAAACTGATGAAAATCAAACAGTTTCTATGCTTTATCTGAACTTGTTCTTCGCCGGGTTGCTCGCCTGGTTAATCAGTACGGTAGCAGCCGGTGGTGGTGCAATGCTATTGATATTGGACTTATCCTTGGTCTTAATGCGATGACCGGTGTTTATCTTGCAAAACTTCATCTAATGACCATGAAGCCCTGACAATTCCGGTTTTATTTGCACATCCTGATGTTTATCAGTGGTGTCGCCATGCTGATTCAGGCAATGACATAGTGGGAAAACTGTCCCGATTTAGAAAAACATGGATTGCCTAAGCCGTCCCTTTGGACTACTATTTTCCATTACTATCAAGCACTAACAGGTGGGTATCTTGGCTGAAGAAGACAATAAGCAGGACAAAAACAAAAAACTGGGCAGTTATCTAGTGGTTTCCCGCGGCGTCATCAATAATGCCGTTGAAAGCCAAATCTCTTCCTACACTACCAAGGGCACATATAAACCTATCGGCGAAATACTCGTCGAGCAGGGGGTCATCAGTAAAGAAGAGCTTGAAAACAGCCTCCGTAATCAACGAATAGCACGCCTTGCCGGTTGTCCGGTATTTGCTTCTCTCTCACGTTCCGAACTGGGTTCACTCTGCAAATATTTCACTGAAGTCCAGTATGGTCCCGGTGAAACTTTCATCATGCAGGGAGAAGATGATCCGACACTTTATGTCATTGCTACTGGACAGGTCGAAGTTTTCCGGCTTGATAATACCGGTGAGGAAATCCCGATTGCAATTGTTGGTGAAGGTGAACCAATCGGCGAAATGGGATATTTCTCAGGAGAAAAGCGCAGTGCCTGTGTCCGGACTTTGGAGCCCTGCCTGTTGTTACGCGCTGAATACAAAAATCTGACCCGCTATTTTGAAGATGTGCCGCGGGTAGCCCATGCATTTATGCAGGTCATTAATCATCGCAAACGGGAGCTGGATAAAATAACTTCAATAAATGAATAACAGTTGATTATTTACTTGCGCCCCTGACTTCATCAGCAATTATCCCGATCGCCTCCTCCACCTGTGCCGGATGCATGGAATAAGTCAGCCTTATACATTGATGCCGATGCTCCCAGTCATCTACAAGTCCTGGAAAGAAATGATGGCCTGATATAATCAATACCCCTTTACTCTTCAAACGCTGGTAAAGTTCTTCGGATGAAATTTTCATCTCTGGAAACCATAACCATAAGAAAATTGCTCCCTCAGGTTTATGTACGTAGTAATCAAGATCGGCCATCTCCCGTTGTATCCACCTCATGGTCTGTTCTGATTTTGCTTGATAATAAGGTCTGATAAGCGAATCACATACCTTTGAAATCTCTCCGCTCGAGATCATGCCCCGAACCAGTGCCGGTCCGAAATTACCCAGCGCGAGATTCAATACCGCATTGATATTGGTGATTGCCTTGATGAGCTCTTCCGGGCCAATAATGATTCCCGTCCGTGTGCCCGGTAATCCGAGTTTCGACAGGCTCATACAGATTATTGTATTTTCTGTCCATAGGGGGGTAGCTTCTGTAAAGACAATATTGGGAAAAGGCAGACCATAAGCATTATCAATGATTAATGGGATATGGTGCTTGTCAGCAATTTCTTGTAGATGTACAAGTTCGGCATTAGTCAGAACATTCCCTGTCGGATTGGTAGGTCGGGATACACAAATTGCACCGATGTCTGGTGTAATCTGTAAATCATGAAAGTTCACATGATATTTGAACAAATGATCATCAAGGATCTCGATTTCCGGGCGATAAGATATGAACAGATTATCCACCAATCCTACATCGGCATAGCCAATATATTCCGGTGTCAAGGGTAACAGTATTCGCTTGAATTGTCCGTCCGCGAATTCACCACCCAGCATATTAAATAGATAAAAAAAGCCGGCCTGGCTGCCGGCAGTCAATACAATGTTTTCCGATCCGATATTCCAATTCAACTCCCGTCTCAGAAATTCAGCTAAGGCACGTATAAAAGAAATGTCACCCTGAGGTGAGCCATAATCACCAATAACATGAGAAAATTCTGCCGGGTTTTCAAGAATACGTTGCATACTCTCATAAATGTATTGCTGTACTTCCGGGATATGGCCGGGGTTTCCACCTCCCAGCATCAATACATCACTATCTGTGCCCATGGCATTACCCAGATCATCCATTAACTGGACAATACCTGTCCGGTCGGCAAAACGATCACAGAATCTGGAAAACTGCATATCAATACCAGCCAATTCAGATTATTTGATATCCTGACACCCGGAGAGTGGGAACAGGCTAGCGTTTCTTTTTCTTCGCCAGTCCTTTGCCGATCAGTAACATTCTGATAACCCTTTCCCCGGCAAGTTCGAGATGCTTGCGCGACAGGCGGATCGCCTCCTCCAGACTCATGTCACGGGCAGCGGCGCTCTCCAGTCCGCTAATGCCATGTTCGAACACCCCACGCGCATCGTCTGCCAGCCCACCACCGATAGCGATACAAGGAACCTTGTAACGTCTGGCTGCCTTGGCAACACCGGCAGGTGTTTTTCCGAATGCAGTCTGAAAATCAACCCGTCCTTCGCCCGTTATGGCAATATCCGCGCCCTTGAGATACTTTTCCAGGCCGGTAATCTCGACTATGAGGTCAACACCCCGTTTCATCTTTGCTCCAGTAAATGCAACCAGGCCCGCACCAAGACCACCGGCAGCGCCAGCACCCTTGAGATTAATAACCTTCTTTTTCAATTCCTTCTGAATGACTTGCCCATAATGTCTGAGGTTTTTATCCAGCCTTCTGACCATGGCCGGTGTAGCGCCTTTTTGCGGACCAAAAACAGCCGCGGCACCCTTGGTTCCGCATAAAGTGTTTGTAACATCACTGGCGATGATAAACCTGGTATTCTTAATGTCAGAATCTAAACTGGTCATGTCAATAGCGGCAATGTCTTTCAGCATGCCACCGGTCGCATAAGCCTTGATGATCTTGCCGCGCTTGTCCCTGAATTTCACACCCAGTGCCTGGGCCATACCGGCACCTCCGTCGACCGTGGCTGAACCACCGAGACCGATGATGATTGTTTCCGCGCCCCGGGCAAGTGCAGCCTTGATCAGCTGTCCGGTACCGTACGTGGTCAGCTTCAACGGATTACGCTTGTTTTTGGGCACCAATGGCAAGCCGGAAGCTTCGGCCATTTCAATAACGGCCGTTTTCCCGTCCCCCAACATGCCGTATCGTGCCATAACCTTGTTGCCCAGGGGGGCGACGACTTGTTTTTTTAGAATCTTCCCCCCAGTGGCATCAACCAGTGACTGTACCGTGCCCTCTCCCCCGTCTGCCATGGGGATTTTAATACAGTTGGCCTTGGGCAGGACCCGCTTGATACCTTTTTCAATGCAACTGGCAACTTCTAAGGAGGTCAGGTTTTCCTTGAATGAATCTGGAGCAATGACAATCTTCACGGATTATGTCTCTGTTTGTTGTTGTTTTTATAATATTACGTGAAGTTATTGTTAATGAAAATGGTCAATCAACCGGCTGTCCGGATAAACTTTCCAACATTGAAATCAACCCTATTGTCAATTCTGCCATCTTTTCATAATTCAATGTATCTGGCGTGTCTGCCAGGGTATGGTAATTTTTGTTACGATAAAATGAAGTATCGGTCACCAGTAAAGCAGAATAATTCTGGTCCCAAAAACTTGCATGATCGGAACGCCTGATATCCGGAACAAAATTCTCGGGTATCCAAAGCCCTTCAGCAGGGAAATCAGAATTACAACGAAATGATTTAAGAGATTGTAACAACAGTTTCCCAGAAGGCAGGTTTGCCACGAAGCCGACAAAATTGGCCTTGTCTGGATAAAGCCAGCCTATGATTTCCGGATAATGCTGGCTGCCAGGTTCATCCGAATAATAACCAAGCATCTCCAGGGAAAACATGGCAACAATATCTGTATCGCCCTGCCGGGCCCTACTTGCATGAACCTCACTTCCCATATCCGGACCGGCGGCAAATGGCTGCTCTTCATTGCCAAATGCAACAAACCGTATTGTTTTATTAAGGGATTCATCCCGTATTATCCTTGCAATCTCAAGCAGCACTGCCACACCGGAGGCATTGTCGTCTGCCCCGGGAGAAAGCCAGACTGTATCGTAATGTGCGCCAACCAGGATGACCTCATCCGGTTTCACCACGCCTGGAAGCTCTGCAATAACATTCCGGTAATTTGCCTCGCCGAAATATTCAAAACTCGCCGAATAACCCGCTTGTTCAAACTCATGAACAATATAATCTACGGCTTTATCCAATGAGCTGGGATTTTCATGATGTCTCTCACCAATAGTGTCGGCAAGATAATACACATGCCGTGACAATGCCTTACGGAGGTATGCCATCTCCTGCCCGGTCAATCTCATCCCCGTTTTCTCCTTGCAAAGGAATCGTGATGAGTTGATATACGCAAACAGTATTATTGTGGACAGCAGCAACAGAAAGACTGTACCGACAATTATTTTTCTGACAAATGTAGGCATGACAATTGATTTATATCATTTAACGCAGATCAAAAAAAACACCCTGTAGGAACAGGGTGTTTAGATTTATCAGCGCTGTATGCGTACAAAGCTTATCAAAATGGATTCCAGGTCTTCTCCTTGCTGTATTTCATATAGCCGGCGTTTACCCCGGCCCTTAGACCTACACCCAGCCGGATTGGCGCCAGCACAATATTATCAACCTGATGATAATTGGCACCGACACCTCCCACGAAATAGTATCCACCCTCTATAGCGGGGAAACGCTGGAACAATTTCTCTGTGTTATTCAGGTTATAAACCAGGACAAATACCTTGGAAAGATTGCCGCCTGCATCGAAACCGATGGATGGTCCGGTCCAGTGCACTTTCATTGAGCCGCCATTTTTCCTGTATAGGATACCGTCTCCATAGCGGGCACCAACAACTAAGGCACCACTGCCCTCCGAACCCTTGATGTAGGCATTGGGCCTGCCCTGTTCCTTGAATATTTTCTCAATGACCTTGGCCACACTTTCAGTAGCCTCACCAAAAAAATCGGTGGCTTCCGTCAGTATTGTATCCTGATCATAGGTATCATCTGCCAATGCTTGGTATGTAAATAAAACACAAATTATAAAAAATACATGTCTGGCCAGTTTCATAAATTACTCTCCTAAAACAGCATCTGTCAGAATATCTGCAATGATACCTGTATTGATTTCTGCAAGAACAACATCATTACCAACTATGACTCTCTCATAACCACGAGGTGCAGGGGGTAATTGATCCTCAAGATCAATCGGAAGATTACGTTTAGCAATGCCCGGGGGAAGACTGCCGCCCCTGTCGAGTTTTTTCTGGATACCCGGCGGCAACTGCTTGTTCTTGCCTTTATGTTTCTTGTACCCCGTATCATGGTCTGAATAACGGCTTTCATAACCGTGATCGACCACGACATGGTCATCGAAATACCTGTAAATCAATTGCCGCTCCAATTCATGGAAAGCTGCGTGGACACCTTCCTTAATGACTGCACTGCCGATATCTTCATCAGCATGAACACTCGTGCTGCAGATTAAAAAACTGATCACAAAAACAAATGGTTTAACAAGCATATGGCACCCCACACATTTAATAATTTACCGTTATTTTATATGATGGACAGGTAGATTGGGGCATAGTTGCCATGGATTCATTCCAATAATGTGAATCTGCGCATACTAACATATCCCCGACGCCATGAATTCGTTGATAGAAGTCTCTACTGTAATTTAGGTAAACGCATGCTCGGAATATTTGAACAACGGGTGGAAGAAGTCATACTTGCTGCGATGCAACGTGGCGAATTGGATGATCTCCCAGGATCAGGAAAACCCTTGCCTGTTGAAGAGGATATGCTGGTTCCGGAAGAGATGCGCATGGCCTACAAGATCTTAAAAAACGCCGGCCTGGTTCCACCGGAAATTGCCACCAGGCGTGCTTTGGAGGAAACCCGGCAAGCGATTCGCTTGTCCAGGGACAAGGCAGAAATCCTCAAGCTGGCCCGGAAGCTAAACTACCTGTCGATGCAACTTGATGAATCAGGACAGCGAATGGCACAACTGATGCTTCATGAATCATATTATAATAAAATCACCGCCCGACTTTCGGGAACCTGAGTTAACAAAGAGTCTCCAACAAATCAGGCATTTAAACCTACCGTTTGACTGTTACACAATTACTGGACGATCGTTTTCCAGGTGTACCAATAACGGCAATATATAATATCCAGGAGATATAAAAAGATGTTTAATAAAATAATAATCGGGATTGTTATCACATGCTTGCTCCCCGCCCTGACATTTGCTCACGGCCCAGCCAGACAAAAAGTTATGCAAGAAATTGAAATAAATGCTTCTGTTGACAAGGTCTGGAGCATTATCAGCGATTTTTGCTCTATTAAAGACTGGAACCCCCAGGTGACAGGCTGTGAAATTACAGAAGGAAATCCTGAGGAAGCCGGCGCTATTCGCGTCATAACACTGGAAAATGGCCAAAAATTGAAGGAAAAACTTATCAAGCTCGTCCCTGAACAAAACAAGATCCAGTACATGCTGACAGAGCCCAATATTAAGGCCTTTCCCATTAACACACACGGATCCACTATCCTGCTGAGTGATGAAGGTGGAAAAACCAGGGTGGTCTGGAAAGGTGCCTTCTACCGTTCATTTCCGGGGCCAAATCCCCCGCCGGAGCTGAGCGATGAGGCAGGTCAAAAAGCATTGACCGGATTCTACAGCGCAGGACTGGAGAAGATTAAAACCCTCGCCGAGTAAGTAAAAATAAAAATCGGCTGATAATCTTGCTGATGATACCAGTTTGATCATCGTCCGTTTTTATGATGCCGTTATGATCCACTTGCAAACTGCAATGGCCATGCTGTTGTCCGCAATCAGCACGGGGCTCGCTGCTGCCCCTTATGCCTATATTACCAACCAGGGCTCCAATAATGTATCAGTCATCGACCTAGAAAGCAGACAGGTAATACAAACTCTTGATGTTGGTGAAAAACCGGCCGGTATCGCAGTCAGCCAGGCCGATAACCGGGCCTATGTAAGTAACCCCGAAAGCAGGGAAATAACGGTTATTAATACTGAAAAGCAGGAAGTAATTACCAGTGTATCCGTCGGTAATGGCCCGGTTGGAATTGCGGTTTCACCTGACGGGAAACAGACTTTTGTCAGTGACTGGTACGATCATGCCGTCTATGTAATTGACAACTCCCGGTTAGTTGTAAGTGACACCATCCAGGTTGGTCATTCACCTGCTGGGCTTGACCTGTCACCGGATGGCAAGAAACTATACGTTGCAAACCGGGATGATAATAACCTGATGGTCTTCGATAGGGAGCGCAAAGAGCTGCTTGAGACCATTATGGTAGGCAAAGCACCATTTGGCGTCACTGTCTCCCATGACGGTGAACTGGTTTTTGTCGCCAATGTCCAGAGCAGTGATATCAGCATTATTAACAGTCTTACGAACAAGGTTATCAAGACGGTCCATACGGGATTGTTTCCCTATGGGATTGCCCATGATCAGCTTGGTAACAGGATCTTCGTCACCAACCAGAGAGACAACACTGTGTCTGTCATCAGTCTTGATGATTTTAAATTAACTCATACATTGGATGTAGGTGACTATCCAGAAGGCATTGATATCAACCCGGAAAGAAATGAAATCTATGTTGCCAACTGGTTTGATGACAATCTGATCGTCATCAACACCCAATCACTGGAAATCATTGACGAGATTGCTACCGGCACAGGGAGCCGGGCATTTGGCCGGTTTATTAAATTCCCTAATTCGCCCTGACTGTCCTGTCCCTTGCCCACTCCCTGAGTGCGGCGATCTGTTCAGCCATTACAACCGAAAGTGGCTTGGTCATCTCAAGCTCCCTGATAATTTCAGTATCCGATAACTTTTCCTTTCCTGCATAAGCACGGTAAAGAGAGGATACGACCGCCTGCTCTATCTCTGAACCTGAGAAACCAGGGCTTTTTTCTGCCAACGATTTCAGGTTAAATTCCTTCGGATCTTGTGCCCTTTTCTCCAAGTGTATCCTGAAAATCAATTCACGTGTCTCTGCATCCGGTAAATCTACAAAAAATATCTCGTCAAACCGTCCTTTACGCAATAACTCCGGTGGCAATGCATGAATGTCATTGGCTGTTGCGACAATAAAGACATTCTGCTTCTTTTCTGCCATCCAGGTGAGCAGGGTGCCGAGAATCCGCCTTGATACTCCTCCATCATTATCTCCAAGGCTGATTCCTTTTTCGATTTCATCTATCCATAATACGCATGGTGCCATCACTTCAGCCGTTTTGAGTGATTCACGGAGGTTCTTTTCGGTTTCTCCATGATACTTGTTATATAAGGTTCCAAAATCAAGCCGCAGCAATGGCACACCCCAGTAACCGGCAACTGCCTTGGCTGCGAGACTTTTGCCACAACCCTGTACCCCCAGTAACAACATCCCCTTTGGAGGATCCAGTCCCGGCGCAGATTCGCTTGTTGTAAATATCTCTTTGCGCAGGGCCAGCCACTTTTTCAGGTTTTTCAGACCACCCACTTCCGCAAATCTGGCCACATCATACTCAAAAGACAAGACACCACTGAGGTTTAATAATTTGAATTTAGCTTGAGTGATTTCGGAAAGATCAGAATAAGTGAGCACTCCGTCATTGCGGATGGCTGAGCGTATCAGTCTACTCACATCATCTACAGGCAAACCGGATACACTGTTAATCAGTTGCTGCAGTAAATCCTTGTCCACTACTATCCTCAGATCCTGATTCAGCCTCGACCAGGCTCGCGCTTCTTTACGAATGATTTCCTCTATTTTACCAATACCGGGCAAGGCCATTTCATACGGCACACAATAATGATCCAGTTCGGCAGGCAGATTTACCTCATGTGAAATGAAAACGAGGGTATGTGGCACATCAACATGCTGTTGGGCGATGTCCTTCAACAGACGTATATTGACTGGCTCTTCCAGGAAAGGATGGAAGTCCAGCAACAGATAGACACCGGCCTGACGGGTCATCTTGATTTGTGTCAGTAATTCCAGCGGCTTGTTATTATGTAACTGGGCTGGCTTATCAACATCCATTCGTTTGAGTCCCTCGGTAACAGACCAGCGATAGAAAGGCCGGGTTAGCCGGGTAATCACCCGTTCAAACAAACCAATAATCCGGTTCTCCTCCCTGGATTCAATCCGGATCATCGGCACAGATGATTTCAACAGGACTTCAAGATCATTCAGGTCCATCATGGATGTTCATATAGCAGGTGATATACCCCAAAAATGGTATAAAAGATATTTTAAATTTACCCCGTTCAGGAAAGGCTATTATATTTTATTTTCAATAAGTTAACACTATTTCGCACAGCTTTACATCAAGCCTATTAAAAAATATTATACGATTTATTCATTATTCAGGACATGCGACCTATGGATGCAGCCGAAAACATCGATTACAACGATGGAGCACGGGAACTGATCCTGCAAGCTGCTGTAAAGCGATTCAGTCAGTTCGGTTATAAAAAAACCACCATGGCCGAATTAGCAAAGGATGCTGACATGTCTGCCGCCAACCTTTACCGCTATTTTGAAAACAAGCAGGAAATTATAGCTGAATGCGTGCGTAATTATTTTAATGCACGCATGGTCATGCTCAAGCATGCAGTCAATACTTATCATGGTAATGCATGCTTGATGCTGGAAAATTACCTACTCACCACCCTAAGGTACACGCACAAACTAGCCAACAGTAACAAAAAGGTTTCTGAACTTATCGAGTATATAAAGGAAAGACGCCCTGAAATCATATACGAGAGAATTTCAACAGAGACCAGGCTGATCGCCGGAATACTTCAGGCCGGGGTAGACTCTGGAGAATTCAAGGTCGAAAACCTGGAGGAGACCGCTTTCAGCGTTTATTTGTCCACGATCATATTTGAACTACCGACGTTTATGAATATGTACACGCTTGAAGAATTCGAAGACATGGCCAAATCCTTAATCAAGACACTGATTACCGGGATTGGAAAGTAAATAATCATTAAAAAAACGCCATTAAATAAAATCACCATGGAACAACTGGAGCAGGAACTGGGGAGATGGGTCCTCCGTCATCGATGGCTGATCATCATAGCCACTCTCCTTGTCGTCCTGTTCGCAGCTAAAAGTGCCACCGGTCTTAACTTCACTTCGAATTACCGTACCTTTTTTAGTGAAGAAAACCCTGAGCTACTTGCATTCGACGCACTGGAAAATACATTTACCAAGAATGACAATGTCATCATTATACTTGAGCCGGATAACGGTAATGTTTTTACCCGAGAAACACTTGCAGTTGTCGAGGAACTTACGGAAGCAGCATGGCAAATTCCCTACTCCAACCGTGTCGATTCAATTACCAATTTTCAATATACAGAAGCAAAGGGCGATGAACTTATTGTCAGGGATCTGGTTAAAAATGCAGAAAGTCTGGACCAGTCCGAGCTTGAATCAATCCGTGATATTGCGATAAACGAACCACTGCTGGTAAACAATCTTATATCAGATGATGCACGGATCACTGCAGTCAATATAACTGTGCAGTTACCAGGGATAGACGAAGCCACTGAAAACCCGGAAGTAGTCAAGGCTGCCAGGCAACTCGCTGCCAAAATTGAAAAACAACATCCCCACATTAAGACCTACCTTTCCGGATTTGTCTTGTTGAACAATGCCTTTACCGAGGAATCCAAGCGGGATGTAGCCAAACTGGTACCAGTCAGTTTTACTTTAATGCTGTTATTGATAGGTATCCTGATTGGCAGTTTTATGAGCACGATTGGCACGTTACTGGTTATAGCCTTTTCAATCGTGATTGCCCTGGGTATTGGTGCTGCATTCGGTTTACCCATAACGCCTCCGACTGCCACTTCTCCAACCATCATATTGACTGTGGCAATAGCAAATTGTGTTCATATTCTCGTTTCATTCCTGCATGCCATCCGTCAGGGCATGGAGAGAAATGATGCACTGATAGAAAGTCTGAGGCTCAATCTACAACCTGTCTCACTCGCAAGTATCACAACTGCGATTGGATTCAGCATGATGATGTTTTCAGATGTGCCACCATTCAGACACCTTGGTTTGCTGGTTGCAAGCGGTGTTCTCGCTTCCCTGGTAATGTCTATCACCTTCTTGCCGGCCTTGATGTCATTCATGCCTATCAGGACGAGACGGGTCAGGGAAGACAAGCCCATAATGATGATTTTCCTTGGTGAGTTTGTGGTGAAACATCGCAGTGCATTACTCTGGATCATGTCATCTGTCGTTATTGTCCTGTTACTGGCACTGCCCCGGAACGAATTAAACGATGTATTTGTACATTATTTTGAAGAAGACGTGCAGTTTAGGGCTGATTCAGACTTCATGACGGAAAATCTCACTGGCGTCTATACCATCGAATATATGCTGAACTCCGGTGAATCCGGCGGTATCAGTAAACCGGGGTTCCTTGCAGATACCGCCAAATTTGCCAACTGGTTACGTGAACAACCCGAAGTATTACATGTCAATACCATTACCGACATTCTGAAACGGCTTAACAAGAACATGCATGCAGATGATCAAAGCATGTACAAATTACCCAAGGAACGCGACCTGGCAGCACAATACCTGTTGCTTTATGAGATGTCTTTACCTTACGGGCTTGATCTGAACAACCAGATCAACGTTGACAAATCATCTATCCGTATCAGTGCAAAATTGATCACACTCTCGACCAATGAAATTCTCGATATGGAACATCGCGCGAATAACTGGCTAGAGGCCAATGCACCACATATCAAACAGGGTCTGGGTACAGGTCCAACCATGATGTTTGCCCATATTGGCGAGCGAAATATAAAAAGCATGTTGCTGGGGACGACGTTTGCCTTGATTTTAATATCCATACTGCTCGTCTTCGCTTTCCGCTCAGTGAAAATCGGTCTTTTGAGCCTGATTCCCAATCTTGTGCCAGCGGCCATGGGGTTTGGGCTGTGGGGAATCTTTGTTGGCGAGATCGGATTATCTTTATCGATTGTCACATCAATGACACTGGGTATCGTTATCGATGATACCGTGCATTTCATGAGCAAATACCTTCGTGCCAGACGGGAGATACATTTGTCTCCTCCAGATGCAGTAAGATATGCTTTTACCAGTGTCGGGCGAGCCTTGCTTATTACATCAATCGTGCTAGTAGCCGGTTTCCTGGTGCTCGCAACCTCATCATTCGAACTCAACTCCGGTATGGGATTGCTTGCGGCAGTTGTCATCAGCCTGGCGCTGGTAGCCGATTTCCTGTTACTGCCTGCATTACTGATGAAAATTGAGGAAAAATCCTATGCTGAAATGGCTGTATATAATTCTGCCTCTGATTCTCCTGTCCCTTGAGATAACAGCAGCAGAAACACCTGAAGGAAAAGGCCTGGCAATAGCCATTGAGGCCGACCGGCGGGACACGGGCTGGGATAACCAGTTATCCGACATGGAAATGATATTGCGAAACAAACAGGGAGAGGAAAGCAAGCGAACCCTGACCATCAAGACGCTGGAAGTCGAAAATGATGGTGATAAAAGTCTTACAGTTTTTGACAACCCCAGGGATGTTAAAGGGACTGCCTTTCTGAGTTATACACACGCACTTGAACCAGATGACCAGTGGCTGTATCTGCCCGCATTGAAACGGGTCAAACGAATTTCCTCAGCGAATAAATCAGGGCCTTTTGTCGGTAGTGAATTTGCCTATGAAGACCTTTCCTCACAGGAAGTTGAAAAATATTCTTACAAGTGGCTGCGTGATGAAACTCTCAATGGCAAGGAGACATTTGTCATAGAACGTTATCCGGCCTATGAATATTCGGGGTATACACGGCAAATTGTCTGGATAGACAAATCTATCTATCAACCACTAAAAGTTGAATACTATGATCGCAAGAATGCATTGTTGAAGACATTGACTATCAGTAATTACAGGCAATATATTGATAAATACTGGCGACCGGACTCCATGCTCATGGTCAACCATCAAACCGGTAAGGAAACACTGCTAAACTGGAAAAACTATCAATTTAATAATGACCTGGATGAACGGGATTTTGATCTGAACACACTGAAACGATCCCGCTGATAGCTGAACCTCCCTGTATTCCTGATGAAGTCCCTACTTTTCATTGCCTGTCTACTGGTTTCTTTTATGGTATCTGCACATGAATTGACAGCTTCAGTTGGTAGTGAAAGTAGATATTTCCCGCAAGAAGCACTGACTCCCCCACAGAATTATCACTTTAATCAGTCTTTTGTTTTTCAAGCAGAGTATTTCCATGAATGGGATGATGGCAGACAACTATTCGCTGTTACACCTTTTTTCAGAGTTGACCAGCATGACCCGGAGCGTACACATTTTGATATCCGGGAATTGACATGGTTAAAAGCAAGCAATCAATGGGAACTGCGTCTTGGCGTTCGCAAGGTCTTCTGGGGAGTAATTGAATTCCAGCATCTGGTTGACATTATTAATCAGACAGATCTGGTTGAAAATATTGATGGTGAAGACAAACTGGGCCAACCCATGCTTAATCTGGCATTGATTAATGACTGGGGCACTCTGGACCTGTTTGTGATGCCGTGGTTCAGGGAAAGGAGCTTTCCGGGAACCAAAGGTCGCTTACGAACCCAGCCACGGGTAGACACTGACCTTTCCCGGTATGAATCAGACGCAAAAGAAAAACACGTTGATTTTGCCATTCGCTATTCACATTTCTTTGGCGACTGGGATATCGGCCTTGCCCATTTCTACGGCACCAGTCGGGAACCACGGTTATTGACTACAGTACGAGAAGGTGAAGCCGTATTATTTCCTTTTTATGACATCATCAACCAGACTTCCCTTGATGTGCAGGCAACCAAGGGCAATATGCTCTGGAAACTCGAAGCGTTACATCGCAGTGGTCAGGGTGAAACCTATAACGCCCTGGCAGGCGGGTTTGAATATACCATTGTGGGCCTTCTTGGTTCAGTGATAGACCTCGGACTTCTGGCTGAATATCACTATGATGAGCGGGGCAAGGAAGCGCCAACCATTTTCGATGATGATATTGCACTGGGGACACGTTTTGCATTCAATGATGCATCATCATCAGAATTACTCGCCGGCCTTCTGATAGACAAAGATAATGGAGGGAAATTTTTCAATGTCGAGGCCAGTCGCCGGATTGCGGCTCGCTGGTTCCTGGAAATGGAAGGGCGTTTCCTCTTTGACCAGGATCCAGGGGATCCGGGATTTTCGTTGAGGCGTGATGATTATGTTGAGTTGTTACTCACCTATTATTTCTAGGCATCAGGTTTGATCGCCAAACAACCAGGGGGATAGTTCACGGGCCTTATCCTCATAGGCCCTGATGGCATCTCTGTCTTTGAGTGTGATCCCGATTTCATCCAGACCCTGAAGCAAGCGGTTTTTGTATCCCGGATCAATATCAAAACTGTAGGCCTTGCCATCCGGTGTGATAATGCTTTGTTCTTCAAGATTAACAGTCAACTGATAACCTTCATTTGCAAAGGTGTCATCGAAAAGTTCATCCAGTTCAGATTCTGTCAGCACAACCGGTAACAGACCATTCTTGAGGGAATTGGAGAAAAAAATGTCCGCAAAGCTGGGGGCAATTACGACCTTGAAACCATAATCCATCAAGGCCCATACAGCATGCTCGCGGGAAGACCCGCAACCGAAGTTTTTCCTCGCAAGCAAAATTTCCCCTTTTTCATAGCGTGGGTGATTCAGCACAAAATCCGTATTGATTTTGCGTTTGCTGTGGTCATCACCGGGTTTACCTGGTTCCAGATAGCGCCAGTCATCAAACAATGTCACGCCAAAACCGGTTCGATGTATGGATTTAAGGTATTGTTTGGGGATGATCGCATCTGTATCTACATTAGGCCTGTCCAGCGGCACTACGATACCTGTAAATGTTTTAAATGCTCTCACTCACTATTCTCCAAATGACCTGACATCCACAAAATGACCGGCGATGGCTGCGGCAGCTGCCATAGCCGGACTCACCAGATGCGTGCGTCCGCCCTGGCCCTGCCGGCCCTCGAAATTCCGGTTGGAGGTTGAGGCACAGCGTTCCCCGGGCTCCAGCCGGTCCGGGTTCATGCCCAGACACATGGAACAACCAGGCTCACGCCATTCGAATCCGGATCCGATAAAAACTTTATCCAGTCCTTCCGCTTCAGCCTGCTGTTTCACCAGTCCGGAGCCGGGAACCACCATCGCCAGTTTAATGTTATCCGCAACCTTACGACCTTTTATTACTTCGGCTGCTGCCCGTAAATCCTCAATTCTGGAGTTGGTGCAGGAGCCAAGGAATATCTTGTCCAGCTTGATATCAGTAACCGGGATCCCGGGTTTGAGATCCATGTATTCCAGCGCCCGCATCATACCCTGTTGCTTTACCGGGTCTGCTTCGCTCCCGGGATCCGGAACCCGATCACCGACAGCAACCACCATTTCCGGTGAAGTCCCCCAGGTAACCTGTGGTTGAATATCCGCAGCATTAATATCAACGACCTTGTCGAAACTGGCATCATCATCACTTTTGAGATTTCGCCATGACTCAACAGCCTTTTCCCACAGTTCACCTTTTGGCGAAAACGGTCTGCCTCTCACATAATCGATCGTCTTTTGGTCAACGGCTATCAGACCTGCGCGAGCGCCTGCCTCGATACTCATATTACATATGGTCATTCTGCCTTCCATGGAAAAATCACGGATCGCATTACCGGCATATTCAATGGTAAATCCGGTTCCTCCCGCTGTGCCTATCTCACCAATAATGGCAAGAATAATGTCCTTTGCTGTCACGCCGCGACCGACCTGGCCGTTGACATTTACCAGCATGTTTTTCGCTTTTCGCAAGACCAGGCATTGGGTTGCCAGGACATGTTCAACTTCCGAGGTCCCGATCCCAAACGCCAGCGCACCCAGGGCACCATTGGTTGATGTATGTGAATCACCGCAGACAATGGTCATACCCGGCAGTGAGGCCCCCTGCTCCGGTCCAATCACATGGACGATACCCTGACGCGGATCATTGATCTCGAACTTGATAATACCGGTCGTTGCACAGTTCTCATCCAGGGTTTGCAACTGCAGCTTCGACACCGGGTCCTCAATGTTATGCCGGTCAGTTGTGGGTACATTATGATCCGGGACAGCGAGATTGGCAGACAAACGCCAGGGTTTCCTGCCGGCCATTCGCAATCCTTCAAAAGCCTGGGGTGATGTCACTTCATGGATAAGATGCCTGTCGATATAGATTAATGCCGAACCATCGCCGAGGTCCTTTACCAGGTGTGCATCCCATAATTTGTCATAGAGTGTCTTGGCCATAATGGTTAGTTGGTCTCGGGTAATTTAATGACCGTCCTGCCGTATGACTTACCATCCAGCATATCATCGAAAATTTCCGGTAACTGTTCCATCTCAGATGTTTGTGTAACTATCTTGTCTAGATGTTGCGGTTTGAGATCGCTCGCAAGCCGTTGCCATATTTTACTACGCAGATCGCCCGGGCAACCGGAGGAGGTAATTCCCAGTAAACTGACACCACGCAGAATAAATGGCATGACCGTCGTGTTTAATTGAGACCCTCCGGCCAATCCAACCGAGGCAATATTCCCCCAGGGTACTACCGTGCGGGTCAACCAAGCCAGTATGTCTCCACCAACATTATCAATCGCGCCGCCCCAGCGTGATTTTTCCAGGGGCGGACCGTCCAGTTGCAGCGATTGGCGCTCCAGAATGCCTGCAGCGCCGAGCCTTTTCAGTTCATCAGCCCGGTCGACCTTGCCGGTCAGGGCAATTACCTCGTAGCCCAGTTTCGAGAGGATATCGATTGCAAACATACCAACACCACCCGTTGCCCCTGTTACCACAAAGGGGCCCATTTCCGGTGTCTGCTGGTTATCTTCCAGACGTTTTACACAGAGTCCGACGGTAAATGCGGCCGTTCCCATTGCCATGGCCTCGTAGGTGCTTAATCCGTCAGGCAACGGGATGACCCACTCGGCCGGGACGCGGGCATATTCCGCATAGCCACCGTCATGACCGGTTCCGAATTCGTAGCCAGTGACCAGTACGGCATCACCTTTCTGGAAACGCTCGTCGTTTGACGAGACAACCCGCCCAGCTACATCAATGCCGGCAACCCTCGGAAATTCACGGATGATTTTGCCCCTGCCGGTTGCCGCAAGGGCATCCTTGTAATTGACACTGGAATATTCAGATTTGATGACGACCTCACCGGGCGACAAATCTTCCAGTGTCAATAATTCAATTTTGCCCTTGATCAGCTTGTCCTTTTTGTGAACACGGTATGCCCTGAATTCTGTCATTTAGACCCTCGTGCCTTTACATTAGCGGTATCACGTGAAACAATCTTGCGCCCTGACGGGGTGATGAAACTCTGCAAGTAGCCGATTGTCAGAGATTTTGTGCCAGTGAAATGAAGCGGCACATTCTACGAAAGAATAAGCAAATGTCCAAATACGGGAAACCCGGGATGAAGAAATTAATTACTCTCAGCCTCTTACTGCTTTTGTCGATCAGTCAAGCCAGAGCGGACTTTAACGACGGTGTCGTCGCCTACATCATGGGTGATTACGATACTGCATATAACACCATGATTTCATTGGCTAAAACAAATGAGTCTGATCCCCTGCCCCAGTACTATCTGGGAGTCATGTATATGAAAGGCCAGGGCGTGGAACAGGATTATGAGGAAGCCAGCAAGTGGCTGCGCAAGGCCTCCGAAAACCGCCTCCCCAACGCCCAGTATAAGCTGGCCAATTTGTATGCCCAGGGTAAGGGCGTACCCAAGGATTACGAGTTTGCCTATATCTGGTACAGCGTGGGCGCTTCTCATAATCACCAGTTATCCATGAATGCCCTGGACAAGGCAAAAAGTAACCTTTCCGAGGAAGAATATAATGAGGCGCAAAAAGTCATAGCTGACTACATAAAGAAGTATGGGCCACCACCGGAAGACCCAAATCAGCAAGGACAGATACCCACTATTCCGGATTCAAACAGTTAAAAAACCCGCATAAGCGGGTTTTTTATATCTTCCTATCAACTGAGATTAAATTTTATTGATAACTTGAGGGATCAAAATCATCTATTAATAATTTTTCTTCTGTGATCTCGGCATCTTCAAATATACTGAGATTGACTTCTCCTGAAGCAGCGCCGGTTTCCGGTGTCATATCGGCAAGCGTTTCCTGATACTGGATGTATTGATCTCGCTGGTTGGCATACATAACCAGAGCATCTTCTATGTTCGTATCACCGGATTCAAGACGTAATACCAGGCCATTGATCCGGTCATTGAGAGTATTTAGTAACTTTTCAATCTCGGTTTCACTGACTGCAATATTGCAGTCAGTATTTTCATCACAATGGGCAAGTGATATCGCGAGGCCCATACCGATTGACTTGAACATTGCCGCCTCGGCTTCAAGCACTTTGGCTTCAGCCTCCTGGACTTCAACCTGTTCGAGAATCTCATTGGCATTCACGCCGGGGATATAATTAATGATCAAGAAAAAGATAAGTAACCCTTGACTCATTTTTTTATGCATTACATTAATTAGGTTAACTCTCATCAGTTGAGTCCCGTGGATTGATATGGCTGTTTTTCTGGAGCAAGAACAGCCACTCCATTGCTGATGGTATCGATTTGATTTGCTTCTTCCATTTCAGCAATGGGTTGTGAATTCATATCATTCGACGCCTGGGTGCCATTCAGAAGCATAAGAATCTGCTCCTCTATGAATTTGGCCTCTGTCCTTGCCCCTTCAATGATTTCTTCCAGGACTTCCGGTGTAATTTCGATCCCGGAAATCTCACCAAGCCTGGCCCGTTCGACAGGATCCCCTCTCAGGCTTTCCAGCCAGATTATTCGGACTTCGATTGTCTGAAGAGTTTTTTGTAGCGACCTGATTGTTGCATCAACAGCTGTCCCTGATTCTATTCCAAACTCTCTCGTAAATTCATCTTCAAGCTCCTCAGGCACGCCCTCGATACTTGCAAGATATTGCTGCAGTTCATAGCGATAGGCATAGAAGTTATTAAGCTCTTCTTTATAAGCTTTAATAAGATCACAAGCCTTGATATCAAATTCTAGACATCTTCTTTTGAGTTCTTCCAGCCGGGTCTCCAGTTGTACAATCAGTTCATTCAATTCATCCATGGTTATATTCGGTGCGCAACCTTCAATCTCCTCACATTGTGCTAGTGCGAGCGCAATACCGTTACCGATAATTCCAAACAGTGTCAGGTCCTGTTCAAACAAGCCGGTATCAAGCTCCAGTAGCTCTTCCAGCCTGGTCAGTTCAGCAGCCGGGTTGGAGATGCTAATTGTACGACTGACGAGCCCGCTCAAACCAAGCGCATTCAAGGTGCTGAGAAATCCAGCACTTGGAGTTGTCACATTTGTTGCGTTGGAACCAGGTGCAAACAACAGTATTCCATTTGCAGTTCCAGTCGCGACCTCAACCGAACCACCGCCAAACAATAATCTCATATTAATGGTATCAGGCAGGTCACCATTGGCAATGAAATAACCGGTGTTTGCCGAGAGGTCAATCAGTGCCGGCACCAGTACGTCGCCTGTGTTTGCAACCAGGGTAAGCAAGTTCCCGGAACTAATATTGTTATTAAGTACAAGTTCACCGGATAATAATGTCACATTACCATTCGTCACGACGGGGCTGTCGACGGTTAATATATTGGTCTGCACATCAATGAATGTGGCATCGGCAATATCGGTTGAAAGTGGGGTCATAGTCCCGCCTATCAACAGGTGGCCGGAGAAAGTGATCAAATCGGGTAAAACCAGGTCACCTGCGCCTACGGTCAGGTTATTAGGAAGTCCCGGGCCAGGTATCGTCAACACTCCTCCACCGGAAACTGTACCCGTAGTTAATGTCTGGTTGGGATTGTGGTTCCAGGTATTATCCAAGGAAGTGATTTGAATATTGCCGCTAAAGGTACCATCCGAGTTATAGGTATTTGTGCCGGCACCACTCCTGATCGTACCAAGGTTTTGGAGTGAGACGATACCATTTATGTCAGAGCCAGCACCGCTTAAAGTCCAGCTGGACGCACCAACTGCGTCACCAACCAGGATACCGGAGTTATTCATGTTAATCGTTTCTATGTTGGTAACACCCGTGTTTGTGCCATTGAGTGTCACGGTCTGACCATTGAAGTCAGCGGTATCGGATCCGCCCTGGCCATCAATGAGACCACTCAATGTTGAACCAGCATTCATGGTAAAGCTATCGGCACCCGCCGTGCCTCCTAGATTTTCAAACTGGCTCCATGCAGCATTACCACCAGCCGTGCTACCAGAATTACTGCCTGTGACAGTGGCATTCGTCGAGACAAGAGTGTCATTATTGCTACCACCAATGACCGCGGTACCTGGTATCGCACTGTTCACAGTGAAGGTGTCCGCACCACTCCCCAAAGTGATATTGAGATTCTCTGTCGTCCCATAGGTCACACCGGCAGTCATGCCCAAACCGGTTAACGTTGTGTTAGTAAGTGTGCCGATATTATTAGTCCCGTCGCCACTATCATCAATATTGATCGTGTCTGTATCGTTATCACCGTTTAGTGTCAGCGCGCCCGAGATAGTGTTCACTGTATTGCTGGCGGAGGAGACATTAAAGATGTCGTTGCCATCGCCGGCATTGATGGTCAGGGAATTGCTCGTGGCCTGAACATTGAAGGTATCGACACCCGCGATGCCATTGATCACATCTATCTCGATAAAGCTGAAAGCATCGCTGCCACCGTCGACAACAGTGCCGCCGTTACCATCGACACTTGGTCCATTTGCACCAAGTGTAACAGTGGCTGTGTCGTAGATATCGGGACGACTGCTCAGACCCGTAACTGTCACAGTCGGAACAGTATAGTTGTAATTCAAGGTATCACTGCCAAGGCCACCACCGATCACTCCTGTGATATCTATCCCATTTGCCACGTTGATGACGTCATTACCGTCACCACCAAACACAAAATCAATATCTGTAAAGCTGGTGACCTGACCTGCTATGTCACCTTCCCCATTGGCAGTGATGTTGATTGTACTGTTGATCGCACTATCGGCAATCAAGGTGTCGTTACCTACCTTTGGATTTACTGTGGCATTCCCATCGATTCCCAGTACCGATCCGCCATTAATGATAAAGGTATCTGCAAATTCCCGACCAGCGATATCAAAATTGGTAAACGCGAATTCCGCACCCGTATTTGGGCCATAGGTACCCGAACCCGCACCGGTTACGAACCAGATGGTATCCGCAGATGGCCCGACAAATACGGAACCACCAATGGAGGCACCCAGGAAGGAGTTAATGCCTCTGAAGTTAGGCGTTGCACTGATGATAGGATCGGTTGAAGGGTTGTCTGCATCGCCATCATTGCCATCAGCATCCGTTGCGGTAATGGATACCGTCGTAACGCCGGTCGAGACATTCTGGAAATCCAGCGTATCAAACCCTGCTTCACCATCGAGTGTGCCCGTCAATGAGACGGCATTCGCGAACACAAATTGATCATCGCCTGTGTTACCCAGCAATGTCCCGGTATGGTCACCATTGATATTCATGATATCGGCAGCCGTGCCACCCGTTAGATCATCAAAATTATTCCAGGCCAGTGTCGCGGTAGTGCCGCTGTCCGTATAGGTGCCATCCTGATCGATATTGATCTCCCATGTCGCATTAAAGTTAGCACCTGTAAGGGTATTGATCGTCGTTGGTGGTGCATCAATTTGATCGATATTCTGGAATCCGCTTATTACCCCAGTCCCTGTACCATCAAAGCCATTTGCACTGACTGCAGATAGTGATACAGAAATATCAGTGCTGTAAGCACTGAGGTCATAGGTATCTAAACCTGCACCGCCGTCAATCGCATTCACTGTCTGACCGTCCGCAATCGTAAAGGTGTCGTTGCCGGTGTTACCGGTCAGGTTCTCCAAGCTGTCGAACGTTAATGTGTTGCCGTTGACATACGTGTCACTGCCCGCCAACACATTAAAGACACCGTTCCCGGGCGCACCCACCAGCGTGTCCGTCCCCGCACTGCCCGTCACCACATTAATATTGTCAAACGCAGCCACACTGGTACTGCTGCCTGCAAACCCGTCCGTACTGCCTGTTCCTGACAAGCTAACCGTCTGCACACCGGCCGCACTGAAGTCCAGCTCATCACTGCCACCCAGACCATCCGCCGTGCCACTCAAGGTACCGCCAGAGAACGTGAATGTGTCCGCACCTGCACCACCCGTCAGGTTCTCAATACCACTCCAGCCTCCTACCCCTACCTTACCCGGCAGCGTTCCCGTATCCGCGCCAGTGATCACAAATACATTACCGTCCGCATCACCCACCAACTCGTCAGTACCACCCGTATCCGTGATGCCGACGATCGAACCCGCGTTCGTGAACGTATACGTGTCATTGTTGCTGCCACCCACCAGGTTCTCCACCGCGGTGAAACTCAATACGTTGGTGCTGTCGTAATTACCACTGTTAACACCCGTCACGTTATACGTCGATACCGCATCCAGTCCCGTCAGCGTGTCTGTACCACTACTGCTGCCCGTCAGCGCCGTAATATTGTCAAAGCCACCCGTGCTCGTCGTCGTGCCCTGGAATCCAACGTTCGTCCCAGTTGCAGTGAGTACAGTTGCTATCGGTCCGGCTACACTTGCATAATCCAGCGTGTTGGTACCACCCGTACCACCGTCTACCGTGCCCGCAACCGAACCCCCATTAAAGTCAAAGGTGTCGTCGCCCGCACCACCCGTCAGGTTTTCAAACGATGTCCAGCTTACCGTCCCGTCATCGCCCACGTTTACACCGGTCAGAAAAAATGTTGTTCCGTTGCCCAGCACCGTGTCATTGTTGCCACTGCCAGTTACTGTTGTTACCCCACTCCAGATACCACCGATCCCCGTGGTGTTATTAGCGCCGGCTGTTAGATCAAACGTTACGGCACTACCATAGGTGCTGTAGTCCAGCGTGTCCGCCGTCACATCACCCGCTACACTACCGCTCACCTGGAAGTCCACCGTCCCCGACGCATCCAGCGTGCCAAAGTTCGTCCAGCTCACCGTCCCGTCCGTACCCGCGTTCGGCGTCCCGTCCGTCAAGGTGTAATTCACCCCGCCCTGGATCGTGTTCGTCACTACATTCGCAACATTACCCGTCACCGTCGTTACACCACTCCAGGTGCCGCCAATACCACTACTCGTCGTCGCGCCAATATCAAACGTCACCGCACTCGTCGTCCAGCTGCCGTAGTCCAGC
>JBFFIE010000012.1:0-48097 GCA_041556555.1 Gammaproteobacteria bacterium
GATCAGGAGATATTTTTTGTGAAGACTTTCGAGTTTCTTTGGTAATTATAGAGTTGCTTCTTCTGCACCGGCAGATCGTCAAGTGCAGCCTCTGTAAATCCCTGTTCTATAAACCAATGCAAGGCCTGTGTCGTTAATGCAAACAGGCGTTTGACCTGATGCTCGCGGGCATAATGTTCGACAGCTTGTAACAGATCGCTACCCTTGTTCAGTTTCTGGTAATGTTCATCAACCACAAGGCAGGCCAGTTCGGCGCAGGTCTCGTCTTCGTAAATATGAACAGCCGCACAGGCAATGACGGCGTTATCCCTGATGATGACGAAGTAGTCATTAATTTCAGTTTCCATCTTTTCCCTGGATCGGCGGACCAGTTTGCCGCTCTCCTCGAGTGGCTGTATCAGTTCGAGAATACCTCCGATATCATCGATGCTGGCTTTACGGAGCTCATCATAGGGGGCAGCAGTCAGCATGGTCCCGATTCCATCACGGCTGAAGAGCTCCTGCATCAAGCCACCATCCTGGCTCTGATCAATGAAATGTATCCGCTCTATCTGCTGCTTCGAGGCCTCCAGTCCGGCCTGCAGCTGTAACCAGGGTGATCCATCCGTCAGCTCCTTGTTTTGCAGGAGCTGCTCGGCCTGGCCCTGGGTCAGGTGCTGAACGGCCTGGCCACTGTTATCCTGAAGCCCGGTGCCACACATGAGGAACAATAATTTGTCAGCCCGTAACTCGAGGGCTACCTGCTTTGCCAGATCAACGGATCCCAGGTTGAATGCTTCGCCTGTTGGCGAATACCCGACGGGGTGAATCAAAACCAGTTCCTGGTTGTGTAAACGGGCACGAATCAAATCACTGTAAATACGACGCACCATACCCGTAAACTCCAGGTCTATGCCGTCAATAACTCCCACGGGCCTTGCCACGACAAAGTTGCCGGATGCAATCTTGATGCTGGCCTCGGACATGGGCGAGTTTGGCAGGCCCATGGAAAACAGCGATTCAATCTGTATTCTCAGGGACCCCACCACAGATTTTACGATTTCGAGTGTATTGAAATCCGTGACCCTGAGACCTGATACAAGGTGTGGCCGTATGCCGCGTACTTCGAGCTCTTTTTCAATCTGTGGGCGTGCACCAAAGACCAGGACAACACGGATCCCAAGACTGTTTAACAGGGCAATATCGTGTACCAGTCCCGGAAATACCGGATGTGCAATCAGTTCACCACCGCAATGAAGGACAAATGTTTTTCCCCGATGGGAATGTATGTACGGTGCTGCCGATCTGAACCACTGAATGAAATCAGATGAATGCGTTGACATCTTGTTTTTCCTTAACACATAGATGCTGAATCAATCCGGAGACGATGCGCATCATGGGTTTAATTCGCTTGATTTCAAGATATTCATCCGGCCGGTGTGCCTGATCAATATTACCGGGTCCAAGTATCACGGTTTCCATTCCCATCTGGCTCAGATAAGGGGCTTCTGTTCCGAAGGCTACAGTGCTTGCCGGGTGACCCGAGAGTTTTTCAGCGATTTTCAGGATCTCTGAATTTGCTGAAGTCTGCAGTGGTGGAACACCACCAAAGACCGGTCTGAATTCAATAGCCAGATCAGAACCCATCAATGCCCCTTTTGCCTTCTGATGCAATTGGGAACGGATCTCCTCGATACTGGTTTCCGGCAAAAACCTCAGGTCAATCTGCAATTCACACTGTGCACAAATCCGGTTCGGGTTGTCGCCGCCCCGGATACTGCCAAAGTTAAGTGTGGGGTATGGAACTTCAAAATGTTCGTTGGTAAATTTTTCCTGCAGGTCTTTTCGCCACTCCATCAACACATGCATGACCCGGTGCATGCCGTCCAGTGCGTTCCTGCCCAGCCCCGGGTTGCTCGAATGACCTGAAAGACCGGTGACGGTGATCGATTCCATGATGATGCCTTTATGCATGTAAATCGGTTTGAGACCGGTAGGCTCACCAATCAAAGCATACCGACCCAGGGTTTTACCGGACCCGGCCAGAGCCCGGGCGCCGGACATATTGCTCTCCTCATCTGCCGTTGCCAGGATATATAACGGCTGATGCAATTGCGCCGGATCGATGTCCTTTATGACCTCCATCGCGATCGGGAAAAAACATTTCATGTCAGATACACCCAATCCGTAATAACGATTGTCTTTCTCGGTCAGGCAAAACGGATCCTGCGTCCACTTGTCCGGATCGAATGGCACGGTATCGGTATGGCCGGACAATACCAGTCCACCGTTACCCTCACCGAGTTGAGCCACCAGGTTATATTTCCCGGCATGATCGCACACCGGTATCTGTTCCACGGCAAAGCCAAAGTCTTCCAGAATATTAGACAGGAAATCGATGGTACTTTTATTCGACTGATCCAGCGCCGGATCAGGGCTGCTGACCGACGGTAACGAAATCAGTCGGGCGAAATTCTCCCGAAATGGCAGATTGAGGCTCATGGGTAGTTCCGTGGTTTTGTTTGTTCTGGTTATGTAACACTGACAAGTAATAAAATCTCTAGTATTCTAACGCACCTTTTCGATAGATGATAAAAAATTCCGGTAAATCAAATGGCTAATCGACCCAATCGCTACAGTTCACGCATAACCCAGCCAAAATCTCAGGGGGCATCCCAGGCCATGCTCTATGGCACGGGGTTGACCACGGAAGACATGGGCAAGCCCGAGGTCGGCATATCCAGTGTCTGGTATGAAGGAAACACCTGCAATATGCATCTGCTGGGACTTGCAGAAAAAATAAAAGAAGGCGTGGTGAAGGCCGGCCTGGTCGGCATGCGCTTTAACACCGTGGGTGTCAGCGATGGTATTTCCATGGGCACAGAGGGGATGAGTTACTCCCTGCAATCACGTGACCTGATTGCCGACTCTATTGAAACCGTGATGGCTGCTCAATGGTATGACGCCAATATCTCGATCCCGGGATGTGATAAAAACATGCCGGGTTGTGTTATGGCCATGGGCCGTCTCAACCGGCCGGCACTCATGGTCTATGGTGGTACGATCAAGCCCGGCTACCGGAACGAGAAAAAGATAGACATCATCTCGGCATTCCAGAGCTATGGTGAATTTATCGCCGGTAACATTACTGATGAGGAACGCCAGGAAATCGTCCGCAAGGCTTGCCCGGGACCCGGTGCCTGCGGCGGCATGTACACGGCAAATACCATGGCCTCGGCGATCGAGGCCATGGGTATGTCATTACCTTACAGTTCTTCGACACCGGCTGTTGATCCGAAAAAACTGGAAGAATGCCTGCAGGCCGGACAGGCCATTCGCTATCTGCTGGATAACGATATCAAACCACGCGACATCATGACCCGGGATGCCTTTGAAAATGCCATGGTCATCGTCACCGTGCTGGGTGGTTCAACCAATGCCGTCTTGCATCTGCTGGCTCTCGCGCGTTCTGTCGGTGTTGACCTCAGCATTGATGATTTCACGGCGGTCAGCGATCGTGTGCCTTATCTCGCCGATCTCAAACCCAGCGGCCAGTACGTAATGGAAGACCTGCATAATGTCGGCGGGACACCGGCCGTGATGAAATATCTGCTGGAACATGACCTGATCGAGGGTGATTGCCTGACGGTGACCGGCAAGACCATAGCTGAAAATCTTGCAGATCTGCCGGGCCTCAAACAGGGGCAGGATGTGATCCATCCTCTCGACAAACCCCTGAAAGACAGCGGTCACCTGCGAATATTAAAGGGCAACCTGGCACCGGGAGGTTCGGTGGCCAAGATCACCGGCAAGGAAGGCGAGCAATTCAGTGGCCCTGCCCGGGTTTTTGACAGTGAAGAAGAAATGCTCAAGGCACTGGAGGACAAGAAGATCAGGAAAGGCGATGTGATCGTTATCCGATACGAAGGTCCCAAGGGTGGTCCGGGGATGCCTGAGATGCTGACACCGACATCAGCAATCATGGGTGCCGGACTGGGTGCCGATGTCGCCATGATCACGGATGGGCGTTTTTCGGGGGGCTCACACGGTTTTATTATTGGCCACGTGGTGCCGGAGGCACAGGATGGCGGGCCGATTGCGCTGATCAAGAACGGTGATGTCATTACCCTGGATGCGCGGAAGAACCGGATAGATGTCGCGGTTGACGATGCTGAAATGCAAACACGGCGCGAACACTGGTCAATGCCCGCTTACAAGGCTGAGCGAGGTACGCTTTACAAGTACATCAAGAACGTGAAGTCAGCATCGGAAGGTTGCGTGACTGACGAATAAAAAAACTGTGCGCTGGTACCCGCAGCTGTTATTTAGTTCCAATCGTAGACAACACTCAGGTAATAGGCAGTGTCAAGTTTCTTCACACCCGGAACCGGGGCGTTATTAAAATCATGCCTGAGGGTAAAACGCAGTTTCCAGTCCCAGTCCTTGCCCAGTGGCAATTCAGTATAGGCGTTACTGGCCAGCCGGTAATTCTCGGAAAAGGATTCGGTAATGGAAGGATAGTAGTTAAACTTGTGCCCCAGTCGTAACCAGTCCCTGAAATCATACATGAAATCATAACCGGCAGACAGAATCATATTGCTTCTGTTTGAATCATCACTGGTGAAAGATTCAAACTCATAACCCAGACCAGTGAGACCCTTGAATTTCAGATTGTCCTTGCGTATGAAAAAATAACCAAGACCAGCATCGGTCGTGGACCTTAAATCGAGATTTTCAAACCTGTCTTTTTCCAGGTTCTGACTAACAAAAGCAAACCAGCGGTCCGTAATATCCTGTTCGAATCGTGATCCCAACCGATACTCTTCGGTAGTCGTTTCCTCATTTTGTCGCTGGAAATTCATTTCTCCATACATGGAAAGCCGGTTTACTTCTGTCTCTCTCAATAATTCCACACGGGTGAGGATCGAAAGTTCGCTGGTATTACCTTCCTGACCATCGATTCCCAGGATAGCTGCGCCTGACCAGTAATCCTTCTCGGTTTTCTCCCCGATATTAAGACCTGCTATCTTGTCATCACCAAGTAAAATTACATTACCGTCATCCAGGACCAGGACCTGGCCTTGTTCAGGTGTATATTCCAGTCTGGCAGTATATTTATCGCCACTTTCCATGGAAACAGATTGCAAATCATCACTATTGATACCAGTGATTTCACTGATTTTAATCTTGATTTCACCGGCGAATGAAGTCTTGACGACCAGATGAGTCTCATCCATGGACACGATTTGTCCATTAATTAGACTGTTATCACGCAGACGAATCTCGTCGGCTAGTAGAATAGAGGGTAATAGAAATACAATTATGGAAAGAATTAATGCTTTGATTTGGTACGTAGTCATCCTTATATCCTTGAAATATTTCTGCTAGGGTGTACAGGTCTTGTTCAGGTTAATTTCCAGGACAGTCACGACAGTCACGTGAAGTGTATTCACTTCAATATATCGTAGGGAGAGATTACGGCACGGGACTGCCTGGTAATGCTGAAGGTCTCAATTCTACAATAGGCATATTTAACAAGTCAAAATCAGATAAAGTGCTGCTTGTTTTTCTGGTAAATTAAACAGCTCATACAAACGTAACAAAAATGAACTCAAACAATCTTAGCCTGCCGGAAAAACCAAGGGGTGATGATACCGGCATACGACATGTGGGTTTTGAAATCGAGTATGCCGGCCTCTCTCCAGAAGACAGCGCAGAGATGCTGAAGCAACTGCTTGGTGGTGAACGGAAAAAGATCAGTCACTTCTGCTACGAGGTTTCTTCCAGCAAGTACGGAAAATTCAGGATTGAAATTGATGCTGATTTTCTTCTGGAGGAAAAATACAAGAAATATTTATCCAGCATCGGGATTGAATTAGACGATCTGGAAACTGAGTCTGTAGACGAACTCCTGCTTGAGCTGGCCAGTTCGGTCGTCCCCTGTGAAATCGTGATGCCGCCTATACCTGTTAACGAGCTCGATATTGCCAACAAAATTATTGAAAATCTCAGAGAAAACAAGGCCAGGGGTACAAAGGATTCGATTTTCTATGCATTTGGTTTGCATATCAATGTTGAAGTCGCATCCATGGAACCGGATTATTTGTTATCAATCATCCGTTCGTTTTCGCTGCTTTATCACTGGATAGTCCAGCATTCCGAAGTCGACTTTGCCAGAAGGCTTTCGCCATACATTGACCCGTACCCTGAAGAGTACCTTAAACTGATCATGAATCTCGAATACAAGCCGAGTATTGATCAACTCATCCAGGATTATCTGGAACTGGTCAAATCAAGAAATTTCGCCCTGGACATGCTCCCGGTTTTTGCAACCATAGATAAAGAGCTGGTGTTGGGTCATGCCAAAGAACCACACCTGATAAAACCCAGGCCGGCATTTCATTATCGCCTGGCAAACTCATTGGTAGATGATGAAAAATGGAGCATTGGACATGAATGGAAGTACTGGCTGATGATTGAAAAACTGGCAAATAACAAGCAACAGCTGAACGAGCTGGTTGAAACTTATAAAAAGAAACTCAGCTCATTCCTGCCGTTCTCCGCATCAGGATGGATTAAACGGATTGATAAGACATTAAACGCATGAGTTCATCGAGACCTCTGATTGGCGTGACCGGTCCAGACCGTGGCGGTATGGTGGCGTGGATTTTCACCTCAATAGCTATCAAATTACAGGGAGGAAGAGCCACACACATTACCCCATTACATAATGATTCGCTTGATAAAATTGACGGACTGGTGCTGGGCGGCGGCGCTGATATAGAACCAGCCCATTACTTGAAAGAAGATTCAATACTCTCTGAGAGAAACCGGCAAAATATATCGTTTCTGAATAAATGCCTGGCGATAATCTTCTATCCGTTGATATTCCTTCTCAGATGGTTATTCAGTCTGAAATTCCACACAGGTATAGACAAGGAAAGAGACAAAATGGAATTTACTGCACTTAAATATTGTATTGAAAATAATTTACCCGTCCTTGGAATATGTCGGGGTTCACAGCTTATAAATATTCATTTTGGTGGGACCCTGCACCAGGACCTGGAGGCGTTCTATGAAGAAACCCCACAAATCAGAAGTATATTTCCAAAAAAGAAAATCAACATTTTGCCTAATACCCAGTTGTCGCATGCTTTGAATAACCAATCATCCAGCAGGGTCAATGCATTGCATTACCAGGCCATCGATAATCTCGGGGAGAATCTAACAGTGGCGGCAAGAGAGTCCGCAAATGACATAATTCAGGCCATCGAGCACAGACAATACGACTTCATGATTGGTGTGCAGTGGCACCCTGAATACCTGTTACTGGATCCCGCTCAGAGATCACTTTTCAGGCAACTGGTCGTATCCGCGAAAAAAAAAAGTTTTTAGTGGCGCTGTGAAACTCAGGAGCTGGTCCTGTATTCCTTGTAATACTGGAGAACCTTGTTGATGTAATTGCGGGTCTCTTCATAAGGCGGGATTTTATAGCCATGGCGTTTTACTGCATTCTCACCGGCATTGTAAGCGGCCAGGGCCAGGGTCAGATCATTCTTGAACATGATCAGCAAGTCACGAAGATAGCGGGTACCGCCATGAATGTTTTCATAGGGATTGTTCCTGTTTCTGACACCATAGCGCTTTGCTGTCTCCGGCATGAGTTGCATCAAACCAACGGCGCCTGTTTTTGAAATAGCATTCGGGTTATAGGCCGATTCCGCTGTGATCACTGCATGTAACAGCGGACCGGGTAGATTATATTGCTCAGCCACGGAATCTACCGTTGGAGTAAACTTTTCCCGGTTCCTCAGGAATTCTTCGCGGCTGATGTAATAACTGGGCGGTTCAACCCATCCCTTCCAGGTCTTTATCAGGCGCTTGTACTCTGAATTCTTGGGCCGGTCCGTCAGATAAACCCGGCCGTGCTTGTCGACATACTTGTAAATGTCTGCGAGAGATGAACAGGGTATCGCCAGCAGGCAGATGAGTAGACATATCCCCTTGCCGGTACAGGTGTTGCTGTTATTTTTCTTGGCACACCAGACCATATTTAATCCCGTTTATATACTTTTCTATTTAACTTTATAACATATATACCATTATTTGAAGGATAGCCAGGCTAAATAATGCTGCAATTGCATCATCCAGCATTATTCCGAGCCCTCCTGTGACGGATTTATCAACCTGTGAAATCGGCCAGGGCTTGGCAATATCAAAAAACCGGAACAATAGAAAACCGCCCAGTATCCATTGCCAGCCATCGGGCGCCATGCTCATGGCGATAAGATAACCGACTATCTCATCCCAGACGATGGCGGGGTGATCATGTTTCCCCATATCTCTGGCCGTAGTCTGGCAAATCCAGATACCGACTATAAAGAGGATGACAACCAGGAATAAATAAAGCCATACGGACAGAGCCTGGGCAAAATAATAAATAATCACGCCTGCCATCGTGCCAATAGTTCCCGGCATTGTCAGTGAACAACCGGTTCCGAACCCCAGAGCTAGCCAGTGCACGGGATTTTTGAGGCTTGTTCCTTCAGGTATTTTAAACAACATGACGTTCTGCATTCTCTATTTTCATGGTGAAAAAAATATTGTTCCAGATATGCGATAATACAGCATCATGACATTGGCGCTCATTATTAATATCGTTCTGGTCAGCCTGGCAGTATTGATTCACTATGAAATGCTGTTCCGTCTTTCCCGCATCATCCCCAGATTGAAAATGCGGTATCGTTTCCGTGTGGTAATAGGAATTTTTGGCAGCTTGCTTGCGCATATTATCGAAATATGGATTTTTGCTATTGGCTATTATTTGATGATCCACTCGGGAAAATTCGGGACTCTGACAGGAAATATATCCCACACTATTCTTGATTGCGCTTACTTCTCCTTTGTGACCTATACATCCCTGGGGATTGGAGACATAGTGCCGGAAGGAAATATCCGTTTTGTTACCGGCCTTGAGGCATTGACCGGACTGGTGTTGATTACTTGGTCCGCCTCGTTTCTGTTTATTGAAATGCAGAAATTCTGGAGAGACAGGTAATGGCAAAATTTTTCATGTTGTCAGGCTTGCTGAATGCAATACTGGCCGTCGTGTTGGGGGCCTTCGGCGCCCATGCCCTGAAAACAAGCCTTACCGACAGAATGCTTGATATCTTTAATACTGCATCAGAATATCATTTTTACCATGCCCTGGGCCTGATTATTATCGGCCTGCTGATGAGCCATGTGGTTGCCTCGCCGTGGTTAAAATACTCGGGAATTTTGATGCTGATTGGTATAGTCCTCTTTTCGGGCAGCTTATATTTCCTTGCGGTATCAAGCATCAGTTGGCTGGGGGCCATTACCCCGGTAGGCGGACTGGCATTCATTCTTTCGTGGCTGGCCGCTTTTATTGCTATTTTGAAACACAACATATGAAATTGGGATAAAGTATATGAAATTTTTATTATTCATATTAATGTATTTGACAGCATTGAACATATCTGCAGAGACATCAGTCTCCAAGGCCTGTTCAAGCCAGGCCGATGTTTTATTATCCTCTCTGCTATCCGAGGGATTCCCGGAGATGACTGAAGCACAGGCCAGCCGGATCCATACACTTTCCAAACAAGCCTGCGAACATGAATTCATGCAAAAGCAGCCGGACACTGCTCAAGAAACAAAGAAAGAAATTGATGAAAAAAGTTCCAGTGACCTGTTTAGTGATTTAATTCTGAGAAGTGAACCACCCGACAAGGCAGGAAACAAGCGGCTTAAGCGCATGTTGCACCGGTAATTTCAATTCCAGTTTGTCCAGAAAATAATAATCAGCCAGATCAATAGCAACCATATTGAAAAAACCAGAATGACTCCCAGGTAGCGCAAGTTTCCCGGATGTTGATTCTGTGAAGTATCACGGTATTCATTAGCAATGTGCTCAGGTATCAGTTTCACAATCAGCGACACGGCTACAGGCACCAGAATAGCTTCATCCAGCAGGCCCAGAATAGGGATAAAATCAGGCACCAGATCAACGGGACTGATTATATAGGCCAGTAATATCAGCGTCAGAAACTTGATATACCAGGTAACCCTGGGATCCTTGATGGCCTTGTATAATGTATTAACATTTGATTTGAATGTTACAATCTTCTTGCTGATTTTCATAAACGCTTTCCAGCACTATTCCGGGAACCTTGACTTACGTTATATTGATATCACATACCAGACAAGAACAGGATGATTTCAATGTCCAAACATCAGAAACCTTTCGTCGATCGGCTTCGCAACGGAGATTTGCTAATTGGTACCCTGGTCAGTCTGCCATCACCTGAAATTACCGAGATACTTGCCCGCGCGGGCTATGACTGGTTATTTATTGACGCAGAACATGGAGCCTTCAATCCCCAGCAGGCCCAGTCCATGCTGCAATCCGCCGGTCAATGCCCTTGTGTTATTCGGGTTCCGTCAGACGATGAGGTCTGGATAAAAAAGGCCCTCGATATCGGCGCTGACGGCATCATTTTTCCCCAGGTTCATACGCCGGCGCAGGCAGAGAGCATCATTAGCAAATGCAAATATGCCCCTGAAGGATCGCGGGGCATCGGAATTGGCCGTGCACATGGCTACGGCCTTGATTTTGAGTCCTACCTGGAGGCTGCCAATCGCAGCACGGCGGTTATTATCCAGGCTGAAAGCCGCCAGGCCGTGGATAATATTGAAGCTATAACTGAGGTAAAAGGAATTGATGCAATCCTCATCGGTCCGAACGATCTTGCCGCCAGCCTGGGCAAAAGAGGACAATTAACCAGTGACGTCGTCATATCTGCAATTGATAAAATTACAGAAACCTGTCTTTCAAAAAATATACGGCTCGGTTTCTTCGGAGTCAGCGCAGAAGCTGTAAAGCCCAATATCAAGAAGGGCTTCACATTGATCACAGTCGGTGTCGATTCACTGTTCCTGATCGAATCTGCAATAGCAACCTTGAAGAATATTAATGCCTAAAAAATCACGCATGAGCCTGGGAACACTGAATACAATTTTGAATACCGCTCCCTTGATTATCCAGGGTGCAACGCGGCTGTTGAAGGCAATCAAGGAAAAAAACATTATTGAAAATAAAGATATGGATATTCCTGATACCTTGGATGGGTTAAAAAACGAACTTGAGCGTGTTAACAGAAGGCTGGAAAATACTTCCAATAGCACAGTGGAGCAAATCAAGTTAATCGAGGAATTGGCCCGGCAAAACAAAATGCTGGCCGAATCTGTCCAGAAACTGAACAGAAAAACCAATCTTCTGGCGTTATTTCTAATAATTACCCTGATTACGGTTATTGCCTGGTTGTTTATTTTCTAGCCATGCTGAATTTGTTCAATTGGTAGTTTTACAGATACCGGAACTCATTTTTTATGTATGAAGTCTGTCCAAAATGTAACTACCGGAGGACGGAGGTGGATCAGTGTAGTGAAGATCAATGCCCGGGATGCGGTATTATTTTCTCCAAATGGATGAAACATCAATATTCCAGGAAAAAGGGAATATATCCGGATAAAAACATAACAGACAAGAACCTGTTTCTGAGAATCAAAGACACCCTGCTTTATGTAAACCCCGGGATTGATTCGGCATGGTTTTATACCAATATAATGATCTTTATTATTTTCTTCTTCTGGGGTTGGCAATTTATTCTGATGGATTACTCCCTGTATCCTGATCAAATCATGAACTCTTTCATGCACAACATAAATCTGGTATTTCATGAAGCCGGCCATGTGTTCTTTAAACCATTCGGCCGTTTCATGATGATTCTGGGTGGATCACTCATGCAATTGCTGGTCCCGGTCGTATTGACGCTGGGATTTATCCTGAAAAATCACGATAATTTTTCCGCTTCTATCTGTCTCTGGTGGCTCGGGCAAAGCCTGATGGATCTTGCACCTTACATTGACGATGCCATGGATCAGCAACTTATGTTGTTGGGTGGCAAGACAGGGGCTGATTCACCGGGTAGTCATGACTGGAACAACATACTGATTGAATTTGATGTCCTTGAAAAATGTCATACCTATGCAAAATTGACTGATATGGCCGGCACGCTTGTTATGTTACTGGCTTTTGCCTGGGGAATAACCATCCTGTTCAAGCAATACAGGCAAATAAAATCATAAACCTTGATATGAGTATGCCAAGATATCCTTTTTTTCTAAAAGTAATTTTTTCATTATTTGCGCTTGTCCTAACCTCGCCTGTGCATGCCTACACCCCGGAAACCGAGGCATCTATTCCGAACGAAATTACCTCCATATTCCAAAGACATAAAATACCACTGGATTCCATCAGTATTTACATAATGAATCTGGACTCTGGCAAGCCGTTACTGCTATTTAACGAAAACACACCCAGGAACCCTGCCTCTACCATCAAACTGCTTACAACCATGGCTGCGCTGGATATCCTCGGACCCTCATATTTCTGGGAAACGGAGTTTGCTATAGACGGCAATCTTGAAGATGAAAGGCTGAATGGAAATCTTGTCCTCAGGGGTGGTGGTGATCCGTTTATTTCAAAGGATGAGATCTGGAATATACTATTCAATCTTCAGGCGAGAGGGATAAGACATATTGACGGTGATTTGGTTATTGATGACAGCCTGTTTGAAGATGAAACCGGTTCTCCAGCCGATTTTGATAACAAGCCCTATCATGTTTATAACATTTTTCCTGATGCAGCCTTGCTGAATTTCAACGCCCATGAATTCATCATTGTGCCCGAGATGAATACCGTCCGGGTATATATCGATCCTCCCTCTGATAATCTGAAGATTGATAATCGTTTAAAACTTGTTAAAGGAGGCTGCTACTCAAGCAAAAACACCATGATCATGCATGTGTTTGATCAGGGAAGTAATACCATGGTCCGTTTTTCAGGGAATTATCCGGCTGCTTGTGGTGAAAAAACCATCATTCGTTCAGTCATGAAGCACGATGACTATATTTTTGGTATCTTCAAGTCAATGTGGTTACAGCTGGGTGGGACAATCTCCGGCAGTTACCATAATGAATCTCCGGTTTTGACCGGTGAACCCATTTATACCTTCAGGTCCATGCCACTGACTGAAATCATCAGGGACATCAATAAGCACAGTAACAATGTGATGTCACGGCAATTGCTACTGACGATTGGACATGAAACAAACGGTATACCTGGAAACAAGAAGGCAGGTATCGTAGCCATCCGTGACTGGCTGGAAAGCATAGGTATTCATGCGCCAGAATTGCTTATCGATAATGGATCAGGTTTATCCCGGAAAAGCAGGATAACAGCCAGTCACCTGGGCTCTTTGCTTGAATATGCGTATAAAAGCCCCTTGCGTGCCGAGTTCCTTTCGTCATTGCCGCTTCATGGTGGTAATGGCACCATGCGAAAAAGGCTAAATGGTGACTTTGAGACTGGAAGTGTGAGGATTAAAACAGGTTTGCTCGACCATGTCCGGACCATGGCCGGATTTATCCGGAGTAAAAACAAGAATAACTATGCAATCGTTGTCTTGCAAAACCATAACAACATTCATCGACAGATTGGCACAGCCATCCAGGATCAGATTATAGACTGGGTATATCAGCAATAATTACAACAATCAGTCTGATACGGAATAAATCACCAGGTTGTACTCAAAATACACCGTGTATTCGGGATAAACCCAACGGGTGATGGGCGGATCACCAACGGCCGGCATGATCTGTTGTGGATCGCCGTATTTCTCACGAACCTGATCCATTGATTCACCATGTACTGGTTTGACGATGTCACTGTCTTCCGGTGCTTCAATCAACAGTGTATCTGCAATTACAGGTTCAACCATGACTGTAGCCATGGCAAGACATGTAGACAAGCATAAACCCCCTAACAACAATCTCATTTTATTTTTCCTGCTGAATTAAACCAGATCTAACCCCTACGATAGCCCTTGTCGTTGTTTTTACCCTTTCCTTTACCAGGATGATCGTCATCAGATTTACGATTATCATTTTGGCCTTTGTGTGATTTTGTCCTTGATTTATGGCCTTCGGCAAATTTTCGTGGCAAATCCTTTTCCCTATAAGATTTCCAACCCCTGTCCAGGTCCTTGCTAATATACCAGTGATCTTGATTATAACGATAGTAATGACCATCAAAGTAATAATGTTCCGGTATGCCGACAACAATATAAACGCCAAGTCGCGAATCATAAACGAGATCATGTCCGTGATGCTTGTGACGGTAGCCGTGCGCGGGGGCATGCGGAGGAGGGCCATTCCTGTAACCGTGATCATGCTGATGATGATAGCCATGATCATGGCGATGAGTGGAATGACAAGCCGTCAGTAACAAAAACAAAGTAGAAACTATGATAACCCTGTAATATTTCATTTATCTCTATGCCTCAAGTCAAAAATACAGAAAAAACCAATGTACATGTCATATGACAACAACTGGAGCAAATAGTATCGGACAATCAGAAGGATTTTTTAGTGAGACATTTCACAGATTCATTTTAAATATGGCCCATGATCTTCTTGTCAAGGAGCAGATTCAGGGTGAAACGCACGCCGAAACCCGTCGTATCAGTGGGAATATGGGCAAGACCACCTTTGCGGTTACTGCTTGAAAGATCGATATGAATCCAGGGGACATCATTTTTTACAAAACGCTGCAGAAACCGAGATGCAAGTATATGATCAGAACCACTTTCCCGGGAACACTGCTTGATATCGGCAATGTCACTTTCAAGCATCTTGTCGTAATCTTCATCCATGGGAAATGGCCATACTCTCTCACCACTGTCCTTACCGGCATCAATCAATACAGGATTAAGTTCTTCTTTATTGGTAAATATTCCACTATAGGCTTTACCCAGTGAATAGATACAGGCGCCGGTTAGCGTGGCATAGTCGATAATCAGGGAAGGCTTCAGTCTTGAGACCAGTACCAGCGTGTCACTGAGTATCATCCTGCCTTCCGCATCAGTGTGAACAACCTCGATGGTCGTACCATCACTTGCAGTTACTACATCGTTAGGTTTATAGGCCTTTGGTCCAATGTGGTTCATGGCCAGTGAAAGCCAGCACTCGACGGGGAAGTTGACCTTGAGCCGGGTCAGTGCAAGAAACGTCCCAAGGGCTACGGCACTGCCCTGCATGTCCTCGTGCATACCGAACATATAATTTGCCGGTTTGAGATTGGTACCACCCGTATCATAACAAATACCTTTCCCGACAAGTGACAGGCTGTTTTTTCCAGAAACTTTTTTCTGTGGTGTATACCTTAGTCGAATAATCCCTGCATCGGCCACGGGGCTGCCCTGTGTGACTGCAATAAAGGCGCCCGCTTTCTTTTTCTTGAGTTCCTTGAGATCATAAAATTCAAGCTTCCAATTATTTGCCTTTGCTAGCGACCTGGCCTCTTTCAGATATTCGGTTGGTGTCAGTTTGTTGGAAGGTAATATGCTTAGACGGCGTGCCAGTTCATTCCCTTCGGCCTCTGCAATGGTGCGCTTGAAACCATGACTGGTTTTTAATCCATAAAGATATAATTTTTTCAGCTTTATTTGTTGTTTGTTCTTGTCGGATTTAAATGCCGGCATTTCTGCCTCGGAGGCAAACGCAGCAGCAATAAGAGCCTCTGCCATTTTTTCTGCAATCTCCTTGTCAAAGCCGTGAACCAGAATTCCCAGATCGGTGCCCTTGCAGGTGTTATTCTCCTTGAGCAGTTTTGCAGCAAACCCCAGGAGTTCATAGCGACTTATGGAAACTTTTGCACAGGTAAACAGCAGATGACAAATTTTTTCATTGGGAAGATCCAGTGAAAAATAACTTTTGCTGGAAAACTTTTTCTTGAGCTGCTTTTTTCTCTGGTTCAGAATTTGTCCGTACGGTATTTTTTTAATTTCAGAATCAGAGATTGATTCGGGTACCAGAATAATCCAGTTGCTGATTTTGTCGACCTGGTTTTTCCCTGGCAAATTTGCATTTTGTTGTAATTTTATTGTTACCATTTTATTAACCTGTCATAACATATTGCTCTGCATTATAAATGATTTCCATGATCAACTGCGAATCCCGCCATTTATATCGCATTAAAAAACTGCTCTGAACTGATATCATAGCTTGCTACAATCACCGTAAAGACCTCTCATAAATCAGTACGTCAGATACGTCTATGACCGATAAGGATAAAGACATCGATCCCCAGGAAACGCAGGAATGGCTGGAGGCACTGGACTCCATACTTGAGCGTGAGGGCGTTGAACGTGCCCATTATATTCTTGAACAACTTGTAGCCAAGGCACGTAAATCCGGCGCCTATCTACCTTTCAGTGCCAATACTGCTTACCTGAATACGATTCCGGCATCAAAGGAAGAGCGCTCACCCGGCGACCCGGGACTGGAATGGCGAATACGCTCCCTGATTCGCTGGAATGCGATGGCAATGGTGGTCAAGGCCAATCGCAAAAGCAGCGAGCTGGGCGGTCACATCGCCAGTTTCGCATCCTCTGCAACATTATACGATGTCGGCTTCAACCATTTTTTCCGGGCACCCTCCATGGAAACGGGCGGCGACCTGTTGTTTGTCCAGGGGCATTCCGCGCCGGGTATTTATGCCCGGGCCTATCTCACCGGCAGCATAACCGCGGAACAGCTGCATCATTTCCGCCAGGAGGTTGATGGCAAGGGCCTGTCATCCTATCCACACCCCTGGCTGATGCCGGACTACTGGCAATTTTCCACCGTTTCCATGGGCCTGGGGCCGTTAATGGCAATCTACCAGGCAAGATTCATGCGTTATCTTGAAAATCGTGGTCTCGTGAATACGGAGGGCAGGAAAGTCTGGGCCTTCATAGGTGACGGCGAGATGGACGAACCGGAATCCATGGGGGGAATTGATCTTGCCGCCCGTGAGGGACTTGATAACCTGATCTTTGTAATCAATTGTAACCTCCAACGGCTGGATGGACCGGTACGCGGCAACAGCAAGATCATCCAGGAACTCGAGAGAATGTTTCGTGGCGCTGGCTGGAATGTCATCAAGGTGATCTGGGGTTCTTACTGGGACCCCTTGCTTGCCCGTGATACCCATGGGTTGTTGCAAAAACGCATGGAAGAATGCGTGGACGGTGAATACCAGGCCTTCAAGGCAAACGATGGCAAGTTTGTCCGCGATTATTTCTTCGGCAAGTATCCGGAGCTCAAGGCTATGGTGGCCAACATGTCTGATGAGGACATCTGGCGGTTAAACCGGGGCGGGCATGATCCCCACAAAGTCTATGCAGCTTATGCGATGGCCGTTAAACACAAGGGGCAACCAACCGTGATACTAGCCAAAACCGTCAAGGGTTATGGCATGGGTGAAGCCGGTGAAGGACAAAACATCACCCATCAACAAAAGAAAATGGGTGAGGAGGCACTCAAGGCCTTCCGCGATCGCTTCAACATTCCTATCTCAGATGAGGACATCGCCGACGCACCTTTTTACCGTCCACCGGAAGACAGTCCAGAAATCACCTATTTGAAGGAACGCCGGAAGTCACTGGGCGGTTATTTCTTTGGCAACTTCAAGAAGTCACAACCCCTGAAGGTTCCTCCCATCGATATTCACAAGAAACTACTGGACGGGACCGGTGACCACGAGATCTCAACGACCATGGCCTTTGTCCGCTTACTTGGTGCATTGACCAAGGACAAGCAAATTGGCAAACACATCGTGCCGATCGTCCCGGACGAAGCAAGGACCTTCGGGATGGAGGGCATGTTCCGGCAACTGGGTATCTATTCTTCAGTGGGACAGCTCTATGAACCGGTCGACCATGATCAAATCATGTATTACCGCGAAGACAAACAGGGCCAAATCCTGGAAGAAGGGATAACTGAAGCCGGGGCCTATTCATCATGGATTGCCGCGGCGACCGCTTATCGTAACCACGGCATATACATGGTGCCGTTTTATATCTTCTATTCCATGTTCGGCTTCCAGCGTATCGGCGATCTGATCTGGGCCTCGGGGGACATGCTTTCCCGCGGATTCCTGCTCGGTGGTACCTCTGGCCGTACCACGCTGGCAGGTGAAGGACTGCAACACCAGGATGGTCACAGCCATCTGGCAGCTTCCACCGTTCCCAACTGCGTCTCCTACGATCCCTGTTTTGCCTATGAGCTCGCCGTCATCATTCAGGATGGATTGAAACGCATGTATGTCAATCATGAGGATGTCTTTTATTACATCACTGTGATGAATGAAAACTATGTCCATCCGCCCATTCCGAAAGGCGTTGAGGACGGAATAGTTCGCGGGATGTACCTGTTTCAAAAATCCGGCAAAAAGAAAAAACAACATATCCGTTTATTAGGTTCAGGTACCATCTTCCGCGAAGTGATCGCGGCCGCTGAACTTCTGGAGAAAGACTTCTCAGTATCTACCGAAGTTTGGAGCGTCACCAGTTTCAATGAATTAAGACGTAACGGTCTGGATGTACAGCGCTGGAACATGTTGCACCCAGAAGAAAAGCCTCGCCAGAGTTACGTGAACAAATGCCTGAAAGGACCCGGCCCGACGGTTGCGGCCACAGATTACATGAAAATCTACGCCGATCAGATCCGCGATTTCTTCGAAGGACCGTATATCGTCCTGGGAACTGACGGCTATGGCCGCAGCGATACCCGCAAGCAATTAAGAATGTTTTTCGAAGTAAATCGTTATTACATTGCTGTTGCTGCATTAAAAGCCCTGGCTGACAGCGATGCGATTTCCAACGAAACTGTGAATAAGGCGATCAGGAAATACGGGATTGATCCGGAAAAACCCAACCCGCCGACAGTATAGAAACCTGGAATGAGCAAACCCACTGAGATAAAGATACCGGATATCGGTGATTTCGAAAACGTCGAGATCATTGATATCAGTATTTCACCGGGTGATTCCATCAAAAAGGAAGATACGCTGCTGACACTGGAAAGTGACAAGGCCAGCATGGACATTCCCTCGCCTCTCGCAGGAAAAGTCATTGAGGTCCTGGTCAAGACCGGCGATAAGGCCTCTGAGGGAACACCCGTTGCCTTGATCGAAACATCGGCTGAAGAGAAAAAGCAGCCGTCCAGTCCGGAACCGGAGACCAAAACGGAAGACAAGACAGCGAAACCGCCCGAAACCGAGCATAGAGCAGAATTGTCGACAATCGCGGAACATGGTTATTCACCCCGTCCCGCCCCTGCCACCCCACAAAGCGCAGAAACTGTCGGCAGCAGCTGCTCGGCCAAGGCACATGCCAGCCCGTCCGTGCGGCGCTTTGCCCGGGAACTGGGTGTAGATCTGGGACTGGTTTACGGCACGGGCCCCAAGGGCCGAATATTAAAGGAGGATATCAAGGCCTTCACCAAGAGCATGCTGTCTGGAAACAAGCTGTCTTCTACAGGCGCTTTCGCAATGCCCGAGGTGGCGACGGTGGATTTTTCGAAATTTGGTGACATCGAGACGCTGCCACTCAGTCGCATCAAGCGCCTGGGTGGGCAGCACCTGCATCGGAGCTGGATTACCGTTCCACATGTCACCCAGTTTGACGAAGCAGACATCACTGATCTTGAAGAATTCCGCCAATCAAAACTGGATGATGCCGAAGAACAGGGAATAAAACTCACCCTGATCCCTTTCCTGGTCAAGGCCGTAGTCGACGTATTGCAGCAATATCCCGAATTTAATGCCTCACTCAGTCATGATGGCGAACACATCATCCTTAAAAAATATTTTCATATCGGAGTAGCCGTTAATACAGACGATGGCCTGGTGGTACCCGTGATCAAGGACGCAGATAAAAAAGGCCTGTTCCACATTGCAAAAGAACTGGGTGAGCTGGCGCAAAAGGCGCGGGCACAAAAACTGTCACCGTCCGAATTCCAGGGCGGGTGTTTTACTATCTCCAGTCTTGGCGGAATCGGGGGTACCGGTTTTACGCCTATTATTAACGCCCCGGAAGTGGCCATACTGGGCGTTGCCAAAGCCGTAATGAAACCAGTCTACATTGATGAAGAACTGGTGCCGAGATTAACTGTCCCGTTTTCCCTGTCGTATGACCATCGGGTAATTGATGGTGTGGCCGCTGCCCAGTTTACTCGTTTTCTAGGTAGTGTCCTGTCTGACATCCGCCAGATACTGCTCTGATCATTTTATGCCTGATTCAATGGAAATCCGCGTTCCTGATATCGGCGATTTTGAATCGGTCGAGGTCATTGATGTTCTTGTCAGTGCGGGTGATACCGTAGCAAAGGATGACTCTCTTATCACTCTGGAGAGCGACAAGGCCAGCATGGACATCCCCAGCCCTGCAGCCGGTACCGTCAAAAGCGTTCACATCAAGACCGGCGACCGCGTCTCGAAGGGTAGCCTGATCCTCACCCTGGAAAAACCGGCGAGCGAAAAAATCAAGTCAAGCAAAACCGATGGTATATCCAAGAGTGATCCAGTGGATGCGACACCCGGTGAGTCTGACTTGCATGCTGATGTTGTTGTGCTTGGTGCCGGACCGGGTGGTTACACAGCCGCATTTCGTGCTGCGGATCTGGGCAAGAAGACGATCCTTGTTGAACGGTATCCGACTCTCGGTGGGGTTTGTCTGAATGTGGGTTGTATTCCTTCCAAGTCCTTGTTGCATGTGGCCAATGTGATCACCGAGATCCAGGATCTGAAAACACATGGTATCGACCTGGGTAATTGCAATGCAGACCACAAGGCTATTCGTAAATGGACCGAGACTGTCGTCGGTAAGCTAACCGGCGGATTGGCGCAAATGGCCAAACAACGCAAAGTTCAGGTCATACAGGGCACTGGAAAATTCAGCTCGGCAAATTCGATCAATATTACTAACGATAGAAACCAATCCAGGACGATTACTTTTGATCATGCCATTATCGCGGTCGGTTCTCGGCCCGCCATGATCCCGGGCGTGCCGGACGATCCCCGTATACTGGATTCGACCTCGGCGTTAAATCTCGAATCCATTCCGGAACGTTTGCTGGTTATTGGTGGCGGTATCATCGGACTGGAAATGGCAGATGTTTACTTTGCCCTGGGCAGCAAGATCACAGTTGTTGAAATGCTGGATTCCCTGATCAGCGATTGTGACCATGACATTGTCAGTCCCTTACAGAAACGCATCAGCAAGCAATACGAAAATATTTATCTGAATACTTCAGTTGAATCGATCACGGCCGGGAAGAAAACGATCGAAGTCACATTTACCGGAAAAGATGCGCCGGAAAAGGACAAGTTCGATGCCGTGTTGGTTGCCGTGGGACGCCGTTCAAACGGCGATCGGATTGGCGCCGACAAGGCCGGTGTCACTATCGATAAAATGGGTTTTATCAGCGTCGACGATCAGCAACGCACCAATGTATCGCATATCTATGCCATTGGAGACATCACCGGGCAACCCATGCTGGCACACAAGGCAAGCCACGAAGGCAAACTTGCTGCCGAGGTCATTGCGGGTCACCGCCGGGGCTTTGATAACCGGGTGATTCCCTCCGTGGCCTATACCAATCCAGAGGTCGCCTGGGTTGGGATGACCGAGAACGAGGCCAGGAGCAAGAACATTGACTACGGCAAGGGTGTCTTCCCCTGGGCGGCCAGCGGTCGGTCGCTGTCTCTGGGTCGTAATGAGGGTTTAACCAAGATCATCTTTGAAAAGGACACACACCGCATTATTGGCGCAGCCATCGTTGGTCCCAATGCCGGCGATCTCATTGCCGAATGCACATTGGCCATTGAAATGGGTGCCGATGCCACAGACATTGGATTGACGATCCATCCACATCCCACCTTGTCTGAAACTGTTGGTTTTGCGGCTGAAATATTCGAGGGAACAATAACAGACCTCTATATTCCAAAAAAATAACCGGCAGCTCATGAATAAATCAAGCCCACCGGAAGCCCGATTTTCGATTAATCTCATTGTCAATAATAAAAATGAACTTCTGTTATTGAAACGCAGTGACAAGCTGGGACTGGGGCCCGGTAAATGGGGTTTCCCCGCTGGCCATATCCAGACAAGTGAGTCACCCAAACAATGTGCATTCAGGGAGTTGAATGAAGAAATAGGCACAAACACATCACTTGAACTCGTTCGCAGTCTCGGACCGGTCCGTGATAGCTTTTATGGTGGTATCTATGAGGTTTACCTGTTTCAGTTTCACTGGTTCGGAGGTGAAATCATACTGAACCATGAACATACTGAATTCGCCTGGGTCGCACCCGAAGACTATAATATTTACGATGTCATGCCCGGACTTGATGAAGACATCGCATTGTTAAATCTCTGGCCCATAAAATATCTTGACCGCAACAAGTTGCCGGTACACTTATTACCGGATTCATGACGGTTGACCTGCATTTCAATCGCTTTGGCGATGGACCAGCCGTCATGATATTGCATGGCCTGTTTGGCTCTTCCCGTAACTGGCAAAGCATGGCCAAAAAACTTGCCGATCAATACTGTGTATATACGGTTGATCTGCGCAATCATGGACTATCCGGCAGTGCTGAGTCGATGAGTTACCCGGAGATGGCCAATGACGTAGTTCAGTTGATAAGGCGGCTTTATCTCGATCAAATTGTCCTGGTCGGACACAGTATGGGTGGCAAGGTTGCCATGCAGACTGCCCTGAGTCACCCTGAAATTGTTTGCAAAATCACAATACTTGATATCGCTCCGGTTGCCTATGCCCATCGATATGGCAAATTGTTCACTGTCATGAAACAGCTGCCGGTTGACGAAATCAAAAGCCGGCAGGAAGCAGAAACCTGGCTCAATGCGCAAGTTGATGATTTGTTATTGACCCGTTTCTTATTGCAAAACCTGGTTCGGGAAGAGGTAGGTTTTGACTGGCGTATCAATATCGAAACCATACAGAATAACATTGAAATCATCAGTGGCTTCCCGAAGATAGATAAAATGTTGACCTATCCAAATCCGGCACTGTTCCTTGGAGGAGCCAATTCCCATTTACTCCAGGAAAAATATCATCCCCTGATAAGGAAACATTTTCCTTCCGCCGAGATCCATCTCCTGGAAAACGCCGGTCACCTGTTGCACGTCGAGCAACCTGACCTGGTCGAGGATCTTTTGCGGGCGTTTCTTTGCCGCTGAAAACCACCACGATATTTCAGCCCTTCACGGCGCGGCGCTCTGCCGTTACACTAGCAGCCTTTTTACAGCCTAATGGAAGCATTCGATGTCCAACAAGAAAATCAGCAAGGTGGTACTTGCCTATTCGGGCGGTCTGGACACCTCTGTGATCCTGGTCTGGCTCAGGGAACATTATGACTGCGAGGTCGTGACATTCACCGCTGATATTGGCCAGGGTGAGGAACTGGAACCGGCACGGCAGAAGGCCCAGAAACTCGGCGTAAAGGAAATCTTCATCGAGGATCTGAAAGAGGAATATGTCCGGGATTTCGTCTTTCCCATGTTCCGTGCCAATACCCTCTATGAAGGCGAGTACCTGCTCGGAACCTCGATCGCGCGGCCCCTGATTGCCAAGCAGCTGGTGGAGATTGCGAAACAAACCGGTGCGGATACCGTTGCCCATGGTGCGACAGGCAAGGGCAATGACCAGGTGCGGTTTGAACTGGGTGCCTATGCCCTGAATCCGGATATCCGTGTCATCGCCCCATGGCGCGAATGGGACCTCAATTCCCGGGAGAAGCTGCTGGCCTATGCGGAGAAACATAACATACCGATTGAAGCCAAGCGTAAGGGGGGCTCTCCTTATTCCATGGATGCCAACCTTCTGCATATTTCCTATGAAGGTGGTGTGCTGGAAGATCCATGGTCAGAACCGGAAGCTGATATGTGGCGCTGGAGTGTGGCACCCGAGGACGCCCCTGATAAAGCAGAAACCATTGAATTGACCTATAAGCAGGGTGATATCACCGCCATTAACGGTGAGACCATGTCACCTGCCACAGTGCTTGCCGCCCTGAATAAACTGGGCGGCCGTCACGGTATTGGCCGGACTGATATTGTCGAAAATCGCTACGTGGGTATGAAATCAAGAGGTTGTTATGAAACACCCGGTGGTAGCATCATGTTGAAAGCGCATCGTGCCATTGAATCCATTACCCTGGATCGGGAACTGACCCATCTCAAGGATGAATTGATGCCACGCTATGCCAGCCTGATTTACAACGGCTACTGGTGGAGCCCGGAGCGTGAAGCCCTGCAAGTCTTGATCGACAAAACCCAGGAGATGGTTAATGGTGTGGTCAGGTTAAAACTCTACAAGGGTAATATCATCATTACCGGTCGCAAATCAGATACGGACAGCCTGTTCGATGCGACTATCGCTACATTCGAGGACGATGCTGGTAGTTATGATCAGAAGGATGCGGAAGGGTTCATCAAACTTAATGCCTTGCGTTTACGTATCCGGAATCGCGGGCGATAGTAGTTATGCCTTATCCAGTTTCAATACCTTGATGACAGGTGGCATTGTAGTCGTCTGAACAAACAGGGTAAATAGAACGACACCATATGCTATCGATTGAATGGTGTACCAGTAATCGAGTGACAATGGTAAAGACAGGGCCAAGGCCAGTGTCACTGTTCCCCTGACCCCACCCCAGGCCAGCAGGAATTGTTCAGTCAATCTCACCGGCATCACGACAGGTAAACGGTTTATTACTGGAAAGGCAAAAAACAGCGAGATAAACCTCGCGCCCAAGACTGAGCCTATCCCGATCAGCATCGCCAACCACTGGTCTGCAAACATTGTCCAGGTGATCGTAATACCCGCCAGAAGAAAAATTAATGCCCCGGCAACAGTGGCAAGAAAATCAAACGTACGATCCATTGATTCATGTTCGGCCTGTTTATCAGCATGTTGTCCTGTCACTCCAGGCACCAGCCCGGCTATTAATACCGCCATGACACCGGATAAACCAAGGATTTCCTCCGCCAGAATAAACACAAAATACACGCTTGCCACAGTAACCATCAGTTTCAGGTTGATATCATTCAACAGGCGATTGAAAAACCGCATCAATAAACCGGCCATAACACCGACCGCTATACCACCTAGAAATACTGAAAGGAAATGCAGGCACGTCATTAAAATATTTCCGCTAACGCTCATTGGTGATTCAGGCATGGTCAGTTCCAGCAAGGCAGCAAACAGGACGATAGCCGTTGCGTCATTAAACAGACTTTCACCTTCCAGCAGGATTCCTGGGCGTGCAGAAAGATTCATTTTTTCAAAAACCGCTATGACAGCTGCAGGATCAGTTGCTGACAGCAATGCTCCGGCCAGGAGGGCGGCAACCCAGGGGAACCCCTGGGGATACGCAATGCCGAAGTAAAGACCGGCAGCAATCAATGCCGTAGATACCAACATAAGCGGTATCGCGAGCATTAATATGATCACCAGGTTCTGACGCAGTAACTTCAGATCCATTTCCAGTGCCGACTGGAAGATCAGTATCGGCAAAATTAAATAGAATATGATTGTAGGAAAATTTTGCCAATGAATTCCGGTATCAATGTCCAGCAGTCGTGTTGCAATTTCCGAACAAACAAAACCTGTGATGATCAAAACCACAGGAAACGGGAGAAATAACTTTTCAGAAACTGGTTTGACAAGGGCTGCCACAGGTAACAGCGCCAGAAGAAACAGGGCTGTATTCACTTCACCCATAATCCAGACTATCCAAAATATCCAAATTAAAAGGGATATATAGTTCTGTACCGTCTGGCCAACCAGTAATCGATGCCAAGAAATTTACCACTGCCCGTAAAAAACAGGGCCAGCAACATGATGAAATAGGTAGCGGAGAATTCAATTCCGTTTTTCAGGATCGTCACCGGTCCAGCCTGGGTAAGCCATTTATAATTCCCATGTTCCTTAAGTATGGATTCGACAGCCTCTTTACGCTTGACGGCCTCCTCTATCTGGTCCTGCCTCCATTCCCAAGGAGCCGTCAGTTCTGTTTCTGGCAATACGTGCCAGCCGTTTCCCCAGTGAGCTGTCACAGCAGCTACGATCATGGCAATCATAAGTGGTATAGCAACCCAGCGTACCGCCAGTCCGAGCACAAGACACAGGCCACCGAGAAGTTCGGTTAATCCTGCCAGATAAACCATGAGTTCGGGGAACGGTAAGCCTAATGAATCAAACCACCAGGCCACACTGTCAACATTCGAGAGCTTGTTCATACCAGCGAGGATGAAAATCGGTGCCAGGTAAATGCGTAATGCCAGTGGCCCGAGGAAATCAAATACCTTCAGTTTATCCAGTAGATCCTGCGCCTTGTTGGCCGTGCTAATAATAAGTGACATATATCCCCCCTTGCTTGGTCAGTTTTCAGATAAAAATCAGGAACAGCCAGTACTTAGACGTACTGACACCATAGCGGCTTACATTCAGGTAATAAGCCTAACTGGGTTGCCTAATACCCAGGAGGATGTCCTTGTCCAGCATTTTTTCCATGATCTCCCGTCCACCGTTGATGACGACATGGGGATTGGGATGATTCAGTTCCTGTGCTATCTGTTCAAGCAATTTTTGTCCACATATCTTCGAATTTTCCTTGACCAGTGACAAAAGGCGTGCAGATACGGGATTCAGTTCCAGGAATCCTACCTTGTAGGCTTTATCCCGGTAAACGGCCAGGTAGATGGGCTGGTCAGATTCAGCATCGGGAATATTATCCGGGCCTATGGTATGCACGGGATAGCGGTAGCTTAATAGCATAACAACAGGGTTGAGGACGGGGATACCTTGCAAGAGATCTCCATCGGCCTGAATGCCATTCATATCAATCTCACGATTATCGAGCGACACAATCATTTCAGCCCATTCGTACTGAGCAAGTTCGAGTATAAAAGGTGGATCATTTTTCAGGTCCCTTTCCTGTTCCAGGTAAGTCAGGAATTCCCGGGGCATTTTGGGGAAAAGAGGCGTATGTGCGACATGGTGCTTGAAGTAATCACGGATCATGGCATGCCACTCATTGTCAGATGTTATCTTGCGTAACACGGGAAAACTATTGGCCATGAAATTCTCAACGTTTCGATAGAATAAGCCGTTATATATGGCCATGCGCCGGGGTTCTATATCTTCCGGAGCAGGATTGGAATCAGGATCACGGATGTGTTGGGTGAACCGGTACTGTAGCGTGTGTAAATCGGGTGTTTGCTCAGGCATGGCGTGCATCTTCTTTTGCCAGGCCCTGATGCTGTGACTGGATCATGGCAATCTGTTCAACTTCAGTCAGCAGTTCCGGGACGGGAGGAATATTAAAATCCCGTTCAAGTAGAGTCGGGAAGACTCCGAAATGTTCATAGGCAATGTGTAATAACTGCCAAACCGGGTCAATGACATCGGCACCGTGGGTATCCACCCGCAGATCCTCTGCCTCAACATAATGCCCGGCTATATGGGAATAGGCAATGCGCTCTCCCGGCAATGCCTTCAAAAATTCAACAGCATCATACCTGTGATTGATACTGTTAACATGAATATTATTGATATCCACCAAGAGATCGCAGTCGGCTTTTTCCAGGACGGCATTTATAAAATCAATCTCACTCATCTCCTGCCCAGGAGCCGCGTAATATGACACGTTTTCCATGGCAATACGCCTGCCAATAATATCCTGGACTCTCAGAATTCGTTCTGATACATAATTGACTGCTTCCTCGGTGAAGGGAATTGGCATGAGATCATAGAGATGGCCGTCATCACCACAATAACTCAGGTGTTCGCTATAACAGCGGATACCATGATCATCAATGAATTGCTTGACCCGCTTGATGAAGGCCTCATCGAGGGGTGCGGGGCCACCAATGTTTAAAGACAGGCCATGACAGACAAATGGAACCTGATCCGTGATTTTCCGGAATAAATGTCCATACCGGCCTCCAATATCTATCCAGTTTTCCGGCGCGACTTCCATGAAATCAATCGTATCAGGAAGCTGGTCTGTCAGCGGGCCAATAAAGGCCCGCCGCAGACCCAATCCTGCTCCATTCACAGGATAACTGTGATCGTCCTTGGGCATGGTAATTTGGTTAGAGACTTAAGAAATTAACCGCCACACTTGCCCTCACCGCACTTGCCTTCCGACTCATCTTTTTCACCGCACTTGCCTTCCGACTCATCTTTTTCACCGCACTTGCCTTCCGACTCATCTTTTTCACCGCAATTGCCTTCTGCAACAACCATATAGCCGCTTGAAAGCTCATTCATTTGAAAAGGATTTTCTGCAGCCTGGGTAATCGGGCTGGTGGCCAGTGATACAACAAACGTCGTGCCCAGAGCGGCAACAACAGGCTTAAGTGTAAATTTCTTGCTCATTTGAGGACTCCTCCTTTGGTTGATTTTCGGTATTTAAACCGAGTATAAATCTTGAAATGTCATTGAAAATCAGATGAGAACAAGTTGCATCTCAAGGCTGGGTTTCAAGCGACATCAGTCAAATGGACAAGGGCCCGGATAAAAAGTTTCCGACAAGGCATTTTTGAGTCAGGATTCCTGCCGCGGTCTCATGTGGGGGAATAGGATAACATCACGAATTGATGCCGAATCTGTCAGTAACATGACCAGGCGATCAATACCAATACCTTCTCCGGCCGTCGGTGGCATACCATACTCCAGCGCAGTGATGTAGTCGGCATCATAATGCATGGCTTCTTCATCGCCGGCATCCTTGTTCTCGACCTGTTTGCGGAATCGTTCGGCTTGATCATCGGCGTCGTTCAACTCCGAAAAACCATTGGCAATCTCACGACCTCCCACAATCAGTTCGAAACGCTCGGTGACTAACGGGTCTGCATTGGAACGGCGGGCCAGTGGTGAAACTTCTGTTGGATAGGCGGTAATGAATGTCGGATCTTTCAGGTTAGATTCTACTGTTTTTTCAAAGATCTCGAGTAATATTTTCCCTGACCCGAAATTATCTTCCAGTGGAATCTCCAGTTTATCCGCAATCGATTTGAGATTGTCTACAGATTCAAGGTCTTGCCCCCTGATTTTCGGGTTGAATTTAAGTACCGATTCTTTCACAGTCATTATTGGAAATGGCTTCCCAAAATCATAGAACTCGCCCTGATACTCGATCTTAAGATCTCCATTAATCTCCTCTATCAGTAGTCGCAACATGTCTTCTGTAAGCTGCATCAAGTCCCTGTAATCCGCATAGGCCTGGTAAAATTCAAGCATGGTGAACTCAGGGTTATGTTGTGTTGACAAACCCTCGTTACGGAAACTGCGATTTATCTCGAATACTTTTTCAAAACCACCCACGACCAGCCGCTTAAGGTACAACTCCGGGGCAATGCGCAGGTAAAGCTGCATATCCAGGGAATTATGATGCGTGATAAATGGCCGGGCAGCAGCTCCACCTGGAATCACTTGCATCATCGGGGTTTCTACTTCCATATATCCGGACTTTTTCAGGTAATTTCGCATGAAATCAATCACACGGGACCGGATCGCGAAGGTTTTTCGGGTTTCCTCATTGGTAATCAAATCCAGGTATCGCTGGCGATAACGGGTCTCCTGATCGGTCAATCCATGAAATTTTTCCGGCAACGGACGCAGTGACTTAACAAGTAATTCAATATTGTCGGCATGGACCGAGAGTTCACCGGTTTTGGTTTTGAATACTGTTCCTTCTACCCCGATGATGTCTCCAAGGTCCCATTGCTTGAATTCGGTATATTGCCCTTCAGGTACATCATCCCGTTTGACGTAGAGCTGGATCCTGCCGGACATATCCTGGATGTGGGCGAATGCAGCCTTGCCCATAACCCGGCGAGTCATCATCCGGCCGGCCAGTTTCACTTTCAGGCCAAGCGATTTAAGCGCTTCGTTGTCTTTATCACCATATTTCTGCAATAACTCAGCGGCCATGGCGTTACGCCTGAAATGATTGGGATAAGCCTCGCCTTGCTCCCGGAGTAACTCCAGTTGCTTGCGCCGCTGGGCGATCAAATCATTTTCGTTGTCAGACATATATTCTTCTTGTTTTGTTGATCAAACCCGGATAATAACAATATCCTGTGTTCAGTTCAGAACTTACAGCCCGCTCTTAAGGCTCGCCTCGATAAATCGATCCAGATCTCCATCCAGAACAGCCTGGGTATTCCCGGTCTCCACTCCCGTGCGCAGATCTTTTATTCGGGACTGGTCCAGAACATAGGAACGTATCTGACTGCCCCAGCCGATATCTGACTTGGATTCTTCCATGGCCTGCTTTTCCGAATTCCTTTTTTGCATTTCCAGTTCATACAATTTGGCACGGAGTTGTCCCATGGCCTGGTCCCTGTTCTTGTGCTGTGAACGCTGGCTCTGACATTGCACAACAATACCGGACGGCTCATGAGTAATGCGAACTGCGGAATCAGTCTTGTTGACGTGCTGGCCACCAGCTCCGCTGGCACGATAGGTATCTATCCTTAGATCTGCAGGATTGATTTCAATTTCAATGTTTTCATCGATCTCCGGCGAAACAAACACAGAGGCAAACGATGTATGACGTCGGTTATTGGAATCAAACGGGGATTTTCTCACCAGGCGATGCACGCCGGTTTCTGTCCGCAACCACCCATAAGCATACTCTCCCTCGAATTTTATGGTGGCGCTTTTAATTCCGGCCACTTCTCCTTCGGAAACCTCAATCAATTCCGTATTAAAGCCATGGCCCTCACCCCAGCGCAAGTACATACGTAACAACATTTCTGCCCAGTCCTGGGCCTCGGTACCACCGGAACCTGCCTGGATATCCATAAAGGCATTATTGGGATCCATTTCTCCCGAGAACATACGCTGGAATTCCAGATCCTCGATCCTTTTTTCGAGGTCACTCACGTCATTTTCGACTGAAATAATAGTTTCCGAATCATTCTCGCCCTGGGCAAGTGTCAATAATTCAGAGGCATCATTCAAACCGTTCGCAACATCATCCAGACCATGTACTACCGATTCCAGCGAGGCACGCTCCTTACCCAGTGACTGTGCTGATTCAGGATTGTCCCAGATTTTCGGGTCAGCGAGCAGGTGCTCGACTTCGGTCAATCGTTCGGATTTGCTGTCGTATTCAAAGGTACCTCCTCAGCGCCATCATGCGCTGGTTCAGGTCCTTGATTTGGTTCAGTAAGGGATTAATTTCAACCATGGTATTTCAATACAAATATCTGTCGACAAAGCGCACTATTTTAACGTTAAATACTGAACAGTTAAGTATTATTATTTATATCCGTCAGTGGTTCGATGTAATCCACAACCAGTTGCAATTGTTGCCTGCCGGCAAATTCATTGATATCCAACCGGTATGCCGTCTTCACCCGTGAATAATTTTCAGGCCAGTGTTCATCAGTGTTATTGAAGGCAATCGCCTCTATTATCCGATGGCAATCAGTATTCCGTAACTGCATCTTAAGATGTTTCTCTCCAACTATACGGCTGTTAAGGATTTCAAATTCGCCATCGAACAGGGGCTCGGGAAACCCCTGGCCCCAGGGTCCGCCACGGCGAATCTGCCAGGCCAGTTCCATGGAAATATCCTGGCTGCTCAATTCACCATCTGAAAGCAAGGCATTACCGGGGGTCAGGTCTTTCATAAACATTTCCAGGGACTCATTAAATAACTGTCTGAATTCAGTCAGGTTCTCTAATCGGATCGTCAGACCCGCGGCCATGGCATGGCCGCCAAAACGGTCGATGATGTCCGGAAATTGATTTGCCATCAGATCCAGAACATCACGGATATGGATCCCGTGAATTGAGCGTGCTGACCCTTTCAGGTAACCGTCCTTGTCGCAGGCGAAGGCGATCACCGGCCTGTGCAGGCGATCCTTGATTCGGGATGCCAAGATACCAACAACTCCCTGATGCCATTGTTCATTAAAAAGGCAAATGCCATTGGGAATAGAATCTTTGTCTTCAAACTCCATCAGATCCAGATCATCAAGTGCCTGATCGTGCATCTCGGCCTGGATCTGACGACGTTCATGGTTCAGATTATCGAGTTGCCGTGCAAACTGACGAGCCTTATCCGGGTCATCACTTAACAGGCACTCGATTCCGAGCGACATGTCATCCAGCCGACCGGCTGCATTCAGACGCGGCCCCACAGAAAACGATAAATCCTGTGCGGTGATATTTCTTAGTGATCGGTTGGCGGCTTTTAATAAGGCGCGTATGCCCTCGGAACATCTATCCGAGCGGATCCGCGCAAGACCCTGGGCCACCAGGATGCGATTGTTTCGATCCAGTGGAACCACATCTGCTACCGTGCCCAGTGCAACCAGGTCAAGTAATTCCGCTAGATTCGGTTCCCTGATGCCCTGGCTAGCAAACCATTCATTTACCCGCAACTTGCCACGCAAGGCTATCAGGATATAAAACATGACGCCGACACCTGCAAGTGACTTGCTTGGAAATTGATCACCGGGCTGGTTTGGATTGACGATGGCATTTGCCTCGGGTAATACCTTTCCAGGTAAGTGATGATCAGTAATCAGTACATTAATATTCATACTCCTTGCCTTTGCTACACCTTCCATGCTGGCAATACCGTTATCCACCGTGATGATCAGCTGCGGTTGCATACTGGCCGCAACCTCAACGATTTCCGGACTCAATCCATAACCATATTCAAACCGGTTGGGTACCAGGTATTGCACCTGTCTCGCACCCATGGCGGTCAGGCCGCGAATGGCCACTGTCGTGCTGGTCGCGCCATCGGCATCGAAATCACCGACAATCAAAATGCGTTTCTGATTTTGAATAGCATCACAAAGCAGGTCAGTTGCTTTATCAATATCTGTTAATTTATCGACAGGTAATAATCCATTGAGTGAATAGTCCAGGTCTTCTGCAGAGCGAATATCACGTGATGCATAGATGCGTCGAAGTACCGGGTGTAAGTCTTCCGGCAGATCAATGGATGCTTCTGATTCTCGACGGGATATCCTGATTTGCATTAAACTAGTTATTTTTCGACTTATAACTTAATATTGATTTGCGACGTTTCCAGAATTTCAGAAACGACGATTTATTGATAGTAAAGCGCTGGCCTTCAGTAATAATCGTCAATCGTTCAAGCTGACCGGAACCGAGCGCATCGAGTAGTCCGGCAAACCAGCATTCCTCAAGGTATGCTATGAAATCCTGCCAGCCCCGAATGTCCTGGTACTGACGGTGGCGCAGACCGAAAGACATAATAACCAGAATATTATCTGTCTCTAGGACATCATGCATCAGGTCATTAAATGATTCCGTCAGTTCACGACAATCAATGTCTGCAATTTTTGCGCAGGCACGGCTGATTTCTTCATCACAGCATATCATTGACCACTCGCAAACGATGTTGTCCGGTAAATGACCACAACCCCAGAACCATAATGAATTGACTTCCAGTTCCCCGCGTTGCCTGCGCTCAATATTAACGGGGTGATTATGCAGAGTCATCTGGATTTCATTCAACAACCTCGCCCAATCATTTTTTCCGGTACCTTGTGGCATGAAGCGATGAATATCACGGCCCGCGACATCATGAATTGGCGTTGTCCAGACATCCGGCATGTCTTTCAGTCTGATATACCAACGGTCACTGACCGGGGCCTCAAAGATCATGTCATGATCTTCCAGCAGGGTCCTGACCTCGTTCGCCAGTACCAACGCATCATGCTGGTCAAGATTAAACATGGTCTGATCCAGCAAAATCAGTTGATGCTGATCCGCATGCAAATGAACCGGGTCAGCACGCATCCAGATATCACCCGGTTCAGTTATATCATCCAGCAAATGTGTCAGGGGGGCGACTGGATAATCACCACTTTCATCGGGGACGAGATTAAATAATCCTGCCAACAATCCGGCAAACTTCTGACGTTCATGCCTTTGCCGTGATGCATGACCCAGAATCTTTTCCAGGCAAGGGATTGGTGGTATGTCCTGTTTTACCAGACCGGTAACAGGGGGCAAAAGCCCGGGAATACAAAGGCTGAGACTAGCCATGGAGAAAATCTGGATAATTCCCGGGGAAAAAAGGCATTTAATCAGGACATGTTGTCATGGATAGCCTGCTTGACTTGCTCAAGTTTCGCTTCAACCTTGACGACCGGGGCAGTACTCTGGGCAATGGCCGTATCGGGATCCTTCAGTCCGTGTCCCGTCAGGGTACAGACAATAGTACTGTTCTCTCCAATCTTTCCGGACTTGATGTCACGCATGGCACCTGCGAGTGAGGTTGCCGATGCCGGTTCACAAAAGACACCCTCGTTTTCGGCCAGCATTTTTTGCGCAGCCAGGATCTCCTCATCGGAACATTCATCAAACCAGCCACCAGACTCCTTGTTCACTGTCCAGGCCTGGTCCCAGGACTGTGGATGGCCAATACGTATGGCGGTAGCGACAGTCTCCGGGTCATCGACCATTTCGCCGCGCAGGAAAGGGGCCGAGCCACTGGCCTGGTAACCGACCATCTTCGGTCGTTGCCCGGTCACTGCACCGGCAAAACGGCAATGACCATCACATAAGGTGCAGGCCTTTGTCACGGCAGTGGCATCACTGCAAGCATATTCACTGTAACCTATCCAGTGTGCCGTGATGTTGCCGGCATTACCGACTGGCAGGCAATGATAATCCGGGGCCCGACCCAGTTCTTCCACGATCTCAAACGCCGCGGTCTTTTGTCCCTGCAAGCGAAACGGGTTGATCGAATTGACAACCGTGACTGGTGATTCCTCGGCAACCTGCCTGACCAGACGCATGCCCGCATCAAAGTTACCCTTGATCTGGATGACCACGGCGCCCTCCATCATGGCCTGGGCAAGCTTGCCCTGGGCAATCTTGCCATCAGGAATCAACACAAATGCCGTTATACCTGCTCTTGCGGCATAGGCAGCAGCAGAGGCCGAGGTATTCCCGGTCGATGCACAGATAATGGCTTTCGATCCAGCCTCAACGGCCTTGGTCACCGCCATGGTCATTCCCCGGTCTTTGAATGATCCCGTAGGATTCAGGCCCTCGTACTTCACATAAATGTCCACATTTTTGTCCAGCGTATCCGGGATATTATGCAAGCGGATCAGTGGAGTGTTGCCCTCACCCAGACTGATGATCCGGGTGTCATCATGCACAGGCAGGCGGTCGCGATATTTCTCAATCAGGCCGGTATATCGTTGTTGAAAACTCATTCAATCTCTCTGTATAAATGGGTTTCACCATTCAAACATCTGGTTGTCAATCAGGCCAGTGGATCCATACGGATCCGCATAATCCGGCCATTGATATTAGGCAGTGCCTCCAGTTTTTCTATCGCCTGGTTCATGTATTTCTCCCGCACAGACTGGGTCAGGATAATGATCGGCACAAAGCTCGCCCCCTCCACCGGTTCTCTTTGCAAAATGGCCTCAATGCTGATTCCGGATTCCCCAAGTATGCGGGTCACATCAGCCAGTACGCCCGGCCGGTCCAGCGCCTGCATACGCAGATAGTATGCTGTTGAAATTTCTTCCATAGGCAGGATTTCTTCGTAAGACAGGGCATCAGACTGGAACGCCAGATGAGGCACCCGGTTACCGGGGTCGGTGGTAAATGCCCGGACAATATCAACCAGATCGGCGACCACGGCCGAAGCGGTCGGATCAGCACCGGCGCCGGCACCGTAATAGATGGTCGGGCCAACGGCATCACCAATGACCAGCACAGCATTTCTCACCCCATCGACATTGGCAATCAGACGTCGTTCCGGGATCAGAGTGGGATGAACCCGCAATTCGACACCTTCCGAGGTACGGCGGGCAATGCCCAGATGCCTGATGCGGTATCCGAACCGTTCGGCAAAACCAATATCGTCAATAGTTATCTGGGTAATCCCCTCGGTATAAACCTTCTCAAATTGCAGGGGAATACCAAAGGCGATGGCTGCCAGTATCGTCAGCTTGTGGGCCGCATCGATTCCCTCAACATCGAAGGTGGGGTTGGCCTCGGCATAACCCAGCGACTGTGCCTCAGCCAGCACATCTTCAAAACTGCGCACCTGCTCGCGCATCGCAGTAAGGATAAAGTTGGTCGTACCATTAATAATACCTGCGACTGAGGAGATGCTGTTGCCCGCCAGGCCTTCCCGGATCGCCTTGATGATCGGAATGCCCCCGGCCACCGCCGCTTCAAAAGCAACTATGACACCCTTGCGGGTTGCGGCCTCAAAGATCTCGTTACCATGAATGGCGATCAAGGCCTTGTTGGCTGTGACCACGTGCTTGCCGTTACTGATCGCCTGCATTACCACTTCACGCGCCAATTCCGTGCCACCAATTAATTCCGCAACAATTTCAACCTCGGGATGATTGACGAGTTCCAATGGATCGCCCAGCAACTCGATGCCATCGAGTGGAAACTCCCTGGGTTTTTTCAGGTCCCGGGCACTGGCATGCGTGATAATGATCCCACGCCCGGCACGGCGCGCAATCTCGGTCGCGTTACGTCTCAGCACGCTGATCGTACCGCCGCCAACAATACCCAAACCCAATAATCCGACCTTAACCGGTTCCATCTTCATCATCTCGTAATTAAAAAAGGAATGCGGGCTAGTCTGCCGCAGTAGAACTCAGGGCTTCTTCTCTAAACATTGCCCTGAGGCCACGAATCGCCTGCCTGGTGCGATGTTCATTTTCTATGAGCGCAAAGCGCACGAATTGATCCCCATATTCACCAAAACCGATCCCGGGGGAGACAGCCACCTTGGCTTCCATCAATACCTTCTTGGAAAACTCCAGAGAACCCATATGCTGAAACTGTTCAGGTATGGGAGCCCAGACAAACATGGTCCCCCTGGGTTTCTCAATGGCCCAGCCCACGGAATTCAGTCCATCACATAATACATCGCGACGGTTCATGTACATATCACGAATATCTGCCACGCATTGTTGATCACCTTCCAGCGCCGTGATGGCTGCTACCTGGATTGGTGTGTATAGTCCGTAATCCAGGTATGACTTCAGGCGTGCCAGCGCCTCAACCAGCTTCTGGTTTCCGACCATGAAACCAACTCGCCAGCCGGGCATGTTATAACTCTTGGACAGCGTAAAGAATTCCACGGCAACATCCATGGCACCCGGTACCTCCAGGATCGATGGTGCCTTGTAGCCATCAAAGACAATATCTGCATAAGCCAGGTCCTGGATGACCCAGATTTTATGTTCACGGGCGATATCAACCACCTTTTCAAAGAATTCCAGTTCAACACATTCCGTGGTCGGATTACCCGGAAAATTAAGCAACAACAGTTTCGGCCTGGGCCAGGTGTCACGAATGGCCTTCTGCAGCTCGGCAAAAAAATCATAGTCCGGACCGATGGGAACATGCCGAACATCCGCGCCGGCGATCACAAAACCGAATGGATGGATGGGATAGGATGGGTTAGGTACCAGAACGGCATCTCCCTTATCGACGATAGCCATGGCCAGGTGAGCCAGACCTTCCTTGGATCCGAGTGTGACGATGGCCTCGGATTCCTGATCCAGATCAACGTCATAGCGGTTTTTGTACCAGTTACAAATCGCCCGGCGCAGTCTTGGGATACCACGCGACCAGGAATAACGATGTGTGTCCTGACGGTTGGCCACCTCGATCAACTTGTCAACTATATGCTGTGGTGTTGGCTGGTCAGGGTTGCCCATGCCGAAATCAATAATGTCTTCACCACGGTGACGAGCGGCCATCTTCAGCTCGTTTACGATGCTGAATACGTAGGGCGGCAGGCGATTTATTCTCGGAAAATCTTCGTTCAAGTCTCTAAAACCCGTTAATGAAAAAGCGCTTGAGTATACGGTATAGATTGAATTCCGTCATGACCCTGTCTGATATTTTACGACTCACGTATACTGGTCTAATGACACGAATTGCCGTACTACAAATGGTTTCCGGCGATAACGTCAGTAAAAACCTCGAGACTGCGGGCCGGCTAATCCGCCAGGCTGCAACGGAGCAAGCCGAGCTGATGTTATTGCCGGAAAATTTTCCTCTCATGGGCCATGATGAGCACGACAAGGTGGACATACAGGAGCCTTACGGCTCAGGCCCTATCCAGACGTTCCTCAGCAAGCAGGCCCATGAGCATGGCATATGGCTTATCGGCGGAACCATTCCGCTTCAGGCCCGGCAACCAGACCGGATTCGCGCCGCCTGCCTGCTCTATAATCCCGATGGCGAGTGCGTCGCCCGCTACGACAAGATGCATCTGTTTGATGTCTCTGTACACGGTGAAAGTAATGAAACCTATAATGAGTCCGGCACCATTGAGGCCGGTGAACAGATCACCGTTGCGAAAACACCGATCGCCAACATCGGAATGTCGGTCTGTTATGACCTCCGCTTTCCTGAGCTCTATCGTGACATGCATAAACACAACGTCAACCTGATTACAGCCCCTTCCGCCTTTACTGCGACAACGGGCAAGGTTCACTGGGAGCCACTGCTGCGTGCCCGCGCAGTGGAGAACTTAAGTTACGTGCTTGCGTCCAATCAAGGTGGAACTCATGTTAATGGGCGGAAAACCTGGGGACACAGTATGATCATCAATCCCTGGGGCGATATCCTCGCCTGGGTAGGAGAAGGTGAAGGCGTGGCCTGTGCGGACATCGATCTCGATCAACTCATGCAATTGCGGGAGCGGTTTCCTGCACTTAAACACCGTAAACTGGTCTAGTATAAATAATGAGTAAATCACTTGATATTGCTACCCAACAGCTGCTGGCCAACAGTGGTCTGCAGCTCAACGATATTCATAATACCCTAGGACAGGTGATGGCCCATGATATTGACGTGGCTGACCTGTATTTTGAATCCACGCGTACCGAATCCTGGGTCCTGGAAGACGGCATCGTCAAGGAAGGTGCACATAATATTGACCAGGGTGTCGGGGTGCGTGCAATCAGCGGTGATAAGACCGGCTTTGCCTACTCGGATGAAATCCTGTTGCCCGCCCTGAGTCATGCCGCAAGCGCGGCCAAGGCCATCGCCCGCAGTGGCGGTGAAGGAAAACTACAGGCCTGGCACAAGCAATATCCCGCGGCGCTGTATGCCCCGCTGGATCCGGTTGCCTCTATCAGTGCCGAAGACAAGGTTAATCTTCTCAAGCGCATCGATGCCGAGGCGCGGAAACGCGATCCCAGGGTCAAGCAGGTGCTGGTGGGCCTCAGTGGCCAACAATCCACCATGCTGGTGGCCGGCAGTGATGGCACCCTGGCGGCTGACGTCAGACCATTGGTGCGATTGAATGTAAATGTGATCGTCGAGGAAAATGGTCGCATCGAAAAAGGCAGTGCTGGAGGCGGCGGCCGGTTTGGATATGAGTATTTTCTGAGAGATGATCTGGCCTCAACCTACATCGACGAGGCCGTGGAGCAGGCCTTGACCAACCTGGATGCCGTAAACGCCCCGGCTGGTAGCATGACCGTGGTGCTGGGACCGGGCTGGCCCGGGATCCTCCTGCATGAAGCCATCGGCCACGGACTTGAGGGCGATTTCAACCGCAAGAAAACCTCGGCTTTTTCCGGCCGTTTGGGCGAACGGGTGGCCAGCCCGGAAGTCACTGTCGTCGACGACGGCACTATACGTGACCGCCGCGGCTCACTGAATGTCGACGATGAAGGTACGGCGACCCAGTGCACGACACTGATTGAACACGGGATACTGCGGGGTTATATGCAGGACAAGCACAATGCCCGGCTTATGGGCATGGCGCCGACCGGTAACGGTCGGCGTGAATCCTACGCCCACTTACCAATGCCCCGGATGACCAATACCTACATGCTGGGAGGGCAGCATGATCCGCAGGAGATCATTGCCTCGGTCGACAAGGGTATTTATGCGCAACAATTTGGCGGCGGCCAGGTGGATATCACCAACGGAAAATTCGTGTTCAGTGCCAGCCAGGCATACCTGATTGAAAACGGCAGGCTAACCCGTCCCATCAAGGGAGCAACGCTGATCGGCAACGGACCTGATGTGCTGACCCGTGTCTCGATGGTGGGAAATGATATGCAGCTGGATTCCGGTATCGGCACCTGTGGCAAGGATGGGCAGTCCGTTCCCGTGGGTGTGGGGCAGCCCACTATCCGGATCGATCAACTGACCGTGGGCGGCACCACCGCCTGATTCTTATCCCTGACCCGTCTCCGTTACCCTAGATCGCCCGGCGAAGGTTTGAATCATCGCCACCAGGACATAGGCCAGTGCTGCTCCTGCCAGTGCCAGCAGATACGGTGTCGTAAACCCGGTGTAGTACTCGCCCACGAACCAGATGAGTGACCCTGCGACCAGTGCCGCGTAGGCGCTGTACTGGTCACCGAATCTGCTGAACAGGCCGATACTCCCAACCACAAATACGCCGGCCGTACCAAATGCCACGGCCGTTTTGATCAGCTCATAAACACCGCCGGCATTGACGGCGAGATACCAGGCAAGGATACCGAGCGCAACTACCGAGAGCCTGGCTATCCGGACTTTTTGCTGTTCCGATTTTCCCTGTTTCAACGGCACGATAATATTGTGTGACAACAGGGATGCTGCCGCCAGCAGTGCCGAATCAACGGTCGACAGGATGGCAGAGACCAGGGCGCCGGCAAAAAGGATGTACATAAACGTGGTCAGGTACTGACCGGCCAGGGCCGGTATGATTTGTTCGGGGTCTTCCAGTCCGCTGATCAGTCCCGGACCGACCAGACCCAGGAACACCGGGATAAATCCAAACACGAGGTACAACAATCCCCCCATGATTGAGGCATTGCGGGCCGTTTGTGCTGAACGGGTGGCCAGTATCCGGGAGATGACCTCGGCCGCCAGGGTCGCACCGCATATCGGCAGGGCCCATTGCTCCACAATTTCCCAGAAACCCATTCCGGCAGTGGAAAAAAACTGCATCCGTTCTGCCGGGACTGATTCAATCAACGGCAACAGGCCATGTACATTCACCACGGCGAAAAACAGAACCAGTAAACCGATGATCAAGGCAATGCCCTGGATCAGGTCTGTAACGGCCGTGGCCCGCATGCCACCGACCACAGTATAAACCGTGATCAGGAGTGCCGCGCCCATGATGGCCAATTCTACATCCACATCGGATACAACGCTGATGATATGGCCAAAGGCCCGGACCTGGGCGGCGGCCCAAAAAATGGAAGAAGGGATAACCAGCAACACGAAGAGTTTTTCCACCCCGGATGAATAACGTTCCCGGAAAAAATCTCCAAAGGTTGTGTATTGCCGACGCCAAAGCGGTATAGCGAAAACCAGTCCAAGGAAGATGAGACAAAAGGCATACCCGAAAGGATCACCGGTCGCGCCGGAGAAGCCATCACTATAAATCAGACCGGCAGCCCCAATAACCGATTCGGCGCCATACCAAGTGGCAAACACGGTGAAGGTCCCGAGCAAGGGACCCAGGCTGCGCCCAGCAAGCAGATAATCCTTTTCATTACTGGATCGGTGACTGACCAGCAGTCCAATCGCAAATTGCAACAATATATAGAGCGCGATACCTAATAACAGAACATTCATTAAGCGGGCCTGTTTGCTTAAAAGGCCGGAGTTTAGTGGATTAGTATCTGTATAGGAATCATTCGATTGTTTTTAACAGATAAATATGTGTATATTACAAATTCCCCATATGCCATTTATGGCCTAATAACTGAACTATTATTACTTGCCCGAGTTAGAGGAGAGCTGACCCCGTGGCAAACATACCAACCGCTGAACTCGAGAATGAAGTGGACAATACCCCCGAAACTCCGGTCGTTAGTCCAGCGGTCACGGACCGTCACTACGAAAAATTACTGAAACTGGGCGTCAGCCTGGCCATACTGATTCATTTTTCCTTCATTATTCTCTTCTATGTGATCAATGTTCAGTTCCTGGCTATGGTCAATATTGGCAGCACGCTGATTTACGCTGCCTGTCTCGCGCTAATCAGGCGTGAGGAATATATTCTCGCAATTGCTCTTTGCTGGATTGAACTAATCGGCCATGCTGTGCTTGCAGCAAAAACAATCGGTTGGGACACCGGTTTTCATTATTACCTCTTGTTTTTCATTCCATTAATATTTGTTAATGCACAGAATAAGCTTGTCATTAACACTCTCAAACTTATCCTGATAATTACTGCTTATCTGTTGATGGACAGCATGCTTGGTCAGCGTACACCGGATGTGATACTTGATGCAGAACTGTCATCTTTTCTGCGTTACGGTAATATTGTTATTGTATTCATTACCCTTGGCTTCGTAACCTACAATTATATCCAGGCTGTTTACGACGCAGAAAAGAAACTGATCCTCTATGCAATCACTGACCCGTTGACCGGTCTGTTTAACCGCCGTTATATATATCAACTCGGACGTCATCAGGAAAAATTACACAAGCGTGACGGTCAACCCTTCGCTGTCATTATCGGTGATGTAGATGATTTTAAGGATATCAATGATTATTATGGCCATGAGATTGGTGATAGTGTTTTAATCTCGATGAGCCGCAGATTACGGGAGTGCCTTCGTGAACAGGACAGTATCTCTCGTTGGGGTGGCGAGGAGTTTCTTGTGCTTCTGCCAAATACTTCTGCCTCTGAAGCAGTCATGATCGCTGACCGGATCGGCAATCACATTACTAGTGAGGCTCAACGCATCGGTCTGAAAGATTTGAAGCTGACGATGACATTTGGCGTCAGCGGATACGAGAATAATGAAGGCATAGACAATTGCATTGCCCGCGCTGACAAGGCGATGCTCAAGGGCAAAAAAGCCGGGAAAAACCGTATCGTGAGTGCCGAGATCAATTACGAAGAAAAATCCAGCTGATCAACATACCGATGATAGCTGCAATTGCGGCGGCCTCAAAGCAGACCAAGGCACCCACTTTGTCCCAGGCATAACCACTGACAAGACTGCCAACGGCCAAGCCCGCACCGAAACTGGAACTGCTGTATAGAGCCTGGCCCCTGCCCTGCAGATGACCACGAAAATATTGATGAACATACTGAATGGCTACCGCATGATACATTCCAAAACTTGCGGCATGCAGTGTCTGGGCAATTATCAACACGAACACATGATCCACAAAAAATCCGGTTAATAACCAGCGTAATGCCGCGAGTAAGAGACTGGCCATTAACAGCAATTTCAGTCGGCAATGGATCATTAGTTTGTGCATGTACATGAACAGGATGACTTCAGCGATCACGCCCAAGGCCCACATTTGCCCGATAAACGTGCTGGAATAACCATTGTCCTCAAGATAAATGGAATAAAATGTGTAATATGGCCCATGGCTCGCCAGCATCAGAAAGCAAACCACGAAAAGGGCGATGACTTCAGGCCTCAACAGAATCGTGGCCAGACTTTCCTTGACGTGTTCGTGGTGAACACTGCGGTTATCCGGTATGGAATGGCTCATTAACCAGACAACTATTACTGAAGCCAGAATAATCAGTGGTACGTAACCAATACTTATGACTTCAAACACCATCCCGAGTAACCACACCGCCAGTATAAAACCTATTGATCCCCATACCCGGATACTGGTATAGGCATGGGTTGATGCGCCCAGGTGCGCCAGTGTTGCTGCTTCGATTTGCGGTAATGAAGCACTCCAGAATACAGAGAACACCAGCAGAACCAGGAACAGACCCCAGAAACTGTCGACAAATAATACAAAAGCAAAACTGATGGCAGAAAAAAGCGAGGCGATCTGGATTACACGCATTCGTCTGCCGGTATGATCAACAATCCAACCCCAGAAAAACGTAATAAAAATCTTGGTAAAAACCATGATCGAGGACAATATTCCGATTTGCCTGGAGTCCATGCCAATTGATTTAAGGTATAGCGCCCAGTAAGGCAGGATCACCCCGACAGTGACAAAGAAGAGAAAATAAAAGCCGGATAAACGCCAGTAAGGAATGCCTTGAATGCGATTATGAATTCTCATGCTTCAATTGGGAGTTAACAACAGGTTCTGGTCTCAATGATTGACTCACCAGTCCCTGAAATAAAATACAGGGATTATTTTTTTGTTGCAGGGATGATCGGAGTTTCAGATACTACGTCGGCGTTTTGCCCACGGTGCCTAAGATAATGATCCATCAATACTAGCGCCAGCATCGCTTCCGCAATGGGCGTTGCACGAATGCCTACACAGGGGTCATGCCGTCCTGTGGTAACAACCTCACTGGCTTCACCCTTAACGTTAACTGTTTTACCGGGGAGACGAATACTGGATGTGGGTTTCAAGGCCATGCTAACCAGGATATCCTGACCGGTAGAAATCCCGCCCAGTACACCACCGGCGTGGTTGCCAAGGAAACCCTCCCTGGTAATCTCATCACGATGTTGTGTGCCCTTTTGCGTAACTGATTCAAAACCGGCCCCAATCTCTACACCTTTGACCGCGTTGATACTCATCATAGCCTTGGCAATGTCGGCATCCAGGCGATCAAACACTGGCTCACCCAGTCCGGGTGGGACATTTTCCGCTACAACATTTATGCGCGCACCAATAGATTCACCTTCCTTGCGTAAGGCATCCATGTAGGATTCCAGTTCGACAACCTTGGAAGGATCACCACAGAAGAATGGATTATTATCAACCTCTTTCCAGTCTTTCATTTCCACCACGTGGGGTCCAAGCTGCGCAAGATAACCGTGAATGATGATCCCGCATTTTTTATTCAGGTATTTTTTGGCGATTGCACCGGCGGCCACCCGCATGCAGGTCTCCCGCGCAGAAGCCCGACCACCACCACGATAGTCACGAATACCGTATTTTTGTTGATAGGTATAATCCGCGTGGCCCGGCCTGAAGAGATCCTTTATCTTGAAATAGTCCTTGGATTTCTGGTCCTCGTTTTCGATCAACAATCCAATCGGCGTCCCAGTCGTGACACCATCAAAGACACCAGAGAGGATACGTACCGTATCAGACTCCTTACGCTGGGTCACATGGCGTGATTTACCCGGCCGTCGCCTGTCCAAATCATGCTGCAGGTCGGTTTCGTTCAGCGCAAGGCCGGGTGGACAACCATCAACTATGCAGGCATAAGCCGGCCCATGGCTCTCGCCACAAGTGCTGATCGTGAATAATTTTCCAAAGCTGTTACCGGACATGGGCGGGTATTGTAACGATAAATCAGGAAAACGTCGCTTATTGAAAAACAGGCGGTATCGCTCAGGGATCCGGGCTAACTGGATGAATGATATAACGTCCCATCATGCCGGCCTCAATATGATCATTTACATGGCAATGGTACATCTATTCTCCCGGATTATCGGCAACCATTCCCATCATGGGATTATTCGGAAAAGACGGTGCGTAATCCCGGACCATATCCTCGACCGTAATATAATAATGTCTGATCTTGCCGCTGTCTGCTCCGGTTACTTTGCTCCATACGCAAGCATACAATACGACTATTAAAACCCTGGGTGAAAAATAACGCTTTATTATTTTGCTGAATTAAAAAATTATATCTATTCTTTTTGTATAACATCGCTCATTTTATGCGGCACCTAGTGTAACGTGTAAATCGAGACTTGTCCGGTCAGCCGATGGCACTTCCGGGCATTGGGCTTGTCAAAACTGGACTCGGCTGAAATATCCATCATGAACCGACTAATCAATCAATACTTCACGCTCTTGTTTTTGCTGCTTCTGGCAATTCAGCCGTTGACAGCAGTGGGCACTCCCGACACCCGGTTAGTGCGTGTCGACGGGGTAACCAAGTCCATGAGCGAATATATCGGTCAGGGTCAGTGGGTCATTGTGAATGTTTGGAGTCCTTCCTGCACAGCCTGTGTCGTGGAATTGCCCCAGATCCGGCAGTTTCGGTCACGCAACCCCGACATCCCGGTAATTGGCGTGACCGTGGACTTTCCCAGTTTTGAATACGGCAAGATTGAGGTGATTAAAAGTTTTCTGGTAAGAAATCCACTGGATTATCCGATCTTTCTCGCCGATATTGATTCTGCATCCGATGTCATCGGCAACCGTCTGGTTGGGATTCCCTTGATTGCCATATTCCATCCAAACGGTAATGTCGTTGCCCGCTGGCCAGGAACTATAGATGTCAGGGAGATTGAGGACTTTATTGCAAACTACGATGACTACCTGCTCGGTGATGAACTGTTTGAGGACTTCTAGATCACCGACTAGTTGCCTCCGGTTTTCTCATACACATTAATAAAGCCATCCTGATTGGGCATTTTGATGGCCGAGAGGATTTCGGCATCGAGTGATGTATCTTCTTCTATGATACCGTTCAGGTATAAAAGGTAGGCCGTAACGGCATATACCTCATCATCGCTGAGCGTGCCCGGTGCAGTCATCGGCATCGATCGACGAATCATATCAAACAGGGTCGTCGCGTATGGCCAGTAATTGCCGATGGTCTTTTCCGGGTATTCACTGGTCAGTCCCATGCTGGCACCAGCCAACTGATCTGCATTCCCGCCCTGTCCTCCCGGGCCGTGGCAACTGATGCATTGTTTTTCGTAGATGCGCCTGCCCTGTGCCACGCTTCCCTTTCCGCCAGGCAGTCCGTCTCCAGCCGGCATTACACTGATGTCCCAGGCAGTGATTTCCTCACCGCTTGCCGGTTCCCCGAGCATGGGACCATTCAACAGTGTTTCAGAATAACTCCGCGGGCTAGTCCCAGCCAGCATCAATATCAACAGGACCAGAGCTTTCGGCGATTTCATCTTTATCGTAGACATGACTCACTGAACCAAATTCATCGATTTGCCAGCTGACAATGGCATTGTAGTGAAAAAATCCATGCCGACCCCGTTCTGCAACCAAGTCTTTCCGTTGCGGTTGAACATAACCGGTTTCATCCGTTGCCCGGCTTTGCAGGGTCGCAGGCGATCCATTCCACTGCCAGGGGATCCGGAAACGCGTGAATGACTTACTCAGCACCGGTTTCTGCAGCTCGGCCTCGGCCCAGGTCTTGCCACCATCGGCAGACACATCAACCCTGGTAATCTTGCCGCGTCCCGACCAGGCCAGACCGGTTATCTGGTAAAGACCAGGCTCCTTCAGCAACATGTTTGCAGACGGTGAGGTAATCAGGGACTTGGCCTGCATCACCATGGTGAATATGCGGGCCTTGCCATCAGGTAATAATTCCGTGTAACGGGATGTTTCATTCCGGGCCATCACCGGGCCGTCGGTGAGTTTCAATCGGCGCAGCCATTTGACATTCATGACACCTTCCCAGCCGGGAAGGATCAATCGTAATGGGTACCCGTTTTCGGGACGAATCCGTTCGCCGTTTTGATAGAGTGCCAGCATTGCATCGTCCATTGCTTTCTCCAGTGGGATACTCATTTGCATGGCAAAGGCATCGGCACCTTCTGCGATTATCCAGCGCGCTTTTTTTGTTGGTTTCACTTCATCCAGCAATACTGGCAAAGGTATTCCTGTCCATTCACTGCAGGAAACCAGCCCATGAAAATACCCTGCTTCAGACCTTATGGGTGATTTATTCCAGCCGGCGTTACTGTTACCACCGCATTCCACAAAACAGATTCGGGATCTTAATGGATATCGCAACAGGTTTTCGATACTGAAAAACGATGGATTTTTGACAAGTCCGTGAATCAACAGGCGATGTTGCGATGGATCAATCTGCGGTACACCATTGTGGTGACGCTCATAATGCAGACCGTTGGGCGTAATCGTACCTTCCAGTAGATGCAGAGGTGTCCAAGACACCCCGTTTCCCGGTACGGCAGGATTGGCAGAGGGAAAACGAACCACACCGTCTTCAAACTTTGACGGCATGCCGTAGGTTGAATAACCAGCGCCGGGTGTGTGCATCCAGGGTGGACTGGCTGTATTAACCGGGACAGCTTCTGGTGCTGCTTCCAGATTCTTCAACACGACAGGTGCCAGTAATGTTGCAGCCCCGATCCCAAACCCGGTCTTGAGAAAGAGACGTCGATCAAGAAGACCATTACCGGCGACTTCCTGCAAATCAGTCCCCGCCCTCGTTGTTTTTTTCATTCGTTTTTTCTGTTAATCAAACACAGCCTGA
>JBFFIE010000013.1:0-43473 GCA_041556555.1 Gammaproteobacteria bacterium
GCTCGATCGGGATTCCGCGGTAGCGCAGAATGCCATTTTCACCATCCAGATAGGTAATAGCACTGCGGGTGGCGCCGGTGTTCATGTAACCACTGTCCAGGGTGATGAAGCCAGTGCTGCCCCTTAGCTGGGTGATATCTATGGCCTTTTCGCCCTCAGAACCGATAACGATAGGCAATTCGTATTCCTTGCCCTCGAGTATCAATTTCGCAGTCGAACTCATAATCTTTACCTTCTTACAATTTATTGAAATCTATAGGAAATCCAAGGCAAGCAAGACTTGCCACGCATCCCGGTAATCGTCGTCCCAAAGTTGACATGTATCACTGATAAAATATCAGTGATTTCTTATTTAGAGTGATTAGCTTAGTCAGGAATATTGCAGTGCATTATGCACTAATTTTTAAATCTGTCGAACCCCAGTTAACTTAAATCTGCACAAAGTCGGTGCATATGCAGGGCGGGCGTCTGAGTTCCCTGTCCCTGAACATTGCCATTTGCTGTAATTGACTTGCTGATGGGGAGATATTAACGTGCCCAACCTCTGGAGCTGGGTAGCGTAAAATGGCTAAAAGACTGACAAAAATCTACACCCGTACCGGTGATGACGGCACGACCGGACTCGGTAATGGTGAACGGACTGAAAAAGACTCCATGCGGATTAATGTCCTTGGAGAACTTGACGAGCTTAACAGTCTGCTGGGCGTGTTAATCGCCAGTGATCTGAAGGACGACCTGGCAGGATACCTGTTAAATATCCAGCATCGGCTGTTTGATATCGGTGCAGAAATCGCTGTTCCCGGCAAGGCAACCACAGACACCAGCCATATTTCACGCCTGGAAGAATTGATCGATAATTACAACGAAGACCTCAAGCCACTGGATGAATTTATAATTCCGGGCGGCACCCTGTCAGCCTCCGTATGTCATCTTGCCCGGTCCGTGTGTCGACGTGTGGAAAGACACCTGGTGCGCATGGCTCGTGATGAGTACGTGAATGAAAATACACTCATTTATATAAACAGGCTATCGGATTTGTTGTTTGTGCTTGCACGGGTAATCAATGTCCGGAAAAAAGGCAAGGAAGTTTACTGGGACAAGGAGAGGTTAAAACGCTCGGTCTGATGATTTATTGTTCAAGCAGTAGCAATTGTCCTTCTCTCCTGAGGTGGACCTTGCTTAAAAAACTGTTGCCCAGCAGGATTATACGGGGAAATTCGCTGTCATGGACCACACCCTCAACATCTTCCAGCACAATATCACCGACGGTTACTTTTTCCAGATTTACAACGTAGATTTTTGAGTACCCGGATGCAGTCTCTGACAGGCCTTCCTGGCCATCCATTCTGAAATTCAGGCCCAGACGCTTTGCCGTTTGGCGATTCATAGCGACACTACTGGCACCGGTATCAACCAGAAATTGCACCTGAAAATCATTAATACTGCCATTAACCAGGTACAAATCATTTGTCGGTGCAATTGATACAGTCCTTCCGGGTTCAGTTTCACTGAATTTTATACTGACCTGGTTTCCCAGAGTATAATTTTTTCGTTCACCATCGACTTCAAGTATCGCCTCATTGCTGTTTGCAGAGATCAAGGTGACACCTTCCGGGCTGGTCGCATTTTTTCTCAAAATGCGCTGTTTGCCGTCAATAATAATGACGGCCTTGTCCTTAAATAGCCCCACAATCTTGATTTTGTCCACAGCCAGGGAATGACCGCAGACAAAAACCAGCAGTATCAAGAAACCTTGACTTACACGTATCATGAGACCAGATAGTATATGAGAATGATTTAAATTAAATAAGCAGTTCTGATAAATTCAGACAATTATTCCTGCTATAGTTCGTTCTAGATTTAAATGATGAAACCAGATATTTAAGAGATTTAATCATGATTATTATCCTGCATCCTGATACCGACCAGTCTGCTGAGCCTTACAAAAAGCTGGTCGAATATCTCGATACATTGCCGGGCATTAGATACCGAACTCATGAAGTCCTCGGTGCTCAACAGAGACTGACTGAGCTTTATCTGATAGGTGATACCTCGACCCTCGATTCAGAAATGATGGAGAGCTTTGAGGTGGTCGAGCGCGTGGTCCGGGTTTCCCGCGAGTACCGTGTCCTTGGCCGTCACAAGGATGACCAGCGCTCGGGTGAATTTACCTATAATGGTGTGCGCTTCTCACAGGACAATCTGCATCTGTTTGCCGGTCTCTGTGCGGTCGACACGCGGGAACATGTCGAACTCATGTTTAAACACCTGCAGGCTCATAATCAGGTTTGCGCACGTATGGGCGCTTACAAACCACGGACGAATCCTTACTCATTCCAGGGGCATGGCCAGTCGTGCCTGCCATATGTTTTCGAACTGGCCGGTCAATACGAAATCAAGGTTATCGCCATGGAAATCACACACGATAATCATATTCAGGAAATACGTGATGCACTGGCTGACTCTGGAAATCCAACCGGGGTGATGTTGCAAATCGGGACACGAAACATCCAGAATTTCGAATTATTGAAAAGTGTCGGGCGGCAGCAAGAGTATCCGGTGCTTCTCAAGCGTGGTTTTGGTATTACCCTCGAAGAATCATTGAATGCGGCTGAGTACCTCGCCAGCGAAGGCAATCGCAGGGTCATTTTTTGTCTGCGGGGCATGAAAACCAACATGGGTGATCCTCATCGTAATCTCGTGGATTTTGCCCATGTACCTGTCATCAAGCGCATGACCCACATGCCGGTTTGTATAGATCCCTCGCATTCTGTCGGCAACCGCCTGTCATCCCCGGACCACCTTATGGACGTCATGCATGTGACGGCACAGGGTATCATTGCCGGAGCCAACATGGTGTTGGTGGATTTTCATCCTGATCCCACTAAGGCTCTGGTGGATGGTCCACAGGCATTGCTGCTGGATGAACTGCCATGGTTTATTGAAGATATGCAGATTGCCAGAGAAGCCTATGAAAAGCGTGCATCTCTGGCCAATCAGTATGTCTGAAGCAATATCCGGTCATTTTCAGGAACGGCATCAATATTCCAGTGCTCTCTGCCCCAGTTGAGTATTTCCTGGCAAGAACCATTACGCAGAGCCGGATCAGGGGATTGGCCCAGAAACATCAGGGCCTGGAAAATGATTTTCGGACCGTCCTTGCTGTCAATAGCGGGTGCATGGTTTTGCTTGCTGATTTTTTGCCCCACCTGGTTCAGGGCTACGGGATGATGAACGTAGTCCGGTCGTGAATAACCGAGCAATTGCTGCAGGTAGATTTGTCGTGGTGTTGAGTCGAGTAAATCCGTGCCCCTGACGATTTCGGTCACACCCTGCAAATGATCGTCTATTACGGTGGCAAGATGATAGGCAATATGGCCATCGGAACGCTTGATTATGAAGTCGCCAGACACCTCTTCAAGGCATTGACTGACATCACCCTGTATCCGATCGGTAAAGCGGATTATGCGATCATCAGTTCGTATCCGGAGTGCACAGGATTTCCTGTTTCGCTTGATACCCGTGCGACAGGACCCCGGGTATGCCCGGCCCTTGGTCTCGCTCCGTGTGCATGAACAGGGATATACCAGTTTTCTGGATTCAAGGTCTGCGAGAATTTCCCGGTAAATGGACATGCGCCGGCTTTGGTAGATGACTTCGTCATCCCAGACCATCCCCAATGCCTCAAGAGTGCCCAGAATGTGCTCGGCGGCACCAGTTTGATTACGTGGTAAATCAATATCATCTATTCTCAACAACCATTTGCCATGTTGTTTTCGGTTGTGAAGATAACTGGCCAGCGCCGCAATGACAGAGCCTGAATGGAGGGGACCTGTTGGTGAGGGGGCAAACCTGCCTACCGGATATTTATTGGTATGTGTTTTTTTCTGCATCGGCCGGGAGTGCCCGTGCAGAATCAGCCGAGATGACGTTCCTTGATCTCGTCCAGAGTTTTGCAGTCAATACACAGCGTGGCAGTGGGCCTTGCCTCAAGACGACGTATCCCGATTTCCACACCACAGATCTCGCAGTAACCATAATCTCCATTGTCGAGATCTATCAATGATTCATCGATTTTCTTGATCAGTTTCCTCTCCCGGTCCCTGGTCCTGAGTTCCAGTGCAAATTCTTCTTCCTGGGTAGCACGGTCATTGGGATCCGGGAAATTGGCCGCTTCATCACGCATGTGGTGGACTGTGCGGTCGACTTCTTCCATTAATTCTCTCTTCCAGTTCAACAATAACTCGCGAAAATGATCGGCCTGGTCAGGGCCCATATAGTCTTCACCACTCTTGATTTTGTAAGGTTTGAAATCACCCTTTTCAACAGGGCTGGTGGTTGCAGACCGGTTCTTCTTGATACTGGATACCTTGCTCATTTTACCCTTCGTGGTTGGCTGTTTCGGCTTTCTGGAAACCTTCTTTTTTGCTGCCTTTTTCTTGCTGGCAGTTTTTTTCTTGGTTATTTTTTTCTTTTTAGCGGTTTTCTTCTTGGACGCAGGGGCCTTCCTGGCTGTCTTTTTCTTTTTGGCAGCCCTCTTTTTTGCTGTTTTTTTCTTTACAGCAGCTTTCTTTTTAGCGGTTTTTTTCTTCGCCGATTTCTTCTTTTTAGGCATTCTTAAATCTCCGCCCCTGAAAAATAAGCGTGCATCTATACCAGAAAGAAATTAGAGAGGCAACTGAATTTCATGGGGTCTGGGCTGGCTGTAACTTCTCGACCCAGAGCCTCGTTGCACCGCAGACAGCCGCCGGCAGAGCGAGAAAATTTATGACCGGGATCAGGGTCAGCAACATGACGCCGAGTCCGAACCCATAGGCGAGTGATCGCCTTGCTTTCAGGCGGTTTCGGAGTTCATCAAACAGGATGCCATGATTGCCCATGGGGAAGTCCATATATTCCAGTGCCAGCATCCAGGCACCAAAAATAAACCATAGAAACGGCGCGGCAAGATTCACCATGGGAATGAAAAACAGGATGATTAACGGTAGGGCACGAATGACAAAATATATGAATTTCCGCAGTTCCGAGACCAGGGCATTTTTAATTTCCTGGAATATCTTGCCGGGGCCATTGCCGTTATTTTCCACTGCACTGCCAGTGAGCTGAATTTCCACATGCTCAGCCAGAAATCCGTTAAAAGGTGCTGCAATCAGGTTGGCAATAATAGAGAAGCAAAAAAATACAACGGTCAGTGCAATAATGATAAAGACAGGCCAGAGCAGCCACTGTAACCATTCCCACCAGCCCGTCAGGGTAGAGTTGATGAAATCACTCAGCATGTTTGCGCCGAAAAAGATTGCCGTCGTGAACAGTGCAATATTGATTAATAGTGGGACCAGGACAAAGAGCCGGATGCCTGGTTTGGTCAGCAAGCCAAAGCCACTGAAGGCATATTTAAATCCCGTGATGATATCGCTCATGGGTCAGGGTAATACGACGGGATTGCTTGCCTGCCAGCCATCTTTTATGTGTTCGACGACCACGTCTGTGTAAAGCCCACCGCGGACATTAAAGCGCGATGTGAGGCGCATAAAACGGGGATTTGTGGCTGCAACAAGATCTTCCAATATCCGGTTTGTCACTGCTTCATGAAATGCACCTACATCACGATAGGACCAGATGTACAATTTCAGTGACTTTAATTCCACACATTGCTGATCGGGCACATAATCCAGCTTCAGTGCCGCAAAATCCGGTTGTCCGGTCTTCGGGCACAGACAGGTGAACTCGGGAATTTCAATATGGATCGTGTAATCCCGATCGGGATTCGGGTTTTCGAAAGTTTCCAGCTGTTTTGATGGTTTGGCTGACATGATTTAGATGGTAAAACGAATAAAAAATTACCAATTAACCTTATCACATAACAGACAAAGAGTTAGTTGTCTTTTTTCATTTGTATTATTAATACGCTATAAAATTTATTTATTTATCATATAATTATACAATTAAATTAAAGTAAATAATAGACTTGATAACACGCTTGTCTGTCTTCACTGAACTCTGTATTGTTACGCTCCATGCGACTGCGCAAAATAAAACTTTCCGGCTTTAAATCTTTTGTTGATCCTACCACCCTGATTGTCCCAACTAACCTGACTGGAGTCGTTGGACCTAACGGTTGTGGCAAATCCAACATCATTGATGCCGTTATGTGGGTCATGGGTGAGAGTTCAGCCAAGCATTTACGCGGTGATGCCCTGACGGATGTCATTTTTAACGGTTCCAGTGCCCGTAACCCCGTGGGGCAGGCCTCGGTCGAACTGATGTTTGACAACACCGAGAACAAACTGGGTGGTCAGTATGCCAGTTACGATGAAATTTCCATCAAGCGTCAGATCAATCGTGAGTCCGTATCGACCTATTTCCTGAATGGCACCCGCTGCCGGCGCCGGGATATTACCGCCATATTCCTTGGAACCGGCTTAGGGCCCAGAAGTTATGCCATTATTGAACAAGGCATGATTTCCCGATTGATCGAAGCCAAGCCTGAAGAACTGCGTACCTTTATAGAAGAAGCGGCAGGTATTTCCAAATACCGGGAACGTCGTCGCGAGACCGAGAACCGCATCCGTAACACCCGCGAAAATATTGCCCGCCTCAATGACATTCTCGAAGAACTCGACAAGCAATTGAAACATCTGCAACGCCAGGCCAAAGCTGCCGAGCGTTATCAGGTACTCAAGAAGGAGCAAAGGCAACTTGAAGCAGAGGTACAGGCATTAAACTGGAAATCACTTAATGAGCTTGCTGGTAAGCAGCTGGAAGAGATTAGAGAGCATGAGAATCGCGTTGAGGCAGCGGTTTCCGATCAACGCACAGTTGAAAAAGAGATCGTGCAACATCGGGAATCCCTGACCACGGCCAATGAAGACTATAACGAGGTTCAGTCAGAATACTATCGAGTTGGTGGGGAGATCTCGCGCCTTGAGCAAAAGATTCAGCATATCAATGAGAAAATCCAGGATGCGAGGCAGGGACTCGAGCAAATCAATACGGAACAGCAACAGCTTACTGAGCAACTCGAACAGGACGAGGATCAATTGAAACAGCTGGCGACGACCCGGGAAGGGCTTGAACCCCAGCTCAAAGGCTCCCGGGAAGAGAGTGACAAGGCCTATTCCTGGCTGACGGAGTCAGAACAGGCCATGCAAGCCTGGCAAACCGAATGGGAAGAATTCAATCGCACGGCAAACGACTATTCCAGGCGTGGTGAAGTGGCAAGGACCCGGATTGAACACCTGAATGATAGTCTCGAAGAAATACGACAACGCCAGATGAACCTGAAGCAGGAACTGGAAGGAATGGATACCAGTGACAGTGAAACTGCCATCAAGCAGAATGATACCGAGCTTAAGTCAGCCAGCAAGACCCGTGATGAGATCGAGGAGGCACTGAAACACAAACGCGAAACACTGCAGTCAACCCGAAAGCTGCACCAGGATCAAACCGGGGCCCTGAACCTCCAGCGCAGTCAGTGCCAGAAATTGGAGGGCAGCCTTGCCTCACTGGAAGCATTGCAGTGCACTGCCATGACCGGCAGTAATCCGGCCTTGAAGAAATGGCTGCAAAAGCACGATCTTGTAAATGCGCCGAGACTCGCCCAGCGGGTTGTCGTAGAGACTGAATGGGCCAGTGCGGTTGAAACGGTACTGGGCCGTTTCATGCAGGATATCTGCATTGACGATTCGTCTGACTACCTAGATGAAATTAGCCAGTTGAATGGCGGTGAACTGGGTCTTATTGGTACAGCAGAACAGGTTGATGCCATAAACCAGGGTCGCTTTCCATCACTTGCAGATAAGCTCAAGGATGATTTTCCGCTGCGTCATCTACTCAGTACGGTATACCTAGCAGACGATATTCAGGCGGCCATAGGCATGCGTTCCAATCTCACCGGCGGAGAATCTGTGATCACGGCCGATGGATTCTGGATTGGGCAAAACTGGATACGAGTATGCAAGAGTAATGGACAGCAGACCGGGGTAATAAACCGGGAAAAGGAAATTCAGGAATTGAAGTTCGAACTGGATGAGGCCCAGGGCAGGCTGGCTGATCTCGAATCCGCGGCCAGTGATACGTTGACCCAGCTTGAATCTCTTGAGCAGGAGATCCATGAACTCCAGGCTCAACTCAACCGGCAGGAGCAGAAGGTTTCAGAATTAAAGGCTACCCTGACAACTGACAAGGCTGGCGTTGAACAGGCACGTTCCCGGAGCGAGCGAATCGAAGATGAACTGGAAGAACTACTTGATCAGGAACAGGAAGAAATCCAGGAAATGGATACCGTCAGTGCTGAACTGGAGCGCATAGAATTCGAGGAATCAGAACTGCAGAAGCAACATATTGAGCTGGTTGCGTTGAAAGAAAAGCATCAAGACACACTCAGGAAGGCCAGGGAACTGTGGCAAAAAACCCACGAGGAGAGTCACGGCATAGCTTTGCAACTCGAATCTATCACATCGCAACGGGCCTCACTGGAACAATCCATCAAGCGCAGCCAAATTCAATCTGGTCACCTGAGGAAACGGGGGGATGAACTTGAAAACACCATCGCTGAAAATCAGGCACCCGTCGGGGAAATAAAAAAAGAGCTGGAAGAAAAACTTACTCAAAAAGTTGATTCAGAGAAAAAACTGTCAGAGGCGCGAAGCAAGGTTCAAAATATTGAATCCGACTTGAGAGAAAAGGAGCAATTACGTATTACGCATGAGAATCGCGTCCAGGAATTAAGATCCGGCCTGGAAAAAGCCCGGCTAGACAGTCAGGAAACCCGGGTACGCCTGCAGACCATTGAAGAAAAACTTGCAGAATCCGGACAAAACATAAAGGACATACTTGCCATGTTGAGTGAGGAAGCCGAGATTTCCACATGGCGTGATAATCTGGATAAAGTTAGCCAGAAGATTCATCGACTAGGTCCAATCAACCTGGCAGCGATTGATGAGTTTACGCAGGTATCCGAACGCAAGAGTTACCTCGACAAGCAGGATAAGGATTTGCACGATGCCTTGAAAACCCTTGAAAATGCCATTCAGAAGATTGACAAGGAATCCCGCAGTCGCTTCAAGGATACGTTCGACCAGTTGAATGCCAATCTCAAGGAGCTTTTCCCGCAGTTATTTGGCGGAGGGATGTCTTATCTTGAATTGACAGGCGATGATCTTCTGGAAACCGGCGTCACCGTAATGGCAAGACCCCCGGGCAAACGTAACAGTACGATTCATCTTCTGTCCGGAGGTGAAAAGGCATTGACAGCCGTTGCCCTTGTATTCTCCATCTTCAAGCTAAACCCTGCGCCATTTTGCATACTTGATGAGGTTGATGCCCCATTGGATGATGCCAACGTCGGCCGTTTTTCAGAACTGGTAGCCTCCATGTCAGATGATATCCAGTTTATTTTTATCACGCATAACAAGATAACCATGGAAATAGCCCATCAATTACTCGGTGTCACCATGCATGAGGCCGGTGTTTCCAGACTGGTCAGTGTTGATGTCGATGAAGCAGTCAAGATGGCGGCAACAGCCTGAACCTGTTCCGGTTCAGTATCCAACACATGCTATAACATTTCAGGTTGTTCATGATTGAACAATGAATGAGCTGAGATTCATCCTCCTGGCTATCGGTATACTGGTTATTCTTGTCATCTATTTATGGGAGACATCAAGACGTAAAAAGCAAATCCGCTCCCGTATTGATAATTACCCGTCATCTGACCCGAAGCCGGAGCAAAAATCACTGTCACCCGGGGAGGGCAGGGAGAATCAGTCAGATATTTCAGCTGCATTAAAACAAATCAGTCATTATCTAAGGCAAAGCAAACCCGGTGCCAATGAATCTGTTGCTGTAGAATCGGGCATTGACGATAAAAAAACAGACCCAGCAGGATCAAACAAGGGTGATGATGACGGCCAGGAAATAATTTCACTGTATATTATTTCAAATAATCCCTCGGGGATATCCGGCCCGGATATCCTGCATATTATGGAATCGATTGGCATGGTGTTTGGTGAGATGAATATATTTCATTATTTTGATGATCAGGCCGTCAATGGAAAGCCCTTGTTCAGTCTCGCCAATATCCACGAGCCCGGAGTGTTTGACATGGAAAATATTGCCGGGTTTTCAACGACTGGTATGGTGATGTTTTTATGTCTGTCTGAAGGTTTCAATGGTGAAGCAGCATTTGAGAAGATGTTTGAAACGGCGAGAGATATAGCTGCCTCCACCGAGGGACAGTTATGCGATAAACATAAAAGCCCCCTGGATTCGAGAAGGATCGATGAATTACGGGCCATCGCCTCAAAATATCAGGCAGTAGATAATGAGCGATAAAAACCCGAAAAAGCATCATGCGCACCTGTGTGAGCAAATCAATCAGCATAATTACCAGTATTATGTACTGGATGATCCGCTGATTTCAGATGCCGAATATGACCGGCTCATGCGAGAGCTGGAGACCCTTGAGCAGGAACATCCTGAGCTGGTTACCCCGGATTCGCCGACCCAGCGGGTCGGTGCAGCCCCACATAAGGATTTTCCCGAGGTCACTCACACCATACCCATGTTGTCGCTGGCAAATGCATTCGATGAAGATGAGATGCGGGCCTTTGACAAGCGTGTCAGGGATAAACTGGGCCTAGATGTCATCGAATATGCTGCCGAGTCCAAGCTCGATGGCCTGGCGATTACCCTGATGTATGAAAATGGAAAATTAATTAACGGAGCAACCCGCGGTGATGGTTTTTCAGGGGAAGATGTAACAAGTAATGTCAGGACGATCCGGGCAATCCCGTTGACGCTTCGCGGCAAGTATCCAGATGTGGTCGAGATCCGTGGCGAAGTCTATTTGAGCAAGCAGGGATTTCATGAATTAAATGAGTCCCGCATGTTGAACCATGAAAAACTGTTTGCAAACCCCAGGAATGCCGCGGCAGGCAGTTTACGGCAACTGGATTCTGCTATAACGGCAAAACGACCCCTCCGTTTTTATGGGTACAGTGTGGTAGTGCATGCAGGCGGGGATTATCCGAACACACAGACGGGAATCCTGAAACAAATTAAACAATGGGGCCTGCCAGTGACTCCTGATGCAAGGGCAGTTAAAAATATCGAAGGTTGTTTCAAGTATTATCAGGAAATGTCACAAAAACGTGCCAGGCTTGCCTATGAAATCGACGGAGTTGTTTTTAAAGTTAACAGGCTGGAGCAACAGGAAAAGCTGGGTTACGTTTCACGGGCTCCACGCTGGGCCATTGCCTATAAGTTTCCGGCTGAGGAAACCACAACCCGGATTAAATCGATTGAAGTGCAGGTTGGTCGTACCGGTGCCTTGACGCCGGTGGCCAAACTTGAACCGGTGTTTGTTGGCGGGGTGACTGTTACCAATGCTACCCTGCATAATGAAGACGAAATCCATCGAAAAGATGTCAGGCCGGGAGATAAGGTAGTGATTCGCCGTGCGGGCGATGTCATTCCGGAAGTTGTCAGGGTAGTCAGTAAAAAACGCCGCAAGGGTAGCAGGCCGTTCTCCATGCCCAAATCCTGTCCTATATGCGGTTCGGATGTAGAACGCACGGAAGGCGAGGCAATAATTCGTTGTCCAGCAGGTTTGTTTTGTTCGGCACAGCGGATCCAGGCCATCATTCACTTTGCTTCGCGGCGGGCGATGGACATTGATGGGTTGGGTGACAAGCTGGTCGAACAACTTGTTGAAAATAATCTGATCGAAACAGTGGCAGATGTTTACGATCTTAGCGAGGAACAACTCAGTTCACTTGAACGTATGGGTCACAAGTCAGCTGCCAATCTGATTAATGCTTTGGAAAAAAGCAAGCAAACCACTTTGCCAAGATTTATTTATGCGCTCGGCATCCGCGAAGTAGGCGAGGCCACGGCACGCAATCTCGCGGAGCATTTTGCCTCTTTAGACAAAATTCGGAAGGCAACGCCAGAAGAACTTGAACAAGTTATCGACATCGGACCTGTGGTCGCGCAACATATCGTCCGTTTCTTCGAGGCAAAACATAATAACGAGGTGATTGATAAGCTTTTATCTGCAGGCATAAGCTGGCCGCAGGAAACCGGCGCGGCTTTTGCAAAACCATTAAAAGGCAAGACCTTCGTAGTCACGGGAACACTCGAAACCATGACACGCGATCAGGTGAAAGAACGCCTGCAATCTCTGGGCGCCAGGGTGAGTGGGAGCGTTTCAGCAAAAACAGATTACGTGGTGATTGGCAGAGATCCGGGCAGCAAGGCGAATAAGGCCAGTCAACTTGGTATCACCACGCTGGATGAGGATGAGCTGATACGGCTGATGAATACTGATTGATGCCTGGATTACTTATTATGTCCAGGTGCGTTTTCGCTGTTGCCTGGTCCGTCCGGATCATGTCCCGGTGGACGATGAAAAATATTATGACAGCCGCTGAGCAGACTTGCCAAAACTAGGACTGCAACTATTAATCTGATAGCTTTATTCACTGGATTTTCTCTCCTTATCGGTGTTTTGCAACGACGACCCTGTTGCGGCCACCTTCCTTGGCTTTATACAAGGCATTGTCAGCCGCCTTGATGACATCCTGTGGACTACGATGCTTATCTGTCTTCTCTGCTAGACCGACGCTGATACTGATATTGATGTCTTTGGCTTTGCCCCTGCGTTTTCTGTTCTGTGGTTTTTTCCGGGGCCTGCCATGATGGCGTATGGTCAGTTTTTTGTTGGCGATTTTCTCCCGTAGTACATCAAGATATAACGAGGCCTCGGAGGCCTCTGTGTTGGGGAACACAAGGGTAAATTCCTCACCACCGTAACGGAAAGGCCTGCCACCGCCGGCAACGGTACGCAGTTGCATTGCCAGCATTTTCAACACATCATCGCCAACATCGTGACCATAAGTGTCATTCAGTTTCTTGAAATGGTCGACGTCCACCATTGCAATGGAATAATCCCTGCCCAGGGAAAGCAATTGTTGTTTCAGTGCACGCCGGGATGGCAGCTGGGTTAATTCATCCCGGTAAGCAAGATGATAGGCATGAATAATGATCGCAGTTATTAATATCAGGCTGGATATCACAAAATAGATTGATGTGATAATGGGTTTTCCCGTGAAGTTAAGGCCGATGATCAAGCCTAGCAATGTCAGTCCCCATGCGCCCCTCAAAAGTCCGGGATTAATATACTGATGGATCGCAAAAAGGACGAGACTGGCCGTCCATACAAGTAACAATGGTGAGCCGGTCAGTTTGTTAATGAAATCTAGTTCAGGAATAAAACCCAGGGCAAGGAATGAAGCAAGAGCAGCCTGTTTGGATTTGATTAACCAGAAGCAGGCCAGAAATTCGATGCTCAGTATGAAAAGCTTGTTACCACCGTGGGAATTCAACAAGCCACGTTCTTTCATAAAATTAAACAGGACAAAGTTTAATGCCAGAACCAGGCCTATCAGGTTATACAGTGTGGTCTTGTTGATGCCCTTGGTTTCCGGCCATAACAGGGTCTGCAGAAGGATGTAAACGCAGAGCAAGGTCAGAAACAGGCAGAACTCCCGGCTGTTATAGAACACGACACAGAGCATTAACGCCAGCACCATAATCAGGTAGGGCAGCCAGTTAAGTGAACTGGTCAACCAGGCTGGCAATGACATCCAGTTATTGACCATCAATATGGCGGGAGTCATTAACAGGGCAATTACAATCAATGCGGGCAGAAATTGCTGTATTCTTCTAGTTATAAAATACATTATATTTATTATATATCCATTTGAATTATAATATTATATTTTACTACTATGCAGTTCTGATTTGACCCCGTCCGGGATCTGCCCTGCGCCTCAGGCTGCTTGGTGATCCCCTTTCAACGTGTGTATCGACATAACGGTATCCCTTGCCGGTCCCCGCTTATCCGGTTCCGGATAGTCCAGAGAATAATGCAGGCCCCGGCTTTCTTTTCGCTGCAGTGCCGACTGGATAATGATCTCGGCAACCGTGGAGACATTGCGCAATTCGATCAGGTCGTCGGTGATTCGGAAATTACCATAATAATCGTGTATTTCTTGTTGCAATAACTGGATTCTATTCAAGGCCCGCTGCAAGCGCTTGCTGGTCCGCACGATTCCAACATAGTCCCACATAAAGCGACGGATTTCGTCCCAGTTGTGCGAGACAACGACTTCCTCATCGGAATCTGTGACCTGGCTCTCATCCCAGTCCGGCAGACCACCTGGCAAACTGACTGATTTCAAACGGCCGTCTATGTCCTTGCAGGCTGAATGGGCAAATACCACGCATTCCAGCAGTGAATTGCTGGCCATACGGTTGGCACCATGCAGGCCGGAACAGCTGGCTTCACCAACCGTATACAGCCCGGAAAGGTTGGTCCTGCCGCGCTTGTCGATGACGATACCGCCACAGGTGTAATGCGCGGCTGGGACCACCGGCACCGGGTCCTTGCACAAGTCGAAACCATATTTCCGGCAACTTTCGTAGATGGTCGGAAAATGCTCAATAATAAATTCGTCGGGTTTATGGCTGATGTCCAGGTAAACACAATCGTCGCCGCGACGTTTCATTTCATGGTCGATTGCCCTGGCAACGATGTCTCGTGGCGCCAATTCACCGCGCGGATCATACTTATGCATGAATGGCTCACCGTTGGACAAAAGCAGGCGTGCCCCCTCACCACGCAGGGCTTCCGAAATCAGGAAGGACTTGGCCTGGGGATGATACAGGCAGGTGGGGTGAAACTGGACAAACTCCATGTTGGCGATATCACAGCCGGCACGCCAGGCCATGGCTATGCCATCACCGGTGCAGGTGTCCGGATTACTGGTATACAAATAGACCTTGCCGGCACCTCCGGTTGCCAGAACCACGAAGCGGGCACCGAAAACACTGATGCATCCCCGGCGGCGATCATAAACATAGGCACCTAGGCAACGGTTCGGCGTCTGGCCCAGCTTTTCCGTCGTGATCAGGTCAATGGCTGCATGGTGCTCAAACAGTTCGATATTCTGATGTTGTCTGACCCGCTGTTCGAGAGTAGTCTCAATAGCCCTGCCCGTGGAATCGGCAGCATGGACAATACGTCTGTGACTGTGTCCGCCTTCTTGGTTCAGGTGATAATCAAGCTTGCCCTCGGCATCCTTGGTCTTTGTGAAATTGACACCAAGGCCAATTAACCACTGGATACTTTCCCGTCCATGTTCGACTACGAAACGGACCACGTCTGGATTACAGAGACCGGCACCAGCCTCCAGGGTGTCTTGCACATGGGATTCAATGGAATCACAGGTATCCAGAACAGCGGAAACACCGCCCTGGGCATAATAGGTGGCTCCCTCTACCAGGGCAGATTTCGAGAGGACAGCAACTTGGGCATTTTCAGCGAGTTGCAGGGCGAGACTAAGCCCGGCAGCTCCGCTGCCGATGATCAGGACATCATGTTGCTGTTGGTCAGTCATCATACTTGAGATAATATACTTGCTTTGTATTGTAAGCTATTGATTAGGACATATTATTAGCAAATCATATTGTTAGCCGTTCTGGGACAAGGTCAGGGCACGGCATGTTAACACTAGGGGCCAGCCCTGATGGGCAATAAGATAACAGATCAACAACTGGTTGAGCGGGTTCAAAACGGGGATAAAAAGGCCTTTGACCTGCTAGTGATTAAATATCAGCAGCGAATTGTGAACCTGGTCTCCCGGTTTGTACGGAACCATGCGGATGCCCTTGATGTCACACAAGATGCATTTATCAAGGCCTATCGTGCCTTGCCCAATTTCAGAGGAGACAGCGCGTTCTATACCTGGATGTATCGCATAGCGGTGAACACTGCCAAAAACCATCTGGCGGTGCAAAATCGCCGGCCCATGGACATTGATCAAGATGTCTCTGAAATTGAACAAATTGAGGGTGATCATGCTCTAAAGGAGTATGCGACACCTGAGCACATGTTGCTGCGGGACGAAATCCAGGACACGGTCATCCAGGCCATCGAGGGATTGCCTGAAGACCTGCGGATCGCCATCACCTTACGTGAGGTTGAGGGCCTGAGTTATGAGGATATCGCCGAGGCAATGGAATGTCCTATTGGCACCGTGCGTTCACGTATTTTTCGTGCCCGGGAAGCTATTGATAAGGAATTGAAACCATTATTGGATAAATGAGTGAGTGACCATGAGTGATAAAACCCGAGAACACATATCTGCATTGATGGATGATGAACTGGATAATGGTTCACAGTTCGTCATTAACGCAGTCAAGGATGATGCTGAACACAGGGCAACCTGGCAGCGTTATCACCTCATCGGCGAAGCCATGCGTGGCAGCCTGCCCGAGAAGATTGATTTGTCAATGAGTGAACGAATCAGTGCCACCATCTCCGGTGAAACCGGAATGGATAACACCGGAAAGCGGACCAAATCAGTTTTCACAAAGCCTGCTGTCGGCTTTGCGATTGCTGCTTCCGTTGCGGTCATGGCAATTCTGGGTGTCAGGCAAATCGGCGTGGGCCCAAATCCAGGCGGGGTTCCCCAGACCCGGGTAGTTGCATCCAGCCAGGACAGCAACAGCGTTAACACTCCTCTGGTGGGCGCAACTGTATCGACTGTAACTGTTAATCCTGAAACCCGGATCTATACTCCGCCGGCCGATGCTGAAACCCGGCTAAATCGTTACCTGTTGGATTACAATGAGTACCGCACCAATGCCGGTGTTCAGGGCATGCTGCCCTATGTCAGAATTGTCACTCATGAAGTGGAACAGTAGTCCGGGAAGCAACAGTCCTGCTCCATGGGCGATATACGTCCTGCTGCTGTGTCTGCCGCTCCCTGTTCAGGCAGAAGATACCTCATCCCGGGCGACCCAACTAATCAACCAGATGTCCCGTGCCAGCAAGGAACTGAATTATGATGGTATCTTTGTCTATCGCCGCGGTAATCGCATTGATACCCTGAGACTGATACACAAAAATGATGAGCAGGGTGAAAAGGAGCGTATGCTCTCTCTCACGGGTCCCGCAAGGGAAGTAATCCGCGACGGTGAGTCTGTTACCTGTATTTTCCCGGATAACCAGGCAGTTATGGTGGAAAGAGGGCACCCAAAGAAATTGCTTGCCGCCCAGTTGCCGGAACCGGTGGAGACCATTGCCGATTACTACACATTTTCAATAGCAGGGAAGGACCGGGTAGCAGGCCGTGACACCTGGATGATCAACATTGTACCCAAGGATGATTACCGGTTTGGCTATCAGCTCTGGATTGATGAGCAATCCAGTCTTCTCATGAAATCTGAATTAAAAGATGGCTCAGGCTGGCCTATTGAACAGATTTTGTTTACAAAACTGGATATCCTGGATGAAATTCCAGATAAGTTACTGAAACCTGCAATATCCGGTAAAGACTATACCTGGTATAGCAGTACAGTGGATGCAAAGGTACAGGCAGTTTCTGACAGACAATGGAAAGTTACCTCAATGCCCGCAGGCTTCAGTATGAGTCAGCATGAAACGCGTGGCGTCGCCAAAAGCGGCATGCCGGTAGAACACATGGTTTACAGCGATGGCCTCGCCATGGTATCTGTGTTCGTCGAAAAAATTGAAAACAGGCCTGAAACTTTGAAATCTGCATCCCGGATAGGGGGCGTAAATACCTATGCAATCTATGCTGACGGATATCAGGTTACGGCAGTTGGTGAGGTACCGCAGAAAACCGTACGCTTGTTTGCCGGGTCCGTCCTGCAAAGCAGATAGCTGGTGTTTTTATTTCCGGCATCTTTCCCCGTAGAATCATAATTAATCGTGAATTACCCTGGAGTATTAATAATCCAATGAAGTTTTACCGAAATCTCAATTTATCTGTGTTTGCCGTCCTTTTGTTACTGTCAACATCAGTATTTGCTTTTTCGCTTCCCGATTTCACACCACTGGTTGAGAAAAATGCCGCGGCTGTCGTTAATATCAGCACTACCCTGAAAAAAACTGACTTGGGTAGCGGGCTTGAATACAACATGCCGGATATTCCTGAGGACAGTCCGTTTTATGATTTCTTCAGGCGTTTTTTTGATGAAATGCCGGGAGATGGCATGCAGCCTTTCGAGAAACGTTCTTCCCTGGGGTCAGGATTTATCCTTAGCAAGGACGGTTATGTCATCACCAATAACCATGTGGTCAAAGATGCGGACGAAGTGGTCGTGACCCTGCAGGATCGCCGTGAATTTGTCGCGGAACTGGTGGGAACAGATGGACGCAGCGATATCGCGGTCTTGAAGATAAAAGGCGAAAATCTGCCCACTATCAAGCTGGGAGATTCAGACGATCTGAAAGTTGGAGAATGGGTGCTGGCCATTGGTTCACCATTTGGTTTTGACCACACAGTGACGGCGGGGATCGTGAGTGCCATTGGCCGAAGCCTGCCCAATGAAAACTATGTACCATTTATCCAGACCGATGTGGCAATCAACCCGGGTAACTCCGGTGGGCCGTTATTTAATATGGACGGCGAGGTCATTGGGGTTAACTCTCAAATTTACAGCCGCACGGGTGGTTTCATGGGCCTTTCATTTGCTGTGCCAATCAATGTTGTCACCAATGTCTATGAACAATTAAAAAACCAGGGCCACGTTTCACGCGGTTGGCTGGGTGTCCTGATCCAGGATGTCACTCGGGAACTTGCCGAGTCATTTGGTATGAAGCGACCGCAGGGTGCATTAATTGCGAAAGTTTTATCTGATGGTCCTGCTGAGAAAGCAGGTCTGGAAGTCGGTGACATCGTTTTGAAATTTGACGGCCAGGAAGTTCGTTATTCATCCGATCTTCCTCCTCTGGTTGGCAGCAGCAAGGTGGGAGAGCGCATACCGGTTGAGATCATCCGCCGGGGCAAATCAAAAACCCTGTATGTTGTCATTGCAGAATTGCCCGATGAAAAAGACATCGTGGTAGCAGATAGCGGCAAGGACAACATCACTCGTTCCAATGCCCTGAACATCATCGTTAAAAACCTGACTGATGAGCAACGCGAAGATCTTGGCATCGAAGATCATGGCGTACTGGTTGCTGAGGTCAGGGACGGGCCGGGAAAGAAAGCCGGAATCAGACGTGGTGATGTGATACTTCTCATTAATAATGAGAAAGTTAATTCGTCAGAGCATTTTTCCAAGCTGATCAAGGAACTGCCAAGGGACAAATCTATCCCTATACTTTTGCAACGGCGGGGTGGACCGATCTTTATTGCCCTTAAGTTGTCCAACGACTAGTGACGGCCCGGTTTATCCTCTATACCAGACAAGGCTGTCATTTATGCGATGATTTACTTGATCAACTGGCCAGCCTGCCGTGCGAGGATCAGCTTGCAATTGAATTGGTTGATATTGATTCAGACCCGGAAATCCACCGCCTCTATGCCCGACGTATCCCCGTCCTGCTTGATGCAAACACTGGTGAATTGCTATCCGAATACAGGCTCGACCGTAACAGGGTTCTGACACACCTCGGAATGGGGTCTTCCCCGGACAAATAAAAATCAGACCAAGTTGTCCATGCAGTGCAGGATAAGCTAGAATCGCGCGCTATTCAGGTGCCCAGGCCAACTGCCTCATATCTATAGCGGGAATCGTTCACCATTTATGGAACAAATCAGGAATTTTTCAATCATTGCGCATATTGATCACGGTAAGTCGACCCTGGCAGACCGGTTTATTCAGCTATGCGGCGCATTAACTGATCGGGAGATGTCTGAGCAGGTGCTGGACTCCATGGACCTGGAGCGGGAACGTGGCATTACTATCAAGGCACAGAGTGTCACATTGCCATACAAGGCCAGGGACGGTAAAACCTATAAACTCAATATCATTGATACCCCCGGGCATGTTGACTTCAGCTATGAAGTTTCCCGTTCCCTCGCCGCCTGTGAGGGTGCGCTACTGGTCGTGGATGCGGCGCAGGGAGTCGAGGCCCAGAGTGTGGCTAATTGCCTGACGGCCATCAATCTTAACCTTGAAGTCCTGCCGGTACTGAACAAGATCGACCTGCCTTCAGCAGAACCCGAGCGAGTGCTGCAGGAAATCGAAGAGATTATAGGCCTGCCTGCAGACAACACGATTCGAATCAGTGCCAAGACCGGGCAGGGTGTTGAAGACTTGCTGGAACAAATCCTGGCCACAATACCACCACCGAGAGGTAATAAGGATGCTCCCCTGAAGGCGCTAATCATCGATTCATGGTTTGATAATTACCTGGGCGTGGTATCACTGGTGAAAGTGGTCGATGGGTCCCTTGAGACAGGTAAAAAAATGCGTGTCATGTCGACTGGACGTGACTGGCTGGTCGATGAGGTAGGGGTATTTACACCCAAACGCAAGAAATGTGAACAGCTGGGAACTGGTGATGTTGGCTATGTAATCGCCGGGATAAAGAATATCGATGGTGCCCCGGTCGGGGACACCTTGACACTGTCAGAGCGGCCAGCGGAAAAGCCTTTATCAGGGTTCCAGTCAGTGCAACCACGGGTATTCTCCGGACTTTATCCCGTAGATTCCTCGGACTATGAAGCTTTCCGTGAAGCCTTGTCAAAACTCAAATTGAATGATTCAGCATTGCATTACGAACCGGAAACATCCCAGGCCCTGGGATTTGGCTTTCGTTGCGGTTTTCTTGGCATGCTGCATATGGAAATTATCCAGGAACGCCTGGAACGTGAGTATGATCTGAATCTGATTACTACAGCACCAACGGTGGTATATGAAGTCGAGACGACAGCAGGTGAGGTGATTAATGTTGATAATCCTTCCAAGCTGCCACCAATGGACAAGGTTAACGAAATCAGGGAACCCATCATTTACGCTGACATTCTTCTGCCCGCAGACTACCTGGGCAATGTAATAGCACTATGCATCGAAAAACGTGGCATACAAAAAAAACTTCAGTATCTTGGTAAACAGATTTCACTGGGTTTTGAAATGCCACTTAATGAAGTAGTCCTGGATTTTTTTGACAGGCTCAAATCTGCAAGCCGGGGCTATGCATCGTTTGATTATCATTTTATTGGATTTAGAGCATCTAATCTTGTCAAGCTCGATATCCTGATCAACGGTGAGCGTGTCGACGCGCTCTCCTGTATCGTTCATCGATCGCTGGCCGATGCTCGTGGAAGGGAACTCGTGGAGAAAATGAAAGAGTTTATCCCCAGGCAAATGTATGAGGTCGCTGTACAGGCTGCCATTGGATCAAAGATAGTAGCCAGACAGACAGTAAAGGCACTGCGTAAAAATGTAACTGCGAAGTGTTACGGAGGGGATGTCTCACGAAAACGCAAATTACTGGAAAAACAAAAAGCAGGTAAGAAACGAATGAAACAATTTGGTTCCATTGAATTACCACAGGAAGCATTTATGGCGATACTGCATGTGGGAAAAGATTCATGAACTTTGATTTTGCTGCAGTACTCGTTTTACTGACATTCGCCAGTGGATTAATCTGGCTCGTTGACGCTCTTGTGTTTGCAAAAAAAAGGGCCAGACAGCAAGAGAATGGTGTCGAAGAAAAAGCATGCGAACCTGTAATTGTTGATTATGCGCGATCTTTCTTTCCTATTTTCCTGTTTGTGCTAATCCTGCGTTCTTTTATTGCAGAACCATTTCGAATTCCATCGGCCTCGATGATGCCGACCTTGTTGATAGGGGATTTCATACTGGTAAATAAATACGAATACGGTATCCGCTTGCCGGTTCTGGATCAAAAAGTGATTGATTACGAGACACCTGAAAGAGGCGATATTGTAGTTTTTCGGTATCCGGAAAATCCGGATATTCCCTATATCAAACGAGTTGTCGGTGTGCCCGGCGATCATCTGCTTTATCGTGACAAGGTTCTCTATATTAATGATGAGCCTATGTCGCAAACGGTGCTTGGGCGCTATGATGCTGTTGGTTCTGGTAGAGCCATGAATGGCGTGACCTTACTGGAAGAAGAACTTGGAGATGTTGAGCACTTGATTTTAATTGACCCTGACGATTACTCCCGAACAGTCGAGGCCATAGTACCTCCCGGGCATTATTTTGTCATGGGTGATAACCGGGATAATAGCAAGGACAGTCGATTCTGGGGTTTTGTCCCGGATGAGAATCTTATGGGCAGGGCCTTTATGATCTGGATGAACTGGGACAGCAGAAATGGTGGTATTGACTGGAAAAGAATTGGTACGATACTACACTAATATCAATCAACTAAATCCAAAAGGCAAGATTATGAAAAATATGATTAATAACCAACGTGGGGTAACATTCATTGGCTGGCTTATTATTCTGGCCTTGATCGGATTTTTTGTAATGCTGGGTTTGCGGCTAATCCCCTTATATAATGAAAAAATGGGTGTGATATCGGCCATGAATGCTATTACCACTCGAACAGACGCAGGGAAACTATCAGCATTTGAGGTGCGGAAGTATTTTCTAATAAATGCAGACATCAACGGAATCAGACGCTTCACGGATCATAATGTACGCAACCATGTCACCATAGAGCCAGGTCCAAAAAGAGGTGATCCAAAACGTATGCGGGTACAGTATGAGTCCAGAAACAAGTTTCTCTACGACCTCGAATTTGTCCTGGTTTTTGATCGCTCTGTGCCTTTGACCGGTGAGGGGACCGGTGAAAACTGATCAGGTCACCAGGCTTGAAACCTGTCTCGATTATCATTTTAAAAATAAATCATTTCTGGAAGAGGCACTGACACACCGTAGTATAGGACAGGTAAACAACGAAAGACTCGAATATTTGGGTGACGCACTACTTGGCTTCATAATTGCCGAAGCTCTTTTTAAACTATATCCCGATACCAGTGAAGGGGAATTGACCAGACTGCGCTCGGCTCTGGTCAAGGGCGACACCCTTGCTGAACTGGCCAGACAATTAGACCTCGGGAATTACATCAAACTTGGCACCAGCGAATTGAAGTCCGGCGGATGGCGCCGAAAGTCTATTCTGGCTAATGCAATGGAAGCGTTGATTGGTGCAATTTATCTGGATTCCAGCCTTGAATCCTGTCGCAAAACAGTGCTTACGTTATATCAAGACCTGTTGAGACAGCATACCCCTGATAATCTGGTAAAGGATCCCAAGACCCGCTTACAGGAACTGTTACAATCAAGACAACTCCCACTACCGGAATATACAATCATCAAGGAAGAGGGTGAGGCGCATCAAAAAGTATTCACCGTGCGCTGTAATATTCCTGAAGCAGATATCTCAGTGCAATCAGATGGCCGCAGTAAACGAAATGCAGAACAATCTGCTGCACAGATTGCGCTAGAACAGCTGGATTTCTCCTGACGTCGAACGAAAAAATGCTAGAGCACTGTGGTTTTGTGACGCTTGTGGGCCGTTCCAATGTGGGCAAATCTACCTTGTTGAACCGATTAATTGGCCAGAAGATCAGTATCACTTCACGTAAACCACAAACGACACGCTCACATTTGCTGGGAATAAAATCCAATGGCAATTCCCAGATACTTTATGTTGATACGCCTGGTTTACAGAAAAAATCATCCAACCTGATAAGTCGATACATGAACCGGGAGATATTCAATGCGCTTGTGGATGTAGATGTGGTTGTTCATGTCATAGAGGCCATGAAATGGAATCAAACTGATCATGAAATTATGACGCGAATTCAAAATACAGGAAAGCCACTGATTCTCGCTATTAATAAAATAGATAAAATTGATGAAAAGTCTGATTTATTGCCATTCATCGATAAAATTGAAGCAGCCAGTAATTATATTGATATCATCCCGCTTTCAGCTAAAACAGGGAAAAATATAGATTTGCTGGAAGAGCAGATCACCAGGCAATTGCCTCCGGGGGAAAAACAATATCCGGACGATCAAATCAGCAACCGCAACGAGCGTTATTTCGCAGCTGAATTTATAAGGGAAAAATTGACACGGCAACTTGGTGACGAGGTCCCGTATAATATATCGGTCGTGATTGATCGATTTAGCGAGGATGAAAGGATCATTACTATTCACGCAACCATCTGGGTAGCAACATCTGGACAAAAAAGAATAGTGATAGGAAAAGGTGGTGAAATTCTCAAAAAGATCGGTATTCAGGCTAGGAAGGATATGGAAAAAATGTTCGGCAAAAAAGTTTTTCTTGAGACTTGGGTAAAAATCAAGGAAAAATGGATGACAAACCCAAATGCATTAAAGCAGTTTGGCTATGAAAATTGAACTTAGTCCATCATTTATTTTGCATCGGCGGCTCTACCGGGAGACCAGTCTGTTGCTTGATGTCTTCTCAAGAGAACACGGCAGAATCAGCCTTGTCGCGAATGGTGTTAGGAAAAAAGGCAGTAATAAGTCTGAATTATTGCAGATCCATCAGCCATTACTGCTGACCTGGAGCGGGAAAGGTGAATTAATGAATCTGGTTGCAGTGGAAGCAGATGGTATGGCCTATCGTCTTGCTGGCAACTGGTTGATTGCCGGGTTTTACATCAATGAGCTTATTATCAGGTTATTACATTTACATGAGGCCCATCCTGAATTGTTTGATATATACAGGCAGACACTTGAATCTTTAAGTAACCATGAAATGGGTGAACAAGTAATTCTGAGAGTATTCGAGAAAAGATTGATGGAGTCTGTGGGTTATGGCATGAGTATTGTACATGAAGCTGGCTCGGTGAAGGATATCGACCCGGGAATAATTTACTATTACCAGGCTGAAAAGGGTGCTTCAAGTTCGGTGCCGGCTATAGGAGATTATGTAAAGGTAAGTGGTAATGCGCTCATATCCCTTGCAAATGAAAGTTTCGAGACACAAGAGGTATTGACTGAAATCAAGAAACTGATGCGATATGTATTAAACAAGCATCTTGACGGAAAACAATTGGCAAGCAGAAATCTCTATAAATCGTTCATTAACCAGTCCAGATAATTATTATCGTGAGTAAAAAAAAGATATTACTTGGTGTCAATATTGATCATGTTGCAACTTTGCGGCAGGCCAGGCTTACCAGCTACCCTGATCCTGTTGAAGCTGCCTTGCTTGCAGAAAAAGCCGGAGCTGATTCAATTACACTTCATTTACGTGAGGATCGAAGGCATATTCAGGACGATGACGTGTTCAGGCTAAAAAGTGTCATGCAAACCGCCATGAATCTGGAAATGGCAGTAACTGATGAAATGGTCTCAATAGCGGAAAAAGTCAAGCCAGAGTATTGTTGCCTGGTTCCTGAAAAGCGCCAGGAATTAACTACAGAAGGTGGGCTGGATGTTGAAGAAAATAAGAAAACCATATCTAGGGCAATTCAAAAGCTTCATGATGCAGGAATCCGGGTTTCACTTTTTATTGACGCTGATGAAAGGCAAATTCTGGCAGCAGCAGAGGTTGGGGCAAAGGTAATTGAAATCCATACCGGTCATTATGCAAATGCCATGGATCAAGCCGAAATTCAACTACAGTTGCAGCGAGTCATCAAGTCAACGGAACTGGCATCGACAAACGGACTTCAGGTCAATGCAGGGCATGGCCTGACTATTGACAACGTATCCGAAATTGCAGCAATAGAAGATATTGTTGAGTTGAACATTGGACATAGTATCATTGCCCGTTCTGTATTTTTCGGTATTGAAAGCGCGGTAAAGGAAATCAAAACCATTATGTTAAAAGCCCGCTCATGATTCAAGGTATTGGCATTGATATCGTCTCTGTGGTCCGTATGGAGGAAAACCTGTCACGCCATGGCAAGAGATTTCCTGAAAAAATATTGTCAGACTCAGAGCTCGGGGAATATGAATCAAGCAGTATCCCCGCACATTTTCTTGCCAAGCGTTTTGCTGCCAAGGAAGCACTTGTGAAGGCACTCGGGACCGGATTCAGGGATGGGATATTTCTTAAGCAGATCAGTGTCACACATGATTCAGATGGATGCCCGAAACTGCTCTTTATCGGCAAACTCAGGGAAGTTATCCAGTCCAGAATGATCAGTAGCTACTTGAGCCTTTCAGATGAAAAGGACTATGCATGTGCCGTTGTTGTCCTGGAATCAGGATCTTAAAAAAATAATCAAATACTGACTCACCATTTTTTTTATGCCGGATTTATCCAAAGAAATCGAAAGACGCCGAACTTTTGCCATCATTTCCCACCCCGATGCAGGGAAGACCACTGTCACCGAGCAGCTGTTACTGTATGGCGGGGCTATCCAGATGGCCGGTACTGTTAAAGCCCGAAAATCATCACGTCATGCCACTTCTGATTGGATGAAAATGGAAAAAGAAAGAGGCATTTCCATCACCAGTTCGGTTATGCAGTTCCTTTATAACAACAAGGTTATTAATCTGCTCGATACACCGGGGCATGTTGATTTTTCCGAGGATACCTATCGAACATTGACTGCTGTAGATTCAGCATTAATGGTGATCGATGTCGCCAAAGGTGTTGAGGATCGCACCAGAAAACTAATGGAAGTGTGTCGATTACGAAATACTCCTATCATAACGTTCATTAACAAACTGGATCGTGAAGGGAAAGAACCAATAGAACTACTCGATGAAATTGAATCGGAGTTGGGAATCAATTGCGTGCCGGTTACATGGCCAATCGGCATGGGTAGTCGGTTACGGGGAATCTACCACCTGGGAAATAATTATCTCAGAAAGTATGACAAGCATGCAGATAATCATGGTAAGGAAATAATCAAGGATTTTCTGGCTGCTGATATGGGACCAGAATTAAATTCTGTCCGTGATCAATTGGCTGAGGAAATAGAACTGGTTCAGGGTGCATGTGAAACATTCGACAAGTCACGCTTTCTTGAGGGTCTACAAACGCCAGTATTTTTCGGATCGGCACTGCAAAATTTCGGCATTGCTGAGTTTCTTGATTGCCTTACAGAGTACGCGCCGGGCCCTGTGCACAGGGAAACTCTCGAGAGACTTGTGGAGCCGAACGAAGAAAAATTTACCGGCTTTGTGTTCAAGATTCAGGCAAATATGGATCCTGCACACAGGGACCGGATTGCCTTTCTCAGAATTTGTTCTGGTAAATTTCAGCAAGGAATGAAAATGTACCATGTGCGAATTGGCAAGGACATACAACCGTCAAACGTGTTGACATTCATGGCGGGTCAACGTGAACATACGGAGCAGGCATGGCCAGGCGATATCATTGGTTTGCATAATCATGGCACAATCCAGGTCGGCGATTCTTTTACCCAGGGAGAAAAACTTTCTTTCACTGGTATACCTTTCTTTGCCCCGGAATTATTCAGAAGAGTACGTTTACAGGACCCTTTAAAATCCAAGGCGCTGTTGAAGGGCCTGATTCAATTGGGAGAGGAGGGCGCCACCCAGGTTTTCCGGCCGCTAAACAGTAATGACTTGATACTGGGAGCTGTTGGAATCCTTCAATTTGATGTCGTTGCCTGGCGTTTGCAGGAAGAATATGGTGTTAAATGCAGTTACGAAAATGTGCCTGTTGCTACAGTACGCTGGATTGAGTCAAAGGATAAGAAACAACTGAAGGAATTCAAGGACAAGGCAATCAATAACCTGGCACTCGACGGTAGTGAGCGGCTAGCCTATCTGGCACCTTCCATGGTGAATCTGAATTTAACTATGGAACGCTGGCCGGATATCACTTTCTCTGCAACACGTGAACACTCTATCTAGCAACAGTAAGAGAGACTAGTCGATATTATTCAGGGCCTTGTTTCTGTCACTGGAGGTTCCATTTTCAGGAACTGAAGCTTGCTGCGAAGACTGGGCATTTTGCTGGTTTTCCACATTTTCTCCGGGAGCATTAACGGATTCATCCTGATTGACCTGCGCACTAGCATTTCCCTGCAGCTCCCGTTCCGTGGCAGCATTTTCAGCTGCTGGATTATCGCCCTGATCGGGAATGGCTGTGGTTGTCGCCTGTGTCTGGTTTGTAGTCTGCTTATTTTCATTATCAGCAGGACTAGAGCCAGATGATTTACTGCTCTGCTTGGTCTGTTTGTCGCGACTACGGCTGGTATTTTCATTATTACGATTACGCCGTCTGCCTCCACGGCGTCCACGTCTTTGTGATTGACCACTGCTCTCATCTCCCGTGTTACTGGCTTTACTTCCGCGTTTACGGGAACGGCCACCGGATTTCTGGTTACGGCCGTGTTGTTTACGATCGCTGGAATTTGTTCTTTTGGAATCACTCCTCTTTGTGGTAGTGGTAGTTTTACCTGAACTTATTGTCTCCTGTTTCTCTCCTTCAGGGACGCCAAACAGGCTGCCAAATAATCGGCTGATTAATCCACGCGAACTTGTTTGTTTTGTTACAGGTACAGGACGGTCAGGAATGATCTGCTTGATAGCAGGTTCTTCAATACGCCGTTTTTTCTGTTGTTCGATGGACTCAAGTATGGTGTCTTTTCCTTCCGGTTGTATATCGTAACTGGGACGGGCGTATTCCTTGCTTGCCGCCTCGGACAGCTTGACACGCTGAATCAGGTATTGTGGAGTTTCCAGTGCAGGTGAGGGGACAAGAACGATGTCAACGTCATGCCGATGTTCAATATTACTGATAGTGGTGCGCTTTTCATTCAGAAGAAAGGTGGCTGCATCAGTGGGTAACTGGGCTATGACCTTGGCAGTCAGGTCTTTCATTGCTTCTTCTTCAATAATTCGCAAAACGGACAGCGCCAGGGATTCCGTGCCACGAATCGTGCCCTGACCCTGGCAGCGCGGACAAAGGATATTACTGGATTCCCCCAACGATGGCCGCAGACGTTGTCGGGACATTTCCAGCAAGCCAAACCGGGAAATTTTGCCAATCTGGACCCTGGCCCGGTCCATTTTCAGATTTTCCCGAAGGCAATTTTCAACCTCACGTTGGTTCTGGTTACTCATCATGTCGATGAAATCTATGACAATCAGGCCACCGAGATCGCGCAATCTGAGCTGGCGGGCTATTTCCTCGGCAGCTTCAAGATTGGTATTGAGCGCAGTCTCTTCGATATCACCTCCTGCAGTTGAACGCGAGGAATTGATGTCAATGGTTAAAAGTGCTTCTGTGTGATCGAATACCAGTGCTCCTCCCGACGGCAATCTGACTTCTCGTGAAAAAGCAGATTCAATCTGACTTTCAATCTGATAACGGTTAAACAGGGAATCCGGCTCATCATAAAGCTTCAGCTTGTGCAGGTTCTGCGGCATGACCTGTTGCATGAATTCATAACCTCGCTGATAGACTTCCTTGCTGTCTATCCATATCTCCGATATATCCTTACGCAGGTAATCACGTATTGCACGAATAATAACTTCACTTTCCTGGTAGATAAGAAAAGGTGCTTTTCGCTCGTTAGCTGCTTTGGTAATGGCATCCCAGAGACTCAGCAGGTAATCCAGATCCCATTGCAATTCGTCGCTGGATTTTCCAACACCAGCTGTTCGCAGAATGATACCCATACCCTGGGGAACATTGAGCTTGCTCATGGCTTCCCGGGCCTCACTACGATCATTGCCTTCTATCTGTCTGGATACACCTCCGGCACGGGGATTGTTTGGCATCAGAACCAGATAGCGACCTGCCAGACTGACAAAAGTGGTCAGTGCAGCACCCTTGTTTCCCCGTTCCTCTTTTTCAACCTGGATGATAAATTCCTGGTCCTGCTTGATAGCTTCACGGACGTTGATTCGACCACCATCTTCGGCGGTGTCTTTGAACAGAGAGTGGGCTATTTCCTTGAAAGGCAGAAAACCATGGCGCTCGGCACCATAATCGACAAAAGCTGCCTCGAGACTTGGTTCGATTCGAACGATCCGGCCTTTGTAGATATTGGATTTTTTCTGTTCCCTGGAGGTTGACTCTATATCGAGGTCATAAAGTTTCTGACCATCGACCAGAGCCACACGCAACTCTTCCTGCTGAGTCGCATTGATAAGCATTCTCTTCATTGTAATATTGTTCCTGTTCTGCGCTCATCACCGCCAGCCTGTATCGGTCAATAATGCGGGAGCGCGCTGACAGCTCATTCACAGGGTAGAGCTGTCATTAAACCCTGTTTCTATCCGGGCCCGGCCTGGTTGTATCTTCTATATTCTGGTCGGCGGGCGCCATATCTGTTATTTCAGGATTTGAATTCGGGCATTCTACTGGAGTGGCGGGATGGATAATGCGCATGTCATAATTTTCAGCATCATCCACGCGAGTAACCGGCACCGACTCAGCAGGAGAATGTAGTAGATTTTTTCTCACCCGCAAATGAGATAATTCCCGCGAATGTCTCCTGAAATCAGGGTGATAATATAGCAATCTTAACAAATCCCGGCAATTGGCAATTGAATAAAAAACCGCAGGAATACACGAGAAAATCCGGGGTCAGCTACGTTGAAATCACGGCTGACCAGTCAGGCAGGCGTATTGACAATTATCTTCTGACATACCTGAAGGATATCCCCAAGACCCGTATTTATAAAATGTTGAGAAAAGGCGAAGTGCGGGTCAATCGGTCGCGGGTGAAGCAGGATTATAAACTTCAAAAACAGGATGTGGTCAGGATTCCGCCGGTCTACCAGTCTGGTCAGGATAAGCGTCGTCCAGAGCCATCTCCCTCGCTGCAGGGCCTGATATACCGTCATATTATCCATGAGGATGAAAATCTGCTGGTTATCAATAAACCGCCTGGACTAGCCGTGCATTCCGGGACAAACGATGCATTTGGTCTGATAGAAATACTGCGAGTGATGCGACCCGACGATTCTTTTCTTGAACTGGTCCACCGCCTGGATAAATCAACATCGGGTTGTTTGATGATCGCGCGTAACCATCAGCTTTTACGCGACTTGCATGAGCTTTTGAAGCAAAACCGGGTAAGCAAGACCTATCAGGCACTGCTAAAAGGGAAAATTTCCCGATCGCAGGTCGTGGATTTGCCACTTTCCAGGCGAGCGGGGGGTCATGGCAAAAAGCATATCCAGATTAATGAGTCAGGCAAGCCTTCAATATCAAGATTTACACCCGTGAAGGTTTTCTCCGGGGCGACCCTGGCCAGGGTTGAAATCGACACCGGGCGTACGCATCAGATTCGGGTTCATGCTGCTTCAATAGGCCACCCGGTTGCGGGTGATAAAAAATACGGTGACAGCGAGTTTAATCGATCTCTCAGAAAACAGGGCCTGAAGCGGATGTTTCTTCACGCAGACACACTTTCTCTCGAGTTACCTTACACTAGGGAAAGGGTAAGCTTCAGGGCCCCGTTACCGGCAGATTTACAAACATTGCTGGTTAAAATCTGAACCCAATATGCATACACAGGATATTCGTCTGGTGGTTTTTGACTGGGATGGCACGTTGGCCGATACCACTTCCACCATCGTATTTACCATGCAGTCGGCGATCACCGAGTGCGGATTTGAACGAAGAGATGATATCAGTATTCGTAAAATCATTGGCCTGGGGCTGGAAGAAGCTGCCCGGGTAGTCTACCCTGAGCTTTCCCGGGATGATCATCTGCTGTTAAATCAGGTTTATCGTCGTCTCTATGTGGAACAGAACCGCGGTAATATCCGCTTATTTCCTGAGGTGAAGGAACTGCTGGACCGCTTGTTGGAGGCGGGGATGTTACTGGCTGTTGCTACTGGTAAAAGCCGCAAGGGACTGGACAATTCACTGAATGAGACAGGATTGAATTCTTGTTTTCATGCCTCCCGTTGCGCTGACGAGACTCTTTCCAAGCCTCATCCTTTAATGTTGTTGGAAATTATGAAGGAATTATCCGTAAAACCTGAAAACACGCTGATGGTCGGTGACAGCAATCATGATATGCAGTTGGCTATGAATGCCGGGGTCTACGCCATTGCAGTCAGCTATGGCGCACAAAAGAAACAGGATTTGCTAAAATATGAACCAGTTGCATGCTTGCAACGTCCGGATCAATTATTGTCCTGGTTGGAAGGCATGCTGAAATGAGGTAAAGGAAGCTATGGAAAATTCGTCATCCAACAATGATCAGAAGCAGATGGAACAGGCAATCGTCAACCGTATTGCCCAGGAAGCAATCGCTGAACAGCGGCGCGCACGCCGTTGGGGAATATTCTTCAAATTCTTTTTTGCCGCGTACCTGGTTGCCTTTCTGATTATTTACTTACCTACTGACCTTGGTGGTGCCAAGATTAGTGGCGGTAAGCATACTGCTCTCGTGGACATTGAGGGGATTATCTCTACTGATGCAATGGCCAATGCTGATCATATTGTCAGTGGTTTGAGGGCAGCATTTGAAGATTCCAGTACAGCCGGAATAATTTTACGGATTAACAGTCCCGGTGGCAGCCCGGTACAGGCTGCTTACATCAATGATGAAATCAGGCGCCTCAAGGGTCTTTATCCTGACATACCTCTCTACGCAGTGATCTCTGATATTTGTGCCTCCGGCGGATACTATATCGCGGCAGCGGCAGATGAGATCTATGCCAATGAATCGAGCATTGTTGGTTCGATTGGTGTGGTGATGTCCGGTTTCGGTTTCGTAGAAGCCATGAAAAAAGTGGGCATCGAGCGCCGCCTGTTGCATGCCGGGGAAAGCAAGGGATTCCTGGATCCATTCTCGCCCCTGAAAGAGGAAGACCTGGAGCATATCGATACCTTGCTGACAGATGTTCATGAACAATTTATCAGTGTCGTCAGGGAGGGCCGTGGCGATCGCCTGAGTGATGACGAGAATCTCTTTACTGGCCTGATCTGGACCGGCAAACAGTCCCTGGAACTGGGTCTGATTGACGGGATTGGAAGTGCAGGTTATGTAGCCAGGGAGCTGGTTGGAGAAGAAGACATCGTTGATTACACCCGGAGGGACACCTTTCTTGATACCTTTGCAAAACAAATTGGTACGGCGGTAGCAGAGATACTCGAAAAGAGGCTTCAGTTACAGTAACTTGTCAATTTCATCAAGGGATCGGGAGTCCCTGGGCCCGTAGCATCTCTGATAACCTGATTAAGGGTAGGCCAACCAGGGCCGTCGGATCTGTGCATTCCAGTTTTTCCAGTAAACTGATACCCAGGCGTTCTGATTTGAAACTTCCTGCACATTGGTACGGTTTCTCTATTTCCAGGTAACGGCCAATCTCCTCCCGGGTCAGGCGACGAAAGGTAACCCGGCAGGGTATACAATCGGTCCTCGCTACCCCGGTGGAACTGTTGACAACACACAAGCCGGTATAAAATATCACCGTCTGGCCACTCAGCTTCTCGAGTTGACCCATAGCCGCCTCGCGAGAGCCCGGTTTTCCCAGGATTTCATTATTGAGAGACAGGCACTGGTCCGAACCGATCACGATTGCAGCATCCCTGTTTTTTGCGACTGCCTCCGCCTTGGCCCTGGCCAGACGCTTCACCAATTCGTCAGCCGCTTCCCCGGGCAGGGGAGTTTCATCAATTGCGGGGGCTTCGCAAATAAAACCTACCGACAGGCGTTCCAGGAGATCTCGCCGGAAAGGGGAGGAAGACGCCAGGATCAGTTTCAGTGAGTCCGGTCTTATTTTTGTCATAATTATCGAAGAAAGATGCAGGCGTGTGCTAATAAAATTCTTTTATTACAATAGGTTAAGTATTATTTCAGCGGTATTTTGACAGTCGCACTCCGCATAGCTAAACTTTGCCGCCTGATGCGCCCCGACTTGCCGCAAACCATTGAACCGGCTCGACTTGCCATGAGCGGTGAAAAGCTTGCCGGGCAGTATGCAATAGATGAAATGTCCCGGCTAGTAGAGAGGTTGCATGACCAATCGGGTATTGTCGATTTCCATCTGGCGTTCAAGCGGGATGAAGATCAGAAACTGACCTTAATCACCGGTGATGTTTCCACAGAAGTCAGTCTGATCTGCCAGAGATGTCTGGAACCCATGAGTTTATCCATGAAGAGCCAGGTAAACCTGGGCGTAATCAGAAAGTCTGTTGATTTGTCGATATTGCCACGTGGATGTGAACCGCTCTATGAAGAGGATGCTCCGTTTGTATTGCGGGACCTGATAGAAGATGAGTTGATACTGGCGTTACCCCTGGCCGTAATGCATGAGCAGAACGGATGTGAAGCTACAAAATTACTGGATGAGTTGAATAAATCAGTTATAAGGAACCCGTTTTCTGTTCTCGAAAAACTGTCAACGAAATCGAATGAATAAAAAACTGGAGAAATAGATACTATGGCTGTTCAAAAATCCAAAAAATCAAATTCCCGTCGTGGCATGCGTCGGTCTCATGATGCATTAAAATCACCGACTCTTTCCATTGAATCTACAACCGGCGAGGTTCACAGAAGGCATCATGTCAGCGCAGACGGTTATTACCGGGGCCGCAAGGTCATTGCGAGCAAGGAAGAAGACACTGAATAATCCTGCCTGGTGTCTTTGATGGCGCCTTTTTCTGGCCGGCAGCAAGTCTGTAAATAAGTCATTAAGAGTCAGTCTTGAAAATCAAGCTTGCCCTAGACGCCATGGGAGGTGACCACGGTCCGGACGCAATTGTCCCGGCCGCCATCTATGTCCTCGATAAACATGAAAACCTGGAACTGATTCTGGTCGGTATCCAGGATCAACTGGAATCAATTCTTCAGAGTCACAAGGCCCTAAACCATCCACGTCTTTTTGTTCATCATGCGTCTGAAGTTGTCGGTATGCATGAGCTGCCATCCCAGGTTTTGCGTAACAAGAAAGATTCCTCAATGCGCGTCGCTATTAATCTGGTACAGGAAGGGGTTGCACAGGCTTGTGTGAGTGCCGGGAATACCGGTGCCTTGATGGCAACGGCCAGATTTGTACTGAAAATGTTGCCTGGTATCGACCGTCCGGCCATCTGCTCCACCATGCCGGGAATTAAAGGTTCATCTCATTTGCTGGATCTTGGTGCCAATGTTGATTCCACATCGGAGCAATTGTTTCAGTTTGCAGCAATGGGAGCTGAGTTAACGAGTGCGGTGAATAATATTCCTGAACCAACAGTGGCCTTGCTTAATGTCGGTGAAGAGGAAATCAAGGGTAATGACCGTGTAAAACAGGCTGCTTCCCTGTTATCTCAAAGTCATCTGAACTATATAGGATTCGTTGAGGGTAATGATATCTATTCCGGAAAGGCAGACGTGATCGTTTGTGATGGTTTTGTAGGCAATATTGCGCTGAAGGCGAGCGAGGGTGTTGCAGCTTTCCTGATGCATCATGTGAAACAGGATTTCAGCAGTTCACTTTATGGTAAATTTGCTGCGCTGGTGAGTATGCCCATCCTGAAGTCTATCAGGAAAAGAATTGACCCCAGAAGATATAATGGTGCCAGCCTACTTGGTCTGCGTAGTATTGTAATTAAAAGTCATGGCAGTGCAGACAAGGTATCGTTTGCACACGCAATTGAAGAAGCCATGGTAGAGGTTGAGAAAGACATACCTAACCGGATATCGAAAGAACTGGAAAGACTATTCCCTGAAGGTTAACTACATTGATTTATTCAAGAATCACAGGCACTGGCAGTTACTTGCCGGAGAGGATAATGACCAATGCTGAACTTGAGCAGATGGTGGATACTTCCGATGAGTGGATCAAGGCCCGGACAGGGATCAGTGAGCGGCATATTGCGGCAGATGGTGAAACTACCTGCGATATGGCTGAGAAAGCAGCAATTGAAGCAATCAAGGCGGCCAATATCAAACCGGATGATATTGATCTGATTATTGTTGCAACGACCACACCTGATGTTATTTTTCCAAGCACAGCCTGTCTGCTACAAAAAAAACTGGATATTCACGGCTGTCCGGCATTTGACGTCCAGGCAGTTTGTACAGGTTTCATCTATGCACTCAGCATTGCCGATAAATTTATAAAAACCGGATCCGCGACTACAGTCCTGGTTGTAGGCTCTGAAACCCTTTCCAGGATAATTGACTGGACCGATCGCAGTACCTGCGTCTTGTTTGCTGACGGTGCCGGGGCAGTTGTACTTCAAAACAGTAAAGAACCCGGTATTCTTTCTACGCATATACATGCTGATGGTGAGTATGAGGATTTGCTGAATGTACCGGCTGGCATTTCCCATAATTCAGACCAATTGAAAAAAGGTACTGCCTTTATCGAGATGCAGGGCAATGAAGTATTCAAGGTTGCCGTTAACACACTGGGCAGAATCGTTGATGAGACCCTCACCTATAATCAAATGGAAAAAAAGGATATTGACTGGCTGGTACCTCACCAGGCCAACACCCGCATCATTGCAGCAACAGCCAAAAAACTTGATATGCCTATGGATCGGGTTGTTTTGACGGTGGACAAACACGGTAATACATCGGCCGCATCGGTACCGCTGGCGCTGGATACTGCTGTCCGTGATGGCCGTATCAAGAAGAATGACACATTATTACTTGAAGCATTCGGTGGCGGGTTTACCTGGGGCTCGGCGCTGGTTAATTACTAGAACAAAAATACAGGCAGGTTTATGACATTTTCAATTGTATTCCCGGGACAGGGTTCACAATCCGTCGGCATGTTATCTGCACTTGCCGATAGTTTTCCACTGGTGAGGGAAACATTCACGGAAGCATCCACGGTACTGAATTTTGATCTCTGGGAAATGACCCAGAGCGGACCAGAAGAAACATTAAATAATACAGTCAATACCCAGCCAGCCTTGTTGGCAGCCGGTGTGGCTACCTGGCAGGTATGGCTTTCAGAGGGTGGACCGGCCCCCGATATCCTGGCAGGCCATAGCTTGGGAGAGTACACAGCGTTGGTCTGTTCCGGTGCCATGCAGTTTTCTGATGCGGTGTCACTGGTAGCGGATCGGGGACGTTACATGCAGGAAGCGGTACCCGAGGGCACAGGCAGTATGGCTGCGATCCTGGGCATGGATAATGAAACACTTGAATCCTTATGTAATGAACTGGCGCAGGGACAGGTAGTCGCACCGGCTAATTTCAATTCTGAAGGCCAGGTAGTGATTGCGGGTCACAAGGAAGCTGTCAGCCGTGTTGTTGCTGCAGCAGCAGATGCCGGTGCCAGGCGTTCAGTGATCTTGCCCGTCAGTGTCCCATCGCACTGTGCCTTGATGCGGAAGGCTGCCGATCGACTCGCCCAGCGCCTCGAATCAATTGAACTCGTCTGTGGACATATTCCGGTAATACACAATGTCGATGTCAGCAGCAAATCAGATCCGGCAGCCATCAAACAGGCCTTAGTTGAGCAATTGTTTCAACCGGTACGCTGGGTAGAAACTGTTCAGAGAATGGCCTCTCAGGGTATTGAGAATATTATAGAATGTGGTCCGGGCAAGGTACTCTGTGGTCTGATCAAACGCATAGACCGGCAACTTGGCGCCCTTCCGGTTCTGGATTCAGATTCACTGCATAAGGCGCTGAGTACGATAGCTGACAAAGGAGATAATTGATGTTGTTTGAAAATGATGTTGCCCTGGTGACCGGCGCCAGCCGCGGTATCGGCAAGGGTATTGCCACAGCACTCGGAAAGGAAGGGGCTACTGTGATTGGCACAGCGACCAGTGAAACGGGTGTCAATTCAATTCAGGAACATTTCAAAAAAGAAGGCATCAACGGCGCAGCATTTGTACTGGATGTCTCTGATCCGGAATCGGTGAAAGCGCTGGGAGAAGCTATGAAGGCCGAGGGCCTGTCACCTGTTATCTTGGTCAATAATGCCGGCATCACCCGCGATAATCTGTTACTCAGAATGAAAGATGAAGAATGGGACGATGTCATCAACACCAACCTGAATTCAGTATATCGTCTGACCAAGCTTTGCCTGCGGGACATGACCAAGGCCCGCCGCGGTCGGATCATTAATATAACTTCCGTGGTAGGTTTTTCCGGTAATCCCGGGCAATGCAATTATTCAGCTGCCAAGGCCGGTATGATTGGCTTTACCCGATCCCTGGCCAGGGAGATCGGTGCTAGGGGAATCACCGTTAATGCAATCGCCCCCGGTTTCATTGAGACCGACATGACCGATGCATTGTCTGAAGAGCAACAACAGGCGATCCTCTCGCAAATTGCACTGAACCGTTTGGGTCAGGTTGATGAAATTGCCAATGCCGTAATATTCCTGGCGTCCGCAGGGGCGGCTTACATTACCGGACAAACATTGCACGTAAACGGCGGTATGTACATGGGATGATAATATCTATAATTGACTTTATAAATTTATAATAACCAATTGATATTAAAAGCTTTCACTTGTTATGATCACTTCTAAGTTGCAAGACGTGTTCATTTCACTTAACTTACACAGCCTATTGGTCACTGACCACAGAGGGAGGAAACATCCATCATGAGTAGTGTTGAAGAACGAGTCAAAAAGATAGTTGTAGAACAACTCGGCGTTAAGGAAGATGAGGTTACTAACGAGGCCTCGTTTGTTGATGATCTGGGGGCGGATTCACTCGATACAGTCGAACTTGTCATGGCCTTGGAAGAAGAATTCAAGACTGAAATTCCTGATGAAGAAGCAGAAAAGATTACATCAGTCCAGCAGGCTATAGACTATATCAATGCTCATATGGAGTAACCTCCTGAACAAGGAACACAGTCAGGCCGCGTTATTACAACGCGGCTTTTTCGTTTCAGACACTTAAAAAAACGACAGGATTACCGTGAGTAAAAGAAGAGTTGTAATTACCGGTCTGGGTCTGGTAACCCCGGTCGGCAATAATGTTGCCGATAGCTGGTCCAGCATAAAGGCCGGCAAGAGTGGAATTGCACCCATTACCCATTTTGACACCACTGATTTCAGTGTGAAAATCGGTGGCTCCATCCGTGATTTCGATATCACCCAGTACATTTCCCCCAAGGAAGCGCGGAAAATGGACCCCTTCATACATTATGGTATGGCTGCGGGCAGCCAGGCGATCGAAGATTCAGGTCTCGAGATTACCGAGGAAAATGCTATCCGGATCGGAGTCGCCATTGGTTCCGGTATCGGCGGCCTGCCCGGCATAGAAAAGGGCACCCAGACCTATCTGGAGAGCGGGCCCCGCAAGATCTCACCGTTCTTTGTGCCCAGTAACATCATCAATATGGTTTCCGGTAATCTCTCGATCAAATATGGCTTAAAGGGACCCAATATTGCCATCGTCACAGCCTGTACAACCGGTACCCATAATATCGGTGATGCCGCCCGTATGATTGAATATGGGGATGCAGACGTCATGGTTGCGGGTGGCGCGGAAATGGCAACTTCACCAACCGGTCTGGGAGGCTTTGCAGCAGCCCGGGCCCTATCTACCCGCAATGATGATCCGGAAAGGGCCAGTCGCCCCTGGGACCGGGATCGGGATGGTTTTGTATTAAGTGATGGTGCCGGTGTGGTGGTGCTGGAAGAATATGAATATGCCAAGGCACGTGGCGCGAATATTTATGCCGAGTTGATTGGATATGGTATGAGTGCAGATGCCTATCACATGACCTCTCCTTCTGAGGATGGTGATGGTGCCGCCCGTTGCATGCAGAATGCACTCCGAAACGCGGGAATTAACCCTGAGGATGTTGACTATATAAATGCCCATGGCACCTCCACACCTGCCGGTGATGTAGTTGAAAACCGGGCAGTGAAACGGATCTTCACTGAACACAGCAAGAAGCTGGCAATCAGTTCAACCAAGTCGATGATTGGTCACCTGTTGGGTGCTGCCGGAGGGGTGGAAGCGGTATTCAGCATCCTGGCAATACAGGATCAGATTGCACCGCCCACAATCAATCTGGAAAATCCGGATCCGGAATGTGATCTTGACTACGTGCCGAATAAGGCCAGGGAGATGGCAATTAATATTTCATTGTCAAATTCCTTCGGATTTGGTGGAACAAACGGGACATTGATCTTCAAAAAGGCCACCTGATCATCGGGATCCGCTTTTCTCAAGAAGCTGATATCCATCACCTGCGAGTAAAACCCATGTTTCTCATTAATGGCGAGCCCTCAGATAACATCGCGGTAACCAATCGCGGCCTCCATTACGGTGACGGGGTGTTTGAAACGCTGGCCCTACTGGAAAAGCAACCACTCTGCTGGACCGATCACTACCAGCGCTTGCATCGTGGCTGTGATCGTCTGGGGATAGATTGTCCCCATGAAGAAATCCTGCTTAGCGATATCGATTGCCTGCCAATCCATAACGGACTGATGGTTCTCAAGGTCATCATCACCCGTGGTACAGGAGGCAGGGGTTATCGGCCTCCGCCACGAGGCACCGACCCATGTCGAATCGTGGGTATTTATCCCTGGCCGGACTACCCGGAAAGTTACAGAAGTGTCGGGATCAGGTCCCGGTTTTGCGATACTCGTTTATCACGCAACTCCACTCTGGCCGGGATCAAACATCTGAACCGGCTGGAGCAGATTATAGCGCGGAATGAATGGCAGGATGATGAAATTACGGAAGGGCTCATGCTGGACACAGAAGACCAACTGATTGAAAGTACCATGTGTAACCTGTTTCTGATCGAAGGCGATAAAATCAAAACGCCCGACCTTACAACTTCCGGGATTGAGGGAATCATACGCAAACATATTTTGGATATTGCTTCGGAAGTTTCATTAAGTCCTGTTGTTTTGAATATACAAAAGCAGGAACTTTTTACAGCCGATGAAGTTTTCCTTTGCAACAGTATTATCGGTATCTGGCCGATCAGTGAAGTTGATGGACAAAGGCTGAAATCTGGTCCAAAAACCGATGAAATAAGACAGCTGCTCAAAAAAAATCAAATTATAGTCGAATGAAACGGACACTGCTTTCCCTATGCCTGGTAATTGTTGTGGTGATTACCTTATCCGCAATCTGGATCAACCGGGACATGCAGGCATACCTGAATGCACCGGTAAATCTGCAGGAGGACAATATATTTACAATCCAACGAGGTGATAACTTGTCTGTTATTGCCCGGACCCTGAACGAGGCCGGGATTATTGATAAACCGATTTATTTTATTGCCACAGCCAGGTTGAGAGGCATAGATCATCAGTTAAAAGCCGGTGAATATGTGATTGCAAGTGAAATGACACCGATCGATATCCTGTCGATTTTCGTTCAGGGAAAAGTAAAGCAATATTCATTGACATTGATAGAGGGCTGGACATTCAGGGAAGTATTGAGTGCTGTCAAGAATCATCCTGCACTGAATATTACTCTCGCTGATAAAAGTAATGAATTTATCATGTCGGAGTTGGATTCGCCCGAGCTTTCACCGGAAGGACAGTTTTTCCCGGATACTTATCACTTCCCATATGGCACCACCGATATAGAATTCTTGAAACGTGCTCACAGGCAATTACAATCAGTGCTCCTGGATGAATGGGAAAAACGTTCGGAAAATCTTCCCTATCAACAGGCCTATGATGCCCTGATTATGGCCTCTCTGATCGAAAAAGAGACCGGTATACCGGATGAGCGTGATCGTATAGCCGGCGTTTTTGTCCGGCGTCTGGCTAGAGGTATGCGCCTGCAGACAGACCCTACCGTTATTTACGCCATGGGTAAAAATTTTGATGGGAACATTCGCCGCAAGGACCTTGATATAGATTCTCCCTATAACACCTATCGTAATCCGGGATTACCACCAACACCCATCGCACTTGCGGGTCGTGAAGCGATTCATGCCGCATTGCATCCCAGCGATGGCAAGGACTTATATTTTGTTGCAACCGGAGATGGTGGACATTATTTTTCAGAAACCCTGGAAGAACATAACAAGGCTGTCAGGAAGTACCAGTTGGGCCAATAGTCATGAATAAACATCAAGGGCTTTTTATTACGCTTGAAGGCATTGAGGGTGCTGGTAAAAGCACTCACGCTGATTATATACGACGGTTACTGGCAAATGATGATACCGACGTGGTATTGACCCGGGAGCCAGGTGGCACGGAACTGGGAGAAAGGATTCGTGATATTTTATTGATTAATCAGGAATTGCATATTGAACCAGAAGCAGAATTACTGCTGATGTTTACAGCACGCTTGCAACATCTGAAACAGGTTATCATTCCGGGACTTGAATCCGGCAAAATTGTTTTATGTGATCGTTTTACGGATTCCAGTTATGCCTACCAGGGCGGTGGCAGGGGTGTCAGCCGGGATATGATTGATAAGCTGGTCAATATTGTCCATCCCAACGTGAAACCGGATCTGACCATTCTTCTTGACCTATCGGCAGAAACCGGTCTTGCCAGGGCCAGGCAGTCGGGAGTAGTGGACCGGTTTGAATCCGAGACTTTAAAGTTTTTTGAATCTGCACGGCAAACATTTCTTGATATAGCCAGGGCCGAACCTGATCGTGTTTTTGTAATTAACGCTGAACAGGATATCGGTAATATTCAGCAGGAGATAAAACAGGTTCTGGAGGGGAAGGGGCTATGTTAGACGTACTTCCCTGGCATCGATCACAGTGGCATCAGCTCTGCAAATCTCTCACCCACGGGCGTCTGCCTCATGCCCTGTTGTTGACTGGTCCCGAGGGAATCGGTCTCAAGGAATTTGCAAATCTTGTGGCCTCCAGGTTGTTATGTCTTGAAGATGAGACCACATCGGCCCCCTGCGGAAAATGCCGATCCTGTGTGCTGTTTGAAGCAGGTAATCATCCGGATTATGTGCTGGTCGATGTTGAAGAGGAAGGGAAGCAAATCAGGGTAGAGCAGATCAGGAAAATGATCGATTTTATAAATCTCAAGAGTCAGTTTGACCGCTTGAAAATCGTAATCATTGATTCAGCCCATAGCATGAATAAAAGTGCTGCAAATTCCCTGTTAAAAACACTGGAAGAACCACCGCCCGATTCCCTGATCTTGCTGACTACGCACCGGCCTAACTTATTACCGGTGACTATACGCAGTCGCTGTCAGAAAATGATTTTCCAGCCTGACCATTCCACAGAAACCCTGGAATGGTTGAAACGTAAAATTGCAGAACCAGCATCAGCAGAAACATTACTTCGTTTTGCCGGAGGAGCGCCGTTTGCCGCAGCCAATTATTCAGATGAGCAGCACCTGGAACTCATTTCCGGGCTCATAAATGATCTTTATTCGGTATCCAGAAATCAAATTAATCCGGTGGCCCTCTCAGAGAAATGGAACAAGGCCGGTGCAGAATATATCCTGTACTGGTTGTTGAGGCTCTTTACTGATATCCTCCGGTTCAAAATCAAGACTTCTCCCATCCTGTTCTATCAAGAGGATTCACTCAAAATTTTGCAAGGTCTGACAAATCAATTAGACTTGGTACAATTGATGCAATCATATGACCTGTTATTGAAGAATTACGGCCTGGCTACTAGCCAGATAAGCTTTAACACCCAGGGATTACTGGAAGATTTCATAATTTATTGGCAAGAAACATCATATTGTGAGGGTAAACCATAATGAGTGTACCAGGAGGACGAGATCCAAGGGCCGGTATCCTGTCTCTGACCATACGTGACAAGAGCGCCCTTTACGCATCCTATATGCCATTCATAAAGA
>JBFFIE010000014.1:0-42833 GCA_041556555.1 Gammaproteobacteria bacterium
ATGTGCAGGGCAAGATTGGTTGCCTTCCAGTAGAATGCGCTTTCACCACTGAGCACAGAATTCATGATAAATGTTGCGTATGCTAGGGGTCTGTCCAGTTCTATCACATAACGCTTCAAATTCAATAATACTGTTTCCAGGTTATTATCCAGATTCAGCAAAGGCGCAAAGCTGTTCAGATCATCCAGTATGAATGGCCCATTCAGCCCATTCCAGTAAACGAAGATACATAAAATTACGAAGAGGAACATGATGATAGGATGTGATACTCCCGAATTCATCCTGTTTTGAAATGACAATTTGTCGGGACTCATGGTGTTGATGGTCTGTTAAGGATTGCCTCCAGCATACTAATATCCCTTTCATATCCTTTTGTATTAGTTGTTCCGAGCAGCTTCAACTGCTCTCTGGCCTCATCCAAATTATCAGTCATAATCAATAATCTGATATAAAGTAATCTTAGAATGACTGAATCTTTATCGTTGGTGGCACCTTTTTTTGCAACTTTGTAGGCAGATTCCAGATCATTCCTGGAAACATAGTATTCAAAAATATCCTTGTAGATGAGTTCCATACGCTCACCATAAAGATATGGATTATCTAGAACAGAATCGGTAATCAATTTAATTACATCATTCCGAAGTACACATTCATTCGTCAGCTGGCAATTTAAAAGTGCATTAATTGCCCTGTTTCCGGTAATTGTAATTGGCTGACTACTCAGCGTGTTTGCAAGCTGCTCTATTACTGATACATCTGTTTGATAACCATTTGATGAGGAGAGAATGATCAAGCCAATCATGGCTTCTGTGTTGTCAGGATTGAGTTCAATCGCATTACGAAAATATTTATCTGCATTCACATATAACTTATCCTTATTTTTTATATTCCTACTATCGAGCATTTTTGCAAAGAATCTGCCCGCCTCATAGTTCAACCGTGAAGATTCTGGCTTATGCTCGAGTTCATAGAATATCAATAGCTGTGTATTAGCCCATTGGGTATTCTTGATAAAGGTACTGATTGCGACTATTACAATCAATAATGCGAATAATGTTCTTCTTATATTTACTGTTTTTTCTGAGAATTCCTTATTGGTAAGATAATATGCTGCAATAAGTACTAATCCATAGGATGGTATATAGTTTCTGTGCTCAAACGCAATATGCAACGGAAGAATTGTTGATTCTATTAGATGACCAATAAGAAAAAAAAGCAGGCCAAACGATAGAATCTTTGCCTGTTTCCGTAATATTAATGCTGAAATTAATAGTATGAACATGCCTGCCACTGCGATAATAGTAGTCACGGGTGACACTAAACCCCGTGATAAAGCAATATCGTCATGAAACATAGCAAGCTGGGTAATATCTGGCACAAATATCATATAGATATAAAACCAGAGCACCCTCTGCTCTGTTAGTATTCGTTCATACAAGGTAAATTCTTGCTGTTTATAACCACTCAGTAATATTTGAGGATCGATATAGAGCGATAATAATATGGCTATAAAAGGTATAATGATGAATATGCAGTATAAAGCTGCAAGATAGAGCTTATTATTTTCCAGATCCCTGAATCTGAAAAATACCAGTTCCAGTAATCCAATGAATAAAACAATCAAAGCGCCATTTTCTTTGGAATAAATCGCTAATGGTGCGCAAAACAAAAAAGCGGATGCTATTAAAAACTTTCCCTTGTTTCTTTCCTGAATCATCTGTCTGCCATAAATAAACAGGATAAGACCAGTCAGAGTAAATAATGCAGCTAACTCATTCATTCTCTGAACTATATAAACCACACTGCTGATATTGATTGGATGGAATAGCCATAAGGCAGTGGTTGCCAATGACACTATTTCAATCGTTTTGTTTTTTGATTTTTTATATTCAGTAAGTCCTATGATTTTACGCGTTAATATGTATATCAATATTCCATTAATCAAATGGATAAGAATATTAACTACCCTGAAATAATATGGGTTGAGTCCTGTAAAATAATAATTTATAGCAAATGACAACATGCTCACGGGCCGTTTAAGCGAGCCACTTTTGCCGGATGTCATTGCCTGTGATAATTCATCAAATTGCAGCGAATCAATTTGTATTTTTTTGTTGGATACTATGTTAGGCAGATCGTCGTAAATAAAGCCGCCCTTGCTTGCCGGATAATAAATAATAAAACAGGCAAAAAGCAGTATCGCCAGCACAATATAGGGCACTTTTCTGTTCGATGTAGCCGACATTACCTTATATTCAGGGTTGTTTAATTATTGTTTTCGGAAGCTTGAACCTTTACAAGCCTGTCTTCAAAATACCCAATCATGTCATCATATGCGAGATGGAATCTGACATTATTCTTGTAACGTTTTTTAATCGTATCCAATGTATCCCTTGCCTCATCGTACTTTTTTACATCCAGCAATATTCTCAATTTCAAAAGATATCGCTGTGGTGATGGTCTTACCTCTATTGCCTTAGATGCATTCTCTATCGCTGCATCAGCTTCGCCAATCGCACCGTTCAACAAGGCTGCGAGTTCATGTAATTGGGCACTATGATGTGAAAAATACGGATTAGTTGCGATTATCACGATTAGCTGTACCAGGGCATAAATGTTGATAGTATCGCAATCGCCATCCAACAACTGTACTGTCAATCGATCAAGCGTAACGACGGGTGCTACGCCGTTCCATTTCGCCTTTGCGGCTTTTCTATGGAGCAAATTCCATTCATCACGATCTACTGTCTCACCTTTAAAACATGATTTGATAGTCATGGATTGTATCCGAGGATAAATATCATCGGGATGAATATTTGTAATCTGGTTGTATGTCATTATTGCCTTGTTGTATAAACCCATTCTCAAGTACAAATCACCAACCTCTAAAATAGCCCGTGTTGACTGGGGGGAGCGTCTTTTCCACTCTAATGTCTGTTCAACAGGGCGTGACCACAAGGTTATCTCACTGAGGGTGACCATAACAATTAGAAGATACATCGCCCCGATCAATGTGTTAGCTACCCTTGCACTGCTTAATATTCTTCTGATTCCAAGCATGGCAATAACTACAATGAATAAAATCCCAAATGATGCTAGATAGTTTCGATGCTCGAAATAGAGTTCAAGATTCAGATAGGTAGATTCCAGCAGGTGGGCTGTAAAGAACCAGCAGATCCCAAAAGTATAGGCCGGGTTTCTTTTTCTGAATATAAATGCTGAAATCAAAATCAAAACTATAGCCACAATTGCAAAAAGCGTAGTTAGAGGGTTGAATAAGCCCTTCGATGCAGTGAAATCATCATGAAACAGGCTAAAACTGGAAGGATTTGGTATCAGCAAATGCTTGAGGTAGATGATTATGACCCTTGCTTCAGTCAGCAGGCGATCTGTCATCGTATAAGATCTCATTGCGTAATTTTCCATATTATCGCTGAACCCCAACACGAGATAGATCAGACACAGGATCAGAGGGGTCAGTATGAAAATGCCGATCCACAGTTTCCATGTAGCAGAGCGTTTCACATCTTTCAATAAGGTAAATTCCATACAAAGTATGAACAGTGGCAGCAGTATCCCGTTCTCTTTGCTGAATATTGCAAGCAAAAGACAACCAGTATAAAGAACACTCCCTGCAAACAACTTCTTTCGATTGCCGCCTGGATATCTCGGGTCCCATAATCTTAAATAGGTATATAGACCTGCGAGCGTAAAGAAGGTGCTTAAAAGTGCCATTCGCTGTACTACGTACAGCACTGTGTTGACATGTATCGGGTGTATCAACCAGAGCGCGGCAACCAGAAGAGAGAACCATCTTCCACCCACCCCGAGTGGCCTGATGAATCTCGACAGGCTGAGCGTTAGCAGATAAATCAGTATGCCATTGAATAAATGGATAGCGAGGTTAACGGCCTTAAAAGCCTGTGGATTAGCAGGCCAGTCGCTGTATTGAAGGGCAAAACTTAATAGTGAGAGCGGGCGGCCGGAGGGTCCTGAGTTGTTTGTGAAGATATAATACAAATATCCATTGCGTTCGACATCATCAAGCGATGGAAGGTTTGAAAAATCATCCAGCAGAAAACGACTGTCCAGGCCAATCCAATATGCTGCCAGAGTAAGCATTAATACCAGAAGAAATGGCCAATGACTATACCAACTGTTTTTAGAGATCATCCATCTTTTGCCGGTTTTCAGATGATAAAAAATAAAGGCCGCCTAATGGCGGCCTTTATTGTTACTTGTTTCAGGAATGATTGCAGTAACAATACACCCCTGGGGACTATTTACGGCTTACAAGCACTCGGCAGGAATTTGGCGAGAACAGTAGTAGTGCCTGAAACAATAGCATCAGCTCTACCGCAATGCCACTGTTTGCCGTTTGTTGAACCGAGTGCATAAATGGTACTGGAGATGTCAGGGTTCGTACCGACAGCCTTAAAGGTAGCCGAAATGACGACAGTACCTGAGGTGCCCGCACCTGCAGCGATTGTCATGGTTGACACATATTTACCTGATAACGTAGAACCGACCTGGGTCAGTGCATTAGGCCAGACACCCCGGTCAGCGTAGTACTCTGCGAAACCGGTCTTGTAACCTGAGGCCAGACCGACAGCTTCAGTTACCTGTGAACGGGCAGTGTAGTCAGAATAAGCAGGAATCGCGACCGCTGCCAGAATACCGATAATGGCCACAACGATCATCAATTCGATCAGTGTGAAACCTTTCTGTAGTTGCTTCATTTTAAGTCTCCTTATCATTTAACTATAACTAAGGTAGATGGCACGCATCGCTACCTTAACCTGTTACGCTCACCAGCCAGGTGAACTACCCGGCAAGTAGATTGTAAATTTGCGATATCTTTAATGCACTTCGCATGCCAAAAACAATATGCATCAAAATTTTTGCGTAAGTATATGTTTCTAATATGTTAAATAGCAAGTCCTATCTGTTCCGGCAGGATTACAAGTTTGTGAATTGTGACGCATGTCGTCACATTTTGACGTAGCTCGTTAGCTAGATGTGAAATAGCTCTCGATTCAGTCCAGATCCAGCTTTTCCAGGCGGTATCTCAAGGCTCTCAGGCTGATGCCCAGGAGCTTGGCGGCTGCGGTCTTATTCCAGCGGGTCTTTTCCAGGGCATCCATAATCTTCTTACGCTCAATATCATCAAGATAGCTATCCAGCGGGGCAGCACCTGTTGCCTCAGTCTGGGTTGCCTCGCTTTCAGCGCTGGCCTCGGGCAGTTGCAGGTCCTCAGTGCTGATCACCTTGCCATCACACAGAGTAAGTGCGCGTTCGAGTATGTTTTCAAGTTCACGTATATTGCCCGGGAACGGGTAATTAATAAGACTCTGTTGCGCCCCATCCGAAATTTCCGGCGTACTGACACCTGTTTCCGCGGCCAGTTTTGCCAGTACAAATTCCGTCAACAAGGGAATATCTTCCTTGCGTTCCCGCAAGGGCGGAATTTGCAATTCAATCACATTAATACGATAGAAGAGGTCATGTCGAAACTTACCAGCATTGACCAGGTTCAGAAGATTATGATGCGTAGCACTGAGAATACGGACATCAAGCGCGATCTCGGCTGTTGCTCCCACGGGGCGAATGGATTTTTCCTGAATGGCCCGCAACAATTTTACCTGCATGTGCAGGGGCAACTCTGCAATCTCATCAAAGAACAGTGTGCCACCCTGGGCGGCGAGAAACAGGCCTGCATTATCCGATACTGCCCCAGTGAAACTGCCTTTTTTGTGACCGAAAAATTCGCTCTCCATGAGGTCATGGGGTATAGCACCACAATTGACCGGTACAAAGGGCTTGTCAGCACGTGATCCCTGCTCGTGGATCATGCGAGCAACCAGTTCCTTACCGGTTCCAGATTCACCGCTGATATAAACAGGCGCCTGGCTTCGCGCCAGCTTATTGATCGCGGCCCTGATACTGGCCATCTCCTGACTTGTGCCAATCAGATTCAGTGCGTGGTCGGTTGGTTCTGTCTGCTCGGAAAGTTTGAGTGCGCTATTGATCAGGGTCCTGAGGGTAGGAAGGTCAACCGGCTTGGAGAGAAAATCAAAGGCGCCTGATTTCAGTGCCTGAATTGCAGCCTCCATACTGCCATGGGCCGTGATAACGGCAACCGGCATTTCAGGGTAATGCTCCTGCACATAACTGACGAACTCGACGCCATCTCCATCAGGAAGTCGCATGTCGGTCAGGCAAATTTCAAACGGCCTTTCCTTTAATAATTTCTTGGCCGACTTGAGGTTTTCTACACAGACTGCATCGACATCCATACGCTTGAGGGTGATATCAAGCAGTTCAAGAATGTCCGGTTCGTCATCAATAACCAGTGCGACAGGTCTGTTCATTCAATTAGATTATGCTGTTTTTCAATATGAGCGAACTGGATTCGAAAACAACAGCCTTTTTCCGAGTTCTTATGAAGTATCAGGCTGGCCTGGTTAGCCTCGCATAACTCTCTCGCGATATACAGGCCAAGTCCGGTTCCACCGGAGTGTGTTGTAAAAAAAGGCTCAAACAAGTGTTGAACATTATCATCAGGAATTCCGTGACCTTGATCAATTATATCAATATAAGGCCTCTCTGAGTCCTCTTTTACACCGTATTGTATTTCCACAAGCGGATTTCCGGTACCGTGACGGACCGCATTCTCCGCCAGGTTGGAGATGACCTGGAATAACTGGTCCGGATCTGCATTGACCAATACCTCCGATTCATGAATCGGACAATTAACCTGACCAGGACCCAGTCGATGACTGGTGATAAATTCATTGACGAAATTATCCAGCCATTTGGAAAGGTCAACGACCTGCAGGGTGGCTGCCTGCCTGCGACTCAGGTCCTGAACATTCCTGATGATGGTATTCACCCGATTGGACTGGTCTGTGATGATCTGCAATAACCTTTCGTTTTCAGGCGCTACATTATCAGCTTCCGAAATCAGCTGACTGGCATGCATGATAGCGCCCAGGGGATTTCTTACTTCATGAGCTATACTTGCCGCCAGCCTGCCCAGAGAAGCCAGTTTCAAATGCTGGGCTCTCTGTCTCATCAGGCTCAAGTCCTCTATGAATACAAGGATCCCGAAACGGGTTTCCGGTATCAACTGGGTAAAGGATAACTGAATATCGATATCACCGGCATCAGAACGGAAGATAACAATCCGGTTACCCTTCCCCTGCAACCATTCCTCAACATATCGTGCTACGCCCGGAGCAACTGCAGGGAGTGACTGGTTTTTTACATCATCTGATAATCCAAGCAGGGTTCGCCCGGATTCATTGATCTGCCGAATGTGCAATTCCTCATCCAGGACCATAATCCCTGACTGCATACGCTGAACAATATATTCATTAAGCTGTGCCAGGCTTTCAAGGTCTGCTGCATGCTGGCTCGCGAGTGCCTCGCTTTTTTCAACTCTGGCAGACAACAAGCGTCCCAGTGATGCCGTGATAAAGAAAGTAATCCCCAGAAATGCCGCATGAGTATAGTTAGGTTCGATGGTAGGGCTGAATAAATCAATATAGAGTTCGTGCGTGAGTACCAGAATCGTGGCTATCGCTGCGTACAATATAGCTATCTTGCCACCCTTGAGAATACTGCCACCGGCAACAGCAATAACAAGCAACATTCCGAATCCACTGGACAGTCCTTCACTGGAATACATCAAAAGCGATATGACCAGCAGATCGACCAGTACCTGGATATTTAATTGTAAGGCATAGCGTGGACTCTGCCTGCTTATAGACCAGAAACAGAAGATTGAAAACAGCAAGTAAAAATGAATGGCCAGGGAAAAAACCAGGGGGTTGTATGTCCCAATCGGTGTTGGTAAGCGCCCGACCCAGACGAGGACAGTAAATAATAATCCTACAAAGAATCGATAGGCATTAAAAAAGCGCACAGCCCGCCAATTCATGTCAGTGAGGAATTTTCTCTCTGTCTGTGATTGGCTCATTTCGATTTCTTGCCCTTGTAACTCAGGTAATGATCCCTGCTGCAAAAGAACAGATCTTCATCATTAATGGCATCGTTTTTGTCGACATATATACCACAATAACTGCAACGAACGGCTCTTAATCTCTTTTCGCCTTTATTATCAGGCTCGACTGATTTCCTCTTATGAAAAAACAGCCTGTAGATAATCCAGACTGCAGCAATGAGAATAAGAATTCTAAGCATATTACATATCAATGAATAATTGACTTGTCGATAATGATTCTAGGGTATAAATCGAAAAAAAGGCGAGGAACATTATCTTCATAACACCCTGAAATCTGTGTATGCTTACGATATCACACCACGGCTCTCCTCATATTCAAGACTGACAGAATAATGAACCTTCACGAATATCAGGCCAAGAAACTCTTTATAGAATACGGCATACCTGTTCCCCCCGGATACCCTGCGCATTCTGTTAAGGAAGCCATGCGCCATGCAACAGAGCTTAATGGGGAAGGCTGGGTCATCAAGGCCCAGGTGCATGCGGGTGGCAGGGGCAAGGCCGGGGGAGTTAAGCTTGCGCATTCAATCGAGGAAGTGGAGTCATTGACCCGTGCCATGCTTGGTACACGTCTGATTACCAAGCAATCGGCACCGGACGGACAACCGGTCAACTGTGTACTGATACAGAGTCTCACAGACATCAAGGAGGAAATGTACCTGGGTCTGCTGGTGGACCGGGCATCGCGCCGCGTTGCGATCATTGCTTCAGCGGCAGGTGGCATGGACATAGAGGAAGTAGCAGAAACCCAGCCGGAAAAAATTTTGAGTATCGCCATCGACCCAATCCTTGGCTTGCAGGGATTTCAGACCCGACGGATAGCTGGGATGTTGGGACTTGATGCCAATCAACAAAAGCAACTGGATTATATTATCAAGTCCCTTTACCAACTGTTTATCGAAAAAGATCTCAGCCTCGTAGAGATCAATCCTCTGATCATTGCTGCCGATGGAAATCTGATGGCGTTGGATGCCAAAGTATCAATAGATGATAACGCTCTATTCAGACAGCCCAATCTTGAGGAATGGCATGATCCAACCCAGGAAGATGAGAAAGAAAGTACAGCAAAACGTAATGACCTTAATTACGTGACACTTGATGGCAATATTGCCTGCATGGTCAATGGTGCCGGACTGGCTATGGCAACCATGGATATCATTAAATTACATGGCGGCGAGCCTGCAAATTTCCTGGACGTTGGCGGCGGAGCCACTGCTGAACGGGTCACTGAAGCATTCAAGCTGATTGTCTCTGACAAGAACGTTAAGGCCATTTTGGTCAACATCTTTGGTGGTATTGTCCGTTGTGACCTGATTGCAAAGGGTATCATCAATGCGGTTCAGCAGGTCGGAGTAGGTGTACCGGTCGTAGTCAGGCTGGAGGGGACCAATGTCGAGCAAGGCAAACAACTGCTTGCTGATAGTGGTCTGACCATCATCACGGCAGATGACCTGGCTGATGCTGCTGTTAAAGTCGTCACTGCTGCTGGTAAGGTTAACTGATGGCGATATTAATAGATAATAATACCAGGCTTATTATCCAGGGCTTCACGGGACGGCAAGGGACCTTTCATGCCCAGCAGGCAATTGATTATGGCACACAGGTTGTGGGTGGCGTGACCCCCGGGCGGGGCGGTGAGATGCATCTTGACCGCCCGGTATTTGATTCGGTACATGATGCCGTTGCGGATACCGGTGCAAATGCCAGCATGATCATGGTACCACCGGGTTTTGCCGCGGAATCGATTGTTGAGGCCATAGATGCAGGCATCAGGATAATTGTATGTATCACCGAAGGCATACCGGTACTTGATATGCTGAAAGTCCGGGCCTATCTGGAGCGTTTCCCGGATATCCGTCTGATTGGACCCAACTGCCCGGGCATCATCACTCCGGGCCAATGTAAAATCGGTATCATGCCGGGGAATATTCACCAGCCCGGGACAATCGGCATTGTTTCCCGTTCAGGGACATTAACTTATGAAGCCGTGCACCAGACCACAATCAATGGTCTCGGCCAAAGCTCCTGTGTCGGCATCGGTGGCGATCCAATCCATGGGCTCGACTTCATTGATTGCCTGAAGCTTTTCCAGGAGGATCCCGGCACCAAGGGCATTATCATGGTAGGTGAAATTGGCGGTACCGCCGAAGAAGAGGCTGCTGAATACATCAAGCAACATGTCAGCAAACCGGTTATTGGCTACATCGCCGGTGTGACCGCTCCGCCGGGTAAACGGATGGGTCATGCCGGGGCCATCATTTCCGGGGGCAAGGGCACTGCGGACGACAAGTTTGCTGCTCTGGAGGCTGCCAATGTCACGGCCGTTCGTTCCCCCGCCGAAATTGGTTCGGCAATCATGGGCAAGCTTCAGTAATCGATGCAAATTGCACTGGCTCAAATCAATCTGCTGGTAGGTGATATTGCCGGCAATACCGGAAAGATCATCCAGGCTGCCAGCGAGGCGAAACAGAAACAGGCGGACGTCATTGTTTATCCTGAATTGACCATCACGGGTTACCCTCCGGAAGACCTTCTCTACCGGCCCGCGTTGTATTCTGCAATTGCCGATGCCCTAAATGAAATCAGTCAGTGCGGTATCGATATCGATCTTGTCCTGGGTTATCCGGAGAAGGTTGATGACAAACTTTACAATAGCTGCGCACATATTTCCGGAGGAAAAATTCAGCACCTCTATCATAAGCAGGAATTGCCCAACTACAGTGTATTTGATGAAAAGCGGTACTTCCAGCCAGGTTCCGGGCCCTGCGTATTCGACCTGAAAGGCGTACCGGTAGCGCTCAGTATCTGTGAAGACATCTGGAGTAAACCGGTTTGTCAGCAAGCCAGAGAGGCCGGTGCCCGGTTGTTATTCAATATCAATGCCTCGCCCTATCATTCCAACAAGATCAGTCTGCGCGAACAGGTACTGAGACAGCGGGTGACAGAGTCCGGTCTGGATATCGTTTATACCAACCTGGTCGGGGGTCAGGATGAACTGGTGTTTGATGGAGCCTCTATGGTCATGGATGCCTCGGGCCGTCATTGTTTCCAGGCACCTGAGTTCACCGAGGGGATCTTCATTCTGGAGTATCAAAACTATTCGTTTAACTGCAGAGATAATCAATCGGCACAAATACTCAGCAGAAACGAGGCAGTTTACAGTGCACTGATTCTGGGCGTGAAGGATTATGTCCGGAAGAATGGTTTTGAGGGGGCAATTATCGGTCTCTCCGGTGGTATTGATTCTGCACTGACATTGGCAATTGCCGTTGATGCACTGGGCAATGAGAACGTTCTGTCAGTGATCATGCCCTCCCGCTACACATCGGCAATGAGTATGGAAGATGCGACCGAGATGTGCCATATTCTGGACGTCAAGCATCACACGATCTCCATAGAACCGCCCTTCAAGGCATTTACCAACATCCTGAAACCCGTCTTCGCCGGGCTTTCAAAAGAAGACACCACTGAAGAGAATATCCAGGCACGCTGTCGGGGTATCATCCTGATGGCCATATCCAACAAGACCGGCTGGCTGGTGCTGACCACGGGCAACAAGAGTGAGATGTCTGTCGGCTATGCGACACTTTACGGGGATATGGCGGGTGGCTTTGCCCCGTTGAAAGATATACCAAAAACCCTGGTCTATGAACTGTCCAGATGGCGTAACAGTATCTCGTTGGTTATACCACAACGTATCATTGACCGGCCGCCAAGCGCCGAGTTGAAGGAAAACCAGCTGGACCAGGATAGTCTGCCGGCCTATGAAATACTGGATCCAATACTGGAGCGTTACATAGAGCAAGATCAATGCCCGGAAGAAATTATCAAAGCCGGATTTACGCAGAGAGATGTCGAACGTGTGGTCAGCCTGGTCGATCGAAACGAATACAAACGCCGGCAGATCGCACCCGGTGTGAGAATTTCCCAGCGGGCATTTGGCAGAGACAGACGCTATCCGATTACTTCAGGTTATCGGGAATAGAACCTAACGCACAACAATACGTCGCACCTCATAAAGCCCCGGATGGTTGGGGTAATTTAATTCAAGTATGCGTAGTGAATCCTCCGCGAGGTCATTGATCTCCAGTACCTTGTAAGCCTTGGCCATGATTACCAGGGCATCCGGTATTGCCGGTGTACGCGGATATTTCTCGACCACATAACTTGCACGGTTGGCCGCAGCAACAAAGGCACCACGTCGCATGTAGTAATTGGCAACATTTAATTCATAATCCGCAAGAATATTGCGCAGGTAAATCATCCGCTGCCTGGCATCCTCGGCATAGATGCTGTCCGGGAAAAGCCGGGTAAGCTCGGCAAAATCCCTGAACGCAAACAGGGCCGAACTCGAATCGCGTTGGGTCCTGTCCAGTGGCAAGTAGCGCTGGGTAAAGGACCAACCCCGGTTATAGTTGGCAAGTCCCTTTATGTAATAGGCATAGTCGACATGAGTATTCTGCGGGTACAATTTAATAAAGCGCTCAGCAGCTGAAACCGAGGAATCCGGTTCGTCGTTCTTGAAATGCACGTAGGCCAAATCCAGTAGCGCCTGTTTACCATAGACACCAAACGGAAAACGGCTCTCCAGTTTTTCATAATATTCAACCGCCTTGTCATAGTCACCTGAATCCATCGCCCCCCTCGCTTCGGCATAGAGCTGCTCGGCAGACATATTGATGGTAGGGTCCTCTTTGCCCTTGAAAAAGGAACAACCGGAAACTGAGAGAATCAGAATTAACAGGAGAAACTTAGGCATCTTTATATCAATCGCTTGGACAACTTGTTTGCTATTTCATTTTGCTGTGTCATGGCCTGATAATGTCTTGTATGTACAAATATTACACTTCTTAATGCAGAAAACAGTCAATCTCAACGCTGTAATACCCGCAGAACTGGCCGGGAAACGTCTGGATCAGGCCCTGGCCCGGATGTTTACCGAGCATTCCCGTTCCCGCCTGCAGGCCTGGATCAAGGACGGCCTGGTTTCTGTCAATAATGAGACGGTCAATCAGCGCAAACCGGTCCGGGGGGGTGAGTATATCGAAATCAGGGCCAGTTACGAAACCCAGGAAAAATGGTCAGCAGAAGACATTCCAGTCGATATTATTTACGAGGACAAGGCGCTGATGATCATCAATAAACCTCCGGGACTGGTGGTGCACCCCGGAGCTGGAAACAGGGGTCAAACCCTGCTGAACGCCTTGCTACACCATGATCCGGGTCTGGAAATTGTCCCCAGGGCCGGGATTGTCCAGCGGCTGGACAAGGATACTTCGGGGATCATGGTGGTTGCCCGAACACCCGAATGCCACAATCGGCTGGTGGCCGACCTGCAGGCGCGGACTGTAAAACGTGAATACCAGGCGATAGTCAATGGGGTCATGACAGCCGGTGGCACGATCGATAAACCCATTGGCCGTCACCCCAGGAAACGGACCCAGATGGCCGTTGTCGAACATGGCAAGCCGGCAATCACCCATTACCGGGTCGTTGAAAAATTTTCCCATCACACACATATCCGGATCCAGCTAGAAACGGGGCGGACCCACCAGATCCGCGTACATATGGCCTCCCTGAAACATCCCCTGGTCGGTGACCCGGTTTATGCGGGACGGGCGAAGGTTCCCAAACAAATTTCCGATGACTTGCTTGCGAGGCTGCAGGCATTCCCGCGGCAGGCCCTGCACGCCTGCGCTCTAAGCTTGACACACCCGCTGAGCCAGGAAACAGTCACTTTCGAAGTCCCTTTGCCTGAAGACATGCAAGCACTCCTCTCAGCCTTACGGGCCAATGAAGCCTGAACCGGAATCATGGATAGCGGCCGACTGGCCGGCAGCCGGAAATATCAGGGCCGGGATCACGACCCGGAAAGGTGGTGTCAGTAGCGGTAAATTTGCCTCATTCAACCTGGGAAACCACGTCGGTGATGATAAAGACAACGTCCGTAAAAACCGAAAACAGCTGGAGAAGTTACTGCAACTGCCAGCTGAACCATACTGGTTGCAACAGGTTCATGGCAACCGGATCCTGAAACAGAATGAAGATGATCCCTGCAGAGAAGCAGATGGCTGTTACACGAATCAACCCGCACAGGTGTGTGTCGTGATGACGGCTGATTGCCTGCCAATCCTTCTTTGTGACAAAAAAGGCGAGGAAATCGCAGCAATTCATGTTGGCTGGCGGGGCTTCAGTCACAACATTGTTCATCAGGCACTGAATAGCTTCAAAGCGCCGCCTGAAGAGTTGCTGGCATGGATGGGACCGTGTATCAGTCCGGAGCATTATGAAATAGACGAGGTTGTGCGTGACGCCTGCCTCCAAATTGCTCCTGCCGCGACGACTGTTTTTACAGCCAGTAGACCTGGTCACTGGTTTGCGGATATAAAACAACTCGCTTCTCTTCAACTGTCCAGTGAAGGTATACAGCAAATAAATATGACAGATCATTGCACCTACCGGGATGATTCGCTTTTCTATTCATATCGACGGGACGGTAATTGTGGAAGGATGGCAACCATCATATGGATGGATAACTACCCTGTATAAGCTAGGCTTAACCAGAGATATTCATGACAAGCACCCCGAATAAAGACAATCAACAACGGGTATGAATTATGGGAAACAAGACCAGAACACCCTCGTTTACCAGTAACGTTAATCGTATGGTCAAACGGGCCATGAAGGTCCTGAAAATCGAGCCTGGGATCGCCCGGGCCATTATGTCCTGTAATTCCATCCTGCAAGTCAAGTTTCCCGTTGATATAAAAGGCAAGGTGGAAGTATTTACCGGCTGGCGTGCAACTCACAGTACGCATCGTTTGCCAGCAAAAGGGGGGATCCGCTACGCACCAATCGTCAATCAGGATGAGGTCGAGGCACTGGCTGCCTTGATGACTTATAAATGTGCCATCGTCAATGTACCTTTCGGGGGTTCCAAGGGAGGCTTGCAAATCAATCCTTGTGATTATACCCGTGATGAGGTGGAGTTGATTACTCGCAGGTTTGCCAGGGAACTGGTCCGCAAAGGTTTCCTCAGCCCGGCCACGAATGTACCAGCTCCGGATCTCGGCACTGGGGAACGCGAGATGGCATGGATTGCAGACACCTATAAACACCTGCATCCGGAGGACATCAATTACTCGGCCTGTGTCACGGGTAAACCGGTACATCATGGCGGTATCAGTGGGCGCAAGGAGGCGACCGGAAGAGGTGTCGTCTATGCCATCCGTGAATTCTTTCGAAACCCCGAAGATGTGAAGACAGCTGGATTAAATGGCGGACTTGGTGACAAACGCATTATTATCCAGGGACTGGGCAATGTCGGTTACAATGCAGCCAAGCTTCTACAGGAAGAGGACTGTGCCCGCATAATCAGCATAATCGAAAAGGATGGTGCGCTGGTAAATGAAAAGGGGCTTCATGTTGAAAGCGTGAAGCAATATATGAATGAACACCAACAGACAGTCAAGGGTTATCCTGATGCCCGCTATATTGATAATGGCGATACCGTACTTGAACATGAATGTGACATATTGATTCCCGCCGCCCTGGAACGCCAGATCACTTCCGAAAATGCAGATAATATCAAAACCCAGCTTATCGTTGAGGCGGCCAATGGGCCGGTAACGTTCAACGCTGATGAAATACTTCAGCAAAAAAATATCACCATTCTGCCTGATGCCTTTGTTAATGCCGGTGGTGTAACAGTTTCCTATTTCGAATGGATCCGGAATCTGGCACATATTCGCTTTGGACGCATGGAAAGACGTTACGAGGAACTGCGAGGGAAAATAGAACTGTCTGCCATGGAGAACCTGACTGGAAAGACCGTGCCTGATTCATTCTATGCCGAGCTGGCCCGTGGTGCCGATGAACTCGATCTGGTGCGCTCCGGTCTGGACGATACCATGCGTGTGGCCTACCAGGAGTTAAAGGAAACCTTTCTTTCCAACAACAAGGTGACTGATCTCCGGACAGCGGCTTATGTTGTCGCCATCAACAAGATATCCCGATCCTATTACGACATTGGCGTTTTTTAGGTCTTTTTAATCCTCCTTCACTTGAAAAGGCAGCCGCTGCCCTTATTTAATCGATAACCATATTTATTGAGACGGTATCAATGCGTATTGACAAATTCACATCCAAGTTCCAACTGGCACTGGCGGACGCCCAAAGTCTTGCGGTCGGACGCGATAACCAGTACATAGAACCTGTTCATGTCATGTCTGCCCTGCTTGATCAGGAAGGCGGCAGTATGCGTAACCTTCTTGTCAAGGCAGGTATCAATATCAGCCAGCTCCGTACCAAGCTCGACGAGGCACTGGACCGACTGCCACAGGTTGAAGGCACGGCGGGTGAAGTGCTGATTTCCAAGGACCTGGAGAGGTTATTCAACCTCACAGATAAATACGCACAGCAACGTAAAGACCAGTATATCTCGAGCGAGTTGTTTGCCCTCGCGGCCCTGGAAGACAAGGGCGAACTGGGCAAATTGATGCGTCTATGTAACGCCGATAAAGCCAGTATAGAGCAGGCCATAGAGGCAATACGGGGTGGTCAGCCGGTAGCTGACCAAAATGCAGAGGAAAATCGACAGGCACTGGAAAAATATACGATCGATCTTACCGCCCGCGCTGAACAGGGCAAGCTGGATCCGGTCATTGGCCGGGATGAAGAGATAAGGCGGACGATCCAGGTCTTGCAACGTCGGACCAAGAACAACCCTGTGCTCATCGGCGAACCCGGTGTGGGTAAAACGGCCATCGTCGAAGGTCTGGCACAGAGAATCATTAACGCTGAAGTACCCGATGCCCTCAAGGGCAAGAGACTGCTGGCGCTGGATATGGGGGCCCTGATTGCGGGCGCCAAGTTCCGCGGTGAATTTGAAGAAAGGCTCAAGGCCGTGTTGAATGACCTGGCCAAACAGGAAGGGCAAATTATCCTGTTTATCGACGAGGTTCATACCATGGTGGGAGCCGGCAAGGCCGAGGGCGCCATGGACGCGGGCAATATGTTGAAGCCCGCCCTGGCACGCGGTGAATTGCACTGCATTGGTGCCACCACACTGAATGAATACAGGGACAATATTGAAAAAGATGCGGCACTGGAGCGACGATTCCAGAAAGTGCTGGTCGAAGAGCCCAGTATAGAAGATACCATTGCAATCCTGCGGGGACTCAAGGAGCGTTACGAGGTGCATCATAACGTCCAGATCACCGATCCGGCCATTGTCGCAGCAGCCACCCTCTCACAGCGCTACATTACAGACCGACAATTACCCGATAAGGCTATTGATTTGATCGACGAATCGGCCAGCCGCATATCCATTGAAATCAATTCCAAACCGGAGTCGATGGATCGGCTTGAGCGTCGCTTGATCCAGATGAAAATCGAACGCGAGGCATTGAAAAAAGAAAAAGATGAGGCCTCGAAAAAACGCCTGCAAACCCTGGAAGATGAAATCGGCAAGGTTGAGAGGGAATTTTCAGATCTGGAAGAGATCTGGAAAGGAGAAAAAGCGGCCTTGCAGGGTACTCACCATATCAAGGAAAACCTTGAGCGTGCAAAACTGGAGTTTGAAACCGCACGCCGCGCCGGTGATCTGAACCGGATGTCGGAATTGCAATACGGCGTCATTCCCGAACTCGAGAGACAATTGCAGCAGGCTGACAAAAAAGAATCACCGAAAATGAAGCTGCTTCGCAACAAGGTGACTGAAAATGAAATTGCAGAGGTCGTTTCGCGCTGGACCGGTATCCCTGTTGCCAAAATGCTGGAAGGTGAACGGGAAAAACTGCTACGCATGGAAGAAGAATTACATCACCGGGTGATTGGCCAGGATGAAGCCATCCTCTCGGTTGCTGATGCGATTCGTCGCTCACGTGCCGGTCTCTCTGACCCCAAACGCCCCAATGGCACCTTCATGTTCCTGGGTCCCACCGGTGTTGGCAAGACAGAACTCTGTAAAAGCCTGGCGGCCTTTTTATTTGACACCGAAGAAGCCATGATCCGCATAGATATGTCTGAATATATGGAAAAGCATGCAGTCGCCAGATTGATCGGTGCCCCGCCGGGTTATGTCGGCTATGAACAAGGCGGTTATCTGACTGAAGCGGTAAGACGGAAACCCTATAGCCTGATACTGCTGGATGAAGTGGAGAAGGCGCATCCTGATGTGTTCAATATCCTGTTACAGGTCCTTGATGACGGGCGACTGACTGATGGTCATGGCCGTACTGTCGATTTTCGCAATACCGTTATTGTCATGACCTCCAACCTGGGCTCGGAACGGATCCAGCAAATGTCCGATGAAAGTAACTATCAGGCCATGAAAGACACGGTCATGGGCATAGTCGCTGAACATTTCCGACCGGAATTTATCAACCGCATAGATGACATAGTGGTATTCCACAGCCTGACAGATGCACAAATCCAGGAGATTGCCAAGATCCAGATTGAACACTTGCAGGAACGGCTACGAGACCAGGACATGAGCATCGACATCAGCCCGGATGCCATGACCTGGCTTGGCAAAGTGGGCTATGACCCGGTGTATGGGGCCAGACCTCTGAAGCGGGCCATTCAGCAATATATTGAAACCCCCCTGGCGAGAGAGATCCTTGCCGGGAAGTATGGTCCTGGGTCCCGAATCCAGGTACAGCTGGAGGGCGACAGGCTGACTTTCGCCTGAATAAAGACGATCCCCGCCTTACCTTGCACTGCACCATAGCGATCCGGCCGGCGGCTATCGGATACGTAACTCTCAAACCCTGCCAAAGTGGAAATCCGTCACGGATCACCATACCAGCCCCCGAAATAACTGCTTAATTCAGGAAAACTGTTGGTTATTTCTCTTATATAATCTAATATTTAGGCGTCAATCTTTGCAAAGTTAGATAAATATACCAATGGCAGTCACCAACAAGAAAATCCCCCTGTCTGGTCTGGCACGAAAACTTGTGCTTGACGGAATACTGGATGAGGCCGCAGCCGCGCAGGCCCACCAGAGCTCCCTGAAAGCAAAAAAGCCGTTTGTAAACTATCTTGTTGAAAACAAACTGGCACCAGCCAACAAGATTGCTCTCTCTGCAGCCAAGGAGTTTGGCGTCCCGCTGCTGGATATCAGTGCCATTGATATCGACCCCGAGATCACCAAACTCGTCAAGGAAAACCTGATCAAAAAGCACCATGCCTTGCCGATTTTCCAGCGCGGCAAGCGCATGTTCATTGCAGTATCTGATCCCACCAATCTGATGGCCCTCGATGAAATCAAGTTCGCCATTGGCATGGGTACGGAGGCCGTGCTGGTGGAAGAGGACAAACTGCAAAAGGCCATCGACAAGGCACTGGAAGCAGCAGATACCAGCTTTGAAATGGATGATGAGGATCTGGAGGACCTGGATGATCTGGATATAGCGGGTGAACAACCCACCGAGGCCAGCATGGATGAATCCGATGTTGATGATGCTCCGGTGGTGCGGTTCGTACACAAGTGCATGCTGGATGCTATCAAGAAAGGGGCCTCTGACGTGCATTTTGAACCCTATGAGAAAGTCTACCGGGTACGCTTTCGAATCGACGGTGTGCTCCAGGAAATGTCCAAACCACCATTGGCACTGTCACAGAAAATTGCCGCTCGTATCAAGGTAATGTCCCGACTGGATGTCTCGGAACGGCGTGTACCACAGGACGGCCGCATCAAGCTCAAGGTATCGAAAAACAAGGCCATCGATTTTCGTATCAGCACCTGCCCGACGCTGTATGGGGAAAAGGCCGTCATGCGTATCCTGAATTCGGATGCGGCCTCATTGCAAATTGATCAACTGGGCTATGAAGAATTCCAGAAAAAAATATTCCTGGAAAACCTGATGAAGCCCTATGGAATGTTTCTGGTGACAGGACCTACCGGTAGCGGCAAGACTGTATCGCTTTATACGGGCATCAACTTGCTTAACAAGAATGAAGTCAATATTTCCACCGCAGAAGATCCTGTTGAAATCAACCTGTCGGGTGTTAACCAGGTCCAGGTCGATGAACGCACGGGAATGACCTTCGCCAAGGCCCTCAAGGCCTTTCTCCGCCAGGACCCTGACATCATACTCGTTGGAGAAATCCGTGATCTTGAAACCGGCTCGATTGCAGTCAAAGCCGCACAAACCGGCCATATGGTTATGTCAACATTACATACTAATGATGCCCCGCAAACACTGACCCGACTCCAGGACATGGGTATACAGGCATTTGCAGTGGCTACCAGCATCAATGTGATATCGGCGCAGCGCCTGTGCAGGAGATTGCATCCGGAATTTAAACAAAAAATTGATATGCCCAAACAAGCGTTACTGGATGAAGGCTTCCCTAAGAAATGGGTTGAACAGGGCTTCAATGTCTATGGACCCGTTGAAGGCAACGACGATTGCCCAACCGGCTTTAAGGGTCGTGCCGGTATCTACCAGGTCATGCCGATAACTGATGCAACCAAACGCATGATCATAGAGGGCGCCAATGCCGTTCAACTGTCCGACCAGGCTGTGAAAGAAGGGGTCTGGGACATACGTACCTCTGGCCTGAAAAAAGTGGTAGATGGAATCACCAGTCTTGCTGAAGTTAACCGCGTAACCCTAGAGTAAATATTATGGCCAAAGCTGCTAAATCAGTAATGTATGTCTGGGAAGGGACTAATAAGCAGGGCAAGAAAGTGTCCGGCGAAATGACCGGACAATCCGACGCGTTGGTCAAGGCCGTATTACGCAGACAGGGCGTCAACCCCACCAAGGTCAAGAAAAAACCTCAGCCTTTACTTGGCCTGGGCGCCAAAACCAAAATCACTCCCAAGGACATCACCGTATTCAGCCGCCAGCTCGCCACCATGATGTCTGCGGGTGTGCCATTGGTTCAGGCCTTTGAAATTGTCGGCCGAGGTCATGAGAATGCCGGCATGCAGGAACTCATCCTGGGCGTCAAATCCGATGTTGAGGCCGGAGGTCGTTTGACTGACGCCCTGAGAAAGCGTCCGCGCTATTTTAATGACCTTTATTGCAACCTGGTCGAAGCCGGTGAGCATGCCGGTATCCTTGAGGCAATTCTGCACAAGATCGCAATTTACATGGAGAAGACCGAGGCACTCAAGTCAAAAATCAAGGGCGCACTTTTCTATCCTTCCGCGGTCATTGTGGTTGCCTTCATTATTGTTACCATTCTGATGATCTTCGTAATACCCCAGTTCAAGGAACTGTTTTCCAGCTTCGGGGCTGACCTGCCGGCATTGACCCTGATGATTATTAATATATCGAACTGGTTTGTGAATTATTGGTATATCCTTCTCTTCGGCGTCATTGGTGGTGTTTATGCGTTTCTGGAGGCCAGGAAACGTTCCCTAAAGTTCGGTCATTTTCTGGACCGTATGTCTCTTAAAATTCCCATCGTAGGCATCATACTCGAGAAAGCTGCAATCGCCCGTTTTGCCAGAACCCTGGAGACCATGTTCGCCGCGGGCACTCCTCTCGTTGAGGCAATGGAATCAGTTGCCGGTGCTACCGGCAACATTGTCTACCACGACGCCTGTATTTATATACGCGATGAAATCTCTACGGGATCCCAGTTACAGTCAGCCATGAGGGAGACCAAACTGTTTCCAAACATGGTCATTCAAATGGTCGCCATCGGTGAAGAATCCGGTGCCATTGATACTATGCTTGGTAAAGTGGCTGACTGGTATGAACAGGAAGTTGATGATGCTGTTGAAGCACTGACAAGCTTGCTGGAACCAATGATCATGGCATTCCTCGGTGTCGTGATTGGTGGCCTGGTCGTCGGCATGTATCTGCCAATATTCAAGCTGGGTGCTGTTGTCTGATCAGGATGTAAGTAACGGCCAGTACCTGATTTTGTATGTCACCGGCCGGGGAATCCTGCCAAGTTTTCTCATCACCCTGATAATTTCATTTATATCCATTTAATTTCAGGATTATTATCATGGCGATCGTGGAGTATTTTGAGATGTTTCCGTTTATGTTCCTGGTGTCAATAACACTACTGGGACTTATCGTCGGGAGCTTTCTTAACGTTATCATATACCGTCTGCCCATCATGATGGAAACAGACTGGAAACAACAATGCCGATTATTACTGGAACTCGAACCCGAGTCGAAAAAACCCGAACAAACGTTTAATCTCGTTCATCCCCGTTCCAGGTGTCCGAATTGCCGCCATCCAATCAGCACCATAGAGAATATACCGGTTATTAGCTATCTTTTCCTTGGCGGAAAGTGCAGTCACTGCAGTCAGAAAATATCCATTCGTTATCCCTTGATTGAACTCTTGAGCGGATTAGCGGCGCTGTTTATCGCCTGGAAATACGGTCCAACCATCCAGACCCTGTTTATATGTCTGCTTACCTGGGCGCTGATTTGCCTGACGATGATAGATTTCGACAAGCAATTATTGCCTGATGATATAACACTTCCTTTTCTCTGGCTGGGCCTGTTGTGCAATTTATTCGATATGTTTACCAGCCTCCAGGCCAGCGTGATTGGTGCCATGCTGGGTTACGGAATTCTCTGGTTTATATTCATCCTGTTCAAGCTATTGACCGGCAAGGAAGGAATGGGTCATGGAGATTTTAAACTTCTGGCAATGCTTGGGGCATGGATGGGCTGGCAATCTCTTCCTCTGATAATCCTGCTTGCTTCCCTCTCCGGTTCCATTATCGGGATATTAATTATTATATTCAGGGGGCATGAGAGGACCATACCAATCCCTTTCGGTCCTTACCTGGCAATTTCTGGCTGGATCGACCTGATCTGGGGTGAGGAAATAATTCGCTTTTATCTTGGATATTTCTGATTAAAAAAATGCTGGTAATCGGGCTAACAGGAGGTATTGGTAGCGGGAAAACTACTGTGAGTAATATGTTCAGGGAACTTGGTATTGAAGTAATTGATGCTGATGAAATAGCCCGGTGTATCAGCGAAAATAACACTGATATAAAAAGCAAAATTAAGGAATATTTTGGAACAGAAGCACTGGATGATGATGGCAATCTTGACAGAAAATATCTTCGTAGCGCGGTTTTTGATAATGAAGAAAAGCGAATCTGGCTCGAAAAACTTCTGCACCCACTGGTAATTAATGAGATAAAGGAGGAAATTGAAAAAGTCGAATCTGAGTATTGTGTGGTCAGCGTTCCTCTGCTATTTGAATCAGGATCTGAGAGTTTATTCGACAGAATACTGGTTGTCGATTTACCTGAAATGATGCAATTACAGAGAGCCACGACCAGAGATGAATCTGACAGAAAGTCAATTGAAAAAATAGCCAAATCACAGATAAGCAGAAAAGAACGTTTGTCTATGGCTGATGATATCATAGATAACAATGGGGATATTGATTCGTTAAAAAAGAAGGTAATCGAATATAACAATTTTTATCTGGGCCTGTGCAAATCACGGATCGGATAATTTTATTCTGGAACTTGATGTGAGCAAGATTACATACGAACAACCACTTAATGAGCGCATCAGAATTTTTCTGAGACTCGAACACCTTTTCAGATTCGCGTCATATCATATGTCCGGAACTACAGAGTGGGACCATCGCTCAGCGATCGTTGATTTCCTGAATATTGTCGATCTGATCAGTCGCTCTGACATCAAGATGGATCTGATTAAAGAGCTTGAAAAACATGCTGGCACTCTGGAAGCACTAAAAAACAACAGGAATGTTGATACAGATAAGCTGTCAGATATTCTGGAAAACATATTAAGGGTAGCCTCCATTCTCAGGGACTCTTCCTGTCAGCCGGGTCAGGCAATTAGGCAAGATGAATTCCTTTCTACAATCAAGCAACGTAGCATCATGCCCGGTGGCTCATGTAACTTTGATTTACCTAATTATCATTTTTGGCTTAATACCCCACACGAAGAAAGGGTCCGGGATCTGCAAAAATGGTATAAGGATCTTGATATTCTTTTTGAGGGGGTAAAACTAACCCTTACCATGGTGAGGAACAGTTCAACCCCTGTCCGGGAAATAGCTACTTCAGGGTTTTTCCAGAAACCCATTGAGTCCGGGTTATCCTGCCAGCTCATCAGGATAAGATTGCCCTCTGACAGCAACTATTACCCTGAAATTAGCGGTGGCAAGCACCGGTTTACTGTCAGATTCATGGAACAATCATCAAGTATATCCAGGCCTGTTCAGACGAGTGAAAACGTCGAGTTTGAACTACATTGTTGTTTTCTGTAATGATTGAAATGAAATGTCCGCAATGCGGCAATAAAACCGTATATGATGAATCAAATAAGTGGCGACCGTTCTGCAGTGAACGCTGCAGATTGATCGACCTTGGTGAATGGATTGATGAAAAACACAAAATCAATGACCCGGATGGCCCGGATATTCCTGACAATACCCACTAATACTACCCTGCCGTCACGCAACGGTTAATCACCTCGCCGGGTTGTGAAGATGTCCAGATACCACTCAACATCGAAATACCCTGTGCTCCGTATTGCCAGGCCTTTTCCATATCATCCGGATACATACCTCCCAGTGCAAACACAGGGACATTACAGTTTTTGACCAGTTCTCCGAACTTATCCCAGCCGAGCGGTTCGACATCCGGATGACTGGCTGTTTTATTTACTGGTGATAAAACAACAAAATCCACCTTTATCCGTTCAGCGTGAGATAACTCCATCTGATTATGGCAGGAGGCAGATACAAGATTATGCCTGCCTAGTGGGCGTTCATTGAGCTGTAATAATCTGGCGCTGGTCAGATGCACTCCATCGACATCATGTGCTATAACATCCGCTGCAGTGGAATTTAACATGATTTTTGCCCCATACTTGTGGCAGAGACTAGTGACTTCCCTGATCACATATGGTCTGGACTCAATTGTCTGCTCGTCATAGCGTAACTGTATCAGCCGAGTACCTTTCCTGACGAAATCTTCAAGAGCATATAGATAAGCCTCGGAATTATCGCCTGGTGGTGGGCTAATCAGGTAAAATTCAGGAAGTGTCAGGGAATTTATAATACTGCGGTTTGCTTCAGGAAATTCAATATCATTCAATTCAGCAAGTTTGAACCATTGTGTTGATTGCCCCTCTTTGCCTGAAGGCGTTCCTTTCCACGATTTGACCAGCCATGCATCCAGTTGAATCAGACTATCCGGATATTGGTGTTTGATAGAAATGAGTGGTCTGGTCTTCTTTATTTCTATACCAATCTCTTCAAAAAGTTCCCTGCGAAGGGTTTCAAGAGAATCCTCGTTGTTATCTATTTTGCCACCCGGAAATTCCCATAAATTTCCCTGATTTGATCCGGGTGAGCGTTTTGCCAGAAACACTTCTCCAGCGTCATTAACAATAATACCAACTGAGACCGGAATAACAGATTTCATTACAGTTTAAATTTTGATTGCCTATACCACAATTGTAATCCATACATGAATCAGGTCCTGTATTCAGCATTGATCTTGACATAATCATAGGACAAATCACAGGTCCAGTGCCTAGTCTTGAATTTACCGCGGTTCATCTCCACACGGATGGTTATATCAGTTTGTTTAAACAGATCTGCAGCCCTTTCTTCTGTATATTCGGCAGATTTTTCCCCATTCGATACTATGCAGAGATCATCAACGAAGATATTTACTTCTTCAATTTTCAGCTCATTAATACTGGATCTGCCAACAGCGGCCAGGATTCTCCCCCAATTCGGATCAGAGGCAAACAAAGCGGTTTTCACTAATGGCGATTGCGCAATATTATCTGCCACTGTAATACACTCTTCGGTTGTATGACCACCTACTATTTCCAGTGTTATAAACTTGGTTGCACCTTCTCCATCACGCACGATTTCCTTGGCAAGAAAGATACATACCTCTTCAAGAGCATTATAAAGAATATGATATTCGTCTGATTTTTTACTGCTGATTTGTCCAGACCCTGAGGATCCGCTTGCAATTAAGACACAGGCGTCATTGGTTGATGTGTCCCCATCTACAGTGATCCGGTTAAATGAAACATTGGTTATTTCGTAGAGCATATCATCAAGTGTTGATTGTTCAATCGAGGCATCCGTTCCAATAAAGGCGAGCAAGGTTGCCATATCCGGCTTTATCATACCTGAGCCTTTCGCTATACCTGTTATTGTTACATCCTTCTCGTTCAGCCTGATGCTATTTGAAACGATTTTTGGACGGGTATCTGTAGTCATAATTGCCTTGCTGACAGAAAACCATTTATCAATAGCAAGACCATCTACAAGTGCAGGTATCGCTTGCTTTATCTTTTCAACTGGAAGATATTCTCCTATTACACCAGTAGAGAAAAGAAGTACTTCATTGGCATGGCAACCCGTATAATCTGACAAGCTGATCGCGGTACCCAGTGCGTCATCAATGCCTTTTTTGCCCGTTCCTGCATTGGCATTGCCGGCATTAATCAAAAAATATACGGGTTTTGTCTCGTTCAGGTTGTTTCTGGATATTATGACAGGGGCAGCACAAAATGCATTTTTGGTAAATACTGCAGAAATACTGGAACCAGATTCACATTGGATCAGTGCAAGATCTTCTCTTTGTTTTTTATATATCCCAGCAGACAGCGCGTTAAGTAATATACCTTTTACTGGACTAATTACTTTTCCTTTCTCCAATGTTATTGCCTTCTATCAATTAAGCCTGCCATGACACTGTTTGTATTTTTTTCCGGAACCACATGGGCATGGTTCATTACGCCCAATTTTCCTGCCTTCCCTGACAAACGGAGTCTTTGCTGCTTTATTAGGATTTTCTGCTCCCGTTGCAAGTGCTGATTTGGCTTCAGGATGGCTGAAATTCATGCTTTCGCTGCGTTTGTGTTGTTGTTCTGCTTTTTCCACATCTTCTTCAGTGCGTACCTGGACCTTGGACAGGAACCTGATGACATCAAATTTCAGATTTTCCAGCATACTAACAAATAATTCAAAAGACTCTTTCTTGTATTCCTGCTTTGGATTTTTTGCAGCATAACTGCGCAGTCCGATTCCTTGCCGCAAATGATCCATTGAAATGAGATGATCCTTCCAGTGCCTGTCCAGAAAATCCAGCATAACCTGTTTCTCCAGACGTCTCATTATATCGCTTCCGATATTTTCCTCTTTCTGTTTGGCATTCCTGATTGCAATTTCCAGAATTCTCTGGCGAAGACTTTCCTGATTCAAATTATCATCATTATCCAGCCATCCCTGGATATTTTCACTGATATCAAAGTCTCTCTCCAATACCTCTTCCAAACCATGTATATCCCATAATTCATCAATACTGCCAGGGGGAACAAATGAATTGACTGTATCGATAATAACGTCTTCTCTCATTGATTCAATGTTATCAGAAATATCCTGCTCTTCCAGGAGCTCATTTCTTTGCTCATAAATAACTTTTCTCTGATCATTGGCAACATCATCAAATTCGAGCAGATGTTTCCTGATATCAAAGTTATGTGCCTCGACTTTCCTCTGCGCATTTTCTATCGCTCTGCTGACTATCCCTGATTCGATAGCCTCGCTGCTTTCCATGCCAAGTTTCTGCATAATTGCGGTAATTCTGTCTGATGCAAATATTCTCATCAGATTATCTTCGAGAGACAGGTAAAATCGGCTGGACCCAGGATCGCCCTGTCTACCTGATCTTCCTCTCAACTGATTATCTACCCTTCGTGACTCATGTCGCTCGGTACCAATAATGTGTAAACCTCCCGCAGCAACTACTTCTTCATGTCTTTTCAACCATTCACCTTTCAGCGAATTGATTTCTTTTTCATTTACAGGATCAATCTTTTGCAATTCATTACCCAGGTTACCACCGAGTACTATGTCAGTTCCCCGACCAGCCATATTGGTGGCTATCGTTACAGCACCCGGTTCACCTGCCTGTGCAATTATTTGTGCTTCCTTCTGATGGAATTTTGCATTCAACACGTTATGCGGGATTTTTTCCTTATCAAGCCACTTGGAAAGGTACTCGGAAACCTCAATTGATGCTGTGCCAACAAGCACGGGCTGTTTCTTTTCCCTGCAGTACTTTATATCGTCAACGATTGCGTTGAATTTATCGGCAGCTTTTAAATACACTGCATCACTTAGGTCTTCACGTATCATTTCCTTATGAGTAGGTATTACTACAACTTCAAGTCCGTAAATCTGCTGAAACTCGAATGCTTCCGTGTCTGCAGTACCTGTCATTCCGGACAATTTGTTATATAGCCTGAAATAATTCTGATAGGTAATCGATGCCAGAGTCTGGTTCTCGTTTTGTATTGGAACACCCTCCTTTGCTTCTATTGCCTGGTGTAATCCTTCAGACCATCTCCTGCCTGGCATGGTCCTGCCAGTGAACTCATCAACGATAAGGACTTCATTATCCTTTACCAGGTATTCCACATCACGATGATAAAGCGCATGTGCACGTATCGCTGCATTGATATGATGTAATACCACGATATTTGCAGGATCATACAAATTCTGGCTGGACTCGATGATTCCAGCGTCTTTCAACAACTCTTCTACACGTTCATTACCTTCTTCAGTCAGGTATGCCTGTTTTGTTTTTTCATCAATACTGTAATCGCCCGGGCCATCCTCCATTTCCTGTTTTTTGAGTTTTGGTATGATCTGGTTAATCTTGATATACAGATCACTACGATCATCAACGGCACCGGATATAATTAATGGTGTTCTCGCTTCATCTATCAAAATCGAGTCCACTTCATCAACTATTGCATAGTTCAGTATCCTTTGAACCTGTTCGTCCTTGCTGAAAGCAAGATTATCTCTCAGGTAATCAAATCCGAATTCATTATTAGTTCCATACGTAATATCACAATTGTAAGCTTCTCGTCTTTGTTCAGTGGATAGACCTGAAATGATGACGCCCGTACTCATCCCTAGAAAATCGTAAACCTTGCCCATCCAATCAGCATCTCTTTGAGCCAGGTAGTCATTGACAGTTATGATATGTACTCCCTTACCTTCCAGGGCATTCATATAGGCCGGTAATGTAGCAACCAGCGTCTTGCCCTCACCGGTCTTCATCTCGGCAATATCACCCCGATGCAGGACGATTCCACCTATCATCTGAACATCGAAATGCCTCATCTCCAGAACCCGTATTGATGCTTCTCTTACCAGTGCAAATGCTTCCGGTAATATGGCATCAAGGGTTTCACCGTTCCTGACCCTTTCTTTCAATTCACTGGTCTTGGCAGGAAATTCCGAATCACTCAGTGCCGATATATCTGGTTCCAGTTCGTTTATCCTGTTGACTATCCTGGACAGCTTCTTGATTAATCGTTGATTACGGCTACCAAATATTTTTTTTGCCAGACGGGAAATCATGAATTCAGGTGTTATAAGCTTAAAATTGAGGGCGAATAGAACCAGCTACCCGCGGTATTATAGAGAATGACAACTAAAGGTGGTACTAGTTTACAGAGATGTATTTAATCGGGTCGACATGCTTGCCATTATGAATGACTTCGAAGTGCACATGCGTCCCGGTAGAGCGCCCGGTTGAGCCCATGATAGCGATAGGCTGGCCCTTTTCAACCTTGTCTCCAACAGCAACAAGGTTTTCCTGGTTATGGGCGTATCTTGTGACGTGTCCGTTACCATGATTTATCTCGACCAGGTTACCAAATCCCGAGCGTCGGGCTGACCAGGTTATGATACCGGCAGCCACTGCCCTGACAACAGTGCCGGGTTTTCCGGCATAATCGATGCCTTCATGGAATTCACGCTTGCCATTAATAGGGTCAGTTCGAAACCCAAAGAGTGAAGATACCCAGCCCCCGAATGCCGGTTTTCCTGCTGGCTGGGTTCTGTCCTGTAGAGCTGTATTCATCAGCATGCTCTCTATAGCGGCAAGCTTGTCGTTCCGGTCTTCTATCTCGACAGTCAAATCGTCCAGTTGTTTAAGGAAGTCTGGCACGCCCAGTGAATCCTGAACCCGGCCGGGTTCATGGGGACCACCCACACCAACCGGGACACTGGCGCTGAAATCGATATCCTTGACGTCGGCCATTTTTGCGAGCCGCGACCCCAGTGCATCCAGGCGCATCACATGACTTTGTAATTTACTGAGTCGGGTCGCCAGCGCATCCAGGTTCTCCTGGGCTTCCCTGCGGGCATTTTCAATGACAAGTTTCTGTTCGTCCAGCTCGGACTGCTGAAGTGTGGTAGCCTGCTGGTACCTTACCGCGGTCATATCGGTAGAATATTTCAGGCCATAATGTCCGCCGATAAGAAAAGCGCCAGTAAATAACAGAAGCAAGACGAATATCACTGAAAACAGTTTTAACGGGTCGAGCTGTACTTTGCGCGCCCCCTCAAGACTCTTTTTTAAGATAATAATTTCCATAATATTTATTTATAGTATTTATATGTTTTCAGCGAACCTTATAATAGTAGCACCATGCCCACCGCTAAAATGCCAACTACATTCAATTCTGTAAACTCCATACTTGAAAACGACAAGTCGGCTCTGGCTGACTTATTGCAGCATATCAGGCGTTTGCAGGCCCTGGACAGGGAGTTAAGCACCTGCCTGGGCCAGCCACTCTCAGGACATTGTTGCATTGCCAACATTACAGATGACATGCTTGTCCTGCATGCAGACACGTCCGCCTGGGCGGCAAAAATAAGGTATTTAACCCCAAATATTCTCGAGCATATTCGCCGCGAGTGTCAGCTTCCCTCTCTTAAAAGCGTTCGCATTCGGGTACTGCCGAAGCAAAGCGAACCTCAAAAGCAGAAATCCCCTGTGCCGGGAATCACAGCCCGGACTTCGAGTTTTCTCGAGCAGGCTGCTGTCTCAACCAGCGATCCTGAGCTACGTACCCGTTTTCTGAAACTGGCCAAGCTCAATAAATCCTGACCTGACCAGTTGCCTAACCGTTTTTTATGTTGCTGTGATTGGCTGAATAAAGGAGATGGGCAGTTCGACTTCGTCCTTGAAACTCACCAATTCCCAGGCCTTCTGATCTGCAAGTAGGGTCCTGAGTAATCTATTATTCAGCTCATGGCCTGATTTGAAACCTGAAAACGAACCTATTAGGCTGTGCCCAAGCAGATACAGGTCACCAATCGCATCCAGTATTTTGTGTTTGACGCATTCATCTTCATAGCGCAGCCCGTCTTCATTGAGGATCCGGTAATCATCGACAACTACTGCGTTATCCAGGCTGCCGCCAAGTGCCAGATTTTTTTCACGGAGTAATTCCACATCCCGCATAAAACCGAAAGTCCTGGCTCGGCTGACCTCCTTGACAAAGGAAGTCGTGGAGAAATCTATTTCCGCCTGGCAATTTCTTTCATTGAAGGCGGGGTGATCGAATTCGATGGTAAACGCAACCTTGAAACCACTGAAGGGTTCAAACATGGCCCATTTGTCACCGTCTTCTACCCGGACCGGTTGCTTGATCCGTATAAACTGTTTGGCCGCGTTCTGTTCCATCACCCCAGCGGACTGGATCAGGAACACGAATGGTCCGGCGCTGCCGTCCATGATGGGCACTTCATCAGAACTGAGATCGATGTAGGCGTTATCAATACCAAAGCCTGCCAAAGCAGAGAGCAGGTGTTCTATGGTGGAAATCCGGACGTTTTCTTTGGTAATGGTCGTTGACAGGCGCGTATCTCCAACATGTTCTGGGGTGGCCTTGATGTCTACAACCGGATCCAAGTCGATTCGTCTAAAAATAATCCCCGTATTTTCAGGCGCCGGTCTGAGTACCAGAAGTACTTTTTTCCCTGTGTGTAATCCGACGCCGGTCGCACGTATAACATTTTTCAGCGTTCGCTGCCTTATCATTGATTTTATTGTCCTTTTGGGGCAAAAATTGACCGTAAACCTATTCTTTGTAGTCTGAATTCAGACAACTGTCAAGTACAAATGTTGCATTACAGCAACAATTGCCAAGTAGTCCCCATATTAATCAATCGGCCTGACGCCTCAGGAATGCCGGGATATCCAGATAATCGGTATCGTTCTCCGATGGGCCGGGGCCAGTCTGTTCGGACTTATCCGCAGGCTGGTTGCGCATGATTGTCGGCCTGTCATAGTCCCGATAATCCACGCCACCACCACTGGCAGCCTTGACCAGCTTGACCCGGGAAGCCTCCTCCCGGGCAGCCTGGCCCAGCCCCGTTGCTACGATCGTGACCCGCATTTCACCACTCATTTCAGGATCGATGACGGTACCAACCACAACCGTGGCATTATCCGAGGCAAATTGCTTGACGGTATTACCGACCTCGTCAAATTCACCGATAGACAGATCCATACCGGCTGTGATATTGACCAGCATGCCTCTCGCCCCTGAGAGATTAACATCTTCTAGCAATGGGCTGGAGATGGCCGCTTCAGCAGCGATCCGCGCCCGCTCTTCACCCTTGGCTTTGCCAGAGCCCATCATCGCCATTCCCATTTCCGACATGACGGTGCGCACGTCTGCGAAGTCGACATTGATCAGGCCGGGACAGGTAATTAACTCGGCGATACCCTGGACGGCCCCCAATAATACATCGTTGGCTGCGCTGAAGGCATTCAAAAGACTTATTTCCCTGCCCAGAACACTCAGGAGTTTTTCATTGGGTATGGTGATCAGGGAATCGACGAACTGGCCTATTTCCTTGATGCCTTGATCAGCAACCGCCGCACGTTTCTTGCCTTCGAAACCAAATGGCCGGGTAACTACCGCGACAGTAAGGATTCCCATCTCTTTTGCCACTTGGGCAACGATAGGTGCAGCACCCGTACCGGTACCTCCACCCATGCCGCCGGTAATAAAGACCATATCGGATCCCTCAAGGACATCCATAATCCGGTCCCGGTCTTCCAGTGCGGCCTGTCTGCCAATATCCGGGTCCGCGCCAGCACCTAGCCCTTTGGTAACATTATGGCCGAGTTGTAATACGGTCTTGGAGGAAGATTTTTTTAAGGCCTGTGCATCCGTGTTGGCGCAGATAAAATCCACACCCTCGATACTTGCATTGACCATATGTTCAACGGCATTACCACCACCGCCACCAACACCTATGACTTTTATAATCGCAGTTGAATTTTCTGCATCGACGAGTTCAAACATGGTTAGACCTCCTTAGTTTTATTCCCCAATATTAAAAATTACCCTGAAACCAACTCTTCATTCTTTCAAAAACACTCCTAAAACCCTTGCCCACCCCGATGGGCGCCAGGTTTTCGGTAATGTGCTTGCGCCCAAACAACAACAGACCTACACCTGTAGAATAAATTGGATTTTTGACCACATCAGAAAGACCAGTGACATGCTGAGGCAGGCCAATTCTCACCGGCATATGAAATATTTCCTCGGCAAGCTCAACAACACCTTCCATTTTTGAACTGCCTCCCGTGAGAACAATGCCGGCAGCTATCATGTCTTCATAACCACTGCGCCTGAGTTCCGCTTGTACCAGGGTAAACAGTTCCTCATAGCGCGGTTCAACCACCTCCGCCAGTGTTTGTCTGGCCAGGCGTCTCGGGGCGCGATCACCCACACTCGGTACCTCTATGGTTTCCTCTGAATTTGCCAGTTGGGTAAGTGCACATGCATATTGAACCTTGATATCTTCCGCATGCTGGGTAGGTGTTCTGAGTGCAACAGCAATGTCATTCGTAACCTGGTCGCCCGCAATCGGGATGACGGCGGTATGCTGAATAGCCCCGTCGCGAAATACTGCGATGTCCGTGGTACCCCCGCCGACATCCACAAGGCAAACTCCCAGTTCCTTCTCGTCCTCGGTCAATACTGAATAGCTTGATGCCAGTTGTTCCAGAATGATGTCATCGACTTCCAGCCCACAGCGGCGGACACATTTAATAATGTTCTGGGCGGCACTGACGGCACCGGTCACCATGTGAACCTTCACTTCCAGCCTCACCCCGGACATGCCTACAGGTTCCCTGACCCCTTCTTGGTTATCAATCACGAATTCCTGGGGCAGGATATGCAGGATTTTTTGATCTGCCGGGATTGCGACAGCACTCGCTGCATCAATAACACGATCGACATCACCGAAAGTAACTTCATTGTCTCGAATAGCTACGATTCCGTTCGAATTCAGACTGCGTATATGGCTTCCGGCAATTCCGGCAAATACGGAATGAATATTACAACCGGCCATCAATTCGGCTTCTTCGATTGCCCTTTGTATGGAATGAACTGTTGACTCAATATTTACGACGACTCCCTTTTTTAGACCTCGTGATCGACTGGAACCCAGGCCGATGATTTCAACTTCATCATCTGCTGTAATTTCACCAACAATAGCCACAACCTTGGAGGTTCCAATGTCCAAGCCAACAATCATTTTTCTTTCAGTCTTTTTTGCCATTTTTATAATGCTCCACTGCCGGCATTAAGTGTGGGATTATCGCTTTTCCACTTCACTGCAAACCCGTTTGGATAGCGCATGTCAATCTGTTCTGCTTTATCTATCTTCCTGTTGAGGTACAGGGGGACCAGCGTAATAAATCTGTTGAACCTTCCCCTGAAGTTCTTTCTTCCCAGTAAAATCACCAGACCATTATCCAGCTCCAGGCTCCAGGCACGCCGATCATCCAGTGACAATTTTTGTAAATTCAGCGCAAACGGTTCCAGTTGTTTTTGCAGTGTGTAGTATTTATCAACCATTTGTTCGTGATACCCATCAGGCCCGCTGATAATCGGCAGCCCCTTCGGGAAGGTGGATCTGTCAGGTGAAAAATATTCGCCCTGTCTGTTAAGAAGACCGGAGTCTTTCCAGGCAGCAACAGCAATTTGCTCGGTAATAAAAACCTGCAATGAGTCTGGCCATACGCGGTGAACGGACACACTACGAACCCAGGGCTCAGCCAGTAATCTGTCCCTGACCTCAGCAACGTTGATATTAAAAAAGCCGCCTTTTACATGTGACTCCGCCCTGTCGCGTAACACTTCAGGCGAAAGATATTTGAACTCGCCTTCTATCCTGACCTGGCGAATAGGCAAGGTTTCCGGATTAAGCAAGTTGGTCATCAACCAGCCAACCAGGCCTGCAAACAGAACCAGGGCCAGTAATTCGTACAGTAGTCGTCGTTGTCTGTTATTCTCCGGTAATTCCCGTTGCATTTCTCTCGACATTTGTATCAAGGTATCCATTCAGGCGGCCCTCGATGTCTTTTTACGCATACAGGTATCGAGAATTGCCAAAACCAGATCATCAAAATCCAGACCGGCCTGTTTGGCCGCCATGGGAACCAGGCTGTGACTGGTCATACCTGGAACCGTATTGACTTCTATCAGCCAGGGTTTCTGGTTCTCATCAAGCATCATGTCTACCCTTCCCCAACCATAGGCGCCGAGCGCATCAAAAGCAGACAGTGCAAGTTTTCCCAACTCCCTCTCAATTATTTCTTCAAGACCACAAGGGCAAAGGTATTGTGTCGTGTCCTCAACATACTTCGCTTCATAATCATAAAACTCTCTCGGTGTAAGCAGGCGAATCATGGGCAAGACCTGTCTGCCTAGAATCGGGATCGTATATTCACCACCGGTGATCCATTGTTCGGCTACCACGTCAGTGTCATACTCCGCCGCAGCACGCCATGCTTTTTCAAGATCATCGGCATGTTTCACCTTACTGGCGCCAAAACTTGAACCTTCATGCGAGGGTTTCACCATGATGGGTAGGCCGAGTTCTTCAACAAGGAGGTTCCAGTCCGTTTCATTGTGAATCTCAGCAAACCCGGGTGTTGGTAATTCACAGCTTTGCCAGATACGCTTACTCCTGATCTTGTCCATTGCGAGTGCCGAACCAATCACACCGCTGCCGGTATAAGGCAGGTTCATAGCTTCAAGTGCCCCTTGGATTACTCCATCTTCTCCTCCTCTCCCATGCAGAATAACAAAGGCCCGGTCAAATCCTGATCGACCCAGTACTTGCCAAATGTCCTTTCCAACATCGACCGAGTGCGCATCCACTCCCTTGTTGAGCAGCGCCTTGAGGACAGCTTGACCGCTTTCCAGCGAAATCTCCCGCTCAGCCGACAACCCGCCCATCAGTACAGCGACTTTCCCGTAATCTTTCGGTTGATATGTGTGGTTATGCTTCATTACCAATAATCTTTACTTCGGTCTGTAAATCGACTGAAAAGTTTTCCCTGACAGTCGCTTGTACATGTTTTATCAATGACTCAATGTCTCTCGCACTTGCGCCACCCAGATTAATAATGAAATTTGCATGCTTGTCAGAAACGCATGCCATGCCGATGCTCTTGCCCTTGAGTCCGGCAGACTCGATCAATCTGGCCGCGTGATCATTCGGCGGGTTACGAAACACCGAGCCGCAACTTGGCAGCCCCATGGGCTGACTTGAAGCCCGTTTATCAAGTAATTGTTTGATAGATCGTTCAGCCACGCCCTCAGGATCATTTTCCAGCTGTAATTCAACAGAAATAAACCACTCCTCCGCCGGTAATCTGACATCACGATAGGACACCTGGAATTCGTCGGGAGAACGTCGATGTATCGTTCCGGAACGATCAACCGTGGTAACCATGCGGACGATGTTCCAGGTTTCCCCGCCGAAAGCGCCAGCATTCATCGCCAGCGCACCACCCATGGTCCCGGGAATTCCGGCGAGGAATTCTGCATTTTTGAGGCCTTTTTTTGCGCTCGCCCTTGCCACCTTTGCACAGGCAGCACCAGCATCAGCAAAGACTGTTGCGGTAGAATCGCTGATTTCGATCCGGCTGAATGACTTGCCAAGTGCGATGACACTACCGGGAAAGCCACCATCACGGACCAACAGATTACTCCCAAGACCCAGCATCAGGACCGGCTCATCGGGTTCAAGCGCGGCTAAAAAATGACACAAGTCATCAAGATCAGCCGGTTCAAAATATTGCCGGGCATGGCCACCAGCCCGCCATGACGTATGCCGGGCCATGGGTTCATCCGTTTTCAGCAAACCCTTCACCTTGATTTCTGATTTGTCCATAGTTTGCGCACACATGCTTTCCTGAGTAGTTGTGCTTTTCCAATAACTTTCTGTCTCATAAATTGCCAACACGTTAATGCCGAACATCCTGCTCACCATATTGCTGCCAGACAGAGGTAGCGACCGCAGCCACGTCACCCGCTCCGAGCACAAGGACTATATCCTTGTCACGCAAAACACCTTCTAACAGACCACCAATCTCTTCCCGGTTTTCGATAAAAATGGGATCAACCTGGCCACGCATCCTTATGGCCCTGCATAATGAGCGACTGTCCGCGCCGGTGATCGGTGACTCCCCTGCTGTATAAAGCTCAAGCATGAATAAAACATCGATTTCTGAGAGGACCTGTACAAAATCTTCAAACAGATCCCGGGTTCTCGAGTAACGATGCGGCTGGAATATGACAATCAACCTGTGATCAGGCCAGCCTTTTTTGATGGCCTGCAAGGTCGCGGATATCTCCCGGGGATGATGTGCATAATCATCTATCAATGTGGCTTTCTTGTTATCGATATGGATGGTGCCGATGACCTGGCAACGTCTGGCGATGCCTTCAAAATTTTCCAGTGCCCTGATAATGGCAGCTTCTTCAATACCGAGTTCGTACGCGACCGCAATAGCAGCCAGCGCGTTTTGCACATTGTGTTTGCCCGGGAGATTCAATTGGACCTGTATCCAGTCAGGTTTGTGCTTGCGTGAAACTGAAAACAGGGTTTTGGTTTTATTGTGTTCTAGTACACGTGCATGAATATCCGCTTCGTAATCGACCCCGTAAGTCATGACCGGTTTTGTGATTTGATCCAGTAAAGCCCGGCTGCCCTTGTCGTCCATACACACCACTGCAAGTCCATAAAATGGCAGGTTCTGCAGGAAATCCAGAAAGTTTTTCTGCAGGAGAAAATAATCGCCGGAATAATTTTCAAGATGATCTGCATCGACATTGGTCAGCACAGCGATGATCGGTTGCAGATGCAGAAACGAGGCGTCACTTTCGTCAGCTTCTGCAACCAGGTATTTACCTTTACCAAGCCTTGCATGAGATCCGGATCTGTTTAGCAGACCACCAATGACATAGGTGGGATCCAGTCCACCCTCTGCAAGTACACTGGCGATTAAACTGGTGGTGGTTGTTTTCCCATGCGTACCAGCCACGGCGATACCATGTTTAAAACGCATCAATTCAGCCAGCATTTCCGCCCGGGGGATAATCGGTATACGGCGTAGGCGTGCTTCCTGTAGCTCGGAATTGTCCTGACTGACGGCGCTGGAATAAACCACAACATCGCTGTTTTCCACATGGCCGGGTTCGTGACCACGGACGACATGAATACCCAGTGATTTCAGGCGTGAGGTTACCTTGTTTTCATTTTTGTCAGATCCCGAGACGGTATACCCGAGGTTATGCAATACCTCGGCAATACCACTCATGCCGGCACCGCCAATACCGACAAAATGAACATGTCTGACGCGGCCAAGTGGTTGATCGCTGGTCTCAGGCATACGCCACCTCCAGACAGGTTTCAGCAACCCGGTGAGTAGCATCCGGCCAGGAAAGCTGTCTCGCTTTTACTGCCATACCGATAAGCCTTTTCCGATCCCGGTACAAATCTGCCAGTAGTTCGGTCAATACTCCGGCATCCAGTTCATGCTCAGGTAATAGCAAAGCAGCTCCACTATCGGACAGGTAGCGGGCATTTGCTGTTTGATGATCATCAACAGCAAATGGAAAGGGAATCAGTACTGAAGCTACGCCAGCAGCGGCAACCTCGGCAACTGTTAATGCTCCTGAGCGAGATATCACCAGATCCGCCCAGCTATAGGCGGCCGCCATGTCCTCAATAAAGGCGACAAGCTTTACCTTACAGCCTGTTTGCTCATAGAGACGGGTGGTTTCATCGAGCAGCCGTTCACCGCATTGATGCCAGATATCAATGTCTATTCCATCAGGCAGGTTTGCCATGGCCCTGGGAAAAACCTCATTCAGTGCTCGCGCTCCCTGACTGCCGCCAAGGATCAAAACCCGCAGCAGGCGACTGTCATGCTCAGGATACCGCTCGGCTGGTCCGGGAATGGCGTGAATTCCATTACGGACCGGGTTGCCGGTAGTGTGCGGAGCATACTTTTCAGTAAAGGTCTTGGGAAACGCCTGCATAACCCTGCAGGCGAGTGGTGCCAAGAGACGGTTAGTCATCCCGGCAATGGCATTTTGTTCATGCACACACAGCGGAATACGCATAAGCCATGCGGCGAGGCCCCCGGGACCGCTGGCAAAGCCACCCATGCCGAGTACCGCCGCTGGACGGATCCGGATCAGAAGTCCCATAGCCTGAACCACTGCAACCAGAATAATTAGCGGGGCAAATACCCACTTGATCAAACCTTTGCCCCTGAGGCCACTGACGTGAATGGTCAAGAGAGTATATCCCTTGCCAGGCACCACGCGCGATTCGATGCCCTTACGGGTGCCCAACCAGAATAAGGGGATGCCCCGCCCATGCAGATAATCGGCAACCGCCAGTGCCGGATACACGTGTCCACCGGTACCACCTGCCATGATCAAGATAGGTCTATTTGCCATAGACACCTACCGTCCGTCTTGAATGACGGTTTTCGTATTCGATGCGCAGCAAAATAGCCAGCAACAGGCAAGTCACAATCATACTGTTACCGCCATAGCTGATCAGCGGTAAGGTCAGTCCCTTGGTCGGTAATACCCCCATATTTACGCCCAGGTTGATAAACGCCTGTCCACCAAGCAGGAGGCCGATACCATAGGCAAAGTAGGCTGAAAAACTCTCGCCCCTTGCCTGGGCAAGCTGGCCGATGACAAAGGCGCGCCAGACAATAAATGAAAACAGCAGTATCACCAGCAGACTGCCGAAAAGCCCCAACTCCTCTGCCAATACAGCAAAAACAAAATCAGTATGTGCCTCCGGGAGGTAGAAGAGTTTCTGTATACTGCTGCCCAACCCGACACCAAACCAGTCACCACGGCCAAAAGCTATCAAGGCCTGGGTCAACTGAAAGCCTGAATTGAATGGGTCCTGCCAGGGATCAACAAAACTAACCAGCCGCTGCATTCGGTAGGGTGACAAAACCGCAATGGCTGCCAATGCGGAGACCGCAACTGCCATCCAGGAGAAGAAACGGCTCAAGGGCACACCACCCAGAAACAACATACCCAGTGCGGTGATGAAGAGTACGACGCTCGCGCCGTAGTCTGGTTCGATCAGGAGCAATGCTGAAAGAACCGTGAGAATAATAATTGGCTTAATGAAGCCGGAAAAACTTGTCCTGATCTCCTCTGATCGTCTGACCATATAACCGGCAAGATAAGCAATCACAAAAAATTTGACCGGCTCGGATGCCTGTAACGGCAGTGGCCAGGTATTAATCCAGCGCATACTGCCATTAACCTCGTAACCAATTCCCGGTATCAGCACAATTGTCAGTAATACAAATGACAAGAATAAGAGCAGCGGGTTGATCTTTTGCCAGAAAACCATAGGTATTTTTATTACGATCAACGCGGCCATAAAACCAAGGGCAACTGACATCAATTGCCTCCAGAAATAAAACAGCGGTTCATGCAGCTGCCTTTCGGCAACACTGATGGAAGCAGATGCGACCATCACCAGTCCCAGACCGACAAGAATAAGGGCCACGGCAAACAACCAGGCGTCATAGCCATAGAACGCCTGCTGATTGATGAAAGAGTTGGTCTTTGGAACTGCCTGTCTCATTTACCTGCCACCAGTTTTTTTACTGCTTCGACAAAGGCATCACCACGGTCCTGATAATTTTCAAACATATCGAGGCTGGCACAGGCCGGGGATAACAAAACATCATCGCCGACTTTTGCGAGCATGGCTGCTGCATGAACAGCAGCGGACATGTCCGTAGCATCTACGAGAGGGATAATCCCGGTGAGAACATTCCTGATTTTTGCTGCGTCCCGACCGATGAGGACGGCGGCAGACAAATATTCCCTTGCAACATCCGCGAGCGGGGTAAAATCTGCGCCTTTCCCTTCACCGCCTGCAATGAGAATGATCCGGCCCCTGTTACCCAGCCCCTTGATAGCGGCGATGGCTGCACCTACATTGGTACCCTTGGAATCGTTGTACCAGTTAACCCCATCATTTTCAGCTACCCATTGGCACCGGTGTGGGAGTCCGGTGAAATACATTAATACCCTGAACATGGCCGAACGTGAAATGTTCATGACATCAGCCAAAGCAATAGCGGCCAGCACATTGGCAATATTATGATCACCGATTAGTTTTATCTCGTTGCGGCGGATGATCTTTTCTTGACCCCGGACCAGCCAGACTTCATCGTCATAAGTCCGCAGGCCATAATTATGATCATCTGGTTCAGCCGCCGAAAAGGTATACATCTCCCTGCCTTCACGCTGCATGTTCATAACCTGAGGATCATCCCCGTTAAGTACCATGACCCCGTTACCATTAAAGATTCTTGCTTTTGCTGCAGCATATTCGGCAAGCGTGTTGTAACGGTCCATGTGGTCGTCTGAGATGTTCAGCACAACGGCAGCCACGGCATTTAATCTGGATACGGTCTCAAGCTGGAAACTGGACAGTTCCAATATGTAGTGATCGACCTTGCCTTCTGAAAGCAAATCCAGCGCCGGTGTTCCCAGGTTGGCTCCGACGGCACATTTACGTCCATCGGCCTTCGCCATTTCTGCCAGCAGACTGGTCACCGTGCTTTTACCGTTGGATCCTGTGATAGCGATTACCGGTGCCCCGGATACCTCGCAAAACAACTCGATATCACCCACGACAACGCAACCATCGGCCTTAGCTTTCTGGAATAGCGGCAGATTTGAAGATATTCCGGGGCTAACAATGATCCGGCGGGCACTCAGTATCAATTCCTCGTCAAGCCCTCCCGGTGACAGCAGGATACCTGGAAATTCTCTGCTGATTGTATCCGCCATTGGCGGCTGCTCGCGTGTATCCAACATGGCAAATTCAACGCCTTGTTTAGCCAGATAACGGGCACAGGACAGTCCGGTATTTCCCATACCGACGATCACCGTGTCAATTTTTTTACTCTGTCCTTCCATATCTGCTGCCAGTTCCGCGAATACAATCAATGTTCATGACCTCAACGTATCTTCAGGCTGGCGAGCCCCACCAGCACGAGAATGACGGTGATGATCCAGAACCTGACAATCACCCTTGGTTCCGGCCAGCCTTTCAGTTCGTAATGATGATGCAGGGGTGCCATATGAAAGATCCGGCGGCCGGTCATTTTGTACGAGGCCACCTGTAAAACGACCGAGAGTGTCTCAACGACAAACACGCCGCCCATGATGAACAACACCAGCTCCTGGCGCACGAGCACGGCAATGATTCCGATAGCAGCGCCCAGTGCCAGGGCGCCGATATCGCCCATAAAGACCTGGGCTGGATACGTATTAAACCAGAGGAAGCCGAGACCGGAGCCCACGATTGCCCCGCAAATAATCGCGACTTCACCGACGCCGGGTACATAGGGAATACCTAGGTACTCGGAAAATCGCACATGGCCTGTGGCATAGGCGAAGATGGCAAGAGCACCGGCAACCAGCACCGTGGGCATAATAGCCAGTCCATCCAGACCATCAGTGAGATTAACCGCATTGCTGCTGCCGACAATGACGAAATACGTAAAGACGATATAAAAAATTCCCATATCAAAGCTGATCGATTTGATAAAGGGCAGAATCAGCCGTGTTTCTGCAGGCACTTCTGCGGTCAGATAAAGAAA